>NZ_CP138918.1:2431294-3039118 GCF_047123305.1 Thalassobius sp. MITS945101
TGCAGTCGACCTATGATTTTGCTGAACCCGGCGTGATCTTCATCGACCGGATCAACAAGGCCAACAACCTCAGCTACGTGGAAACCATCGCGGCCACCAACCCTTGTGGTGAACAGCCGCTGCCGCCTTATGGCGCTTGTCTCCTCGGCTCCATCAACTTGGCGCGTCTGGTTGCGAACCCGTTTGAAAAGGGTGCAGCGCTTGATCTGGAAGAGATGAACGCGCTGGTGGCAACTGCGGTGCGTATGATGGACAACGTGGTGGATGTGTCCCAGTTCCCGCTGCACGAACAGGCGCAGGAAGCGCAGAACAAGCGTCGCATTGGTCTGGGTGTCACTGGTCTGGCCGATGCGCTGCTGATGGTCGGTCTGGAATACGGCACCGATGAGGCCGCCGCGCAATGTGAAGAATGGCTGCGCCAAATCGCGCGTTCCTCCTATCTGGCGTCGGTAGAACTGGCCAAGGAAAAGGGCGCCTTCCCACTGTTCGACAAGGACAAGTATCTGGCCTCCGGCACCATGCAGATGATGGATGACGATGTACGTGACGCCATTGCCGAACACGGCATTCGCAATGCGCTGCTGACCTCCATCGCACCCACCGGCACCATCTCTCTCTATGCCGGCAACGTGTCTTCGGGGATCGAGCCGGTCTTTGCCTACAGCTACACCCGCAAGGTGCTGCAGAAAGACGGCTCACGTACCGAAGAGGAAGTGGTGGACTACGCGGTGAAAATGTACCGCGACAAGTTTGGTGAAAATGCCGAACTGCCCAGCCATTTCACCAACGCCCAGACGTTGGCTCCGCTGGCCCACGTCAAGATGCAGGCGGCGGCGCAGAAATGGGTCGACAGCTCCATCTCCAAGACCATCAACTGCCCCGAAGACATCAGCTTTGAAGCGTTCAAAGAGGTCTATATGGAGGCCTATGAAACCGGCTGTAAGGGCTGCACCACCTATCGCCCCAATGACATCACCGGTTCGGTCCTGTCGGTCAGCGAAAGTGAAGAGAAAACGCCTGAGGTCGATGCCGGCGCAGATGTGATCTACATGGCGGAGCCGCTGGATCGTCCTGAAGCGCTGGAAGGCCACACCTACAAGCTCAAGTGGCCGGATTCGGAACATGCGATCTACCTGACCATCAACGATGTGATCATCGGCGGTCATCGGCGTCCGTTTGAGGTCTTCATCAACTCCAAGAACATGGAGCACTACGCCTGGACGCTGGCACTGACCCGCATGATCTCGGCTGTGTTCCGGCGCGGCGGCGATGTGAGCTTTGTGGTGGAAGAGCTGAAGGCGGTCTTTGACCCCCGTGGCGGCGCTTGGATGCAGGGCAAATACATCCCCTCGATCCTGGCCGCGATTGGTGGTGTGATCGAGGAACACCTGATCCGCATCAACTTCATTGAAGGTGAAGGCATGGGGCTGAAATCCGATCCGCAGGCCGAGGTTATGGCCGTTGGCGAAGCCCCCCGTGGCAAAGCCTGCCCCAGCTGCGGTCAGTTCGATCTGCAAATGGTCGAAGGCTGCATGACCTGCATGAGCTGCGGCCACTCCAAATGCGGCTGATTTGACGACGGATTTCACATGGGGATGTGGTGTATCACGCGACATGACCTAAACGTCTCAATAGATCATTTTGGCAGATTACATGGGAAAACGGCCTCGGATTTCTTCCGAGGCCGTTCGCAAGTCTGACAGAGACGGACGAATGTGATGGCGCTGGGCTGACGACATTGTCAGGCTTTGATACAAGGGCGGGAAGCGGAAGTTCGCTGCAGGTGCCAACGGTTAGGACTTAAACGTTGGGAGCAGACATTGAGCGGCAAACGATTAACTGGCGGACCCTATTCAGGAAACTATGTCGGATCACTCACCCTTTGAACGCTCTTCGAAGCGCGTTTCAATATCCGTAAATGTGACGACTTCGACGGAGTGCTTGTCAGCCAATTCCGCAAAAATCAAAGGAGTTGGCTGGCTGAGCAATAAGACACGCTCCACTGTTGCAATCTCCATGCCAACGTAGTTGCCCACCTTATCGAGGTTCGCCTCAATCTCTTCACATCTGTTCAAGTGCTTCTTGAGGTCGTCTGGCTTGCCGTTGTGCTTGATAATGCCTTGGTACTTCGATAACCGATTTGCGACTTCGCCGATTGTTTTGTCAAAAGACAAATCTTTGCATTCGATGATGAGAAGACGCTTACCAGCTTTGTTCCATGCCAGCACATCCACATCACCAAACGTCGGCGATTTCTGCCTGTTGAAAATCTGACCATCCGATTGATTTGACTTGGCTTCCCAGCCGATCTCAACAAACTTCTTCGCTACAATGCTATTGAACTCTTCGCCCACCTCGCCATTGATCGCGTCCATCAACTTAAAAAGTTTCCCGTTCGTTCTGAACATGTCATGCGAGAATACGCCTTCAAGCGTATTCGCATAGAACCGTTCCAAGTGCAGAACGCACATGGCGGGAGCGATCATCAGCGTTGGGTCTTCTTCATCGTTCAACTGAACAATGGGTTTCGTCACCAATGACAGTTGTCTTTGAAATCGCCACGGATGCCACGCGTGGTCAGGATAACCATCTGGCACGTCAGTCCATGATGGGCGCGGTTGAAGCGTAAAGCTATTGAGACACTTACCGACTATTTCATAGTCAAGTTCGATGTCCTTCCCGATCCGTTTAACAAGAGCTGAGCGTGGCTCTTTGATGATCGGCTTGCCATCGGTCTGCAAGATCATCCAAAAACCGCCGATAAATCTGAGAAAATCTTCGGCGCTGAAGCCGAACTCATCAAGCCAAGCCGTCTCAAAGGCATCCTTATCTTTCTGTTCTTTCTCGGAAAGATCGTGCGGTGTTTGGCTTGCTTCCTTGGACTCGTAGCGAGAGGCGTATTTTTTCTTCTCTCCTGCGAGGGAGTGTGCGGTAAAATGCTGACCAAACGGTCTTATCACAGCGTCGCTGAACCCGTGATCCATCATGACTTCACCAGCAGGTGAGATCACGATCTCTGGCGGCATAATGCCCGCAAGAATAGCTGCGCGGTACCCGCCCAGGTGATGCATCTGTGAGGCATCAGCAAGGAGTCTATTGATGTCCATATCACCAGGTTCGAAGCCTTTGTCTAATGGTGCTTCGCATATGGCAGCCTCAGCAATGATCCTCGATGCCATGCTTCCAGCAAATAGGCGTCCGATTTCTTCGGAGGCATCTTGAACTGCAAAATCGTCCGTATCGCTCAGTGCCTCAACCGCACCAAAGGTGCGCTTCCATACGTCACTTTCGTGCGAACAAGACTCGTGATTGAGCAACGAGCGCTCAAGTAAAGCTTCGCGATCAAAGGTTGCCACCTGTTTCTTGAACCGCGCAGCAAGCACATCGAGCAACTGAGTGAGATAAGCGGCACACGGGCCTTTGCCTTCAATTTTGTGACCGTCCGAGCGGTCGCGACACGACCATCCTAGTCCGATCCGTGTGAAGGCATCGTCTAGCTGTTCAACGACCAAAGGTGACGGCAAATGATCACGAACATAGTCGCGCAAATCTGGCTCAGAGAACGCGTGCAAGTGCCGCGCTTTCTCTGACTTCACTACCGACCAAATCAGCGTTTCAAGTTCATCTCGGTCTAGCTCGCACCCTTGCGCCTCAGCACATGCGCTGATCAGCGCCCCAACAAGTTGTCGCTCTCCGAAATTGTCCGCACGACGACCTGCTGACATGAAGCCCTCCTTGACATCGATGACAACGTCCACACTCTCGGACTGAGTGCCAGAGCGTCGCTCGATCAGGGAAGTAATTTCTTCATCGGTTGGTCTTGTTGCAGTCCCATCAATCGCGATCTCATCGTCACCAAAGGCAACATGGTGAGACATCTGAACACCCTGCGGGGTCTCATCTTGTGCATCAATCATGCGAAAAATTTTCTCGGCCCAGTGCATAGTCAGAGAAAGAAGCTGGTAGGCGCTATGTCGGTCCAAGCCATCCTTGCTGCTCACGCTTATCCAGTATTGCCCCTTTTCACCAAGATAGACATTTCGATATTCACCGTCGCGGTAGCCAGTAACATCAACGTAAAATGGCGATAGAGATCGCGTACCGTATCTTGGCGTTGCATGTGCGCGTTGCGCTTCTGCAAATGTACCATCTGGACGCTCCAAGGTCCGAATGTCAGACGCGAGATAGGATTCAATGCGAGCATCCAACAAACTATTTGTTGGAATATGCATCATGCCGGGATGGTCCGCAGTAACAAAATCATGCTCCAACTTCTCATGTTGGACGATGTGTCCATCGTTATTCATCATCCACGCCCACAAATTAAAAATGCCGTTTGCATTGATCAGGACGATATTCTGTTCTGACACGGCGTCTTGAGCATCCAATATCTTGAATAAGTCAGTAGTCTTGAATTTAGGCATGTCATGAAAAGCAAGCGCATCATGAGGGGGCATCAAATCAATGCGCCAACTTTGAGGGAGTTCAGGTGGTCTAAATCCGACATACCGACCCCAGCCGCATGGAATAACAAGTGTCAGGCCCTCGCGGAAGTCCGACGCCTCAACGCATTTTTTATGCGCTTCTTCGATTGATTTCCCCACATAATCCGAAATCGGGTCTACTGAGTTCGTGCCGATAAATGTTTCTTCTGCGAAGCCCTCAAAGCCATCAACAAAGAACAAGAGGTGTAGGTATCGCCCTTTATCCAGCTCCTGCACGAGTTGTGCGGCATGGAACGGGCCACAATACTGCATCTGAAGTGGCGGCGGATTTTTCTTGAGTAAGCCTTTATTGGCAAAAAGTTGCACGTACGCATTGGCAAGCGCTTCGTGCAGCTCTCTTTCCATGCCCATCCTTTGACATAGCGTTATCATCATATGACGGATCGCCGTGCCGATCATCGTCGGATGGAAGACGACCAGTTCATCCTTATGCAGGATGAGAGGATGCCAATCCAAAGGGCTATGACCAGGCTTATGGTCTAGGAGACCTTTCGAGTGATCTTTCTGAATAAAGAAGGGCTCAAGCGTTGACAGATCAATCGTATGGTCTTCAAGCTCACTCTGCGAGAAGACGACCCTTTCGCGTAACTCTCGCCACGTCTCTGGTGAGGGTTTGCCGATCCCCGATTTTGGTGTTGTGGCCCCTACATAGTAAGGCGGGACACCAAATCGCTCTGCAATCAGCTCGGATAGTACGAGGATCGAGCGAACACCATTTTTCATCATGGTGTAACGTCCGCCATTCGGCATGTCCTGTAAGATCGTCAAGAACATTTGAGTGTGGAAGCGATTGCCTTCAGCACTTCCCTCAAAAAGTCTATATTGCCGCCCTTCAAATGTGACAGGGGCAACAAATACATCTTCGGTCGCGTCTTCTTGCCTTCCGCACGTCCCCTTGTCGAGTGCGTTAAACCAAGCTGTTATATTAGCTGGCGTAGGCCGAGATTTTCCTTCTGCATGAAGGAACACTAAGTGGATCAGGACTTCCAAACGATAGTGGTTAGCCTGCAATTCAGGGATAGTCATCATAGCGCCAATAATGCGCAAACAATTCACACGACCGTATTTTTTCAGTGCCCTACAGACTGTTTTGTATTCTTTTGAGAAATCCCCAAATGTTTTGCTGAGGGGAGAAGGTGCGAAATCCTGCAGATTGACATTCTCGCCAAGATTTAAGCTCGCGATTGTTGCATCAGGCGGGCCTGCTTTTCCCTTTATAAAATCAGAGATCAGTTTTAACAGATCATCATCGTCTTTAGACACAATACCCTCGCATGGAGTTGACACATATGCATTTTCGTTTTCCGCAAAGGTCGACCTTGAGGCTACGCACGCAGCATACTCATTGGTACTTGGTTGTCGGTTCCTAGCGGGTCAGTGAAAACGGTTTTTAGGTTCAGGCAGTTGTGAAGCAAGCCTAGCGAACTCCAACGATGTGCGATTGGCTTCCGAGAAGTAAGCTGCCAGTTTCTCGATATCGCAGCTACCGGGGTCTGGTGCCGATGCTTTGAACTGCTCCAGATATGCCCTCGCGGCCAGCTCAAGCTGCTGTATCTCTTTTTGCTCTTCGGAGGAGCGTAAGGGTGAACGAAGTGTTGGCCCATTTCGCCATTCGTGGTCGCGCCAGGCGTCTCGAGAGGCTTGGCACCTTAGTTGAAACGTGGCGAAGCTCTGTTCAACGCTTGCTTCAGTCTTTTGTCTTTCCAATCGCAATGCGTTGATCTCGGCCCCTTTTTGTTGCTTTGAGTGCCGCCTTCATTGATCTCCGATCGAGCATCCAGAATGCGACACCAAGCGTCGCGACGATGGCTGTGTAGAACTCCAGCGGATTTGTCAGCAACAAGTACTGAGCGTATTCAATCATCGGCCTTCCCCTATATCGTCCAGCACCAACGAGCACCCACAACATGTGGTCGTTGGATGGCGCCAATTCAACCGTTGGGGCCGACCTAACCCCTACGCGGAAGTCATTGCTCTCATGAATGTCTCCTTTGACGGGTCGCACCGCAGCGACAGCTACCGTAGTCGGAAGGCAGCTTAGGGCCGGGTGCGACGACGCAAGATTGCATTGAGCGCCCGGATGCTGCGGTCGATCTAACGGCTGCGAAGAGCCCAACCTGTGAATTCGACTTTCTTGCTGCGTGCGCTCGCAGCGGAAAACTGCGGCAAGGGCAAAACAATCCGTGCCGCCTTGCGGCGGAAAAAACGGTCATTCGAGCGTTCTGCAGCATGGTTCAAGCGCCGAATTTACGAGTCGCGGGACAATGCTGCCGATCGGCCAGCAATAACGAAGGTCCGCTCTACCGCTTTGCGAACGTCGACTGTTATCTGCCGGCCAATGGCATACTAGAACACAAAATGCCCTGATAAAATCAGAAACAGGACCCAACTTTTCACAGGTGCAAAACCAAGTTCTGTCAAACAATCTATTGCTAGACAGTGCTTGGTCCGCGCTTTAGGCCCGCTCAAATGGATCGTGCCTGACCTCGAACAAGAGACATTAAAGTCAGCGCAATGCGCGAAGTTCGGATCGCGACAATGCTCTGTCACCGTTCCTATCGGCGCTTAGTAGCCGAGGGGCAATATAGCTGACGAATTCGTCGCGCGAGATTAATCCATCTCGATTTTGATCTGACGCGTAGGGATCCAGATCGGCTGGTCCGCCGCGCCGTTGTCCGACGGCCTGCTGCTGCATGGAAGCAATCTCATTCGCCTCGAGAATGCCGCTTGCATTTATGTCGAAGCGATCAAAGGTCGAGGCGCGGAAACTCTGAATTTCGCTGAACTGGAGCATACGGTCGCTGTTCACATCAAGCTGTTTCATGGCCTGACGCGGACTTTGAGCACTTGCAAGAGACGCGAGTGCAAGAGAGGCCGCAAAGACGGTCGGCAAGATCAGGTGCTTTTTCATCGTTCATTTTCTCCAAAGAAATTCGGTTGTGCAGCCGGAATAGCTATGAGTCATTACGCCTGTACGAACACGTCCTGACGTGACCCTGCAAAAAAATTGTGCTTTCCCGTCAGGTTTCTCCCTTCGCCGCGTATTGGTCTGTATCAACACCTCATTGAAAGGAGAGAGACAAATGAAGAAGTTAACCCTAATTGGACTGTGCATAGCTCTGGCAGCGCCGGCCTATGCTCAGATGGCCATGGTTGGTGACGACTTGCCAGCTTTCGAGCGAATTGACGAAAATGGCGATGGTGTGGTCAGCCGCGAAGAAGTTAATCGCCTTCGCGATTTGCGGTTTACCCGGCTCGACCGCAACTCGGACGGAGTGATCTCAACAGATGAGGTGATCGCGCGCCAAGACTTGATCCTGAAGCGCGCTGAATTGCGACAGTCGCGTCTTGCGCTCACAGCAGAGCGGCTCGATTCCGACGCTGATGGAGCAATTACTCGTGAGGAATTTGGTGGTCTGCCTGATTTCTTCGCCCTGATTGACGCGGATGGCGACGGCGGAATTTCCGAAGACGAAGCGCAAAACGCGCGGCAACGTCTTTCCGCCCTGCGGCCGTAATACGTAGATTGACCCTAGGCTTTCGAAAGGAAAACCATGACACATCGCCTTCTTCTGACCTCACTGCTTGTCGTCGGCTTTACCGCAGAGGTCGCCACCGCCGATACATGGACCCGGACAGGTCCGCGTATGACAGTTGAACGGAGCTATAACGATAGCGGCTCTGGAACCGTTTCGCGCGAGCTTCTGAACGGCGCGACGGTTGATCGCTCCATGTCCTGCGCTAGCTATCGGTGGCGAGCGGGATGCAGTAGCTCAGCCAATGTCCAGATCCAAAACGGTCAGGAATTTTCCGTTGAGCGAAACACGCTTGCTGGCCGGTACCGTGGCGGAGCCGTGACTTCAGTCACCGGTTCTGCGGGCAACACGGTGGTGTCTCCACGCCGTTGGCGTCGTTGGTAGTCAACGCTAGTTGAGCACAGTGTCGAACCCCAATACCCCACCACTCACGGATGACACCATGCTCATGGGCCTGATCGCCAAAGGCGATCAGGCTGCATTCACGGAATTAATGTCAAGGTTTATGCGCCCCCTCACTGTGTTCGCCACTCGGTTTCTGTCAAGCAAATCAGATGGTGAAGACGTCGCGCAAACTGTATTCATTGAAGTTTGGCGGAAAGCCGGATCCTTTGATCCCGCCAAGGCATCTGTTAAAACTTGGCTTTACAGTATTGCGCGAAATCGTTGCATTGACACGATCCGAAAGCGCCGCCTGAGGCAATTCGTCGGGCTTGACTCATCTGCCGCTGATATCCCATCGACGGATGCTGAGCCGTCCCAGATAGCTGCAGACCGGGCCGAGTTGCGGGCCGTCATAAACGAACTGGATCTATTGCCGGATCGTCAGCGCTTGGCGCTCTTGCTGCAGACTGTTTCGGATATGTCGACGCGAGAGATCGCGGACACAATGGCAACAAGCGATGGCGCAGTCGAACAACTCATCCGCAGAGCCAGGCGGACACTAAGACAGAAGTTCAATCGAAACAGTGACGTACGAACCTAGGGAGTCGAGAAATGAAGAACGAAAGACAGAAAACAGATGTGGAGTTCGATCAACTTCTTTCAGAAGCTCTAAAATGCGAAGTTGATGAAGAGCGCTTGATGCGGCACGTCCGCGCGGGTCTAGCCCAACCTGATTTCAGGCCTGCTTTCATGACGGGAATTGCGCAGTTGCTAGGATCCTTCCCAATGCGATGGCCGGCCACGGCTGTTACGGCTTGCCTTCTTACGGCTTTCTCAATCGGACTGTTTCTGCCCATTGACCCCGCCGCCAGCAACGAAGCTGAGGTGATCGCCTTTGCATTTGGCGATCCTGCCGCACTCAACACCTCTGGTCAGGTCCTACAGCAAAGTTTTTGGAGGTAGTTTAGATGAACAAGTCAAAGCTTCTGCTCGCTGGAATAGCCGCACTTTCGATCCTTTTGAACGCGATCTTTGCGGGTGTGGCCGTTCGGGTCTGGCTGCGCTCCTCGGATGGATCGACGCCAACCGCCGTTCTGTCGACGTTGCCGGATGAGCTTCGAGACGAATTGAGATCAGCGGTTTCTCAAGCTGATAGCCGAATTGCCGCAGCGCAGGTCGCGCTGCAACAGTCGCGAAGCAACCTTCAGTCTTTGCTCAGCGCAGACCAGCCAGACCTCCAGGCGCTGCAATCGGCCATGTCCGACGTTCGGGACAAGACAGTCCGGCTACAAACCGAACTGCATGCTGTAATCTTTAAGTATTATGCCACAACCTGGCAGCAGTGAGGCTTAATCATTTGACAATCGCAAATTATCGCGATCCCTCATGTGTGACCAGTGTGTGTAGGTTCTCCTGTGGCGCTCGGCACAGGTTCAAAGGTTAACACAGCTCCCTGAATGGCTCGAATTAGGGGGCAGTCTCACAATCCACAAGCCTAATCGTTTGAGTTTGCGCTAAAGATTGTGTTCTGATTTGCAAGCGACATCATGCCGGATTCATAGTGGCCCTCGGTGCAAGTTGAAGCATCTGTCACTATGGACTTGCAGTCAGATTTCGCCGCCTACCTCCTGAACATCGGCTCATTGACACGCAACGGCAGCGCTCCGACCGAGTCACTGCAAATTCATGGTTTTAGCGACATTGGCAAATGACCGGTCTCGTTCAAACTGCCACAACAGCTTTGCCGCATCGGAATCAGGCCGGTTTGGGCCCAAACCCACGGCATTCTGAACCGTAACGAATGACGGCTTACCATCTTAGATTCCGGTTTTCATTTTTTTGCTGCCACTCAGGCGCTCAAGGCGTGCAATACGCCACGAATTTCCGCCAGCCCCCGAAGTCTTCCGATCAGAGGATAACCGGGAAAGGTCTTCTTTTCAGGATCTGACAGTAGCTCGTGACCATGGTCGGGACGGAACGGGATTTTCCAATCCGGGTGCCCTGCAGACTTCCGCGCCTTTTCCTCCCCTAACAGGATGCGGCACAAGGCTGGAATATCCGTGTCCCCGCTCAGGTGTTCCGCTTCTTCGAACGAACCATCCGGGTCCTTGCGGACGTTTCTGATATGGGCAAAGTGGATCCGGTCGGAATACGTGCGTGCAATCTCGACAACATCGTTTGCAGGGTTGGCGCCCAGCGACCCGGAACAGAGCGTCAGACCGTTAGCAGGTGCGTCATTGACGCCCATAATCCACGCGATATCGTCGGCATCCGAAACAATACGCGGAAGACCGAGAATGTCGCGCGGCGGGTCATCAGGATGTACGCACATGCGCATCCCCAAATCCTGCGCGGTTGAAATGACCTCGTTCAAAAAGCGTTGGTAATTTGCCCGAATATCCGCTGCATCCATGCCTCGATAGGTATCCAGCGCGCGCTGCAATCCTTCGATATCATACCGGTCATAGGCGCCCGGCATGCCCGACATAATCGAGTTCAGCAGCTCTTTCTGATCTTTATCACTCGAAGCAGAGAACCATTCGCGCGCCTTTGCGATCACTTCGGTGGGGTAATCGTTTTCTGCTTCCGCGCGACCCAACATGCCGATTTCAAAGGCGGCCATCCGAAACGCCGAAAAGCGCAGGCAGGTGCCGCCATTTGCGACCGGTGAATTCAACTCAGTGCGCGTCCAGTCCAGCAGCGGCATGAAGTTGTAGCAAATGGTATGGACACCCTCTGCGGCCAGGTTCGCCATGGACTGCCGGTAGTTGGCAAAAAGCGATGCAAGATCTCCGGTGCCCCGTTTGATATCTTCGTGCAGTGGCAAGCTTTCTACCACATCCCATTCAAATCCAGCGGCCTTAATCTCACTGCGTCTTTCGGCGATCGTATCGCGTTGCCAAACCTCGCCATAGGGGATCTCATGCAAAGCTGTGACAATGCCTGCCGCGCCCGTTTGACGAATTTCAGAGAGCTGAATCTGGTCCAGGGGGCCATACCAACGCCAAGTTTCTTTCATAGCCGTATTCCTTCAAGTCGGGCGGTGTCGTGAAAATCGCCGAGTTGGCCCAGAATGGCGACCAATTCGTCGGCGATCCGATGGGTCGGCAGGTCGCCAAAAACCGGTGCTGATTGGAGCAAGCGCTCTACCAGATCGGCATCGTTTGACGCGTTGCTGACGGCCTGCAATAGTTGCTTCTCAATGGGATCGTTAAGTCCGGATTGTCCATTCTTTGACCAGATTTCGATAAACCTGAACCAAGCGGCCAAAACCACCAGCAACCTTTGGTACGGCTTTCCTGCCGCTAGGTTCTCGAACAGCGGCGCCAAAATGCGCTGCGGCAATTTCTGGCTGCCGTCCATGGAGATTTGTTCCAGCAGATGGCGGATTTCCGCGTTTTGATAGCGCGATTTCAGCTGCGCGGCATAATCGTCCAGGTCCGCGTCTGGTGGCGCGTCCAGAGATGTTGCGATCTCTTCGCGCCACAAGGCTTCAATAAACTTCTCGATACCTTCGTCGCGGATGGCCTCTGCGACGGTTTCATACCCCGCAAGTCTGCCAAGATAGGCGAGCGCTGAATGGGTACCATTGAGCATGCGCAGCTTCAAATGTTCGAAAGATTCGACATCGTCGACCAGCTGAGCGCCGGCGGCTTCAAAAGCTGGCCGGGCGCTATCGACGAAGTCGTCTTCGATCACCCACTGCCGGAATGGTTCGTGCGCTACAACCGCGGGATCGTGGTACCCGCTGATGCCGGACGCGCGGTCGATCAGTTCTTCGGTTGTGGCCGGAACAATCCTGTCGACCATGGTGCATGGGAATTTGCACTCCGCCTCAATCCAACGCACCAAGTCCGGGTCGATCCGCGCAGCAAATTCGCAGACGATCTGCCGGGTTAGTTTGCCATTTTCTGGCAGGTTATCCAAAGACAAAACCGTGAAAGGGCGCATTCCCTGACGCCACCTCATTTCCAGAGCGCGCACCAGAAACCCGGGCGCGGATCTTGGCGTGGGGTTTTGCAGATCATGTTTGATATCGGGATGGTCAAAGTCGAGCACAGTATTCGCGCCTCCGCGACAGTACCCTTTTTCCGTTACCGTCAGACTGACGATCCGGGTTGCCTTGGCGATCAATTCCTGCAGAACCGCGTTAGGATCCTCGGGCGCTACAAGGACGGATGTGACGACATCGACGACCTGACATTTCAGCCCCTGACCTGACAATTCCAAAGCGGTATAAAGACAGCCCTGTTGAACCAACTTGTCACGAACACCCGGGGATCTGAGCGAGACGCCAACGACCCCCCAGTCGCCGCCCGACTGCGCCATGGCTTCCTTGATGTAGATTGCCCCATGCGCCCGGAAAAAGGCGCCAAGCCCCAGATGTACAATGCCGGCTTTCGGTGCTGGTTCAGCTCTGCGCAGCCTTTTTTTGTTCTCGGAATTCATAGCCGATAGGCCCGCTTTGCAAGGTTGACCGTAAGATCCTGCGCCAGTTCGAAAGCCTCGTCTTCGCGCAGGCGACCAGATGTGATCAGCGAAGCGAGGAAGGCGCAATCCACGCGGCGGGCAACGTCATGCCGCGCCGGGATGGAACAGAAAGCGCGGGTATCATCGTTAAAGCCCACAGTGTTGTAGAAACCGGCGGTTTCCGTGGTCAGTTCGCGGAACCGGCGCATCCCGTCGGCGCTGTCAAAAAACCACCAGGCCGGGCCAAGTTTCAATGCCGGATAAACGCCCGCCAGCGGGGCCAGTTCGCGACCATAAGCAGTTTCATCCAGTGTAAAGACAATGAGTGTGAAATTCGGGTCGTGTCCGGCAACGTCCAGCAAGGGTCGCAGGTCGCTCACGTAATTTGTTCTGCGCGGAATATCGAACCCCTTGTCAGCCCCAAATCGACTGAACACTTCCGAAGAATGGTTTCGGTATGATCCCGGGTGGATCTGCATGACCATCCCGTCATCCTGGCTCATCTTTGCCATTTCGGTCAGCATCTGCGCCCGGAAAAGTTCGGCCTGTTCCGGAGTATGTTTCTCACTGACGACTGAATTGAACAGCGCCTCTGCTTCGCTCGCCGCCAGATTGGCCGTTCTCGCTGTGGGATGGCCGTGATCGGTGGCTGTCGCACCATGTTCGCGGAACGTCTGACGCCGGGCGCGATGGGCGTCCAGATACCCCTGCCAGGTTGTCGTGTCGCAGGTGGTGATCTCTGCGAAGTTCTGAAGATTTGCCGAAAATTGCGGATGGTCCGGGTCGATCACTGCGTCCGGGCGATACGTCGTGATTACGCGCCCACGCCAGTCGGATTTCGTGATCGCGTCGTGGTGTTCAAGCGTATCCAGCGCGCCTTCGGTCGTGGCGATCACGTCGATATTGAAGCGGTCAAACAAAGCACGCGGTCGAAACTCTGGCTGCGTCAGAGACTGCGCAACCTGATCGTAAATTTCGTCTGCCGTCTCACCTGACAGAACCTGACTGACGCCAAATACCTCTTGTAAAGAATGGTCGATCCAAAGGCGCGACGGCGTGCCCCGGAACAGATAGTAATGCGAGGCAAAACGCCTCCAGATCTCTCGTGGGTCCGTCTCAAACGCGCTGCCATCATTCGGCTTTATGCCCAGATCTTCCAGGGCGACACCCTGCGAATAGAGCATCCGAAAGACATAGTGATCCGGGGTCACAAACAGGGCCGCCGGGTTCTCAAATGACGCGTTCCTTGCAAACCAGGCAGGGTCCGTATGGCCGTGCGGGCTAACGATTGGCAGGTCACGGATGCTCGCAAAGAGAGCCCGGGCCAACCCCAATCCTTTCGGGTTGCCCGGGAATAGCCGATCATCATCAAGAAGTTTCAATGCTCTAGTCTCTTTTCTTGGCGCTGCTTGTTCCGCTTAGTCTTTGGAAAACACAGCTGCTTTTGCCCAGGTCAGCGTACAGGGGCCGTAACCGCGCCGTGCGGCTTCGATCTGCATGACCTGCGAATTGTCCACGAATACGTTTACCTTCGGCCCATAGGCGTTGACGTAATAGGACATGACGTCCTGATCGTCTGCCTCGAACATGAGGTCACGAACCTCGAAATCCGCCGCAAAATCATCGACGAAATCCCAGCGTTCCTCGCCCGATTTCACGTTTTCATATACGCCTTCGGCCTCAATCAAAATCTTCCAAGCCCCATTTTCCATTGCGCGCTTGGCCTGCGCCTTCTTACGTTTGGAGAATGTGCGTCCATCGACCACCGGTTCATGGGCAAAGGACAATCCGCATTCGACAATCGGCCTCATTCCTTTGCCATTCACGTAATCCAACAGATCCGCCAGATCTTCGTCGTCGATGGTGCGGGCGATGACCGAAATTTCCATCACGTCAACGCCCAGCCCGGCGACGTAATTGATGACGTCCCGGGTCGCCTGTGATCCTGCACTCAGGGCCTGATCCATGATGGGATTGCCGACGGCGACACGCACATCATGGTCATGGCTGCGCTGGATTGCCTTTTTGATCTCGTCCTCCGGGATAAAGGTGAGCTGGTTGGTGCCCAGTTTGACGATATCTGTCAGCGCGCCGTAGCAAGTCAGGAAATCCGCGAAATACTGCCCCAGGATTTTCGGCGCACGGACATAGTTGATGCCGCGTTCGCGTGGTTTGGCCTCTCTTTCGATCATGCCGTTTCGTGCTTCTACAAAGCTCTTTTCATTTGTCATTTTGTTTCCTGTTCGAAATGGGCTGTCCGCGGGGCTTCAGCGACCACCCAGCCACCATGGAAGCGGCAAGAAATCTGCAATGATGCCAGCGGGGTATTGCAGTGTCAGAACACCCGAAAGAGTCCAGAGAATGATCAGAACCGCCGCCGAGACAATGATCGAAACCAGATACTTGCTGCGATCATGCATAAGGATGAACCCGTTGATCAAAGCCACAGCCGCAATCGGGAACCCAAGCAGGAACACCAGCCCAAGGAACACAGGGATCATAGCAAAGGCGCGCACCTGTTCATACAACGTGCCGTGGTTTTCAAAGATGTTCCGGGACATGGTTCGCGAGGCCGCATTGGAGGCAATCACGCGTTTCATCCCGGGTCTTTGCTGCATCATTTGCAGACCGGCAATGGATGCAAGCAGCAACAGCAATACGCCGCTCAGAGCAATCGGATAGACGCTGGCACGGAAATCCAAGCTCATGACCTGAAGGATCATGGTGATGGGAAACAGCGCCATAAGGCAGGTGAACATGGTCTGTTTGCCCGCCTCTTCTACAGTCGATTTGCCATCCGGTGTCATTTTTTGACGCAAAAGCAGGAAGATCGTGCCCAATGCCAGAACAATCAGGATGATCGATCCAGTGCGATACAGAAAGGACAGACCATAGGCGGCGCTCACCTGGTAACTCAGCAATTCAATCTTGGATGACAGGAAGAACCCAATCAAAAGCGCGGGCCGCGACCAGCCGTAAGTTTTGAAGAGCACACCCACACCGCCAAACAGCATCAGGGCGACAAAATCGCTCCAGTCGCGGCCATTATTAAAGGTGGCAAAAAAGATCAGAACAACCAGGATAGGTGCCAGAATAAAGAAAGGAACGCGGGTCAGCTGAGCCATTGGCCGTGCCAGAAACAGGCACAGTCCGGCGCCGAAAATATTCGCCACCGCCAGCGACCAGATGATCAGATAGGTGATATCCAGCTGCGTCGTGACCATTTCGATGCCGGGCTCGATCCCGACCAGTACCAGACCGCCAAGCAAAAGCACCTTGTTGCCGGATCCGGGGATCCCGAACAGGATGGTCGGAATAAGCGCCCCGCCTTCCTTTGCATTATTTGCCGATTCCGGCGCGATGACGCCGCGAATGTCTCCGGTACCCAACGTTTCGGGGTTTTTGATGGTCTGTTTTGCGTGGCTATAGGCGATCCAGTCAACGACCGTTCCTCCAAGCCCGGGCAGCGCCCCAACCAGCACACCAACGGTCGAGCACCGGATAATCAGAAACCAGTTGCTGACGGCATCGCGCATGCCACGCAACCAGCCTTTTTCAAGCTTTCCGCCGCCCGCGACGGTCGATTTCGACTGAAGAAGACCAACAATTTCCGGCACCGCAAAGAGCCCCAGCCCCATGACGACCAACGGAAATCCATCGACGAGATACAACGTGCCGAACGTATATCTGGGCTCGCCGGTAATCTGGGCCAGACCAATAGTGCCAATCACAAGGCCAATCACACAGCTGGCCAGCCCTTTCAGGAAGTTGGCCCCTGTCAACGCACCGATCATCAACAAGGCAAGGATGATCAGAAGAAACTGTTCGCCAAAGCCGAAAGACATGATCAGCGGTTTCGCAAAGAAAATCGAAATGCTCAGGATCATCGCCCCGAACAATCCACCCACCAGCGACGAGAGGAAAGCTGCGGACAGCGCCCTTGATGCCTGACCTTTCTTGGCCAGCGGGTGCCCGTCCAGAACCGTCGCCTGTGAACCGGCCGTTCCGGGTATGCCCAGCAAGACCGCCGGAAAGGTGTCCGATGTGGTCGTGGGCGCCAGCACGCCGATCATCATGGCCAGGGCAACGCTTGGCTCAAACGTGTAGACAAAGGGCAGCAGGATCGCGAGACCCGACGTTCCGCCAAGACCGGGCAAAATGCCCAAGGTCAGACCCAGAAGCACTCCGGCCATGAGATAGGGAAAATGGGATATCTGGAACAGCTGCGTCAGCGCTGAGATGAACATTTCAACTTCCACGGCGACCTCTTTCGTGAATTAGTTTAGACATCCGCCAGCATGTTTCGGCGCTACGTATTCGTAGCGCTATCGGTTCAAGTCTCGCCTCACATGTGCGTGGGGCGGCCTCGGTTGGCGAGAGTGCAATCATTACAACGCTTTGACAAACGTTCTGGAATTGACCGGCCCCGAACAGAATCCGGGACCAGTCTGGTTCGGAATTACCGCGTCTGTATCATTCGATCCGATACGTCAGGTTGTAATGCGCAATTGCGTCGTTGAACTGCTGCTTGCTCGCATCGGACAGGTCGACAGCCTTGCCGATGATGCCGCGCACGTCTTCACCAATGACGACCGGAAAAGGCCCGATATTCTTGGGGGCAGCCTCAATGAACTCGAGGTCCTTCGTCATTTCCTCGACTGCCTTGCGCCATGCATCAACGATTTCCGTCGGTGTGCCGGTGGGCAGAACCAGACCTTTGGATGCAGGACCCCAATTGGCCGCGATCACTTCATAGGCTTCACGCTCTGCACCTTCCAGCGGCTTGCCGTGTACCTTTTCGTACATTTCCGGGAAGGTCAGTGCGTCAGGTGAATAGGACGGACGTTGCACAGATCCATCAGGCTGCAACACGCCCAGCGTCATGAACTGATGCACTTTGCCGTCGGCGATGTCTTTGCTGATTGTCTTCAGGAAGTTGCCTGTCCCGTGCGACGCCATTTGCAATTCACCGCGCTGAAAGGACTGATACCCGGCAGAACTGGACAAGCCAGGAATTGGGCGCGCACCGTCAATACCCAGTGTTTTATAGATCCACAGGTGGAACATATCCGCCGAAGCCGCTGTTTTGAACGGGAACAGGGCGACGGGCAATTCCTGCAACCCGGAAACGTCGTTGGGGCCATCTGCCAGATCCGCATGCGTGACCCAGTGGGTCGTAGTCGCCAGCGACAAAACCGGTTCATAGGACAGCAGGTCAAATTTGGCCAGCGGGTTGCCGGTCGCCTGCTGCATGTTCACGGAAGACGATGTCGCAAGCGCAAATGTGCCGTCAGATTCCTGATTGTCATGGAAAAAGTTGCCACCTTTGATCGTGCCACCGCCCGGCATATGCTGAAGCTGGATCACCGGATTGCCCGGCAGATATTTGGACAGGTAGGGCTGGAAAAAGCGGAACGTGCGCGACGTGCCACCGCCCTCTTTGAACGGGATGATGATCGTGACCGTTTCACCCTCGAAATTCACTTCTGCAAGCGCGGTGCCTGCCGAAACCGACAATACCCCTGCAGCGATCACGCCGGACATGGTCTTGAGCGTTTTCTTTAACATTCTATTCTCCTCCGAAATTGGCCGCAGGTCTTGTTTGCGACCGAGTTTGGCGGTGCGAGGATGATACCTCTGCGCCATTGATGTTTGGCAACCCTGCGAACACTGACGCATCCTTCGGGTTCCCTCTGGCGCGCATTCCGAAATCATGCCCTTCGAAACGCGCGGTGTCTTTCTCTATTTGTCGATCCGTTTGTTGATGTTGCTCCTCCCACGCGACCGTCTGATCGCAGCAGCTTTGTTTTGGCTCCGGCTAGCGAATAATTTGATATCGTTATCATCACCGGCCGAAAAATTTATTTGTGACGCACCGGGTTCAGTTCCGGATAACGGTCGAACAAAAGGTTGGCCGGTCTTTCACCCGATCTCAGCGGATCAATGAACATGACCTGACTTGGCATGATGTTGGTGACATTACAGTCGCTGCCAAACATCTCGAAATAGTCCAGCAGGTTTGTATACCACAGCATCTCCGCTTCTTTGGTCGACGTGACCTCGAACGCCACACGATCTTTGCCCAGAATCTCGCGGACTTCATTCAGAACGTCCTTCGCGGCTTCTTCCTGTATCTCAATCTCTTCGTGGTCGATCAAAAGCGTGAACGCACCATGCGCCAGAAACGGCTCTGCGCCCTGGGCGATTTCCGCTGCTGTGGCCGGCACATCGACAATATCGGCCCGACCTTTACGCCATCCGCGTTCGGGATGGTGCTCATAGATAATGCTCATCCCACAATCTAAGGCGCGTTGGCGCCACGACTTGAGTTGTTCGTCGGTAACGTCGCCAAAGGTGTTCATGAATTCGATCACAGGAAACCCGAGCTCTGCACCCGCTTCGATGGCTTCGTCAACAACACCATTCTTATAAGCCCGAAGAAAGAAACCGTGATCCAGATAGGGCTGGACGTTGTGCTTTTTGTAGAGCGCAATCTTGCGCTTTACCCATTCCGCCGGGTGGTTCAGCACTTGTGTCGTTGCGATCTTCACATAGTCAATGCGTTCACCGGCAACGTCCAGAAAATCCTCAAGCTCGGTCAACCCCATGCGTTCGTGATACCAGGGGGCCTCATCATACCCCACGTCCTTGGCCCAGATTTGATTGGTCGTTCTCGGTTTTGGCTCTATGCCTTTCAAACCGAATACCTTGGACATCGACATTTGGAATTCCTCACTCTTTCTCTTTAGGGCGCTGCGACCGTCGACCAATACCTGGTCTGGCGGGCTCGTATCGCGCCAATTGGTGATAACGTTATCATTTGATTCTGGACGGAGTCAATATGCAACTTTCCGAGCAGGTGATCCCGTCTGATCTGACGTCGAACCCGGGCCAGAACCAAAACGCCTTGGAAGATTTCTAGTCCTGGCTGCCTGTCATTGCTGGTCCCATCGATCCCCGCTCAAGCAGTTTGCAACTCAACAGCTGCCGTCTTGCCGGTCCATCTTCAGAGGCTTTTATTTTGTCCAACAGCGCAAGCGCAGCAGTGCGACCTATTTCTCTTCGGTTTTTTTGAACTGTGGTGAGTGGCGGATAGCTCACCTCACCCGAAAAAATCCCATCCATTCCGACAACGGACAATCGGCCCGGCACGTCGATCCCTTTTTCATTTGCGACCTGCAGTGTCGCAAGCGCAAGAATGTCATTTGAGGAGAATATCGCAGTTGGCAGATCTGGTCGGTCAAGAAATGAATTCATGATCTTTCGCGCAGCAGCGAAAGAAGAAGTTGAACTGACGCCGTAGTCACTTTCCAATATCAATTCTGGGTCAACCGACAGCCCTCTCTCGCGATGAAACTCACGAAAAAGTTCCGCCCTCCAGTTTGACCCCGATCGCATCGAACCACCAACGAATAGGGCAATGCGACGATGGCCAAGTTGGTACAACCGTTCGAGAGCAAGGCGCATTCCGCTGCGACTGTCGTTGCCAACAGTATCGTGCATCGCGAATTTATCTGAGTTCGACAGCAGGACAAATGGCGTGGATTGGAGCGCGTCAAACCCGGTTGTGGAAGCTGACGGAGAAATGATCGCACCTTCCACACATGTGCGCACCATATAGTCGAAATGCTCCTGTTCAACGTCTGCGTCCCAGTCGTTGTAAAGTTGAACAACGCTGTACCCGGCGTCTCTCAGAACCTCCTGAATGCCCTTCACCAGTTCGGGGAAAAAGGGATTGGTTATGTCAGCGATCGAGACAGCAATCGAATTGGTCTTTTGCAGCCTGAAATTGGCGGCGATCGCATTCCTCTGATAGCCGACCTTTTTAGCCGCTTCCAAAACACGCTTTCTGGTGCTTTCCTTGGTGCGGATGCCGGTTTGGCCGCTCAGAACTCTTGCGACAGTTGCCTGTGACACGCCACACTCTTTTGCGACGTCAACTATCGTTGCTCTTTTTTTCATCGATTTGCCCGTACCATATTTTCGCTCAAAGGCGCCTTCCGACCGAAGAGTCCTAGTTTGGTCGTCCGGTATGATTGCTAGCGCTTAGTAGGCATTTGGTCCATTGGGTTGGTACTTTCCAGCCCTTCAAGCCAGCCTTCCGGACAATGTGGGCTGATTTTTAAAACATTCTCACACATTTGTCAGGTTTTTCCAATCAAGTATTGATAACGTTATCATAATACACTAGATCACGGCACAAATACAGACCTCTTTGGCGACACAGCCCGGGAAAGGACAAAATGGAGTTTAGCTTGCTCGGCATCGGAGAAGTGATGGCCGAAATCCGCAAAGGAACGTCCGGTGATTTCAAAGTGGGATTTGCTGGAGACACATATAACACTGCGGTTTACTGCGCGCGCGCGCTCAACCAACCGGGCAGTGTCGCGTACAAGACATCCATTGGGCGCGACCCGCTTTCAGCTAGCTTTATTGATGCGGCCAGAAGTGAGGGGATAGATACAAACCAAATATCGACAAATCCTGAGCGAAACATTGGGGTCTACGCAGTATCCACCGACGCGTCAGGCGAACGCAGCTTCTCCTACTGGCGCGCAAGTTCCGCTGCACGGGGAATGTTTACCGATCATGACGATGTGCGACCGCTTCCAAATTCAAGGATTGTTTATCTCTCAGGAATCACACTGGCCATTCTTCAACCAGCTTCTCGTCAGGCTTTGATGAACGAACTTCGGATCTTGTCGGAATCTGGACAAAGCCTGATCGCGTTTGACTCCAATTATCGCGCCCAACTGTGGGAAAGCACGGATGCTGCACAAACATGTCTCTCGGAAATGTGGGACATCGCGGATATCGCGCTGCCTTCAATCGATGATGAGATGGCGTTGTTCAATGAGACTAGCGAAGACGCGGTTATCTCCCGTTTCAATGAAAAAACCTGGGAAGCCTGCGCGATAAAACGTGGAGCGCGAGGGCCGGTTTCGCCGTTTCTTGAGCCACACGCGCACCCAGAATTCAAGACAGCGGAAATCGTGATCGATACCACGGCGGCGGGCGACAGCTTCAATGGCGCATATCTCGCAGCTTACATCCAGGGGCAAAACGAAACTGAGTGCATGTTGTCTGGCCACGAATTGGCCTCAAGAGTCGTCTCGGCTCCTGGAGCAATAGTTTCGCAATCGAGAAGGTGAGATTCTGAAACACAGCCCTGTAGCTTCGGATACGAACTGCGTACCTGGGTTCCAGCAACAAGCTTTTAGAAAGGTTTGGTTATCTTCGTCTGCGCTTTGATTGCCGAGTTTTAAAGCGACATAGAGTTAATTTACGTTTTGGCGGAATCAGCATCGCATTTCGACCTGTATTGGAAATTTCATTGCTTTACGCGGCGCTCAGCGCCGCAAGTGCAAGCGCTCACTTTGTCGACTTCACGAGAGGCGAATTCCCCAAAAGCGGCCGTTAGATCCAAGAAAATCTATGGCAGATTTGCCCCGCTCCTCGTAAATTAATCTTGGCTGCAGCGAAAGAACGGTTTGAACTTCGCCCTTCTGTCGGCCTTCAATGACCGCTCTGGCGACACATGCAGCTTTACAGCGAGAACCATGCCGCGCCCGCGAGCATTTTCTGCGTCAGCAATGGCTGCGTTAGCAAAAGGCAGGTTTGTCCCGCAAACTGTGAGTTCGCCGATCAACAGATTTTGCATTTGCAGCGAACGGCAGGAATGACGGGCCGCATCGCAGCATCACGAGGTCCGGTCGGGTGTCCGGTTTGGGCCGCTTGCCCCAACGATAAAGTTACCGATTTCGCCTTGCGCTTCGGACAGCAAAGTCCGACATCGACAAGAGATAAGCGGAGTCGTTCAAGTGCCCAAGGCTGTTCTGTATCGCATGGACCTACCGAACTATACATGTGGTTATGGGACGGCAGCCCGCGATCTGCTGCGGCAACAGAACTTTGAGATTGAAGAACACATCTTGCGGACACGGCGGGAAACCGATGCGTTCAAAGACATGCACCACATTGCTACAACACCTCTCATCTTCATTGATGGGGTAAAGGTCGGTGGCTTCACCGATCTGAAGAAACATCTCAAAGCTAAAATACCGAAATCTAAGCGCTTCTGGAAACGTTGATCTGAAAGGGATCAATGCCCGCAAAGCACCGTACGTCTACCCAGTGATCATCGGTCTTCAGTTGACCTGTTGATACGCTCAAACTCCTCAGGTGGCAGGAGTACATGTCGCTGACCATCCTTTCTCACGATGAAAACCGGCTCTCGTTCCGCGACCCTCAAGATCGCTTCCAGATTTGCCTGAAGCTGCGTGATCGTGATGTCATCCTTACTACTATGCCAGAATTGAGCGACCGCATCGCAAATGACGTCCTTGGCGTAGTCCTCCACTGACAACTCTGATCGGCGCGCCAAGGACTGCAGTTCAGCGAAAACTACGTCTGGAATGTCGGGAAGTTCGAGAACAGCCATATCACGTCCCTCGCATCACACAGGTTTTTGCACGTCTATGCGATGCCAAAGCGATGCCGTTCGGAATTTGGTAAACGGCGACCGGTTGTCGGATCGAACAACTTCCCGGTTTCAGTATACATAATTCTGGCTTGTTCGTTGATTTCTTCGACGCTACCCGGGAGTGGTTTTGACCCGTCTTCCTTGCGCAACTTCACGGGCTCCCCACGCAAGGGTACCTCAAAGAGGGTTCCATCTTTGCGGATCGCCCAGCCATAGAATGAAAGCTGCGCATTCAGTCTGGAAAGCGCGAGGTGGCGTCTGAACTTTGAACCGAGGCCCGCGTCGGGAATACCGTTCACCTCAGCCAGGCGCGATCTGGCAATCCCGCTCATCTGCGCAAACCGTTCTGAGTCGGCCTCGATCTTACCGTCAGGGTACTCATCAAACATGTAAACATCCTCAGAATAAAGCCTTCTCCGCAAAATGATACGATAAGTCCGTAGACGATTAAACATCTTTCTTGCCGTTTGAGAGGATGGTAAATCGGTTCACAGCGAATGATTTCGGGAACAACCTGAGATCAGCCCGCAAGGCGCAAGGCTACTCGCAAGAGAGCTTTGCCCATGAAGTGGATCTGGACCGTACATATATTGGTGGAATTGAGCGCGGGGAGAGAAATCCCGGTCTCAAAACCGTCATCAGAATAGCCGACGCTCTGAATCTTGATGTCGCGGACCTCTTCCGGCTGAAGGATTGAGCTGCGCCTTCCCCGAGCCGACATATCTACACCGGCTTCCAAGCGTAAATCAGCTGCTACCAAACTCCTCTTTCTCGGCACGTCTCGTGGTCTCGGAAGCGGCGCAGCGCGGCAGTCCCTTGTGATGGTCGTTGACGCTTACAACGTTTCGAAAAGATGCCCCCCGCACATTTCCCTCCTCCGGAAACGACCGTTTCACCCGTTAAGTTATTAGCAGAATTGAAGATTAACTCTTGGGGCTCTAACGTAAGTTAATAATCAAAACTAACTGAGAAAATTCAACGTTATCAACGCGCTCAAGGCTTCTTAGCTCTTGATTGTCCAACGGAGATGCTCCTAGAATCGGGGATGTTGGAACATTCGTTTCGACATCAATGGAAACGTTAGTTCCTGCCAAAGGCCGCGAAACATGGATGCCAACAAAATGCGCCAGCAGATTGTGAAACTGCATCTCGGGATGGCTCAGACAACAATCACCGAGCTGGCCGAGAGCATCGGGTATAGTCGTTCGGCGGTGTCGAACGTACTTGCCGGGCGTAGGCGGTCGGCGAAGATCGAAGCAGCCGTAGCCGAGCGCACAGGATTTCGTGTCGAAGACCTGTGGTCGGTGGCCGCCTCTGGAAAGAAGGGGGATATGAAACGATGATCTAGAAAATAGAAAAGCCCCGAGAGCGGACTCTCAAGGGCCTTCACGTCGTTTGATAGCCGACACTCAGAAGGTCTCTCGATTCCCCTCAAAAGTCAAGTCTGGCGGCCGGGTCTTTTGACCCGACTGGTTGAGCTCGGCCGCCTTCCATCATTGGACAAGAGGAATGTGTGCGGTTCACCCGGATCATATTGGTCAGGGAATGATCCCGCACACCATCAAAAAACATGGAAAAAGAAATCTTTGTGGCCCCTCGGGCCAATCGTGCATCACGCAACATGCCAGAGCGCTCGCGTGTGCGTACTTTCGTAGAGACTGGCGCATTTCGTCCCAATGGGGGCGAAAGCCAGAAAGTCGTGTTCGACAGCCTTCGTGAATTTGACACCTTCACCACGACAACAGCTCTATACCCCGTGGCTGACATGGTCGAGCAGCCATCTGCCATTGACTACGTCGATGCTGATGGTCGCAGGCGTCGGAAAGTAATCGACCAAGTCTACACGCTAAAGGACGGAACCAGAATCGCCGCTGAGATTAAGCCGGCAGAACGTGCCAGAGCTCAGAACCTTGAAGAGAAACTAGGTTATGTGGCGGCGGCAATGCCAGACGATTTTGCTGATTACCTGGTGCTGATTACTGAGGAAAACTACGACCAGTGGGAGGCGCTGAATGCACGGCGCCTGTTTGCCTATCGGCGCGAGGATGACCCGGAGGCGGCCGCGATAATCGCAGAGCTTGCCGCCGAGATCGATCTGCCGGTCACGATCCGGGAGCTGATTTTAAGAGCCGATATTGGCGGCAGGGCCTGGCCGGAAATATTCAAAGCGATCTATGCCGGTGTCCTGCGCCCGATCCAGGACGGCGTTATTGATCTCGACATGCTGGTCGAGGGAGGCATGCAATGACTGATATCATTCGTCTCGAGCCCTATTCGCAGATTCAGCAAGGCGACGTCCCGGGTCTTCTCGTGGAGCAAGGGCCGTTAGGTGTCATCATCAGTCGCTGGAGTGAAGGAGAAATTGTCTTTGACGAGCTCACCTACGATGAGATCAACGAAGGTCTGAAGACCGGTCACATTACCATTCGTGATGGCTATCACAGTGAAGAGGCCGCCCGGCAGCGTGTTCAGTTTGCCGATCAGATTGTCACCCATTTGCCTGCAAAACAACGCTCAACGGTCTTCTTCCGCCAAGCCTGGTGTGATCTCTTTCTGGATGCTGAAGCACGCGGAGAGATTGGCCGCTACTGGAAAGATGTGGAGACCTGGATTCGGAGTGTGGCGCCGAAAATCACGATGCAGATTCCACAGCCTGATAAGGATGCCGGGAGGCGCAAATATGGAGGAAAGAAGCGGTCAAGCAACGAGATTGACCCGCCAGGCTCTTCGGCCTTGCTGCGTTGGGTCCGCGCTTATGAGGCTAGTGGTCGGTGCGTTCTAGCGCTCATAGACAAGCGCTATCTGGCGGGACGGACGAAGGTCAAATTTGGTCCCGAGAGTGCTGCCCTGCTTCGCAAATGCGCGGATCGATATGCGAGTTTTAAACGCCCGTCGAAGAAGAGCGTTATTCGCCAGACAAAACGGGCTTTCCGGCTGGCGAATGCGTATCGGATCGATCGCGGCCTGCCGCCTCTGGCCGTTCCCGCAGAAAGCACAATCTACAGAGAGATATGTCGTCTTGAGCCTTACCATGTGATGTGCCAGCGCCAGGGCCTCGAAGCGGCCAACCGGCATTTTGCAATCATCGGCGAAGGACTGAATGTCCTGCGCCCAGGGGAGCGTTTGGAAATCGATGAATGGAAGGTCGACCTGATTACCTTCTTTGCCGAGGCCGGTGTCTTCGGTCATCTGACAGAGGAGCAGATCAAAGCACTACCGAAAGGGCGGCGCTGGATCTATGTCGTGATTGATGTGCGGACGCGACTGATCCTCTCGGTGAAGGTCTGCGCGACGCCAAATACTGAAGATGCGATTGCAGCACTGGACTTGGCAACCCGGGATAAGGGGGATCTGGCCCGTCTCTTTGGCTGCGCGCTTCCGGACTGGCCGGGTACCGGTTTTGAAACTGTTGCTTCCGATCAGGGTGTGGCCTTTGCGAACTTTGATTTCCGGGGCGCGGTAACGGACCTTCGGGGAACAGTCATGTTCCCGCCAGCAGGTGTTCCCAAACTTCGCGGACATATCGAGCGCTGCTTCAGGACTTTCGGCATAGAGTTGATGGAGTGTTTGAGTGCGCGCACCTATTCAAACATCGTCGAAAAAGGTGATTTTGTGCCTGAAGATTATGCTGCGCTTGCTGATGACGAGTTGACCCGGATCCTGGTTCGCTTTGTTGTCGATGTTTACAACAACAAACCGCACGGGGGCATCGGTGGACAGACCCCGCTGAACTGCTGGCGGGAATTGTGTTTGACCGTTGGCAAGCCCCGCCCCCCGAGCCGGATTGAGCGCCTAGGCGCCTTCGGTCGGAAATATACCCGGAGCATTTCCGGGCGCGGGGTTCGGTTTGCGGGCATCTTCTACACCTGTGAGATGGTCCGGCACCATTTTCTCTCCAATCCCGATCTCGAGGTCGAGATCCGGGTGGATCATCAGGACCTTGGCCTTATCGAGGTCAATCTGGATGGTGTCTGGGTTGTCGCCCGCCCCCTGGCAAAAGGGTTTGATGGTCTGTCGCTGGGTCTCTGGACGGAGGCCTGCAGCAATCTGCGCCGCCGTTTTGAGGCGGAGGCAGAACTGACGCAGGATATCATTGATCAGGCATTTGCAGACTTCACGGAGGAGGATCGCGCTGCCTCTCAACGGCTCGGGCTCTCAGCGCTTGCTCCGACAAAAGCCGATGTTGAGCGCAATCGGGAGCATCTCTGGCTTGGACTGGAGGTCGTGGCGGGCATTATCCCCTCGGTTTCCAGGAAAAAACGAGGTCTCCTTGATGGCGTAATTGCCAGGGCAGAGGTGGCGCCACCACAGCTACCGGAGATCACTCCCGGGGAGGATGATGCGGAACAGGCCATGCCGATCTCGCGTCCGCGCTGGCGTATGGAGGACGGGCAATGACACATATGTCCCGTGAGGAGGTCAGCCACATCGTGGCTGACCTTGAACACCGCTTTATCGCCCATGACACTTACCTAGAGCTCCGGGATCAGGTTGATGATATTCTCTACCGACGCAAAGCGCATACAGCTGCTGGCCGCACGACAGCGCAGCGCGGCATTGTTGTCATTGGTAATGCCGGTGCCGGCAAGAGTTTTGGCATAGAACATCTTCTGCAGAAGCATCCGCATGTGGCATATGGAAAACCATATCAACAGGCGTTGACTGTGCGTCTGGCGTCAGAAGCGACGATCAAAGGTGTCGGTCTCGATACGCTCAAAGCATATGGATATGAGAGCAAGGGATCTCGGACAGGGCATTCGATCTGGCGGCAGGTGATGCATCAGGCGCGCTCCCATAAGACACTTTTTCTGCATTTTGACGAAGCGCAGCATATCCTCAGGACCAAGTCGAAATCTGAGTTTGATCAGGTGATGCTGGTCTGGAAATCCTGTCTGGAGTACGCGGAATGGCCGGTTAGCCTGATCCTCAGTGGCACCTGTGAACTCCTGGATCTGATCAACCGGGATGAACAGCTCAGCCGGAGGTTTGAGCCCGTGCATTTTGCGCCCATGAGCTACGCCGCCCATGGGCATGAGGTGATGGGCGTGCTGGGTGCCTATCTCGATGCGGCAAAACTGTCGCGCGGCAAAACGCTTGAGACATCGGCATTCGCGCGACGACTGCTGCATGCGGCCCGCTACGAGTTCGGGTCGAAAATTGGGCTGATCATATCGGCTATCAAACTGGCGTTGTGCGATGGGAACCAAACCCTTGAACAAAGTCACTTCGCGGGGGCCTATCGGAAACAGAAGCGCTGTGTTGATGCATTGAACCCATTCATTGCTGAGAATTTCCGCACCATTAAGACGGGTCAACTTCTCAGCGGAGCGGAGCTGGAGATAGCGCCAGCAATCAAGAGGGGGGCTGCATAATGCCGTTGTTGCCGATCCTTGTTCCCTTGATGCCGGGGGAAACCCCGGCATCCTTCGCATCCCGGCTTGCCTGGGCGAATGGTCTTTCCTTTGCCTCGGAGTTTTGCACCGATCAGGGCTTTTCTCTTCAGGCCATCGCTGACGGCGATGAACGGGCCCTTTCGATCCTCGCCCAACTCGGCGGAGTGGAACTTGCTCAACTGATGCGTGGTGTTGTTCGCAAAGTGTCGACCGGGCAGTACCGGCTGGCCGGGCAGCTTATTGAGAAACGCTGGATCACGCGCAGGCGCCTGCGGTTCTGTCCGGAGTGTGTCGAGGATGACATCAGCGCAGACACTGGCGGTGGCGCGGCGCAGAGATGCGCCTGGCATGTGCCCTCAATCCGGACATGCCTTCACCACCAGGTCAGGTTGTATGACGACGACAGCTATTCGCACAGCCGTGGTCCCCATGATTTTGCCGGGCGTATCCGCGATCTCAAATTGGGGGCTGATCAGTTGAGAGAGCTGGTTGCATGTCAGGTCTCAACAGGTTTGGAAGACTATCTCACCCGTCGGCTGGCGGGTGAACAACAGGGCACATGGCTCGACAATATCGGATTCGGTGCAGTTGCACTTGGCGCTGAGATCTTCGGAGTTGTCGATCTGTTTGGTGTCGATGCAAAAGTGAAGCATTTATCCGACGTGGAAAAGCGTCGTGCAGGTGCGCAGGGTTTTGAGCTCCTGTCCGAAGGTGAAGATGGGGTGTTTCATCTGCTGCGGCGACTGCATCGTGAGGCCGGTTCTCCCATATCACTTTCGCGCAGAAACTACGGCTGCCTGTTCAGTTGGCTTGAGCAATCCCATTCGGAGCAATACGAGCCCTTGCGTGATCTCGTAAGAAAGTTCTTCACCGAGTCCTATCCCATCGGCGAAGGCGATCTGGTGCTTGGGAAAACCTGTACGACCCGTTGTGTCCACAGCGTTGAAACCCTGCGGCGCGAACTGGGGCTCGGCCGCCGTCAGACAGTGGAACTGCTTGGTGCAAACGGGTTTCTAAGGCCGGACCCTCAGGCAGATAACTCTGCGAAAGGTGTTGTGCTCGATGCACAGGCATTGGCGCCACTGGTCAAAAGTTTTACCGGGGCGATCTGTCAGGTAGCGGCTCAGAAAAAGATCAATGCGCCGAGGGCGCAGTTTGGTGCTCTGGTTGCAGGTGGGATCATCAGACCCATCGCCGGCTCCCCTGTCGGGAGACCATACTACGATGAAGGGCAACTCGATGCGTTCCTTGCCAGTATTGTGCCACGCACACCGACGGCAAAAGCGGATGGGCTAGTCGGTATTCAGTCCGTCTGCCGCAAAGCTGTAGCGGGCGCCGTGGATGTGGTGCGGCTGATCCAGAGCGGCGAACTGAACACTATTGTCAAGGATGCTGAACAAGAGGGGTATCTGTCGGTGCTCCTGGATCCGGCGGAGGTTGCTGAAGCATTGCGCCTGATCAGACCGAACGGATATTTGCGATCGACGCTGGCGGGATTCCTCGGTGTCAACGCAGCCACCCTCCGCCATCTGGTGAACACAGGTCATCTGAAACTGGTTCGGGCGCGTCATCCGGTGTCCCGGAAGTCGGTGCAGGTGGTGCCGTATAGCTCTGTTGACCGGTTTCTGGCGCGCTTTATTCCCGGAAAACACTATGCGGAATTTCTTGGGGGCAGCACCCGGAAAGTCGGCGACCAGCTCATAAAGGAGCGGGTTCCGCTTATCCAAATGCCGGAAGAGTGTAGTGGACGCATATTCAGGCGGAGTGAGGTGACCTCCGGCGTAGAAGAGCTGGCCAATCGCCTACCGCTCTCGCATGATGAAATTGCCTGGCCGGAGTTGTGAGGGGGTTGAGATGAGTAGAGAAAGCAAGTTTCTGAGTTTGGTGCTTCGGCATAAACCTGAAGAGATTGGTCTTCAGCTTGATAAGCACGGGTGGGTTCGCGTTGATGATTTGCTGCGGAAGCTGAAGAAAGCCAATCGCAAGCTAAGTCGCGACGAACTCACTCAGCTTGTCGAGAGCAACGATAAGAAACGCTTCACCCTGTCTGATGATGGTCAGCGCATTAGGGCAGCCCAAGGACACTCAATTGATGTGGATCTGGGCCTGGAACCTCAACGACCGCCGGATGAGCTGTATCACGGCACGGCCAGCGCAAATTTGGATGCGATATTTTCCGATGGGTTGAACCCCGGACGCCGTAAGCAGGTCCACCTTTCGCTTGATCCCTATACAGCTGAACGCGTCGGACAACGACACGGAAAGCCGGTTGTTTTACGTGTCGAGGCGCAACGCATGTTCGAGAACGGCTTTGAATTCTTTCGTGCCGACAACGGTGTTTGGCTCACTGACAAGGTGCCCGCAACCTACTTGGGTTTCGGTAGGGTCGCGGAGCCGTAACAGAGCACGTGGCCGATTGGTTTGCGTTTTATTCGCAGGCAAACAGGCTAAGCGCTAGCGCACCAAAGTCCCTATCAAGTTAATTTTGGAGCCAATACAAAATGCAATCAGACAAAGTATACACCCTTTCAGAATGGTCCGTGCTCGAAAAAACATCTGCTCGCACGACACCTGATCGTACCCTCGACTCTTATAATGCCATTTTGCTGCACATGGTCGCGGCGACTGGTGATGATTGGGCCCGCAATGGATCAGGAAGAGTATGAGTTTGCAAAGGCACTCCTTGCATCACGACACCGCCGTCACCCACTTCCTTCGTCTCCATTCAAAGCGACTAGCCTTCATTGTTCGGAGGTCGTGGTTAGTTGGCACAAACTCTGTGTTGATGTGCCGAAAGGCGAGAAGCGAGGTCTGGTATTCTGCGGATGCGGGCGAACTGGCGCAGATAGCGCCGACACAGAAGGCGTAGGGCGGATCATTGGTGGCTAAAATGACGGTTCGCTACCGCAAAAAGGTGATGCACTGTGTTTTTTGGTCAACAAAGCGCGATGACGTCATCATGATAGTGTTGATTTCGCCCCATTTGTAGAAACAGGTGCGAAAAAACATCTGGCCATCAAAAGCCGCCGTTTGGGAAATATGCGGCGAACGACGGGAGAGAGCCCAAAGTGCCGGATGCTGCACATCTGATCGAGAGTCAGCTGTTGGAAACATGCCTTGTCAGTGCATTAAGACGACACACTGCATTCTGCCTGCACTTTAAAAAAGATACTTCGAAACCCTGGCAGCATCAGCATGACGAAGAACAAAACATCAAGCGTCGTTTGGATAACGGGTGCAGTAAATGGATTGCCGCCGTTGGTGAACCGCTCAAATGCGATCGGTTCGCCAATCAATGACAGGTTGGTCAGGGCGCCGATGTGGTCCGTTATGGACAGCGTCAGATATGTGAAGGTCAGCGTCCAGGAAGTAAAGTTGCGCCATTTCCAAACCGCAAAGGCTAGCGGAATAGCAAATACGGCGGTCACCACATCAAGAATGGCAGGATACATCCAACCGGGCGCATCTATACCATTGGCAGCACTTGTGATCAGCGGGATCGCGATGAACCTGATCAACTGGGCAAGTATCCAGATGATTAGTCCGAACAGAAAAATCAGCTGTGCCTTGTTAAGGGTTGTCGGTGCTTCGTTTGTCATCTTTATCTTTCGTTTCTTTGGGTTTAGACAAATCGCAAACGCCTGAGTTACGTTGCTGGGCGTCCAGTAATGAAGCGATAAGAGCTTTCCAGCAGACGCAGAACAACCTCCAATTCGGTCTCGGTCTGCGGTGTATAAATCATGACAAAGCCCTCCCACCCAGGGCGTTCGTCTGCCCAAGGATGCGCTATGGCCCAACCCGTGCGAACTGCTTCGCGGGCGACGGTGGGGTCTAAGGAGGCGTGCAAACTGCCATCGGGATGGACATGCGCAAATTCGCCGCCACCGACAACGGCTTGAGGGTTGGCCAACGGCAGATCGGTGTCCAGTTGGAACCCTATAGCGCCGGGTAGGGACACACGGGTGGCGCCCAAGCGAACGCCGGGAAATGTGTCCACATGCGCCAGCATCTTTTCCGTTAGCTCTGGCAACGGTTCAACACCAAGCTGAATGTGTGGAACGTCGTTTGTTGTCTGGGGGCGCTCTGCCTCACGTTCAGGAAGCGATACCGCCTGGGCAACTACTTGCGAACCTGTGACAAGCAGAAAAGCCGCCGCCAAAGCAAAGAATCCACTCGAAAACTTGGACATTTTGATTTCCTTTCCTTTGGCGACTGCAATGGTTTGAAACATCGATTAACCGTTATAGGCTTGGCTGACCGCGTAGCTGTCTTCGAACCAGTTCCAAAGAACGACCTGACCGTTGCGCACTTTGGCCCGAAGGGCGAAGGTAAACTCGCCGATTTCTTTGCCGGATTTCGTGGTGATCCCGTTCATATCGCCAAAGATCGCAACCGTATCGCCCGAGGCCAGTACATCAGTGTTTACCCACTTGGTTGTCTGAAAGTTCTGGCTGAACACACCCAAAAAGCCGATGATCGCCTCTTTCCCTTCCCAGGGCCCAATCCACGGGATGTTCGGGTCGCCTTCGTTCATCCAGACCATATCGTCGGCCATCAGGATCCCCATCGCCTCCATGTCTCCGCTGCCCATGGCGCCCATCAGCGCCATGACGGTATCCAGACTGGCCTGGGACTCGTCTTCGTTTCCTGCGAGGGCGACCGAGGCGATGGAAGCGCCTGCGGCGGCGGCTGCGGACGCGATTATTGCTTGGCGTCTATTCATTCTTTCGTTCCTCCTAATGCTTGAAGATTACCGGCCCGAAAGCTGCTGCAATGCGCCTGCCCAGTCTTCCACGTGATGGGTCTGAACGATTTTGCCGTCTTCCAAAGTGTGAATGTCGATTGACATAATCTCAAAGCTGCGGCCTTCGCCGTCGACACCAAAGAGTGGCCCTACCGGCGTACCTGTGGCGCGACCACGCACGATCACTTTCCCATTGGCTTCGATCATATCTTCGACGGACCAGTTCAAATCAGGGATCAGCTTCGAAAAACCGCCAAGCTGACCGATGAACGCTTCGCGCGACTTGGCGTCACCCGAGTAATCACCGATGCTCTGCCAATCATCTGCAATAACAGCGACCAAAGCTTCTGCGTGAGTTTCCGAGCCCGGATTGCTGAGGAAGTCATAGAATTTCTGAACGTTTGCTTTGTCATCAGCGAAAGCGCTGGTGGCGAGGGTTGCGGCAGCAATTGAAAGGGCTGCGACTTTTGTTCTCAGATTGGTCATCGAGGTCTCCGTCAGTTGGTGGCGCAATCGCGCCGTTGTTCATGCGACCAATATGGACACTTATGGATGTTGTAATTAGATGGTATAAATAAGTTTAACTGTTCGGATTACTTGAATAATGATTGATAGACTTCGCCAAATGGCCATCTTCGCCAAAGCGATAGACCATGGCTCCTTTCGAGGTGCCGCGCGAGAGCTGAACCTTTCGCCATCCGTGGTCAGTCATCACATCTCGCAGCTTGAAGACCACCTTGGTGTCGCGCTTCTCTATCGCACGACAAGAAAACTCTCGCTGACGAGTGAAGGAACAAGGCTACTGGCAGCGACCCACAATATGATGGCAGCTGTGGAAGGAGAGTTGCAGCAGCTTGCGGAAACGGCAAATGAACCAAGCGGAGGGCTTCGCCTGACGCTTCCATCTGTTTTATCTTCGTCAGAGATCACTGATCAGATTGCGGCGTTTTCCCTCAAATACCCAAAGATCAACATGACCGTTGATTATTCGGATAAGCGCCGAAGCCTGATTGATGACGGTTTTGATTTGGCGATCCGCATGGGACCAGACGCGAAGAATTCCGCAACGACGCGAAAGCTGTTTGCCGTCAAGCGCGTGCTGGTTGCTTCTACAGATTACCTTTCAGATCGCGAAGACGTATCCGATCCGAAGGAAACCTTGAATTGGGAGTGGTTGGCGTTAACTCCCGTTCAGAAAGGTTCGCTGAAGCTGAAGAACGCCTCGACTGGCAAAACGATACAAATCAAACCATCTGCGCACATGCTCACCAATGATGCGCAGGCTTTGCACCGCCTCGCACGCGCGGGTGCGGGATTGGCAATTGTGCCCGAATTTCTTGTCGCAAAGGATATTGAAGACGGGGTGATGTCACAGATCCTGCCTGAATGGGAACTGTCGTCGATCGTTGCGTTCGCCGAATGGCCCGCGAACGCCCCCAGAAACGGACTAATACACCTTGCGTTGGAAGCGTTGAGTGATGGTGGGTCTAGGGCATCCTGAGCAAGCTGATGCTCGAGAGCAGCCTTTCAATGTCTAAGTGTGAAAGGTTGCTTTGTCCCGCACTGCTGACTTTCAGAAACGCTTCGGCGAACAGCGGCTCGCCTGATCGTTGTTAAGGCGCTTCTATTCAGGTTGTTGGTTCGGTCTGATAGAACCCAGAGCAACCGAGTGAGGATTTGCTTTTCATGGGTGTCTGCGAGGCAATCAGTAACTCCACTAGATGTAGGTAGTTCATTGCGAAGTTTTTGGTCAGTATGCCGTACCGCTGTGATAAGAGTGTGTTGATACAAAAAGGTTTTTCGTGTGTGGGTAGGTAATGTCAAGTGGAGCGCCACAGGGGAAACGGCCTGCGTTGGCCTGTGTGATCTGATCCGTTGGTTCGAAGGACAAAGACCCCCCCTGGCAATGTGATTTGCCGGGGGGCTTTTGTTTGAGAAGGTCAGCTGTTGGACAGGGACGTCGCACCGCGGATCGCAGGGCGTTAGTTCAGCGACACCCAGAGCACCTTGGCGTCTTCCTTGCTGGTGGAAATGCAGCCGTGCCCCATTCCGCTGTCATAGTAGACCGAGTCACCCGCTTTCATGGGCCGGGGGCGATAATGTTCGCAGAGGAACAGCAACTCGCCGCTGAGCACATACATGAATTCCTCCCCGTCATGACGGATCCACTCTTCGAAATCTTCTTCGCTGCGGGCGGTGATCGTGGAGACATAGGGGATCATGCGTTTGCTGGTCAGTTCGACACAGAGCAATTCATGGATGTAAGTGGGGGTCTCTTTCAGTTCACCTTCACCTGCTTGTGAGAAATCGCGCCGCCCCCGCATCGCGTCGTTGGTGGACTGGGTGAACAGCTGCGGTGTGGCGATGCCTAAAACCTCGGTCAGTTTTTGGACGATTTCAAAACTGGGTTTGGTCTGGTCGTTTTCAATCTTGGACAGGGTGGAACGGCCGATTCCGGCTTGTTCGCTTGTTTCCGCTAGTGTCCATCCTTTGGACTTTCTGGCCAGCTGGATCCTTTGACCCAGTGTTTCGCCAGCTTTGGAAGAGGATTTCTCTGCCATGGCGGGGTTTTGTTCTGGCATGAAATTCTCCCTGTTTTCCTAAAGTTATCGCAAACCAGATGGATCAGCAAATATCCAATTGGAGAAATTTGTTGATAAATGTGGAATAATTCCCTTATAGGAAACAAAAGTAGCTTTTGGGGGAATCATGCTGCGATTTAATGACAGTCTGGAGAACCGGGATGGGGTGATTTTCGGCGCCATTTCGAAAGAGATGCAGCGTCAGCGTGCGCAGGTCGAACTGATCGCCTCTGAGAACATTGTGAGCCGCGCGGTGCTGGAGGCCCAGGGCTCTGTGCTGACAAATAAATACGCCGAGGGCTATCCCGGGCGCCGCTATTATGGCGGCTGCGAACATATGGACACGGTCGAAGCCGAGGCCATTGACCGGGTGAAGGCGCTGTTTGGCAGCGCATTTGCCAATGTACAGCCGCATTCAGGGGCGCAGGCCAATGGCGCTGTCAAATTGGCCTTGCTGAACCCCGGTGACACTATTTTGGGCATGTCATTGGACGCGGGCGGGCATCTGACCCACGGGGCGCGTCCTGCCTTGTCCGGCAAGTGGTTCAAGGCGGTTGCCTACGGTCTGGACAACAACGGTCTGATCGACATGGCCGCGGTGCGCCGATTGGCGATTGAACACAGGCCTCAGATGATCATTGCTGGCGCTTCGGCCTATTCCCAGATCATCGATTGGGCCGCGTTTCGCGCCATTGCTGACGAAGTTGGCGCCTATCTGCTGGTGGATATGGCTCATATCGCCGGATTGGTGGCCGCTGGGCTGCATCCCTCCCCGGTGCCACACGCGCATATTGTGACCTCCACCACCCACAAAACACTGCGCGGCCCCCGTGGAGGCATCATCCTGACAAATGACGCGGCTTTGGCAAAGAAAGTGAACTCTGCTGTTTTCCCCGGTTTGCAGGGCGGGCCGCTGATGCATGTCATTGCCGCAAAAGCCGTGGCTTTCGGAGAGGCGCTGGAACCGACCTTCAAAACATACTGCCAATCGGTGGTTGCCAGTGCCAAGGCCTTGGCTGAGGTCATGCAGCAACGCGGCTGCGCCATTGTTTCAGGGGGCACGGAAAACCATCTGATGTTGGTTGATCTGCGTCCCAAAGGGGTGAAGGGCAACGCCGCAGAAGATGCTCTGGAACGGGCAGGCATCACTTGCAACAAAAACGGTGTTCCGGGAGATCCGGAAAAACCTGCAGTGACAAGCGGCATTCGGCTGGGCACCGCGGCGGGCTGTTCGCGTGGGTTTGGGCCGGATGAGTTCCGCGAAATCGGCGGGCTGATCAGCGATGTGCTGGATGCTCTGGTTGAAACGCCAGAAGGCGACGCCAAGGTCGAAGCGGCCACCCGCGCCGAGGTCGAGGCGCTATGTGCGCGTTTCCCCATTTATTGAAAGTGGCGTGAACACCTCGCGGCAGCGTTGTGGAGCGCGCTGCCGCCGTAATGGCGTCAGCCTCAGGCATCGTCATCCAGGAAGAACTCAAAACCAGAAGAGCGGGCACGCACCTAGGATTTCATGGTGTTGGAACCCCTCCGTTCACGCAGCTGTCTGTCAAAGTGGCCAAAGACGTTGCGCGCCTAAATCAGTTGCGTCTGAGCAGCTGAAGCGAATTGAAACTAAAGGAGGAGAAAAACATGGAAATGATCAACTCGGTCGTAGGCTGGGTCAACGGCGTGGTGTGGGGACCACCGATGCTGATCCTGATTTTGGGCGTAGGTGCCTTTATGCAGATCAGCCTGAAGCTGATGCCGATCCTGCGCATGCCGCATGGTTTCCGACTGCTGGCCAAGGGCCGCAAGGGGACCGGAGAAGGGCAAATTTCGCCGTTTAACGCTTTGATGACTGCCCTTTCGGCGACAATCGGCACCGGTAACATCGCAGGGGTAGCCACCGCAGTGTTTCTGGGCGGGCCTGGTGCTTTGTTCTGGATGTGGATGACCGCCCTTGTGGGGATGGCAACCAAATACTCGGAAGCCGTGCTGGCGGTCAAATTCCGTGAGCGCGACACAGCCGGAAACTACGTCGGCGGCCCGATGTATTACATCAAAAACGGTCTGGGTCAGAAATGGGCCTGGCTGGGGGCGGCTTTTGCCATCTTTGGCGCAATTGCAGCCTTTGGGATTGGCAATGGCGTGCAGGCCAACGGTGTCGCGCAGGTACTGGAGGCCAACTTTGGCTTCAACACATCTGTGACCGGGGTTGTTCTGATGGTGCTGACAGGCGCTGTGATCCTTGGCGGGATCACCCGTATCGGCGCAGTTGCCGGGGCCTTGGTGCCGTTTATGGCCGTGTCCTATGTGACCATTGGTCTGATCGTTTTGATGCTGAACGCGGACCAGCTTGGCAATGCGCTGAACCTTGTGTTCACCCATGCCTTCACCTCCACCGCGGCCGAAGGTGGTTTTGCAGGCGCCGCAGTTTGGGCCGCAATCCGTTTTGGTGTGGCGCGGGGTGTATTCTCGAACGAGGCTGGCCTCGGCTCGGCCCCGATTGCACATGCGGCAGCGGAAACCAAAGGTCCGGTAAACCAGGGTCTGATCGCGATGTTGGGCACCTTTATCGACACCATCATTGTGTGCTCGATCACCGGGCTTGCCATCATCACTTCGGGTGTCTGGACCAGCGGGGAAAGCGGCGCAGCCCTGACGTCGCTTGCCTTTGAAACCACCTTGCCCGGCTTCGGCGGCTATATGATTGCCATTTCGCTGTCGATCTTTGCCTTCACCACCATCATTGGTTGGTCTTACTACGGTGAGAAATGTGTGGGCTATCTGATGGGGGCGAAGGTTCTGCTGACCTACCGTGTGTTGTGGATCGCGATGATCTACTTTGGTGCAACGGCGGATCTGGGCTTCATCTGGCTGCTGGCGGACACGCTGAACGCCATGATGGCGCTGCCGAACCTGATTGCGATCGCGCTGCTGAGCCCGGTTGTGATCAAAGTCACGCAAGAGTTCTTTGCCTCGGGTGGCGCGACAGAAGAGCCTGGCTCGGACAAGTCGCCTGCAGAGTAAATCAATAGTGAGGAGCGTTCGCGCTCCTCATTCTCCGTCTGCCCGGTTTTGAAGCGGCCCTGATTTGAGGCGGTACTGTGTTCGCACACGGCGGGTTCATAAATCGGGTTTAATAATAATATGTATGCCCTAAACTGTCGGTCAGAAGGACAGGGGGCAATCTGATGAAAACGGCCTTTAGGGATGTGAAAGACGACATTCGCCGCCGGATTGTTCAGGGCGTTTGGGGGGCAGGTGATCTGTTGCCCAGTGAGGTGGCGCTGGCGGAGGAATTCCAATGTGCCCGCGCAACTGTGAACCGCGCGATGCGTGAACTGGCCGAAGAGGGGTTGGTTGAACGCAAACGCAAGGCCGGCACGCGGGTGTTGGCGTCGCCCGTGCGGCAGGCGCGGTTCCACATTCCCATTGTTCGAAATGAGATTGAAAGCGGCGGTGCAATCTACCGCTACGCTTTGGTCAGCCGCGAGGTCATCCCGACACCTGATTGGCTGCGGGCGCGTCTGGGGCTGGAACAGGGTGGGCAGGTGCTGCATCTGACCTGCATGCACTACGCAGACAGCAGCCCCTATCAGTTTGAGGATCGCTGGATCAATCTCGCCGCTCTGCCGCAGGCGGCAGAGGCAGATTTCACCACCGTCGGTCCCAATGAATGGTTGATCGCTGAGGTGCCCTATTCAGATGCTGAGATCAGTTTTTCGGCCATGACTGCTGAGGCCGAGGTTGCGCAGCATCTGGGCTGTGGGGTGGGCGATCCCCTGTTTCTGGCCGAGCGGTCAACCTGGTTTGAAGAGCGTGCGATCACCCATGTCCGTCTGGCATTTCATCGCGGCTACCGGATGACAACGCGCTACTGAGGGTCACAGCCCGTCCCGCAGCGTGCGAACCGCTTTGCGATAGGCATTGGTGATTTCCGCCCGTCGGATGTGTTGGCCTTCCTGCACCAGATGCCGCCCCGCCGCCCAGACGTCTGAAATCATTCGATTGTCCCCGGTGAAGGCGAAACTGTCGAGCAGCGTGTCCTTCTGAAGACCTTCGAGATCAATATGTTGCGTGTTCAGCGCCAAGAGGTCTGCCCAGCCGCCAACCTCCAGACATCCGCTGCCTCGCCCCGCGGCCTGGGCGCCTCCATGGCAGATCGCCTCAAACAGACGGCGACCAGTGGAGTGTTCTGCGGTTGCCATTGCTGCGCGAGAATGATCCCGGAGGCGCTGGCTGGTGTCCAGCTGGCGCAGCTCTTCGGCCAGCGATATTCGAATGTTGCTGTCGGACCCGATCGACATGCGGCCGCCCGCATCCCCCCAGCGGATGCCGTCAAAGACACCGTCACCCAGCGAGGCTTCGGTCAGGGGGCAGAGCCCCGCCACCACGCCGGTTTTGGCCAGCGTGTCGGTTTCTTTCGGCGTCATTTGCGTCAGGTGGATCAGACACCAACGCGGGTCCAGCGGCAGATTGTCCAATGCCCAATCCACCGGGCGGGCACCCCAATGCGCTTGGACTTCCTCCACCTCTGGGATCTGTTCGGCCAGATGCAGGTGGACTGGCCCTTCAGCCACCCAACCGGCGGCGCGCCTCAGATCCTCCTGCGAGACGGCCCGCAGGGAATGTGGGGCAACACCAAGTACGGTGTCGGCGGGCAGGGTTCCTAATGCAGCCCTGCTGGCCTCTATCAATCGGGCAAATTGGTCGGGATCATTGCCAAACCGCACTTGTCCAGGCGCAAGAGGGCGCTGATCGCAGCCGCCAAATTGATAGTGAACTGGCAATAAGGTCAGGCCGACCCCGCTGGTTTCCGCTGCTGCTGCAATCCGTTCCGCCATTTCGCCAAGCCGGTCATAGGCACGGCCACCCGGTTGGTGATGCAGGTAGTGAAACTCCACGTTTGTCGCAAAGCCCGCTTCCAGCATTTCCATCTGAACCAGGGCGGCGATTGCCTGCACCTGATCGGGTGTCAGCGCGTCAAGGAAGCGGAACATCAGATGCCGCCAGGTCCAGAAGCTGTCTGATTTGCTGGCGCCACGCTGTTCTGTCAGCCCCGCCATCGCGCGTTGAAAGGCATGGCTGTGACTGTTGGCAGGGGCTGGCAGCAACGCGCCGACACAGTGCCCGACAGGCGGGCTGTCTGGGGTGACACTGGCGATGCGGCCATCGGCCCCAACCTCAACACGCACGTCTTTGGCCCAACCATCTGCGGTGAGCGCCTGCTCTGCCCAAATCACATTCATGGCGGTTCCTTGCTTGACTGATTATTATGTGCAGACATAATGCAAATTAATCTGAACTGAGCAAGGGATTCGTCAAGATGCTCCTGACAAACGCCAGAGTGGCCACTATGACCGAAGGCGAGGCCGTCGAGCCCTATGGGCTGATCGAGGCTGGGGCCGTTGTGGTGCAGGGGGAGCGTATCCAGTGGGTTGGCGCGGCGGCGGATCTGCCTACTGATTTCCGAGATCAGGAGACAACGGATCTGGAGGGGCGTTTGGTGACGCCTGCCTTGATTGACTGCCACACGCATATCGTTGCGGGGGGCAACCGGGCGCGTGAGTTCGAAATGCGTTTGCAGGGGGCGAGTTATGAAGAGGTCGCCCGCGCCGGTGGCGGGATTGTTTCAACGGTAAAGGCCACCCGCGCCGCCTCGGAAGTGGAGCTGCTGGCCGACGCGCTGCCCAAGGTGGACGCATTGATCCGCGAGGGCGTCACGCTGTTGGAGGTGAAGTCGGGCTACGGGTTGGATCTGGAAGCCGAGTTGAAGATGCTGCGGGTGGCTCGTCGGATCGCGCAAGAGCGGCCGGTGCGGGTGAAAACCACTTTCCTTGGCGCCCACGCAGTGCCGCCTGAGTTCAAGGGACGCGACGATGCCTATATCGATACCGTCTGTATTCCCGCCCTGCGTGCCGCGCATGACGCGGCGCTTGTAGATGCGGTAGACGGGTTTTGCGAAGGTATCGCCTTTCAACCGACACAGATCGCGCGGGTGTTTGAGGTGGCTAAAGAGTTGGAACTGCCGGTTAAACTCCATGCGGAGCAGTTGTCAAACCTGGGCGGTGCGGCGCTTGCGGCCGGTTACGGCGCGCTCAGCGCAGATCATATCGAATATTTGGACCACGCTGGCGTTGCAGCGATGGCGGCGGCCGGCACGGTTGCGGTGTTGCTGCCCGGCGCGTTTTACACCCTGCGCGAAACCCAAGTCCCCCCGATTGACAGCTTGCGCCGGCAGGGCGTGCCTATGGCATTGGCGACAGATGCTAACCCCGGGTCCTCGCCGCTTACCTCGTTATTATTGACCATGAATATGGGCTGTACCCTGTTTCGCATGACGCCAGAAGAGGCCCTGGCAGGGGTTACGCGCAACGCCGCGCAGGCGTTGGGACACTCTGACTGCGGCACAGTTGAAGTTGGCAAACGGGCGGATCTTGCCATCTGGGATGTCACTGATCCTGCCGAACTGGCCTACCGCATCGGCTTTAACCCGCTACACAAACGTATTTTTGGAGGTCGCGCATGAGCGTGCTTGAACTGACCCCCGGTGCCGTCACATTGGCACAGCTGGCTGAGGTCTATTGGAACGAAACCGCCGTCTCGCTGGATCCGGCCTGCAAGCCTGCGGTGGAAGACGCGGCCGCGCGCATCACGGCAGCGGCGGCAGGGGACGCGGCGGTTTACGGCGTGAACACAGGCTTCGGCAAGCTGGCCAGCCTGAAAATCGCGCCCGAGGACACGGCCACCCTGCAGCGGAACCTGATCCTTAGCCATTGCTGCGGTGTTGGCGCGCCTGTCCCGCGCCGGATGACCCGTTTGATGATGACGCTGAAGCTGTTGAGCTTTGGCCGTGGGGCCAGTGGCGTGCGGTGGGACTATGTCGAACTGCTGCAAGCTATGCTGGCGCGCGGTGTCACCCCCGTCATTCCGGCGCAGGGGTCGGTTGGTGCATCGGGCGATCTGGCGCCGCTGTCGCATATGACGGCGGTGGTGATTGGCGAAGGCGAGGCCGAGTACAAGGGCGAGGTCCTGTCTGGTGCTGAGGCGCTTGCGCAGGCTGGTCTGACACCGATCCAGCTGGGGCCCAAGGAAGGGCTGGCCTTCATCAACGGCACACAGTTTTCAACAGCCTTTGCCCTGGCGGGGCTGTTCGAGGCCTGGCAATCGGCGCAAAACACGCTGGTGATTTCGGCCATGTCGACGGATGCGATCATGGGCTCGACCGCACCATTGCAGCCTGAGATTCATCAGCTGCGTGGCCAGCGCGGCCAGATCGAGGCGGCAGCGGCGATGCGTCAGATCCTTGATGGCAGCGAAATTCGCGAAAGCCACCGGGATGATGACAGCCGGGTGCAGGATCCCTATTGCATCCGCTGTCAGCCGCAGGTGACTGGCGCGGCGATGGATGTGCTGCGACAAGCGGCTGCGACGCTGGAGATTGAGGCCAATGCCGCAACCGACAACCCGCTGGTGCTGACGGAGGCCGGTCTGATTGTTTCGGGTGGCAATTTCCACGCGGAACCCGTGGGGTTTGCGGCGGATATGATTGCGCTGGCCGTATCGGAAATCGGCGCGATTGCGCAGCGGCGCATTGCCCTGATGGTGGATCCAACCCTCAGCCACGATCTGCCGCCCTTCCTGACCCCAGAGCCGGGTCTGAACTCGGGCCTGATGATCGCGGAGGTGACGACAGCCGCGCTGATGAGTGAAAACAAACATCTCGCCAATCCCTGTGTCACCGACTCGACCCCAACCTCGGCCAATCAGGAAGACCATGTTTCGATGGCGGCCCACGGGGCGCGGCGTTTGATCCAGATGGTGGCAAACCTGAACCGGATTTTGGGGGTGGAGCTGCTCTGTGCAGGGCAGGGGATCGAATTCCGCGCACCCTTGACGACTTCGGACCCATTGCAAGCGGCGCTGGCGCGGCTGCGGCAGGATGTGGCGACGCTTGGAGCGGATCGCTACATGGCGCCCGACCTTGAGGCAGCTGCAACCCTTGTGGCCGAAGGCCAGCTGACCGCGGCCTGTGGCATTGCCCTACCGGAGCTTGGCGCATGAATATCGTTGAGGTCACCCAGGGTGACAGTCCGATCATCCTTGGCCAACCGCACGGCGGCACCTATGTGCCCGATGATATCTTTGCACGGCTTAATGAAAACGGGCAGCAGCTGGCGGACACCGATTGGCATATCGGGCGGCTTTATGACGGGCTGCTTGAGGGGGCGACGGTGGTGGCGTCAAACATCCACCGCTTTGTGATCGACGCCAATCGCGATCCTGAAGGGGCTTCGCTCTATCCCGGTCAAAACACCACCACGCTGGTGCCACTTACCGATTTTGACGGCCAGGCGATCTGGCGCGCGGGTCTGGAGCCCACTCCAGAGGGGGTGGCAGAGCGACGTGCGCTTTATCACGCGCCCTATCATGCGGCGCTTGCCGCTGAAATCGAACGGGTGAAGGCGCGGCACGGGGTGGCGATCCTTTATGACTGCCACTCCATCCGGTCCGATATCCCCTTTCTGTTTCCAGGCCAGTTGCCGGTGTTTTCCATCGGGACAAACATGGGGGCAACCTGTGATCCGGCGGTTGAGACCGCTGTAAAAGAAGTTGCTATCGCCGCCGATGGTTTCGAGGCCGTTACCAACGGTCGTTTCAAAGGCGGTTGGACCACCCGACACTATGGCCGTCCGGTGCAAAATGAACATGCCATCCAGATGGAATTGGCGCAGCGCAGTTACATGGAAGAAGCAGCGCCTTGGACCTATCGCCCTGATCGCGCCGAGATGCTGCGGCCCCACCTTCGCAAACTTCTGAAATCCCTCAATGACCTTGCTCTGTCCGGTGCGCTTTCTGGCGACCTGTCTGACGCGCAGCCCCGATAAGGAGATCCGACATGACCGATCCGCGCAAAAACAACCGCGATATCTTTCCGCCAACTGGCCCCGAGCTGAATGCCAAAAGCTGGATGACCGAGGCGCCTTTGCGGATGATGATGAACAACCTGCATCCCGACGTGGCGGAAAACCCTCATGAGCTGGTGGTCTATGGCGGCATCGGCCGCGCCGCCCGGACTTGGCAGGATTTCGACAAAATCGTCGAGACACTGAAAGATCTGGAAGGGAATGAAACCCTTGTGGTGCAATCGGGCAAGCCGGTGGCAGTGGTCCGAACCCATGCGGATGCACCGCGCGTGTTGATTGCCAACTCTAACCTGGTGCCGCATTGGGCTAATTGGGACCATTTCAATGAGCTCGATAAGAAGGGCTTGATGATGTACGGCCAGATGACGGCCGGGTCGTGGATCTACATTGGCACCCAGGGCATTGTGCAGGGCACTTACGAAACTTTTGCCGAAGCGGGACAGCAACACTATGGCGGCGATTTGACCGGCAAATGGGTGCTGACCGGTGGTCTGGGCGGCATGGGCGGTGCGCAGCCACTGGCCGCCGTGATGGCGGGCGCTTGCTGTCTGGCGGTGGAGTGTGACGAATCCCGCGCCGATTTCCGTCTGCGCACCCGCTATGTGGATGAAAAAACCGATAGTCTGGACGAGGCGCTGGCGATGATCGACCGCTGGACCAAAACGGGGGAGGCCAAATCCGTTGCTCTGATCGGCAATGCGGCAGATATCTTTCCCGAGATCCACAAACGAGGCATCCGCCCGGATATCGTGACCGACCAGACCTCAGCACATGATCCGGTGAACGGATACCTGCCGCAGGGGTGGAGCGTGGCCGAATGGCGCGCCAAAGCGGAAACCGAACCCAAAGCGGTTGAGAAGGCAGCTCGTGCCAGCATGCGCGTTCAGGTCGAGGCGATGGTCGCGTTCCACAAAGACGGGGTGCCGACTGTCGATTACGGCAACAACATTCGTCAGATGGCGCTGGAGGAGGGGCTGGAGGACGCCTTTGCATTCCCCGGTTTTGTCCCGGCTTACATCCGTCCGTTGTTTTGCAAAGGTGTCGGGCCGTTCCGGTGGGCCGCGCTGTCTGGCGATCCGGAAGACATCTACAAAACAGACGCTGCGATGAAGAAACTGTTCCCCGAGAACAAGCACCTGCACAACTGGCTCGATATGGCGCGGGACCGGATTGCGTTTCAGGGGCTGCCGGCACGGATCTGCTGGATTGGTCTTGGCGACCGTCACAAGGCTGGGCTGATGTTCAACGAAATGGTGGCCTCGGGCGAGCTGAAGGCCCCCGTGGTGATTGGCCGGGATCATCTGGACAGCGGCTCGGTCGCGTCCCCCAACCGCGAAACAGAGGCAATGAAAGACGGCTCAGATGCGGTTTCGGACTGGCCGTTGCTGAATGCATTGATCAACACGGCCTCAGGCGCAACCTGGGTCAGCCTGCATCACGGCGGGGGGGTCGGCATGGGATTCAGCCAGCACTCGGGTGTGGTGATTTGCGCCGATGGTACACCAGAGGCGGCGCAACGGCTGGAGCGGGTGCTGTGGAACGACCCGGCCTCAGGCGTTTGGCGGCATGCGGATGCCGGTTATGACACTGCCATAGATTGTGCTCACAAACATGGTCTACGGTTGCCGGGAATTTTAGGCAATTGAGCTTTCCAACGCTTTAAAAGCCCCCAAATGCCAAGAGCGGTAAACCCAGTCAGCGTCGCACAAAAGGTGCGGCGCAGATGTATCAAATGGTGACATTGTGATGCGCGGCCGACATGTATTCAGTTGCCTTGGTCAAAACGCCGCACCTCACAAGTTTACCCGAAAATGGCCTCCGTTCTCTCTAAACAGATGCAATCCTAAGTCGTTTCCCTACTGTGGCGTGGTCACAAGTCTGATGCGGTGGGCTTCAAAACGGAAACCCCGTCGCTGCCCTGAGCGCGCCGCCCACCTCTGGAAGCAAACGTAACGAGTAGGGATTACATAAAATGAACATGGAACCGGCCGGAAGTTTCGTCGCTGACGAAGATCTGGTGCCCCCACGGTTTCGCCCGCGGATCAACGAAGAAGAAGCCTACGGTATTGAAGAGCTTTTCTTCTCTCGCACTGATGAACGCGGCGTCATCCAATCGTACAACGATACATTTGAACGAATTGCCGGTTTTAACCCCGGCGAATTGCTGGGTGCGCCGCACAAGCTGGTGCGCCATTCCGACGTTCCCAAAGCCGTCTTCTGGCTGTTGTGGAACGGGTTGAAGTCGGGTGTCCCGGTTGGCGCCTATGTGAAAAACAGAACCAAAAGCGGCAAGTACTACTGGGTCTATGCGGTGGCATCGCCAATCACAGGTGGCTTCCTCTCCGTGCGGATGAAACCCTCCAGTGATCTTTTCGCGCAGGTGCAGCAGCTCTATGATGCCGCACTGCAGGACGAGGCGGATCTGAACCTAAGTCCCGAAGACAGCGCACACCGCCTGTTGGAGAAGCTGCAAGGCCTTGGCTTTCCGTCCTATGCCATGTTCCAGGCACATGCCTTTTACACAGAGTTTGAGGCTCGGCGCGAGGTGTTGGACCGCCCCAAGGATTCCGTTGTGGCATGCGTGGATGTGATCACCAGCAACACCGAGGTGTTCCAGCGCGAATTGGCAATGCTGGCGCGCAAATTTGATCAGGCCGTGCTGTTGATCACAAACATGGAGATCGTCGCCAACAAGCAGCAGGCGGGGCAGTCGGTTCTGCGCGAAATTGCCCGCAACTACAGTCTGAAGATGCGCGGGATTGAAGCCCACCTTGAGACGGTTCGGGTTGCCGAGACCTATGAGGGCATCTGGGGTGTGTCGCGTGACCAGAATTCCTATTTTCTGCTTTGCGCCGCGCAGCTGATGGAAGACATGAACGCCCAGTTCGAAGATCAGGCCCGTCAGGTCGAAGGTGTTTCAAAGGAACAAGACACTGGATTCCTTCACGGCCTGCTCAACGATTACAAGGCCCAGTCGGTTTCTGCGGTGATGCAAAGTGTCGAGGCGGCGCTTGCAATCAAAACCAACACCGAGTTTCTGCGCCAGTTGATCCTAACCCTCTCGAACATCCGGATCGCCTGCCGGGTCGAAATGGCCCGGCTGACGGACACAGTCGGGGGGCTGGGGGAGATCCTGACCAGCCTGGACACCTTCCATTCGGAAGTGGACGCACATCTTAGCAATATCCTGGGGGCTGCAGACGAAATCGTCAAAGGTGTCGATCAGTCGATGAACGGATCCGAGGCCGTCTTCTGATCCGTCCCGATAGGATTCCCGAAACCACAGGGCGGTGTATTACCGCCCCTGCCTTCGGTTTGCCCCCCAGTGTGCCCCGCGCCGGCTGTTCAGTGAAACTGTGCTTTGAAGTCCGTTGCCGTGAGCGCAACATGTGCGCTAAGAGGTGGGCGGAGTTCAAAAGCCTTCGGCTCTCTTTTGAAATTCCAGGATCAAATTCTGCCGCCTGTGCCGAGGGCTTGTCGCCATTCCTGCTATCCAAATGATGTCGACATCAGCGGAAACCGCTCGTTCAAAGTAGTGCTAGCCGTGTTTCGAACCGAGATTTCTCAACTGTTCAACCCTGATCGCCTTCGCACAAATGTTCGTGCGAGCAAAATCATAAAACCCTGCAGAATATGAAGAAAATTGAAATTCGTGAGGATTTGAGGGCAAAACAAATCAATGGAGGCGAGTACCGGACCCTCCTCCATTGCTATAACCCATTGAATAGCCAAAGTTGGGCGAATGCAAGGTTGCTAGATGTGTCACACTTTGTGTCACACCCGATTGGCGCGGACAAGTTGGATCGTTACAATGCTGCTAATGCGCTGTCCGTGCACAGTTGGGTGGCGTGTGTGTGGGGGGGGGCTAGGTCGGCGCGAGGGTTGAAATCTGGCTTAAGATCTCTAGGTTAGGAATGCGCTAACCGTGGCGTGAGAAAATGACCACAATTCACGGTGAGACCATCGGATATCGCTTGAATTGCCCTGATGAACAGGTGTAAGCCAAGAGTAACAACGGGTAATGTGAGACTCGGATTGGCTCTCGATAGGGGTTGTCATGTGGGCAACTTTTAGTAGTGAGGGCTAATATTGGGTGTATCTGCGTCGTTGTGGTCTATATGTAGCTGTCGGGTCGTGTAGTAGGCCCGTCTGAACAACTGAGAGGGATTCGGAATGGCTAATCAACTTGAACTGGCTCAAAACCGCCTCTTCGGAGCGGACGGTCTCGGTGTGTCAGATTTTAAAATGTACCCGGGCACCTCGCGTGAGGTGTCGAAGGCGCAGTTTGCCGAGCAGATCAATAAGGTTCTTGCCCAAGTAGAGGCAGGGGACTATGAACTTGTAGAAGAGTATGAAGATTAATCTACAGGTTGTGAGGCGTGAGTGTCATTTAAGGAGCTTTACGACTTTGCCCAGACCGAAGCGGTCTATGGGCAGGGTAAGCGTTACGTGTCTCGGGCTGTCCTAAAGGATAAGGCTGTCGAGGTAGCGGGAATTGAGAAGGTCGTCCATATCCAAACCGGCGCAGACCTAGGGGTCTCGCGCGGTTTTTGGCTTGCGCCCACAAACAAAAATCACCCTCTGGTGAAGCAGCTAGGCTGCCACATCATTGTCACTCAGCGTGGTCTAAATAACTGCTGGGACCGGTTTGTTTACGTGAAAGAGTTGACGCATCTATTTGATGTGGAGCAGGAGCGTACGGCCTCTGCAGAAGACTTTGATGGTCTTCTGGGTGAGTTTGCTACGCTGGAGTCGTTGTCAGGTGGCTCGCCTCAGTTTCTTTCTGAGGCAAAGGCTGTATGGGCTGCGCTCGCGCTTCTTTGCCCTGAAGAGCAGCGGCTGACTTTTGAGAAAGAGCGTAATGCTGTCATGATAGATGACTACGAAATCGCGTTACGTCTGCGTATTCCGCAAATTCATGTGCCCAAGCTGTTTAGCCCAAGCTACCAAGTGGCTCTTAAGGCTCTTCTCGACGGGTGACGTCGTTGACTTGAGAAAAAGTGGCACATTTTTGTGGGGCGGTGTCTATAGCCTATAGGTTGTCCATCTTCCCCCTTACCCCTGGTCTTTAGGAAGGCTGGTGTGGCAAGGGTATTGGGTGTGTTGGGGTTTCATTCACAACCATCGTTGACATTTGCAACATGGTGCTGTTCGACTGTCGGCTGTATGCTGACCGAGGGGTAAGGCAGGATGAAGCAGTACGCAGTCTACCGTCGTGTGAGTACGAAGGAACAGGGGCGCAGTGGGTTAGGGCTGGATGCACAGGACCGTGATATCGCCCTGTACTTCGAAGGGTTCTCGGCTGGCCCCTATGAGGTGGTGGAGACCTTCACAGACGTCCTGAGTGGAGCGGATGACGACAGGCCGCAACTCTCTGCTGCTCTTGATCTTTGCCGCAAGACGGGCGCGACCCTACTGGTGAGCAAGCTGGATCGTCTGTCCCGGAAAGTCTCAACCATTGCTGCCTTGATGGATGACAAGCGCGTCAAGCTGCGGGTGGCATCCATGCCCAATGCTGACAAGTTTCAGCTGCATATCTACGCGGCCCTTGCCGAGCAGGAGCGGGAGTTCATCTCTGCTAGGACAAAGGCGGCTCTGGCCGAGGCAAAGCAACGAGGGGCGAAGCTGGGCGGTCTCAGAGACAAGACAATGCAGCGCAACAAGACCGTGCAGGCGAATGCTCTGGCTCGGGCTGAAAAGGTTGAGGGGATTGTGATGCCGTTGCGCCAATCTGGAGCCACTTTACGTGAGATCGCCGACCGTCTCAATCGAGCAGGCGTACAGACCGCAAGAGGAGGTCGCTGGCAGGCTTCTCAGGTGAAAAGGGTGGTGGAGCGGCTGGAGGCCCGACAAGGCCCCTGTGGGGCGTTCTAGGGGCGCTCAGAAGGGAGGACGGTTTCTCTGGGTCGCACGGGCATTGGGGTAGACCTTGATTGCCATGGGCAACACCGGGAAGTAGTCAAAGTAAAGTGCTGATCCAGCACCAACTTCTGACATTTATGAGGGTACGATGAGCGGAAACGGTAATGATACTAGGGGCAGCGTTGGAGTTCGAAGAAGAGTACCATCTGTAAAAAGGGTTGAGGATACTATGAAGGCAGCAATTGCCAGTGGGCTCACTCCCGTAGCGATAGTGCATCACATTGATGGCAGCGTTGAGGTGCGGCTTTCTGAGGAGCCGTATGACCCGAGGCGGAACGGCTGGAAGCCAACAGGCAAGTCATGGAATATCTGACAAAGACTATTCCCGGCAATTGAGGGGACCGCCATAAAGGCCCGTTGGCAGGCATCTCGGGGGAAAAGGGGGTGGGGCGGCTGGAGACCTGATTGCGCTTCTGTGAACTCTAACAGCGTTGCTGTGAGGCTTTACGCCGGACAGGGATCAGCTGTCGGCCCCCTCCCCAAAATATCTATCTTCTTTGAAAAGTTGTGTGGGGATAATTTGCGGTGTAACTAATTGTTTTACAACAAAAAAAGTTATCCCTCCTTCTATAGAGGGACAGAATAATATATTACTATTGGTATCTAGTATAATCTATATATCCATTACTATTAATCTAGTTATATCTATAATTAATCTAGATATATACATCTTGATGTTAGTCGGTTTTTCCAAATAGTGCGTGACTTTAATGGTAATGCCGACTTTGGTAGTTTTCTAGAAGAGCAATCAAAGGCAACAGCTAAGTGTTGTGGTTTCCAGCAACGGTGTATTCCTTGGTGTGGTCGAACTTTTCTAGCGCCTGTTTGAGTTGGACTAGCGAATAGCCTTCGCTGACGTAGACTCTCTGGGTAGTGCCTTCTTGTGCATGTCCGATGACGCTCTTTACAATCGGTTCGGGGACATTCTCTCTTACCAGTCGTGTTGCCATCGTATGTCTAAAGCAATGAAATACAACGCCCGGCTCTTTCAGTTTGAGCTTGGGTAGGAAAGTGTTTTCATTGAACCATCGTCCAAAGCTGCGACCGTAGCCGTGGTCTTGGTGGTATGAGTAGTCATGGAATAGTCTGGTATGGTTGCGTCGGGTTTCCACAAAATCCAGAAAGCCCAGCTCGATAAGTTTTGAGTGAACTGGAACCTTGCGGTTGCTCGCTTCTGCCTTCAGCTTCTTGGCATTGTCGCCTTCGTCTGTGAGGTCGAAATACCATATCCCTCCGTCGTTCTTGATGTCACAGACCTCAAGTTGACAGATCTCATTTAGTCTTGCCCCAGAGAACATACCGATTAGCGCGACCCATCTGTGGCTCTCCGAACGGACGAGCTCGCTAGTATTTTCGGTGAGTTCCCGGTACATCAACACCAATGCGTGTGTGGGGAATGACTTGCGCTTTTGTACATCCTTCTTGCCTTCTTTTAGTTTCATGTCTTCGAACAGAACGTGAGGGCTTTGCCCCATCCGCTCGGCCCATTCAAAAAAGCGTCGGTATGCGTCGATGTGGCTGTTGATGGTCTTGGGGGCCATGCGCTTGTGGCCGTCCACTTTAACTACCTCGGTCAATGGAAGAGCTCTAAGGGCAGGCTTAGTGTTTCGAGATGCTGGGATCTGCATAAGAGTAGATCGTGCATCAGCAGCATCTTTTTTGGATATGGTGCCAAGGCGACGTTCAGGGCCAAAGTATTCGATTAGGATGTTCAGGTAGGCTTGGATCTGCCTGACCGTTTTGCCGGGCTTGCCTCTGGCATATTCCGACATATAGGCCATAACGGCTGGGCCGAGCGGCTCGCCGTGGCCCTCATCTGTCAGGGCCACAGGGTGGTGCGGTATCGGGGCTGCGGCTTCTGTGGTGAGAGGTTTGGAAAATGTGTACGACTTGAGTGCCTCTGCTTCATTTAGGCTTTCGGTGATCTGGTCTCGCCTTGCCTTAAGGAACTCTGTCTTGAGGGCCGCGTTATTGTCAGCCCAGTCATCGTCGGTCAAAGCGAGACCTGCCTGAAGTCGATCTCGCCACCAGTGGTCCCAACGAGTATCGATCATGAAGCTGTCGCCATTCAGTGCGGCTTCGCAATCTCGGCGCTCTTCGGCGAGGTTTTTTAGGTTTTCGACAGTCAGTCCTGTGTCGTTAAGCCGCTCAGTAAACTCGTTTGCTAAGTTCTGGAAAAAGCCATGCATCATTGCGCGGATTTGGTCTTGTCGTACTTTTGCCAAGGCTGGGCTGCTCCTCAGTGTTTGGCCGTAAGATGCAAGATATCGCGATAGGTCGCTAGCCTTATCTGGGCACCTAGTTCGCAATGAAAAGCGGAGGGTGGCGCGAGGGGTTCCAGTCTTTTGTGGAATGGGCCACCGGAAATAAAAAATACCGTGGCGAGAACGACTTAGGTAGGACGCGAGTTTCAATGCAGTGTGTTCCACTTTGTGTCACACTCGCCACCCTTGGGGGCCAACTCACTGGGAACTAAGAAAATGGAGGCGAGTACCGGAATCGAACCGGTGTACACGGATTTGCAATCCGCTGCGTCACCACTCCGCCAACTCGCCTCATGTGGTGTGTCACCTGACAGGGTGTGTGCCGCTGTCGTTGGGGTGATTTAGAGGTTTCGTTCGGGAGTGTCCAGAGGGATTTCATCATTCCAAGGGGGAATATTGCCGTGCCGGTTATTCGGCAGCGGCGGGCAGGGTTCTTTGTGGCGGGGAGCGTAGGGTGGCATCGCGATCCTGTGCGGCGGCGAGGCGCTGCAGGATGTGTGATAGCACCACGTCCAGCTGTTTTCCTGTCGCGTGACGAGACGGGTAGACGGCGAAAATCTCTTTTGGGGCAGGGGGGTAGTCCGGCAGGATCACCTCCAGCTGACCGCTGGCAATGGCTTCGGCCACAAGCATTCGTGGGGCACGTGTGTAGCCCGATCCGTTGTGAACGGCGCGCAGGATCAGTTCGGGATCATCGGCGGTAAAGCCGACACGGACCGGGGCCGGGTGCATTTCGCCGTCACGAAACAGTTCCAGATGCGGCGCGGCCAGGTCTTCAGAGCGAAGGATGAGTTTGAGCCGATGCATATCAGCCGGGGCCTTCGGGCGGCCGGTCTGGTCCAGATAGCCCGGTGTGGCGACCAGAACCGACTCCAGCTCGGCCACTTTGCGGGCAATGCCATCGGTGTCACCAAGCTGTCCGCTGCGGATCGCAAGGTCGTAGTTTTCCCGCACCACATCCACAAAGCGGTCCTCGGTGCGCATCACGATGTTGAGGTCAGGAAACTGCGGATCCAGCTCAATCAAGGCGGGGCCGACAACCATGCGGCCCAGGTAGGTGCTTACGCTGATGCGAAAGGTGCCGCTGACGCTGGCATCCAGCGTGGCAAGATCGGCCTGAAGGTGATCATAGCCAGACAGAAGTTTGCGGGCGTGCGAGGCAACAAGGTCTCCGGCACGGGTGGCATGGACGCCTTTCGGGGTGCGGCGCAACAGGGGGTGGCCGAGGTGGGTTTCCAGCTGGGCGATCTGCTGGCTCATTGCGGATTGGGTGATGCCGATGCGTTTTGCGGCGCGGTTCAGGCTGCCTTCTTCCAGCGCGGTCAGAAAACTGTCGAGGAGGGTGAGGCGGTCCAAGGTATCAGTATTCCTAATATCAGGTAGTGCGGATACAGGGTTAATCTGCGAAGCGTCCAGCAATAGTTCCGTTTCAGCTGGAATGGTCCAGCACACTTATATCGGAGTTTCTTATGACTGTCAGCCGTCGATCCTTCCTTTCTTCACTTGCAGCCGCACCGCTCGCCGCGCCTTTTGTGGCGGGGGGCGCTTTGTTGCCTGCTGCGGCTCAGGCGGCGGGCGCTGCGAAAGTGCCGCCTGCGACCTATAGTTTTCAAATCGGTGCGGCGCGGGTGTCGGCGCTTTTGGATGGGCATATCGATCTGTCCATGCAGCTGGTGCAGCCGCAAAAGCCGGACCTGGCGGCGCAGGCAATTGCCGAGACGGGGCAACGCCTCACAAACGGGGCGCTGAAAGTGCCGGTCAATGCCTATGTGATTCAAAACGCAGGGCGTACCGTTCTGGTGGATGCCGGTACGCCGGATCTGATGGGGCCAGGGCTGGGACAGGCCATGTCCGGGCTGGAGCTGCTGGGGATTGCGCCCGAGGACGTGGATCAGGTGCTTTTGACCCATGCGCATATCGATCACATCGGCGGGTTGCTCAATGCGTCAGGTGCGCCCCGTTTTGCCAATGCGGAGCTGGCGCTGAGTGACGCGGAGCACGGGTTCTTGATGGACGACGCTGTGCTTGCTGCGACGCCAGAGAGTTTCCGCCCCGCGGTGCAGGCGGCACGGGCATCGGTTTCGGCCTATGGAGACCGGGTGACACTGTTCAACGGAGAGGTCGATTTGGCGCCCGGGCTGCGCAGTTTGCCACTGCCGGGGCATACGCCCGGGCATGTTGGGTTCCAGCTGACCGATGGGGATGCGGGGCTGATGATCTGGGGCGACCTGATCCATATGACGGCGTTGCAATTTGCCTATCCGGATTGGACTGTGGCCTTTGATGCGGATGCGGCCCTGACAGGGCAGACCCGGCGGGCATTCCTGGATCGCGCGGCGGCTGAGGGCATGTTGGTTGCAGGGATGCATATGGATTTCCCTGGCCTTGGTCGCGTGAAACGGGCCGGCGCGGGGTTTGCTTATCAGCCCGCTGCTTGGCAATCGCTGCTCTGAGGGCGGCCCTCTTTTTGGCAGCCAGGAAAGACGGCGGGGCGCAATGCGGCCCGCCTGATCCGTTTCAGCAAGTGTGTGCGTGGATTGTCCGCCCTGTGACCTTCCTGCCGCGCCCCGAACAATTAACCTAATTTTAACCTCTGGGCGTCTTTTTGCCAGTTGAGGGACGTTGCCGCTTGAAAGGGGATGTGACAGACTATAGTTCACCAATCTGAACGAAAGAGTTTAGTAATGACAGACTACGCCGCCCGCCGTACCATGATGGTTGATACCCAGATCCGTCCTTCGGATGTGACGAAGTTCCCAATCATTGATGCGATGCTTGCTGTTCCGCGCGAAGAATTCGTGCCGGGGGACAAGGTTGAGGCCGCTTATGTTGGCGAAAACATTGATCTTGGCGGTGGCCGCGTTGTGCTGGAGCCGCGCACTCTGGCCAAGATGCTGGACGCGCTGGATATCCAGAATGACGAGCTGGTGCTCGATCTGGGGTGTGGGCTTGGGTATTCCTCTGCAGTGATTGCGCGGATGGCCGAAGCGGTTGTGGCTGTTGAGGATGACGAAGACCGTGCCGAAGAGGCGCAGGCGGCTCTGGCGCGCGTTGGCGCAGACAATGTGGCGCTGCACATTGGCGCGGTGGCCGAAGGGGCGGCGCAGCATGGCCCCTATGATGTGATTGTTTTGCAGGGCGCGGCTGAACATGTGCCGGACGAGATCCTGAACCAGTTGAAAGAAGGCGGTCGCATCGCGGCCTTGATGGCAGAAGGTGCGCTGGGCACCGTCAAGATCGGATACAAGATCGACGGTGCAATGTCCTGGCGGTTTGCCTTTAACGCCGGTGCTCCTGTGGTGCCCGGTTTCGAACGCCATCGCGCCTTCACGCTGTAAAAGAAAAAGGTGATGCGCCCTGACTTGGGCGCATCTTTTTGCGGGGCAAAGCGTCAATTGAGGCGCGCCCGAGCGGGGAGCAAGGAATGAAACGCGCAGTATTCGGTAAGACTATTCTCACTTCGGTGAAGGCCAATGTAACCGCTGGGGTTGCCGCTCTGGCGTTGACGGTTGCTATGCCGGCTGCCGCTTTGGCTGACACGCTCGCCGATGCAATGGCGGATGCCTATAAGAACAGTGGCCTTCTCGAACAGAACCGCGCTGTGCTGCGCGCGGCCGATGAAGATGTTGCTGTCGCGGTCTCGGCGCTGCGTCCCGTGTTGACCTGGGCTTATACCGTGACCCACAGCTTCGGGCAGAACCGCTCGGCCTCGACCGGGGGCGCTGCTGTTGGCTTTACCAACAACGATGTGACGCTTGCGCTGGCCGCAGAGCAGCTGCTCTGGGACAATGGGCGCAGCAAGAAACAGATTGAGGCGGCAAAAGAGGCGGTGCTGTCCACCCGTCAGGCACTGGTCTCGATCGAACAGGCTGTTTTGCTACAGGCGGTGGATGCCTATACCCGCGTGCGCACAGCTGCGGAAACCGTTGCGTTGCGGGAAAACAACGTGCGCGTGATCATCGAAGAACTGCGGGCGGCGAAAGACCGGTTCGAAGTTGGGGAAGTGACCCGCACGGACGTCGCTCAGGCTGAGGCCCGTCTGGCACAGGCCCGCGCGGCGCAAGCACAGGCACAGGGTGATCTTGTTTCGGCGCAGGAGTACTTCCTCGCAGCCGTTGGGCGCCGGGCTGGGCGTCTAGCCAGCCCGCCGACCGCCCCGATGACGGCAAAATCCGCCGCCGAGGCCAAGGCCGTCGCGCAACGCACACATCCGGATGTGCTGAAAGCCAAACATGATGTCGCTGCAGCTGATCTGGCCGTGGCCATTTCCGAAGCGGCAATGAAACCCACCGTGGCCCTGAAAGGGCGCTATGGTCTGACCGAGACGTTTGACTCGACCAACTTCTCCCATGCGGGATCGGTGAGTGTCGAAGCTTCGGGTCCGATTTATATGGGCGGGCGTCTTTCGGCCAGCCTGCGTCAGGCAATGGCCCGTCGCGACGTCGCACGCTCGGCCCTGCATCTGACCTCTGTGTCTGTGGCGCAGAATGCCGGCACCGCTTTTGCCAACCTGCAAGTTGCCCGCGCTGCACGCGAAGCGGGGGATCGTCAGGTACGGTTTGCCCGTGTTGCCTTCCGGGGTGTACGTGAAGAGGCGACTTTGGGCGCCCGCACAACGCTGGATGTTCTGAACGCGGAACAGGAACTGCTGAACGCACAGGCTAGCCTGATCACGGCTGTGGCCAATGAATACCTGGCCTCTTACTCGCTTTTGTCGAGCATGGGTCTGCTGACCGCACAACACCTGCGTTTGGGTGTGCCGCGGTATGACCCCGCCGCCTATTACAAGCAGGTGAAGGATGCACCGGCTCTCAAAAGTGAGCAGGGCAAGAAATTGGACAAGATGCTGCGCCGGATCGGCAAAGAGTAAAATCTTTTGCATATGTTGTGAGAATCTCTGTCTTTGGCTACACTTAGCCAGAGGCAAGAGTGGAAGTTTGTATGTCCAACCCAGTTACCAATGTTGAAATCGAGGACGTTTTGGCCTCGATCCGACGGCTTGTTTCGGACGAGCCCGCGCAGCCCTCTGTGCCTGCAGATAAGGTTGAAAAGCTGGTTTTGACGCCTGCTTTGCGGGTCAATAACGACGCTCCGCCCACGCCTGCGCAGGATGATGCGCAAAAGACAGAACACGAGACAGAATCGGTCACACCTGAACGGCCCGCAGCGATGACGCTTGGAGCGGAATACGCGGTGGCACCTTTGCCTGTAGTGAACCGCAATGATGTCGCAGAGGGTGAGCCCGCAACCGTTGCGGCGGCGGAAGCCGTGACCGAAGCGGCGGAGCAGCCCGATGAGGCACCCGAGACAGCGATGGACCGGCTGGAAGGAATGCAGGCTGCGCTGTCGGTCAGCGACGAGTTAAGTGACGATCAGTGGGAGCCGGATGGCGACGACGAAGACGCCTTTGGGGCGGCGGATGTCGCGTCGATGGAATGGGTGGACCACACCCCGCATGAATCGCTTGGGGCGGGGGAGGACGCTGTTGCGGAAGCGCCTTACTGGGCCGATGCAGAACCACAAGACGTGGCCGAAGTGCACAGCCTGCATGGCGACGTCGAAGCTGTTGAAGCTGGCGGATTTGCTGAAGAAGAGATTGCGGCGGCGGAGGACATTGTTGACATGTCCGAAGTTGAGGCGGTTGAGGAAGACGCCGCGCCGATCGAAGAGGTTGACGAAGGTCTGGAGGAACCCAGCGCTCAGGCCGCCTTTGCCTCCTCTCGTGTGCCTTCGGAGGCCTCGGTAAACAATACCGCAGCAGATTACGCCGAAGAGGACTATGTCAGCGAAGCCGTCAGCAACGCTGCATTGGAAGATCTGTCTGCTCTTGATGGCCTGGGTGCTGCGCTGGATGAAGAAGCGCTACGGGAACTTGTGACAGAGATTGTGCGCCAGGAACTGCAAGGGTCGCTGGGCGAGCGGATCACCCGCAACGTGCGCAAACTGGTTCGCCGTGAAATCCAGCGCGCTTTGACGGTGCAGAACCTGCAATAGCATTGATGTTTCAAGGCTGGTTTGACGCAACGCCCGGGAAATCCTCGGGCGTTTTGCTTTGCTACAGGCTTGGTTCCGCCGCCATGTCCAGTAACTGGTCCAGATCCAAATGCGTCTCGATATGCGCCGCCAGCCTGTCCAGCACGGCCTCCAGATCGGCACCATAGTTCATCTGCGCGGTGACCCCCAGCTCGGACAGATAGGTGGCGCGGAAGGCGTCGGCATTGAACAGACCGTGCAGGTAACAGCCACGGATCTGGCCATTGGCTGTTGCGGCCCCTTCGGCGCGTCCGTTCAGATCTAGCCAGGCGCGCTCGCAGTCCGGCCCTTCGGTGGCACCAAGGTGAATCTCATAGCCCGAAACTGCATCGCCGCTGGCGCGGTAGGTGGCCTCACTCAGGGCCAGTCGCTTCTGTGGTTTCATCACTGTTTTCACGTCTAGCAGGCCCAGACCCGCAACAGTGACGGGCGCGCCCTCGATGCCTTCGGGGTCGGCGATTTCGGTTCCCAGCATCTGATAGCCGCCGCAAATCCCCAGCACATGCCCCCCCCTGCGCACATGGGCCTTTAGATCAATGTCCCAGCCCTGCGCCCGGAAATGGGCAAGGTCGACAATGGTGGATTTGGACCCGGGGATCAGCACCAGATCTGCGTCGCCGGGCAGGGGATGTCCGGGGTCGATGATCTCCACGCTCACGTCAGGTTCTGCTGACAGAGGGTCGAGGTCGTCGAAGTTGGCGATCCGCGCCAGGCGGGGCACAGCCACCTTCAGCTTGCCCCCTTTGGTGGAGGCGATGTCCATCACATCCTCTGCGGGCAGCCGCCAGGCGTCTGCAAACCACGGCAGGGTGCCAAGAGAAGCCCAGCCCGTCCGGTCCTCAATCGCGCGGACACCTTCGTCAAACAGCGAAACGTCGCCGCGGAATTTGTTCACAGCAAAGCCTTTGATCCGCGCTGCGTCATCTTCTGGCAGGATCACTTGGGTGCCCACCAGTTGGGCAATTACGCCGCCACGGTCGATGTCGCCCAAAAGTACCACCGGTACACCCGCAGCCTCGGCAAAGCCCATGTTGGCAATGTCGCCTTTGCGCAGGTTGATCTCGGCGGGGCTGCCGGCACCCTCGATCACAACCACATCGGCAGCGGCGCAAAGACGCTGGAAGCTCTCTAATGCTGGGGCCAGAAGATCCGGTTTGGCCTTGGCATAGTCGCGCGCCCGCAGCGTTGCGTAGCGTTTGCCCTGCACAATGACTTGCGCGCCGGTGTCGGTTTCCGGTTTCAGCAGGATCGGGTTCATATCGGTGTGGGCGGGTACTTTGGCCGCCAGGGCCTGCAGGGCCTGGGCCCTGCCAATCTCGCCGCCGTCGACGGTCACGGCGGCATTGTTGGACATGTTCTGCGGCTTGTAGGGCCGGACCGTCAGACCCCGGTTGGTCAGCGCGCGCGTGATACCTGCAACCACCATGGATTTCCCCACGTTGGAGCCTGCGCCCTGGATCATGATTGCCTTGGCCATGTTCTGTCCCTGCGTTGCGTTGCAGCCTCTTGCGGTGCTTTGCCTTGCTATAGCAATTGGGGCGGCATCGAGGGAGGGCTAATGCGGCGTGTCGCTGCGAAAACCGCCGTTTGGTTGGCGGCCCGTGGACCACCAAAAGAAAAACCTGCCTTCCCCAAGAAGACAGGTTTTCTGGCACATCTGTGTGGATCTGCGGTCTGCGGCAGCAGTTTGGATCAGGCGGCTTCGGCCTGCTGAGCGGCATTGCGACGCTCGCTTTCTTCGCGTGACAGAGCAACCGAAGTACGGACACCTTTGGATACGAACTCCATCAGGCCTTCCACAACGCGCTCGTTCGGGTCGATCCCGGCGCAGGACAGCACTTCACGGCCATCGCGCGAACGCGCCCAACGGGCGATCTGCTCGGGGCCATTGCCATATTTCTTGTCATCGGAAATGGCATCATCCAAGGCAGCCAGGACAACGGCTGCGAACAGTTTACGAGCGCGGTTGCCTTGCTCATTGTTATAGGCGGAGCCGTCAACGAAATCTTGCATGAGTTCGTCCTTTATTATTGCTCTTGTGTTTCTGGCGTGAGGGGCCTTATGACCGATGTTTATTGATTCGGATAGGCTTCAAATGCATGGCTTCCATGCATCTATTGCATAACTCGCCCCGCGCACCCTCAAAATCTCGCGTTCTTGCCTTGGTGGGGCCCGCAAGATATAGGTGCTGACAAATAGCCTTCAACCTTTCGACATGGGTTTGTCATATGCCAAAAATCAACGGTAACGAAATTCGTCCCGGTAACGTGCTGGAGCACGAAGGGGGCCTTTGGGTCGCCGTCAAACTGGATTTTGTAAAGCCCGGTAAGGGCGGCGCCTTTGCACAGGTCGAATTGAAAAACCTGCGCAACGGTTCCAAACTGAACGAACGCTTCCGGTCTGCGGACAAGGTGGAACGAGTGCGTCTTGAACAGAAAGACCAGCAGTTCCTTTATGAAAGCGACGGCATGCTGGTGTTCATGGACACCGAAACGTTCGAGCAGATCGAACTGCCCGCGGATCTGCTGGGCGACCGTCGTCCGTTCCTGCAGGACGGCATGACCGTTGTGATTGAATATTACGACGTTGAGGCGCTGAACGTGACCCTGCCGCAGAAAGTAACCTGCCAGATTGTTGAGACCGAGCCGGTTGTCAAAGGCCAGACCGCCGCAAACTCGTTTAAGCCGGCGGTGTTGGACAACGGTGTCCGCGTGATGGTGCCGCCGTTTGTGGCGCAGGACGAAATGATCGTCGTCAACACTGAGACCATGGAATACTCCGAGCGCGCCTAAGCGCTCGGGCCTGTCCCCGCACCAAGTCGGGGGCCAGATTGCAAGCCTCCGCAGGTGCGAACCTGTGGAGGCTTTTTTGATTAGACTGTTAAAAGAAACAGAAGTGCATTTGATTCTGCCTCTGTCGCGACAAGTGAATGATCTACATGTCGCGGAAATGCCGAACGTCTTTCGCAACGATGCGACAGAGGCTGAGGTGGCGGCGTTCTTTACCGAAAAAATGTCCGAAGGGGCGCGCATCTTTGTGGCTGAACAAGAGAGCACCGTGCAGGGTTATCTGCTGGCGTTGCCGGTGCAGCGCGCGGCCAACCCGTTTCAGCGTGCGACGCGTTACATTGAGATGGACCAGATCTCTATCGACAGAGCCCACCGCGGCAAGGGGATAGGTAAAGCGCTGGTGCAGGCGATGGAAACATGGATGCGGGCGCAGAACTATAGCCACTGGAAATCCAGCGTTTATCTGTTCAACGAAGCTTCCAATGCGCTGATGCGGGGGCAGGGGGCTTCTGCAACGCTGACCCGATACGGCAAAGCAATTGGCTAAACGTTAGAGTCGGGTGATTTTGGCAGCACCGGCGGTCATCTCACCTTTGGCGCGATCATACCGCAGGTAGGCGATCGCCTCATTGCCCGCACGGCTATGCAGGACACCGGCCTCTTTTTCGCCGCTCAGGATCTTGTCGCCGGTCGCGGCGTCTCCTTCGATCGCCACACGGGCCAGTCCTTTGCGTAGCTCGGTCTTGTGTTTCATCCGTGCGGTGACTTCTTGGCCGACGTAGCAACCTTTGCGGAAATCCACGCCGTTCAGCGCCTCAAAACCCGCTTCCAGGATAAAGGTGTCAGGCCCCAGTTCTACGCCAGTCTGCGGGATGCAATGGGCCACCCGAATGGCCTCCCAGTCACTGCCATCGTCGCCGCTTTCGGTGCCGTAGAGACGCCAGCCAAGCGCGCTATGGCGGGGATCGGCGAATGCGCCATCCAGCTGTGCGCCGGTGCCACGTTTGACCTGCAGTTCAGTCGATTCAATCGTGACCTTGGCCCGCAGCTTGTACATGGTCAGCCGGGGCAACAGCATCGCAGCAAGGCTTGCGTCCACATCCAGCAGGACATCCGCCCCGTCAGGAACCAGAAAGAAGTCCGCCAGATATTTGCCCTGCGGCGTCAGCAGCGCGGCGTAAACCAGACCTTCGTCCAGCCTGGTCACATCGTTGGTCACCAGACCCTGCAGGAAATCTCGGGTGTCCTCTCCTGAGAGGCGGAAAATGCTGCGGCTCATCTTTGACTGCTCCCCTTCGCGTTGCGTCTGTAATATAGGGCTAAGCAGCAGAGACAACAGGGGCAATGCAATGCGGGCAGCGGTTTCAGTGGTGATCCCAACGTGGAATGCGGCCGAGGGGCTGGCGCGCAGCCTGCCGAGCCTGATGGAGGGCCTGCAGGCGGGGGGGATCCGGGAACTGATCGTCTCGGACGCAGGGTCTGAGGACCAAACCCTTCAGATTGCCGAGGAGGTCGGGGCGCGAGTGGTAACGGGCGCCCCCTCCCGCGGTGGGCAACTACGCCGCGGGGCAGATGCGGCGACCGGGGACTGGGTGCTGTTCCTCCACGCCGATACGGAATTGCCCGAGGGCTGGAGTGATGCGGTTGCCGCACATCTTGAGATGCACCCCGCCAGTGCGGCCTATTTCAAACTGAGCTTTTCAGAACGCAGTCTGGGCGCTCGTTGGACCGCAGGCTGGGCCAATCTTCGGTCACGTTTGTTTGGGCTGCCCTATGGCGATCAGGCACTGCTGATTTCGCGCGCGCTTTACGACCAGATTGGCGGCTATCCTGATCAGCCCCTGATGGAGGATGTGGCCATCGCCCGCGCCCTCAACGGGCAGTTGCGGGCGATGCCGCTTAGCGTCCGAACAAGCGGCGCGAAATACGTCCAAACAGGTTGGTTGCGCCGGGGGCGTCGGAACCTGTGGCTGCTGTTGCGCTATCTTTGCGGCGCCGACCCGCACGTTCTAGCGCAAGACTATCAGCGGTCGGGCCGTCGGTCTTGAATTGTAGCTGGTGCAGCTCGGCGTAGATACCGCCACGTGCCAGCAACGCCTCGTGGCTGCCTTCGTCGACCACGCGGCCCTTGTCCATTACCACAATCTTATCGGCGTTCCGCACGGTCGACAGACGGTGGGCAATGACCAATGTGGTGCGGCTTTCGGCCAGTTTGTCCAGCGCTTCCTGCACCACTTTTTCTGACTGGGCATCAAGGGCCGATGTGGCTTCGTCCAGCAACAGGATCGGGCTGTTGCGCAGCAGTGCCCGGGCAATCGCAACCCGTTGCCGTTGACCACCTGACAGCGCAGAGCCGCGCGGGCCAACCGGTGTGTCCAGCCCTAGTGGCAGTTTCGGCAGGAAGTCTGAAACATGTGCCGCATCCAGTGCGGTTTTCAACTCTGCTTCGCTGACGTATTTGCGCCCCAAGAGAATGTTTTCACGCAGCGTCTCATCAAACAGAGCGGCGTCCTGACTGACCACGCTGAAAAGGCCGCGCAGCGCGGGAAGGCTCATTTTATTGGCATCAACACCGCCAACACACACCGTCCCGGACTGCGGATCCACCAGACGGGTCAACAGGTTGAAGATGGTGGATTTTCCAGCCCCGGATGCGCCCACCAAAGCGGTGGTTTTGCCTGCCTCAGCGATCAACGTTGTGCCTTGCAGCACTTCAGTATCGCCATAGGACAGGCGCACATCCCGCAGGTGAACATCAGGCATGCCAGAAGGGGCCTGCACAGGTTTCGCCGGCGACACCAGCTCGGGTTGGGTGTCTAGCAGTTCCTTGATCCGTTCAATCGCGGCGGCGGCGTTTTGCCATGTGCCCGTCACCCCCCCCAGACGGCGCAGCGGTTCAAAAGCAAAGCCAATCGCGGTGAAAAAGGTCATGAACTCGCCAATGGTTTTTTCCCCCGAGATGATCTCGGCACCGCCAAACACCATCACACCAAGGAAACCCACACCGGCCATAATGTCGATCATGCCAGGTATCATGGCCTCGCCCAATTTGGCGCGCACTTCGGCATTGACCAGTTTGCCGGTCAGGTCGCGGTAACGGTCAGACTGATACTGCTCCAACCGGTTGAGTTTGACCGGAACAATGCCGTGGAACACCTCATCCAGTCGGGTGGCCAGTTTGGCAGCAGTGTCCCGCGCCTGCCGCGCGCGGCGTCGCACAAAATTTTGCACCAGCTGGCTGGGCAGGATCAAAATAGGCGTGCCAATGCAGGCCACAAGCGTCCATTGCCAATCTGTGACCAAGGCTACCGTCATCAGGATCACCAGAGCGATGATATCCCGGCCGGCACCCGTAATCACCGCATTCCAGACCTGATTGACCGCTTCAACGTCGCCTTGAACCCTTTGGATAAGAAAACCCGGAGGATGGGTCTGATGGAACTTGCCATCCTGTTTCATCAGGTGATCCAGCAGCCCCGTCCGCATATCCGCAGCCGAGCGCTGCGAAATCAGAGCCAGCAGCGCTTTTTGTGCGATCGATGCAAGCGCTCGCAACAGGAAGATGCCCATGAAGACGGCACCAACCCACCAAATTGCGCTATGCTGCCCGGCCACAAAAACCTGATCGAACATGGGCTGCATCATCCAACTCAATGCCCCAAGCATAGAGCCTTCAACTGCCATGAAGCCAATTGCTGCGACCAGCAAGCCGAGGTGTTTGTGCAGGTACCCACGCCAGAGCCAGCCCAGCAGCACACGGCTTTTGGCACCTTCTTCTAGTTGACTTCCGGGCATTGTGGCTGAGGCGGTTTGATTCATTGAGGGATCTTTCTACCGTCTTTGAAACCAGCGTTTAGGGCAGCTTCATCGTATTCCAGCCGGAGCCAATCCTCAAAAGCGATCGGAGATTTGGCATTGCGCGCTTCATAGACATCTAGAAAATAGTCCAGAACCCCGGTGGTGTGCCATTTTACGTGCAAGAACCGCAGCGACAGCATTTTGCGCGCTTCAGCCAAAGGCGCTTTCTCGACCAGAAGCTTATAGAGCACCGAGGCCAAACCCGCACGGTCAGCACCCGATTTACAATGCATCAAAAATGGACGATCGATTGTGCGAAAGGCCTCGAGAAGCGCCTGGATACTTTGCATTGGGGGCGCCGAGCGGGCATGTAGCGGGATGTCCAGCCTATGGATGCCCAGCTTTTCTAGGCTTTCCACCTCAAACAAGAAATGAGGTCTTTTCGGTGAAGCGCCCCGTAAATTAATCACCGTCTTGATCCCAAGCTTGGCATATTCTTCCCAACGTTCATGGGTGGGCTGGTTGGATCGGTAGACGCCCGGTGCGATTTCGCAGAAGTTGGTCCAACGTCGCCGCAGAACCTGATGGTCGGCCCAGTCGAAGTGGAACATGGCAATTTTACGGTGGTCGGGATTGGTCAGATCCAGTGGGTCCGGCAGGGTCTTGCCATGCTCGAAGTTCTTGTATCTCTGGATAATGCCCATTGTGCTCTACTTCTACACTCTTGTTCTCGTCGCGGGACTTTTAGTGGGCCACCCACCGCGAGGCAAGCGTGCCCTGTTTTCGCAGCCCAATTCCGCCTTATCTCATCCTGTTGCCTCCGGCATCAAGACATTTGATGTTAGCGCAATTGACGCGGCGCGTGGCGTGCTTAGGGTCTGCGGGTAAGATTAAGGAGACCCCATCATGAGCCTCAGCAACGGTCGCAGCTACCTCGCCATTCCCGGACCTTCCGTCATGCCGGAGGCCGTGTTGCGCGCGATGCACCGCTCTGCGCCCAATATCTACGAAGGAGAGCTGGTCGATCTGACCGCCAGCCTGATCCCCGATCTGTGCCATGTGGCGGGCACTGCACACCATGTGGCTATCTATATCGCCAACGGGCATGGCGCCTGGGAGGCTTCGCTGGCGAATGTCCTGCGCGAAGGCGACAAGGTGCTGGTGCCCGCAACCGGACGCTTTGGACATGGTTGGGCCGAGATGGCGCGCGATCTGGGCATTGAAACCAAGATGGTTGATTTCGGCCGCAAGTCGCCGATGGATATGGCCAAGATCGAAACCCTGCTGCGCGAAGACACAGATCACGAAATCAAAGCTGTCCTGGCCACCCATACCGATACCTCCAGCGGGGTGCTGAACGATATCCCGGCGTTGCGTGCGGCGATGGATGCGGCAGGGCATCCGGCGCTTTTGATGGCGGATTGCATTGCCTCGCTTGGCTGTGATCGGTTCGAAATGGACAACTGGGGTGTCGATATCATGGTGGCCGCCAGCCAGAAGGGGCTGATGACACCGCCGGGACTGGGCTTTGTGTTCTTTAACGACAAGGCAGCTGCGGCCCGTGCCGCCATGCCGCGGGTCAGCCGCTACTGGGACTGGACACCGCGCGCCCAGCCCGATTACCTCTACCAATATTTCGGCGGCACTGCGCCAACCCATCATCTCTATGGTCTGCGGGTGGCGCTGGATATGCTGAAAGAGGAGGGCATGGAAAACGTCTGGCATCGTCATGATGTCCTGGCCCGGGCAATCTGGGCCGCTTGCGAAGCCTGGGGACAGGACGGCCCGTTGACCCTGAACGTCAGCGATCCGGCACATCGGTCCCGCGCGGTGACCTCGCTGCGCATTGGTCTGCCACACGGTCCCAAGCTGCGCAAATGGGTGGAGGATCAGGCCGGCGTTACTTTGGGCATTGGCCTTGGCATGTTTGAGAAAGACGATCCCAAAGGCCTTGGCTTCTTCCGAATTGGCCACATGGGGCATTTGAACCCTGGCATGGTTCTAGGGGCGCTGGGGGCAATTGATGCGGCCTTCAAGGCTGAAGGCATTCCCCATGGGCAAGGCGCCCTGGAAGCGGCCACCGCTGTGATCGCCGCAGGTTAAGCGCTTTCTTCTTGGGGCAAATATCCCGGGGGGATTGGCCAAAGGCCAAGGGGGGCAGCGCCCCCCCAAAAAAAATGACGCTGCTGTTATCCCCGCGCTTCAGACAAGGCTTCAGGCAGGGCGGCTGCAAAGGCTGCCAGATCCTCGGCCCGACCAGCGCTGACGCGGATGCAACGATTTTGCGGCGCAACAAAAGGCATCCGCACAAAGACCCCACGGTTCACCAATCCATCCAGGACAGCCTTGGCAAAATCCCCGCCCTGTCCACAATCGATTGCCACAAAATTGGTCGCCGAGGGCAGGGCGCTCAGCCCGTTGTCTGCGGCGATCCGCATGATCTCTTCGCGTGCGGTGGCAACCTTGGCGCAGGTCTCTGCCAGATAGGGCTGATCTGCCAGCGCGGCCAGGGCGCCAATCTGGGCACTGCGGTTCATACCGAAGTGGTTGCGGATCTTATTGAAGGCCGTGATCAGCGGCGCCGCCCCCAGCGCGTAGCCCACACGGGCGCCAGCCATGCCATAGGCCTTGGAAAACGTCCGCATGCGGATCACGCGTGGGTCATTGATGTCAATCTCGGCGGCGGTGCCTGCGGGGGCAAACTCCACATAGGCCTCATCCAGCACCAGCAGCGCACCTTCCGGCAGATTGTCCAAGGCAGCAATAATATCCGCCCCTGCGTGCCAGGTGCCCATCGGGTTGTCGGGGTTGGCCAGATAGACCAGTTTGGCATCCACCTCGGCAGCTTTGGCCATCAGTGCTGCCGGATCTTCGTGATCGTCCTTGTAAGGCACCTTGTGCAGCACGCCACCAAATCCCGCCACATGATAGTTGAAAGTGGGATAGGCCCCGTCCGAGGTCACCACAGCGTCGCCTGCGCCCACCAGAAGCCGGACCAGATAGCCCAGCAAACCATCGATGCCTTCGCCCACAACGATGTTGCTCGGCGTGATGCCCAGATCCGTCGCCAAGGCCGCGCGCAGATCGTGGTTTTCGGAATCACCGTATTTCCAGATCTCCCCAACCGAGGCCTGTATCGCCGCAATCGCCTTGGGCGAGGGGCCAAAAATGTTTTCATTGGCACCCAGCCGGGCGTCAAAGGGGCGGCCGATGGCACGTTCATGTGCTTCGGGGCCGACAAAAGGCACGGTTGAGGGCAGCTGATCGGTGAGCGGGGTGTAGCGAGGTCCAGTCATACTGCCTTCGATAGCGGGGCCGGAACCTCGGGGCAAGAGAGCGCTGCCGTGACGTTCCGCTGGATTTTGCATCCCCCGCGCCGCAGGATCGCCACAAGCATCAGGAGGAACGCCCATGTCCCGCGTCAGCACAGTTATTGAAAACCACGTCGCCCATGTCATCCTGACCCGTGGCGACAAGATGAACGCGCTGGACACCGAAATGGTTGAGGCAATCATCGAAGCTGGCCAGTCTTTGATGGATAACCCAGAGGTACGGGCCGTGGTGCTATCGGGCGAGGGCGGGGCTTTCTGTGCCGGTCTGGACCTGATGAACTTTGCCAAATTCGCCAGCCAGGACCCCGAAGACTTTGTGATGAAGCGCACCCATGGCAATGCCAACGCCTTCCAAGAGGTCTCGCTGATCTGGCGCAGGTTGCCGGTGCCGGTGATCGCCTCCCTGCATGGCGTGTGTTTTGGCGGCGGAATGCAAATTGCGGCGGGGGCCGATATCCGCATCGCCCATCCCGAAACCAAACTGGCCATCATGGAGATGAAATGGGGCCTGATACCGGACATGGGCGGCATGGTCACCCTGCCGCATCTGATGCGTGCCGACCAACTGCGTCGCCTGACCTACACCGCCGATCCGGTGCTGGCGCCGCAGGCGATGGACATGGGGCTGGTCACTGAACTGTCCGATGATCCGCTCAAAGCCGCGCAGGATCTGGCGGCAAAGATCGCGTTGAAAAGCCCCAGCGCCACCCGCGCCGCCAAACGCCTCTTGGAATTCGCTGAAACCTCGGATGATGAAGACGCCATCTTGATGCGCGAAAGCCGCGAACAGGCGGATCTGATCGGCAAACCGCATCAGATGGAGGTTATCAACGCCAACATGCAAAAGCGCGATCCGGTGTTTAAATAACGCCGCAGCGCCGGTGCAGGATCATGACATGAACTTGCGCCGCGCATCCCGCGCGATGTTGTAGCGCATTTCCAGATCCGCGATCTTGCCCATCAACGCCTTCTTTTCGGCTTCGCCGGTCGCCGCCTGCCATTCTTTGCGCGCTGCGGCCAATTGCTCTTTCAAACCAAACTCTTCCGGCACCGCGCCCGCTTCGGCCATGATACGCACACCAGCCGCCACGGCCGGATCCACAACCGATGCCTCGGGATGTTCTGGCAAGGGTTCACGTTCGCCCGCTAGCCCGTCCAGCTTGCCCTCGGCCTTGGCCTTCAGGATCTGCCGCTCAATCAACTCACGAAACGCCCGCATGCGCCCTCACTTTCAATGATCATGCAAATACTCTCGCCGAAGGCATATTGCCTTCTCAGCCAAGGCGTACAGTAACGTCTTTCCCTTCTCGGTCCAATTCGATAGACGGTTTTGAAACGGATTTGACACGAGATCACGATCATGGCGATGGAAAAAACCTTCAACGCAGCCGAGGCAGAAGCCCGGTTGCTGACTGCCTGGGAACAGGCTGGCTGCTTCAAGGCGGGCGCAAACGCCAAGCCTGAGGCCTCGACCTACAGCATCATGATCCCGCCCCCGAACGTCACCGGCGTTCTGCACATGGGCCATGCCTTCAACAACACGCTGCAGGACATCCTGATCCGCTGGAAGCGGATGCAGGGCTATGACACGCTCTGGCAGCCGGGCACCGACCACGCGGGCATCGCCACCCAGATGGTTGTGGAGCGCACCCTTGCAGAAACCCAGCAGCCTTCGCGCCGCGAATTGGGCCGTGACGCCTTTCTGGAAAAGGTCTGGGAGTGGAAAGAACACTCCGGCGGCACCATCATCAACCAGCTGAAGCGTCTGGGCGCCTCCTGTGATTATGACCGCACCGCCTTCACCATGTCCGGCGCCCCCGGCGCACCTGCGGCGGAGGCCGATGGCAACTTCCACGATGCCGTGATCAAAGTCTTTGTGGAAATGTACAACAAGGGCCTGATCTACCGCGGCAAACGTCTGGTGAACTGGGACCCGCATTTTGAGACCGCAATTTCCGACCTTGAGGTGGAAAACATCGAGGTGGCGGGCCACATGTGGCACTTCAAATACCCGCTCGCCAGCGGCGCCACCTACACCTATGTGGAAAAGGACGAAGACGGCAACGTCACCCTTGAGGAAGAACGCGATTACATCTCCATCGCCACCACCCGTCCGGAAACCATGCTGGGTGACGGCGCTGTGGCCGTGCACCCCTCGGACGAACGCTATGCGCCTATCGTTGGCAAACTCTGTGAAATCCCGGTTGGCCCGAAAGAGCACCGTCGCCTGATCCCGATCATCACAGATGAATATCCTGACAAGGACTTCGGCTCCGGTGCGGTGAAAATCACCGGTGCGCATGACTTCAACGATTATCAGGTCGCCAAACGCGGTGGCATCCCGATGTACCGCCTGATGGACATGCGTGGCGGCATGCGTGCCGATGGTGCACCTTATGCCGAAGAGGCCGGCAAAGCACAGGCCCACGCCAAAGGCGCGGCGTTCACCGAAAACGAGGTGGACGCTATCAACCTGGTCCCCGATCACCTGCGCGGTCTGGACCGGTTTGAAGCACGAAAGGCCGTGGTGAAAGAGATCACCGACGAAGGCCTTGCCGTCATGCAGACCCTGATCAAAACGGTGAAGGACGAAGACGGCAATGAGACCGAGGTCACCGAAGTGGTGCCTTACGTTGAGAACAAGCCGATCATGCAGCCCTTCGGCGACCGCTCTAAGGTGGTTATTGAGCCGATGCTGACCGATCAGTGGTTCGTCGATACCGCCAAGATCGTTGGCCCGGCGCTGGACGCGGTGAAAAACGGCGACGTGAAGATCATCCCCGAAAGCGGTGAGAAGGTCTATTACCACTGGCTGGAGAACATCGAACCCTGGTGCATCTCGCGCCAACTCTGGTGGGGGCACCAGATCCCGGTTTGGTATGGTCCGAGCGTTAAGGTGTATGAAGACATGCATCGCATGCCTTCAGAGGCCAAGCGAGAAGGCTACGATTATGATAACCTTCAAGCGTTCAGCGGAAGTTCGTTTGACGAAGTTAAGAGACAGGCGAAAGCATATTATATTAACGCCTTTGGAATGTACACTCAGGCGGCGCCGGAAACCTTTGAAGAGGTATCAGATGCGGCCGCTTCTGAGGCAGTAACCAAGACAGATCTTGGACTGTGGCGCGACCCCGACGTTCTCGACACCTGGTTCTCCTCTGGCCTCTGGCCCATCGGCACCTTGGGCTGGCCCGAAGATACCGAGGAGCTGGCGAAATACTTCCCCACCTCAACCCTGATCACCGGTCAGGACATTCTGTTCTTCTGGGTTGCCCGCATGATGATGATGCAGCTGGCTGTGGTCGACGATATCCCGTTTGACACCGTCTACCTGCACGGTCTGGTGCGCGACGCCAAAGGCAAGAAGATGTCGAAATCCACCGGCAACGTGGTGGACCCGCTCGACATCATCGACGAATACGGCGCCGACGCGCTGCGCTTCACCAATGCGGCCATGGCCTCCATCGGTGGTGTGCTGAAGCTCGACATGAAACGGATCGAAGGCTACCGCAACTTTGGCAACAAACTGTGGCAGTCGCATATCCTGGCCGAAATGAACGGCGTCTTTGAGGTAGACTGCTCCACCCGTCCCACACCGACCCATGCGGTGAACAAATGGATCATCGGTGAGGTCGGCCGTGTCCGCGAAACCGTGGACCGGGCGCTGACCGATTTCCGCTTCAACGACGCAGCGCAGGCGCTTTATGCCTTCTTCTGGGGCAAGGTCTGCAACTGGTACAATGAATTCACCAAGCCGCTGTTCCAGAACGAGGACCTGCGTCTGGAAACCCAGCAGACCATGGGCTGGGTGCTGGATCAGTCGCTGATGCTGCTGCATCCGATCATGCCCTTCATGACCGAAGAACTGTGGTCCAACCGCGCCCGCGCCAAGATGCTGGTCCATGCGGACTGGCCGACCTATGGCGGCGAACTGGTGGATGAGGCGGCGGATGCGGAAATCACCTGGGTGATCGCGGTGATCGAAAACATCCGCTCGGCGCGCGCGCAGATGAATGTGCCCGCAGGTGCCTTTGTGCCACTGGTGCAGACCGAAGCAGACGCCGCAGCGCGTGCTGCCTGGGCCAACAACGAGGCGCTGATCAAAAAGATGGCACGGGTTGAGGCCCTGGCCGAGGCCGAGGCCACCCCGAAAGGCTCCGTCGCGATCGCCGCCAAAGGTGCCACCATCGGGATGCCGCTGGCAGATTTGATCGATGTCGCCGCTGAAAAGGCGCGGTTGTCGAAGAAGCTGGGCAAGATCCAGAAAGAACTCGGCGGTCTCAAAGGCCGTCTCAACAACCCCAAATTCGTTGCCTCTGCTCCGGAAGAGGTGATTGCGGAAGCCAAGGAAAACATGGCCCTGCGGGAAGAGGAAGAGGCCCAGCTCAACGCCGCGCTGTCGCGTCTGGCGGAACTGGACTAAGGCTCAACGACTTTGAGCTGGTTAGGGCTGCCCTCGGGCGGCCCTTTTCGTCTCTTGGGTGTGGAGTGAGTATTTTGGGCAAGATGAAAGCGGCCTTCATCTTGCCACAACTACTCTGGGGGAATTGGCCGTCAGGCCAAGGGGGCAACGCCCCAATTCAAACGCTGCGGTCGATTTTGGTGCTGAGGTGGATCAGGCTCTCGGAACTGCGCACCCCTTTGGCTTCGCCGATCCAATCGAGGGTTTCGTCCAGCTCTTCGGTGGTCTCGGCGCTGATCTCTGCAATCATGTCAAATCGGCCTGAGGTGGTATGCACCCGCACCACATTGCCAAGCGCCTTTAGCCGGGACAACACCGCCGGCCCGGACCTTGGCTCCACGGACAAAAGCGCCGTCGCCCGCAACCGCTGTTGCGCCGGTTGGCCCAGCCGCAGGGTGTAACCAGCGATGGTGCCATTGGTTTCCAGCCGCTCCAGCCGCGCCTGCACCGTAGTGCGGGCGAGATCAAGTTTGCGGGCCAGTTGCGCCACCGGCATACGGGCATTTTCCGCAAGCAGGGCTAGGAGTTTGCTGTCGATATCGTCGTTTTGCATGGATGTTTCGTAAATTAGACGGTAATTGCTGTCAATTCGTTCAGGCTGCCCGCACAATCTGACAAAGGTATCTGTCAAACTCTTGAAAAGACCAGAAAAGACCAAGACGAGGTATCTCATGCGGCCCGACCCCCATTGGCTGAGCCCCGATCGCCATCTGAAACGCGAGCAGCCCGACCATCCGGTGATGTACTTTTCACCCGTGGCGCTGCAACAGACGGCGCATAGGTTTATGGAAGGTTTCCCCGGGTCGGTAACCTATGCGGTCAAGGCCAATCCGGCCGAAGCGGTTCTGGTGAACTTGGTGGCGGCGGGCATTACCGCCTTTGACGTTGCCTCCCCTGCGGAGATGGCCGCGGTTCGGGCGGTCTGCCCGGATGCAACTTTGCATTACAACAACCCGGTGCGCTCCCTAGCTGAGGTGGAGGCGGCAGAGCACTATGCCATTGCCTCCGCCTCAGTCGATTGTCTGTCGGAACTGGATAAGCTGGCACCGCTTGGCACCGATCTGGAGGTTACCGTGCGTCTGGCTCTGCCGGTCAAGGGGGCGGCATATGATTTTGGGGCGAAATTTGGTGTGGGGCCGGAAGGTGGCATCGCCTTGCTGAAAGAGGTGGCGCGGCGTGGCTATCGCCCTGCGATCTGTTTCCACCCCGGTACGCAATGTGCGGATCCGGCGGCCTGGGCAGCCTACATTGAAGAGGCGGCGGAGGTGGCCAAAGCCGCCGGTGTGAAGATCGAACGGATGAATGTCGGGGGCGGTTTTGCCTCGCACCGCGCAGGGCCCAGCCCGGATCTGGAACGAATTTTTGAGGGCATTCGCGCTGCCACCGAGGCTGCTTTTGGTACGGATGCGCCGCAGCTGGTCTGTGAACCCGGCCGCGCCATGGTGTCCGAAGCCTTCACCCTGGCCACCCGGGTTAAGGCGATCCGCGAAGAAGGTGCGGTTTTTCTTAACGATGGCCTCTATGGGGCGCTGTTTGAATTCCGCGATATGTGTGCGGTCGAGCGGGTGCGCGCAGTCTCGCCCGAAGGGCAGGGGCGCGTGGGGCCACCGGCTCCGAAGGTGGTTTTTGGTCCGACCTGTGACAGTATCGACCGCCTACCGGAACCCGTGGCTTTGCCGCAGGACCTGCAGGAAGGCGACTATGTGTTGTTTGACGGGATGGGGGCCTATTCCATGTCTCTTGCGACCGATTTCAATGGTTATGGATTGGGCCGTCCAGTCACCGTTGCGTCACTTTCCGGCTAGGTCGTGTGACAGCGCTGGACATGGCCGGGATGCGGGTTAACCTTGGGGTTAACCAACGCATCATACGCAGGGCCATGTCATGGAAAAGTTTGGCAAAAGCCAATCCGTTAAACGTGTCGAAGATGTCCGTTTCCTGAAAGGGGCGGGCGGCTATCTGGAGGACGTCGCACCCGAGGGCGCCTTGCGCGCCGTGGTGCTACGCTCGCCGGTGGCCCATGCCCGTGTGACCGAACTCGACGTGGCCGATGCGCGGGAGGCCGAAGGTGTTCATCTGGTGCTGACCGGTGCGGATCTCATTGCTGCTGGGGTGACCCGTGGCATGGCGGCCAGCACCTTGAAGAACCGTGATGGTTCGAACGCGGCGGACCCTCATCGGCCCGTGCTGGCCGGCGACACCCTGCGATTTGTGGGTGAACCGGTGGCGCTGATCGTGGCCGAAACACTGGATCAGGCGCGCGATGCGGCTGAGATGGTGATGCTGGACTATGAAGACCTCGAAGTGAAGGTGGATCTGGCCGTTGGCGGCGCAACGATCCATGCAGAGGCCCCTGATAACCGCGCTTTCGACTGGGAACTTGGAGATGAGGCGGCAACAGATGCCGCTTTTGCCAAGGCCGCCAAAGTTGTGCGGATGCAGGTGGGTGACAACCGCGTGATCGTGAACTCGATGGAGACGCGCGGCTGTTTTGCTGAGATGGAGGGGGACCGTCTTCATGTCTGTTTCAGCGGGCAGGGCGTTTGGGGACCTCGGGACGAGATCGCTCGAATGCTCGACATGCCGAAGGAAAAAGTCCGGGTGACCATTCCGGATGTGGGCGGCGGCTTTGGCATGAAGGCGATGATGTATCCCGAATATCACGCGGTGGCGCTGGCGGCGCGGCTGTTGAACCGGCCGGTGCTTTGGGCGGCGGATCGCAATGAGGCGATGCTGTCGGATCACCATGCGCGTGACCTGACCTCGGATGCGTCTTTGGCGTTTGATGCCGACAACCGGCTCTTGGGGTATAAGGTGCATACCCTGTGCAATCTGGGCGCCTACAACAGTCAGTTCGGCCAGATGATGCAGACCCAGCTGTTTACCCGTGTTTTGATGGGCACCTACGATGTGCAGGACACCTATATTCGGGTTGAGGGTATTTACACCAACACCACCTATGTCGATGCCTATCGCGGCGCGGGTCGACCCGAGGCGATCTACCTGCTGGAACGCATGATGGACATGGCCGCCCGCGAGCTGGAGGTGGACCCGTGGGAGCTGCGCCGGATCAACTTTATCAAACCCGACCAGTTTCCTTACAAGGCCTCTACCGGCGAAACCTACGATGTAGGGGATTTCCGTCGCGTGCTGGATGCAGCTGCTGAACGCTCTGATCTGGCAGGCTTTGCCGCACGGCGCAGCGCCAGTGAGGCGCAGGGCAAGCTGCGGGGGCTGGGTCTTTGTTACTATATTGAAAGTATTTTGGGCGATCCTTCTGAAGGCGCGAAGGTGGAGTTCAATGAGGATGGCACCGTGACGATCTATGTCGGCACCCAATCAAACGGGCAAGGGCATGAAACGGCCTATGTCAGTTTCCTGTCGGATCAGACCGGGATACCGGCGGATCTGATTGCTGTGGTGCAAGGCGACAGTGACAGGATTGAAACAGGTGGCGGCACCGGTGGGTCCCGGTCCGTCACGGTACAGGCCAATGCGATGCTGGCAACGGTCGATGTGATGGTTGCCGCCTTCTCGCCCTATCTGGCAGAGAAAATGGGTGTGGCAGAGGATGAGGTTCGGTTTGATCATGAAACCTTCCGCGCGCCGGGGTCGAACCTGACGCCGACTTTGGTGGAAGCGGCAGAGATGGCGCGACAGGACGGGCGGGTGGATCTGCTGGTGCATGAGGCCCGTGCCACCTTACCGGCGCGCAGCTTCCCAAATGGAGCGCATGTCGCTGAGGTTGAGGTGGACCCTGACACCGGCGAAACCCGCATGGATCGCTACACAGTGGTGGATGATTTTGGCAACCTTATCAATCCGATGCTGGCGGAGGGACAGGTGCATGGTGGCGTTGCGCAAGGGGTCGGGCAGGCCCTGATGGAGCAGGTGCATCATGACAGTGAGGGTCAGTTGCTGACCGCGAGTTTCATGGATTACGCAATGCCACGCGCCGGCGATCTGCCCATGATCGGTTTCAGCACCGAAGCGGTGCCCAGCACAGCCAACCCGATGGGGATGAAAGGCTGTGGGGAAGCTGGCACGGTTGGTGCAATGGCTAGTAGTACCAATGCGGTTCTCGATGCGCTTTGGTCCCGCGGGGTGCGACAGGTGGATATGCCACTGACTCCGCTAAGAACATGGGAATATTTACAGGATGCAGCTCAACAGTCTCGCTAAACGTTTCATAGAGTGGATCAAACCCGGCCGTTGGTCGGGGCGCTCCCCTGTGGTGGCGTCGCGGGGCAACCTGACACATGTTATCATTCTGGACGGCACCATGTCCTCGCTGGATCCCGGCTGCGAGACAAACGCGGGGCTGACCTACCGGCTGGTTTCGCAAATAGGGGCGCCGGTTTCTGTCTATTATGAAGCAGGTGTGCAGTGGAGCGAGTGGCGCAAAGCCCCCGATGTGTTGATGGGGCGCGGCATCAACCGGCAAATCCGGCGGGCCTATGGCTACCTCTGTTCACGTTATCGGCACGGCGACAAGATTTTCCTGATGGGGTATTCGCGCGGGGCCTATGCGGTGCGCTCGCTTGGTGGCGTGATCGATCAGGTGGGGCTGTTGCAGCCCGAACATGCCACCGAACGCAATATTCAGCTGGCCTACCGTCACTATCAATGTACCCCCGGCAGTGAAGCCTCAGAAGCTTTCACCCGCGCCTATTGTCATGAGGCAGTGGAGATCGAGATGATCGGGGTCTGGGATACGGTCAAAGCGCTGGGCCTGCGGTTGCCCTTCCTGTGGAAATGGGCCGAAGTCAAACACGGGTTCCACTCGCACCATCTGGGCGACACCGTAAAACATGGATTTCACGCCCTGGCCCTCGATGAAACCCGAGAGGTGTTTGAGCCGGTGATGTGGGAATGTGAGGTGCCCGCCACCTGCCGCGTTGAGCAGATGTGGTTCAAAGGCTCGCACGGTGACATCGGCGGGCAGCTTTCGGGACGCGAAGACAGTCGCCCCCTGTCCAATATTCCGCTGGTCTGGATGCTGGAAAACGCCGAAGGCTGCGGTTTGCCGTTGCCCGAGGATTGGCGCAAACAGTTTCCACTGGATGTTGCGGCCCCCTCCATCGGCACATGGCGCGGCTGGGGCAAGATGTTCCTGCTGCGCAAGAAACGCCATGTCGGGCTGGACAGTTCTGAGCAGCTGCACGGCAGCGTGGACCCGGATCACACCACGTTAGACGCGCCCGAACAGGCGCGTCAGGTCGCGGGCGGCAGTATCTGAGAGCCGCTATTTCAGTTTCATGATGATACAGGTGGTCGATCCGGTGGCGTAAAGCCGCCCGTCGGCCACGCCGCGAATTTCCCCGTTGGAGATACCGCTCGAACGGCCCGCATGTTGCACCCGTCCAGTGGCGCGCACCTCTGTACCCAGCGGAATGGGGCGAATGATATTCACCTTGAATTCCATCGTTGTGTAAACCGATCCCTGAGGCACTTTGGTCATCACCGCGCAGGCCATGCAGCTGTCCAGCACCGTGCCATACCAGCCGCCATGCACCGTACCCATCGGGTTGGTCGCCCGAAACTCCGGCTGCCCAATAAAACTAACCTCGCCATCCGCAACCGCTGCCAGATGAAACCCCATCAACCTGCCAATTGGGGGGCCTGCGCTGTCGCCGTCCAGAATGCTCTGCATCGCCTCCAGCCCCGACATCGACAACAGTTGGTCGGTGCTCCACAGTTCTTCAGGTGTCTCGGCGTAGCGGCGGTGTTTTGTTTCGGACATGAAAAGCCTCCCTGCATGTGCAGAGAGGCTGAACCGGTTGCGGCAACCGGTAAAGAGGGCAGGGCAGCGCGTTACGCAGCGTTCCCGGTCGCGACGTTACGCTACATTTTCCAGGCTGGCTTTGGGTGTCACGCCGAGAGCGTGGCAGACATCGCGGGTCAACTCGGGGCGGTTCAACGTGTAGAAATGCAGGCTGTCCACGCCGCCTTCGATCAGATCGGTGCAGAGTTCGGTGCAAAGTGCAGTGGCCAGCAGGTCATGACGCCCGTCACGTTCAGCCTTTTCAAATGCGTCAGCCACCCAATCCGGCACCGAGGTGCCGCAGCGCTTGGCAAAATTACGCGCGCCTTTGAAGTTCTCGATCGGCAGGATGCCTGGGATAATCTTATCCTCAATCCCAGCCTTGGCGCAGGCATCGCGGAACCGGAAGAAGGTCTCGGCCTCAAAGAAGAACTGTGTCAGCGCCTCATCAGCACCGGCATCAAACTTGCGTTTCAGCCACTCGACATCTGCTTGGTGATCAGGGCTTTCGGGGTGTTTTTCGGGGTAGGCGCCGACTCGGATATTGAATTTGCCGTTTTTGGCCAGTGCCTCAATCAGCTCCACCGAGCTGGCAAAGCCGTCGTTATGGGCCTTGAAACCGGCCGAGCCTTTCGGCGGGTCGCCGCGCAGGGCAACAATGTCGCTGACCCCTGCTGTTGCAAAATCATCGGCAATGGCCAGGGTTTCCTCACGGGTGGCCTCCACACAGGTCAGATGGGCCGCGACCTTCAGGCCTGAATGTTTGTGAATGGTCGCCACCGCATCGCGGGTCAGATCGCGGGTGGTGCCACCGGCGCCGTAGGTGACCGAAACAAAACGGGGCGCCAGCGGGGCCAGCACCTGAACGGTGTCCCACAGACGGAACGACGCCTCCAGATTTTGCGGCGGGAAGAACTCAAACGAAACAGAGGGGACGGTCATCAGGGACTCCAGGGGGATTATCGGCGGTTGCCCTCTTGTCGCCAAAAACGGATTGTGAGACAACTTCATAATTCTCAAGGTGAAGATGAGGATCGTTCATAATGCACATTGAGCTGCGCCACCTGCGCACCATCAAGGCCATCCACGAAGCCGGTGGCCTGGCCCGCGCAGCCGATCAGCTGCATATCACCCAGTCAGCTTTGTCCCACCAAATCAAACATTTGGAAGAGCAGACCGGTGTCGAGCTGTTTGTGCGCCGCTCAAAACCTATGAAGCTGACAGCGGCGGGGCTGCGCCTGCTGAAGGCGGCCGAAAAGATCCTGCCGGAAATGGCCGCGCTGGAAGAACAGTTCAAAGGCATCCTCTCTGGCAAGACTGGCCGCCTGCACATCGCCATCGAATGCCACGCCTGTTTCGAATGGCTGTTCCCTGTGTTGGAGCAGTTTCGCAAAGCCTGGGGTGAGGTTGATGTGGACATCCGCCCCGGCCTGGCCTTTGACGCGCTGCCCGCCTTGCAGAAAGAAGAGGTGGATCTGGTGGTCTCTTCCGACCCCGAAGATCTGCCCGGGGTTGAGTTCATTCCGCTGTTTGACTACTCGCCCGTCTTTGTCGCCTCTGCCGCCCATCCTTTGGCGCAGAAAGATTATGTCGAGGCCAAAGATTTTGCAGGCGAAACTCTGATCACCTATCCGGTTGATCGGTCCCGCCTTGATATCTTTACCGAACTGCTCACCCCCGCCGGCATTGACCCCGCAGCGCAGCGCCCGGTGGAACTCACTGCGGTGATCTTGTTGCTGGTTGCCTCCAATCGCGGCGTCTCGGTTCTGCCCGATTGGGTGGTGCGCGAGGTGAAATATTCCTCGGATTATGTGACCCGCCCCATTACCGCCAATGGTCTGACAAAACGGCTCTACGCCGCCGTCCGCACCGAGGATGCCACCAAGCCTTTTGTCTCGCATTTCATCCGTCTGGCGCGTACCGAACCGGTGAAGCTGCAGCGCCAGTAGGGCGCATTCATCTTGCCAAAACTACTCTGGGGGAATTGGCCGTCAGGCCAAGGGGGCAAGGCCCCCAATCGCGATCCAATCAGCCGCTCCTAAAAGCCATATCGTCGGCCAAAACGCTGCAACGCAGCTATGCAACGGTTGCAACGCGAATCCCCCTTGGCAAAAAGGCATTCGCCGCGTATACGCGCGGCTTGAATGAGGCGGCGTTCCACGACGCCACCTAGAAACACGAGGAGCCTTTGGCATGCAAGGCAGCGCAAATCTCAACATCATGATCAAGGCCGCACGTAAGGCGGGCCGTTCCTTGGTGAAGGACTTCCGCGAAGTGGAAAACCTTCAGGTGTCGATGAAAGGTGCTGGCGACTTTGTGTCCAAGGCGGATACCGCCGCCGAAGAGATCCTCAAAGAAGAGCTGATGGGCGCACGTCCGACCTACGGCTGGCTTGGCGAAGAAGGTGGCGAGGAAGAGGGCCAAGACCCAACCCGTCGCTGGATCGTCGACCCGCTGGACGGCACCACCAACTTCCTGCACGGACTGCCGCATTGGGCGATCTCGATCGCGCTGGAACACAAGGGCCAGATCGTTTCCGGCGTCGTTTATGACGCGGCCAAAGACGAAATGTTCTACGCCGAAAAAGGCGCGGGCGCCTGGCTGAACGACAGCAACCGCCTGCGTGTTTCGGGGCGGCACCGCATGATCGAAGCAGTTTTTGCCACCGGCATTCCCTTTGCGGCCAAGAAAACCCTGCCGGCCACCCTGCAGGATCTGGCGCGTATCATGCCGGAATGTGCGGGTGTGCGTCGCTTTGGTTCTGCTGCGTTGGACCTCGCCTATGTGGCGGCGGGTCGCTACGACGGATATTGGGAACGTGAGCTGAACATTTGGGACGTGGCCGCAGGCACGTTGATCGCGACCGAGGCTGGCGCCATGATTGGCCCGATCCGCGAAGGTCAGGATCCGGTGCAGGACGGCAACCTTGTTGTGGCCAACAACGACATCTTTGAACGTTTCGCCAAGATCGTCCGCGCCCGCGACTAAGCCCGCGCTGACATATTGGTTCGGTTGACTGCCGAGATTGAACCGCTGCCGGACACCCCGGCGGCGGTTTTCTTTTGCCGATAGGGCAGGGGCTTAGCGGTCAGACGGGTGGTTCACGCCATCGGCCCAGCCAACCTCGCCCAGATCTCTTGGGTTCACACCCTCAATGCAGGCGGCATTCACCCCATATTCGTTTGGGTTAGAGCGCCGCTGGTGGTGGGTGTAGATGCCACAGGTCTTGCAGAAGTGGTGTTTGGCGGTGCCTGTGCCCCATGTGTAGAGTGTCAGGTTTTCTGCCCCACGCAAAATCTCGATGCCGTCCAGTGGCGCAGAAACCGCAATCGCCCCGCGGCGACGGCAAAAGGAACAGTCGCAGCGCCGGGCGGTGTCGAGACCGTCCGACAGGCGCACCCGCATTTCAACCGCGCCGCAGTGGCAGGTCAGTTTGACCGGTTCACTCATCTTTTTCTCCTCACTGTTGGGATACGGCTCTGGCTGTATTCATACCGCGCTTCGGGATGCGGGGGACGGCCTTGGTGGTTTTGCCAATAGCCTCTTGCGCCCCGCTTCAGCCAAAGCGGCAAGGCCAGAACAAACCCTGCCACAAATCCTCCGGCATGGGCCCAATAGGCCACCCCGCCGGTGGCTGGATCCGCGCCCACACCGGACAGGATCTGTAACCCAAACCAGACGCCCAGCATGACCCAGGCGGGCACGGTGAAAATGCGGATAAAGAAGACAATGATGAACAGCAGATCCACTCGTGCTTTGGGAAACAGCAACAGATAGCCGCCCATCACACCCGCTATGGCCCCGGAAGCGCCCACCGTGGGCACCGCAGACCAAGGTGCGGCAATGACATGGGCAAAGGCAGCAGCCAGACCGGACAGAAGGTAGAAGATCAGGAAACCGACATGTCCCATCTCATCTTCCAGGTTGTCGCCGAAGATCCAAAGGAACAGCATATTGCCCCCCAGATGCATCCATCCGCCGTGCAAAAACATGGTTGAGAACAGCCCGTGCAGATCTTCGCCCTGGCTGACCCGGTTGGGGAACAGTGCCCAGGCATCGTAGAAGGTCATCAATTGGCGCGGGTTCGAAAACATGTCGGAATAACCGATAAAGATCAGCACATTGGCCGCAATCAGCGCATAGGTGACAAAGGGGGTACGGTTGGACGGGTTGTGATCGCGGATGGGTATCATGAACGTAAAGTCGGAGCTTTGACGGCTGGGGTCAATCAAAGCTCACATAAATTCGCAGCATCGTGACTTGATCCGTGACCGATTTGCGCCACCCTTGGGTCATGAAACGCGCATCCCTCACCCTTGCTTTTGTGTTTATGGCCACCAGCGCCGCGGCTTCAAACTGCCCACCCGCTCCGGATCATGCGGATGCTTTGGCGCGGCTGTTCAACCAGGTGCAACTGGCACCAGACCCGGTGTCAGGCCAATTGATCACCAATGAAATGTGGGCGCTCTGGGCTGAGGCGCCCGATGAGGCCGCGCAGGCCGTATTGGATGCGGGCATGGAAAAACGGGCTGCCTATGATTTTGCCGGTGCCATTTCCGAGTTCGACCGGTTGATTGCCTATTGCCCAGATTATGCCGAAGGCTACAACCAGCGTGCCTTTGTGCTGTTTATCCAGCAGGATTATCCTTCTGCCCTGGCCGATCTGGACCGCGCATTGGCCCTGTCCCCGACCCATGTGGCGGCCCTGGCCGGCAAAGCGCTGACCCTGATGGGCCTTAACCGGATGGAGGAAGGCCAGGCGCTGCTGAAACAGGCTTTGGCGCTGAACCCTTGGCTGCCAGAACGGCGCATGGTGATCCCCGACACAACACCGCCCGCAGAGAAAGATCTCTGAACACTGGTCTGCGATCCACCACTTTACACCCCCTAGCTTTTGGCTATGTTCGCCCCACAACCATCTGCAAAGCGTGCGGGCGTGGTGGAATGGTAGACACAGGAGACTTAAAATCTCTAGGCCGTATAGGCCGTGCCGGTTCGAGTCCGGCCGCCCGTACCATTCAGGTAATGCACTGCCTGATACATTTCATTGATCATTGCGTTGAGACGCTGCCCGTGGTTCCCAAACTTCGCGATGCGGTTCGGCCGTGACATCAAAATGAAACTTGCCTTTCCAGGTGGGAAACATGCGCCTGCCGGGCGCTGCTCCAGTGCTCTGACTTGTTTTGCTGGCTTGATCTGTTCGCGCCCGTCTCCAGCGGCCTCTTTGTTTTTTTGCGAGCGTAAACTAAGCTGGCACCCATATGCTTTGGGCCGTGCCTAAGGCTGAATGTTTCAAGGGGCGGGGCAATATGGCTATCACCAAAATTCGCAACATGGAGGACTTTGCCGCCGCCAGCGGAATCTCCCGGCCCACGGTTTCGAAATACTTTAATGATCCCGAAAGTGTGCGCAAATCCACCCGGGCGCGTATCGAGGCCGCGTTGGAGAAGTTTGACTATCGCCCCAACATCTATGCCATCAACCAGAACCGGCGGCAGACCAAAAACATTGGCCTTGTGGTGCCAAACCTGACGGACCCGTTTTTTGTTGGGATTGCCCGCACCATCGAGGAACTGATCGTTGCGGCCGGGTACAACCCGCTGTTGCTCAGCTCGCACGGGGGGCCGCAACAGGAAATTGCCAATCTGGAGAGTTTGAAGTCGATCAAACCTGCCGGGGTGCTGCTGGCGCCTCTGGGGCGGGCGTCCAACACCGACGCGCTGGCGGGCTACGCAGCCGAGGTGCCGATGGTGCTTTTCGACGCAAATCTAGACGGGGTCGGTGAGGCGTTCTTTGGCTCTGACAACGACCAAAGTATTGGGTTGATAGTGGACTATCTGTGCCGCACCGGGGAGCCACCGGCGTTTTTCGAGATGAAAAACCCAATCAACCCAAATGCGTTCAAACGGCGGACAGCTTATATCAAAGCAATGGAAAGGCTGGGGTTCGATCCTCATTTGATCCAGGTGTACGGGCAGGGCTGGGACTTTGAAGAGATCGGATTTCGCGAAGGCTCGCGTATTATCACCTCTCATGATCTGCCGACCAATACGGTGCTTTGTTCCAACGATCGCCTGGCGATCGGTTTCCTCTCTGCGGCGTATGAAAACGGTCTGCGGGTCGGGCTTGGCGCAGGCAGCGCACTGCGGGTGGCTGGCCATGATGACCATCCGTTTTCACGTTACACCTGCCCCAGCCTGACGACAATTTCGCAGGATTACGCCTCCATCGCGGCGCGCAGCGTTGAAACGATTCTGGATAGAATTGCTGCAGAATCGGCTGGGCAAGAAAGAGAAGAAGTATTGTTCGAAGGACGATTGGTCATGCGGGGGTCTGCGTAATGCGTTGAAACTGCGCGCATTAACTTTAAAATTTACGCGCGTAAAAAATATAATTGACGCCAAGCAGATATTGCCGCTAACCTGAGTCCACCATCCAATCTAGGGAGGACTAGGATGTCTTTACGGAATGCACTGTGCGGCGCGACCGCATTGACCTTGGTGGCGGCAACTGGTGCGCTGGCCGACGGTCACTCGAAATCTCTGACAATTGCCATTGTGAACAATGGTCACATGATCAACATGCAGAAAGTGGCAGAGGCTTACACGGAACAAACCGGCGTCGCCCTGAATTGGGTGTCCTTGGAAGAGGGGGTGCTGCGTGAGCAGGTGACCTCGGACACGGCGACCGGTGGTGGCCAGTATGACATTATCAACATTGGTATGCAGGAAGCGCCGATCTGGGGGCAGGCTGGCTGGATCGAACCGCTGCAGTTTGGGGCGGATTATGATCTGGACGATATGCTGCCTGCGATCCGCAACGGCCTTTCGGCGCAGGGGGAGCTATTTGCGGCACCTTTCTACGGTGAAAGCTCCATGGTGATGTACCGCAAAGATCTGACCGATGCGGCCGGTGTAAGCATCGCGGACAATGACAGCTGGGCCAACATCCAAGCGGCTGCTGCGGCGATCCATGACCCTGACAATGGCGTCTACGGCGTCTGCCTGCGTGGGAAACCGGGCTGGGGCGACAACATGGCTTTCATCACCACTGTGGTGAACTCTTACGGCGGCGCCTGGTTTGACAAGGATTACCGTCCCACCATCAACAGCGCGGAATGGAAGGCAGCGATCAACTTCTACGTGGATCTGCTGGGCACCTATGGCCCACCGGGCTCCGAGGGCAATTCCTTCAACGAAATCCTTGCGCTTTACAACGAAGGCAAATGTGGCATGTGGATCGATGCCACCATCGCGGCTTCTTTCCTGGAGGTAGACGGTGTGGCCTATGCGCAGTCGCCCAATGCAGGCAACGCGGTTGGGGCAAACTGGCTCTGGGCCTGGGCCATGGCAGTTCCGGCAGGCACTGAAAACGCTACCGAGGCCAAAGCCTTCATCGAATGGGCCACCTCCAAGGACTACATCAAGGCTGTGGCGGATCATGCCGAATTTGGCTGGGGTTCGGTGCCCACTGGCACCCGCGCTTCGACCTACGCCTATCCTGAGTTCCAGAAAGTTGCAGGATTTGCAGACGCAGAATTGGCAGCGATCGAATCTGCGGCCCCACAGGCAACGGAGCTGAAACCCTATGTGGGGGTTCAATTCGCCGCCATTCCGGAATTCCCGGAAGTCGGCTCGGCCGTCGCACAGGAAATGGCTGCTGCTCTCTCGGGCGCCAAATCCGTCGACGAGGCGCTTGAAGCGTCACAGGCCGCCGCCGACGCCATCATGCGTGAGGCCGGTTACTACTAAGCCGCACGCATGCTCCCCGCCGGAGGGGCCGATTGCGGCCCTTCCGGCCCTTGCGATTGCAGCGGCAGAGTTATCTCAAAAGACCACGCCGCCTAGCCTCCTCCCATTCGCAATTCGACAACAACCGGTCTGTCGGTCTCCGGCGACCTAGAGGATCGCTTATGTCCAATAGAACGCTTCCCCGATTGCTTCAGGCACCAGCGGTATTACTGCTGTTGATCTGGATGCTGGTCCCACTTGGGATGACCCTGTTTTTTTCGTTTATTCGCTATGTCTTAAACAGTCTGCGTCGCCCTGAATGGACCAGTCCCAGCCTGGAAAACTGGCGTGGTTTCGGCAATTACGAGTTTGTGCTGAACAACAAGGACTTCCTGTTTGCTATCCAGAACAGCCTGTTCATCGTAACCTCCATCCTGTTCCTAACCGTGTCACTGGGCGTGTTGATCGCCGTTTTGATCAACCAGGCCTTTCCCGGACGAGGGATCGTCCGAGTGCTGCTGATTTCGCCGTTTTTTGTGATGCCGGCGGTCAACGCGGTGCTTTGGATCAACATGATCCTTGATCCAGTGCTTGGCCTGCAGGGGCTGGCGGTGGGGGGCATCAACGATGTGATTGCCTCGCTGCAGAATGCACCTTTGCTCGGGGGCTTTTTCTCTCTTTGGCCCGAGTTGGAACCGATTTCCTTCCGCGCCACTCAGACCTCGGCCTGGGCGGTGGTGATCATGGTGACCTGGCAATGGACACCGTTTGCCGTTTTGATCTTCATGACCTCACTGCAATCCGAAGACCAACAGCAGAAAGAGGCCGCCATCCTGGACGGGGCCGGGATATGGTCGCAGTTTCGGTTCCTCACCTTGCCGCACCTGGGCCGTCCCATTGCGATTGTGGTGATGATTCAGGCGATTTTTCATCTGTCGCTCTACGCTGAGATCGAGATTGTCAGCCGTGGCAACGGCAACAAAAACCTGCCGTATCTGATTGGCGAATTTGCAAACAACAACATCGGCGCGGCCAGCGCGACCGGCATCTTTGCGGTCATCTTGGCCAATATCGTTGCGATCTTCCTGTTGCGGATGATCGGCAAGACCTTGATGGAATAAGGGAAAATCCCCATGGCAATTGTTGCTCAAACCTCAAAATTCGGCAGCTATGGACGGCCTGTATTGGCCTGGGGCGTGGCGCTGATGTTCTTCTTCCCGATCTTCTGGATGGTGCTGACCAGTTTCAAAACCGATGCCGACGCAGTGAAGCCCGAGTTCCTGATATGGTTCACACCGACATTGGATAACTACCTCAACATGACCGAGAATTATGACTATTGGCGCTTTGCCAAGAATTCGGTCATCTCGGCGGTTTTGGCCACAGGCTTTACGCTGTTTGTGGGCATCCCCTGCGCCTATGCCATGGCGTTCAACCCCAGCCGCGCCACCAAGGACGTGTTGATGTGGATGCTCTCGACCAAGATGCTTCCCGCTGCGGCCGTGCTTTACCCGATGACCTTTCTGGCCAAAGGGCTGGGGCTGTTTGACACCCATTTCCTGATCATTCTGGTGCTCAGCCTGATCAACCTGCCGATCGTGGTCTGGATGCTTTTCACCTATTTTAAGGAAATCCCAAAAGACATCATCGAAGCAGGTAAAATGGATGGGGTGAACACCTGGGGGGAAATCAAGGAGATCTTGATCCCGCTGGCCTGGGGCGGCATCGCCTCAACCGGGCTGCTGTGTTTCATCTTCTGCTGGAACGAAGCCTATTGGACGGTTCGGCTGACCACCACCGAGGCCGCCACGCTCTCAAAACTTATCGAAGGCAACCGCGCCCCGGAAGGTCTGTTTTTTGGCCGCCTGTCGGCTGTCTCAACCGCCGCCGTAGGCCCGATCGTTGTGCTGGGCTGGTTCTGTCAAAAACAATTGGTCCAAGGCCTGACCTTTGGCGCCGTGAAGTAAGGAAAGATAATGGGACGTATTGTATTGGAAAACATCACCAAAAGCTTTGGTGAGGCGCAGGTGATCCCGCCCTTGGATCTGACCATTGAAGACGGCGAGTTTGCGGTGTTTGTCGGCCCTTCGGGCTGCGGGAAATCCACCTTGCTGCGGCTGATCGCGGGTCTGGAAGAGTCCACGTCGGGGCGGGTGATCATCGATGATCAGGATGTCACCGAGGTGCCCCCAAGCAAGCGCGGCTTGGCGATGGTGTTTCAGTCTTACGCGCTTTATCCGCATATGACCGTGCGCAAAAACATCGGGTTTCCTTTGCGGATGGAGAAAATGGCGCCGTCGGAGATCGACAGGCGGGTGGAGGCTGCTGCGCAGTCTTTGAACCTCACTGACTATCTGGATCGCAAACCGGGGCAGCTGTCTGGCGGGCAACGCCAACGTGTTGCCATTGGTCGGGCGATTGTCCGTAATCCGTCGGCTTTCCTGTTTGATGAACCCCTGTCAAATCTGGACGCGGCTTTGCGTGTGGGGATGCGGTTGGAAATCAGCGAGATGCACCAACGCATGAACACCACAATGATCTATGTGACCCACGATCAGGTGGAGGCCATGACCATGGCCGACAAGATTGTGGTGTTGCAGGCCGGGGTGATTGAACAGGTTGGCTCTCCATTGGACCTGTACCACCGCCCGCGCAATATCTTTGTGGCTAGCTTTATCGGCTCCCCCAAGATGAATATCTTCTCTGGCCCCGAAGCCGAGGCGCTTGGTGGGGTCTCTGCAGGCATTCGTCCAGAACACATCACCGTCAGCGCTTCCGAAGGTCGCTGGCAGGGGACCGTTGGTGTGGCGGAACATCTGGGCTCGGACACGTTTATCCACGTGCACGGCACCGGGCTTGGTGATGTGATCACGGTCCGGATCACCGGTGATATCGCGGTGAATCACGGCGACACCATTCATCTCACCCCGCAAGAGGGTTGCGTGCATTTGTTTGATGCCAATGGGCTGCGGATCGAATGAAACGTCTGGAGGGAAAATCGGCGCTGATCACCGGCGGGGCGCGCGGCATTGGCCGCGCCTTTGCCAGCGCCTATGTGCAGGAAGGGGCGCAGGTGGTTGTGGCAGACATTAACCTGTCACAAGCGCAGCAAAGCGCCGAGGAGATCGGGGCCACAGCCATCGCAATGGACGTGTGGGACCTCGACAGCATTCGCCATGCCGTGGCCGAAGCCGAAGCGCAGCTTGGACAGATCGACATTCTGATCAACAATGCGGCGGTCTTCAGCGCCGCCCCCTTGGTCGAAATCACACCTGAAGACTTTGCGAAGGTCTTTGATGTGAATGTCAAAGGCACGCTGTTCACGCTGCAAGCCGTGGCGCAACAGATGATCCGACGCGGTATACCGGGCAAAATTATCAACATGGCCAGCCAGGCCGGCCGTCGTGGCGAACCCCTTGTTGCTGTTTACTGTGCCAGCAAAGCAGCGGTGATCAGCCTCACTCAAAGCGCGGGCCTCGATCTGATCCAACATGGCATCAACGTAAATGCCATTTCCCCTGGTGTGGTGGACGGCGCCCATTGGGACGAGGTGGACAGGTACTTTGCCCAACTTGAGGACAAGGCTGTCGGCCAGAAAAAGGCCGAAGTCGGGGCAGCAGTACCCTATGGTCGTATGGGCCGCGCCGCTGACCTGACCGGCATGGCGGTGTTTCTGGCCAGTGAAGAGGCCGACTACATCGTGGCACAAACCTACAACGTGGACGGTGGCCAATGGATGAGCTGAAACCACGAGCACGGCGCGCACCGGTTCCGTTAAACCAAGACCAGCTGTCTGACCTGCCGGACCATGTCCTGCGCCCGACCTATGAACGGTCCCAATTGACAGCCGGCATCGTCCACATCGGCGTCGGGAATTTCCACCGCGCCCATCAGGCCTGGTATCTGCATCGTTTGATGCAGCGGGGGGAGGCCATGGATTGGGCCATCATCGGTGCCAGTGTGCGGGACCAAGACGGACCATTGCGCAGCCGGCTGCAAGCGCAGAATTATTTGACGTCGCTGATCGAACTGGCGCCCGAAACCTCTGCTGTTGAGGTGGTTGGTCCGATGATCGACTACCTGCCAATTGAGCCGAACAATGCTGCACTGATCCAACAACTGGCTTCGCCCGACATTCGTATCGTTTCGCTCACGGTGACCGAAGGCGGCTATTTCACCGATCCGGCCACCAAAGGGTTTGATGCGGCTCATCCGGACATTCAACATGACACCCGCCATCCTGATCAGCCACGCACCGCATTTGGGTCGATGATCGCGGCGCTCCGCCTCAGGCGGGCGGCGGGATCCGGCCCCTTTACCTGCATGAGTTGCGATAACATCCTCGGCAACGGCAATGTGTTGCGCCAAACTCTGGTGTCGCTGGCGCGGCTGTCAGATCCGAACCTGGCCGATTGGATCGACACCCAGTGCAGCTTCCCCAATGCGATGGTCGATTGCATCGTGCCGGCCACCGGACCCAATGAGCTGGCGTTGGCCGGGCAGCTGGGGATCGCGGATCAGGCGCCGGTCACCCATGAGAGTTTCCGTCAATGGGTCATCGAAGATGATTTCTGCGCCGGACGTCCTGCCTGGGATAAGGTGGGCGTGACCTTCACCGATAAGGTGCATCTGTTTGAGGCCATGAAGATCCGCATCCTGAATGGCGGGCATCAGGTGCTTTCGGTTCCAGCGCAAATCCTCGGGGTCGAGACCATTTCCGAAGCCATGTCGCATCCCCTGATCGGGCCGTTCTTTGAAAAGGTCGCACGCAGCGAAATCGCGCCCCATGTGGCCAATGTGCCGGGCATGACTGCTGAGGCTTACGTTGCTTTGATCGTGGACCGTTTTCGCAATCCGAAAATCGTCGACACCACCCGGCGCGTCGCCTTTGACGGCTCCGCCCGTCATCCCGGCTTTATCTTGCCCAGCATCCGTGATGGGCTTGCAGCAGGGGGCGAGGTGCAGGGCCTCGCATTGGCCGCAGCGCTCTGGGCCAGAATGTGTGCAGGCACTCAGCAGGATGGCAGTCCCATTGCGCCGAACGACCCGAATTGGGCTGAACTTTCATCACGCGCCCTTGCAGCGAAACACCGCCCGCAAGCCTGGTTGGCAATGGGTCACATTTACGCTGATCTGGCGGATCATCCTGCTTTTTCAGCTTTGTTCGCTCGTTGGCTAAAGATGATTTGGCAAGACGGTACTGAAACTGCCCTTCGAGGATATCTGGGTTACTGAAGGCTGTTGCGTTGAATTGGAAACAGGCCAGAAAATCACTGATTGACAATGGAAGGGCTGACCTTAAGTGCCGATGTGATCCAGCAGAAGCGTTGCGTTGAAACCAACGTAATGCAAAAGCATTGGTGGCAAAGGATTTGAGGTAGGCTGGTTACTCCGTCTCTTCGATGGGGGACTGTGTGATCTTTAGGCCTGATCATCCATAAAGGCCTTTAGCGCTCCGACATCATCGATCAGCGCGTGGTTGCGGTTGATGGTGACGCCTTGGGCTTTCAGTTTGGCAAAAGCGCGGCTCAGGCTTTCGGGTTTCATGCCGAGTTTCCCGGCAATCAGGCTTTTGTCATAGGGTAGCACAACTTCGCAGGCGCCGCTGTCGCAGGGGCTGAGATCCAGCAGGAACTCGGCCATTCGCTGCACACCTGTTTGCGCCTTGAGCTGCTCCAGCTGAGACACCAGCGCATGCAGGTGGCTAAAGGTTGACGACAGGATGGTCAGGCCGACCTCGGCGTCGTGGCGGATCAGTTCGGTCAGGACGTTGGAGGGGATATGCATCACCGAGGCTTTGGTCGTGGCCTCCGCCGAAACGGGATAGGGCCGGTTGCGCAATGCAACTGCCTCGCCAAAACTTTCGCCACGGGTAAAAACCGATACCACAGCCTCATTTCCCGAAGGTGTCATTCGGTACAGTTTGACCCAGCCGTCCAGCACAATGTGCAGCGCCTGCGCTTCCTCATCTTGCAGAAACAGGGTTTCGCCGCGTGCATAGGTTTTCCACAGCGCTTTGCTCAGCAGGGTCTCAACATGTTGCGCTGGCAACGCCTTCATCAAGAGGGACTGGCGGGCAATGTCTTTGTGTTCTGCGTGCGCCACTTTGCGCTCCTTTCGGGGGCATGAATTCCGAAGGGCGACGCTACCGCTGCGTGGGGCCGGGTGCAAGCGCGGCATGGATTTGGGCCTCTAATGAGCGGGGGGGCGCCAGACAAAAAGAGCGGGCCCGGAGGCCCGCCAGAGACGACAGTGGAACCAACAAGGGACTATTGGCTGTCGAGGTAAGTCTGCATTTCGCGTTTCGCGCTTTCGTTGGGCTTGGATTGGGGCAGCAGGTTCTGGCCATCCATTTCCGCAACCACTTCTTCGTATTTCTCCAGATAGCCAGCCGGCAGATTGTGGGCGATGCCCTGATGGCAATCGATGCAGGTCTTGCCCTCATCCAGCGCCGTCTGGTGGTTCGCCGCAGCGCGGTTTTCCTGATAGGTGAAATCCATAAACTCGAAGGCGTGACAGTTGCGGCATTCCTTGGAGTCAGTTTTCTTCATCCGTTTCCATTCGTTTGCCGCCAGTTTCAGCCGCATGTCCTCAAACTTTTCGGGGGTGTCGATGGATTTGGTGATGAAGTGGCCGTAAAGTTCTTTGGTGGCCTTGATCTTGCGGACCATTTTGGGCCCCCAGGCCTTGGGAACATGACAATCGGGACAGGTGGCGCGCACGCCAGAAGCATTGTTCTGGTGCACCGTGCCTTCGTATTCCGCATAGACGTTGTCCTTCATCTCATGGCACGAGATACAGAATTCTTCGCGGTTGGTCATTTCCAACGCCCAGTGGAAGCCGCCCCAGAACACGATGCCCGAGCCGAACCCGACGAAGAGCAAAAGACCAAGGGAGAACACCCCAGACGGGGTTGCGAGGAAGCGCCACAGACGCCGGAAAAAGCCCGGCCGTGGCGTCGAGATGCCTTTTTCAGACATGGAACTGCTCCTTTCCGGGATTAATGCGAGGGCTCAAAGGTATTGTTGACCAGCGGCGGCGTGTCCGCCTGCGGCACGTGGCACTGGTTGCAGAACCAGCGGGTGCCAGCGACTGCGTCCAGATGGTTGCCTTCGCGGTCCTGATAGTGGGTCATCGACAGGGTGGGCGCCCCGCGATCGCCGGCGTTGGACCAGTCGTGGCAGGCCAAACATTGGTTGGCGTTGCGGTCGATCTGGTATTGGTCAATTGCATGCGGCACCAGCGGCGGCTGCAGGCGGTAGTTGCGCACGAACCGTTTCTCTTCTTGATGGCTGTTTGAAGCGGCACCCAGTTGGTCACCCACCTCAGCACCGCGCAGCGAATTGACCGCGATGTCTTGCGCCAATGCGACGCCAGCCAGAACCACAACAGCGGCGAGCGTGGCGGCAGCGATTGATTTAGGCATTTTCATTTTTCATCTCCGTGACTTGCACAGGTGGCTTGCACCTGATGGGGCTGGTCGGACCTGATCAGGTCTGGTCGGGGCGGGGGAACCCGCCCCAATGGGATCAGGCGCGTTCGACCTTGCTGGCGCATTTCTTGAAGTCGGTTTCCTTGGAAATCGGGCAGGTGGCGTCGAGCGTCAGCTTGTTGGTCAACTGGCTTTCGTCGAACCAGGGCATAAAGACCGAACCACGTGGCATCTTGTTGCGGCCACGGGTTTCCACCCGGCTGCTGACCTCGCCGCGGCGGGTCGACAGGGTAATTTCCTGACCACGGCGCAAACCCCGCTCCTTGGCATCTTCGGGGTGCATGAACACCACCGCATTGGGGAACGACCGGTGCAGTTCCGGCACCCGACGGGTCATTGACCCGGAATGCCAATGTTCCAGCACACGACCGGTGATGAGCCAGAGGTCATAGTCGCTGTCGGGCATTTCCGGCGGGGCCTCATAGGGGGCAAAGATGATATTCGCCTTGCCATCGGGCTTGCCGTAGAACCGCACACCTTCACCTTCGGGCACATAGGGATCGTAGCCTTCGCGGAACCGGTAAAGCGTTTCCTTGCCATCCACGACAGGCCAGCGCATGCCGCGCGCCTGATGGTATTCCTCGAACGGGGCCAGATCGTGGGCCTTGCCGCGTCCAAAACCGGCGTATTCCTCAAACAGACCTTTTTGCAGGTAGAAGCCAAAGTCTTCGGATTCGTCGTTGTCAAACCCTTCTGCCGTTTCCGAAAGCGGGTATTTGTCGACCTGCCCATTGGCGTAGAGCACCTCATAGAGGGTTTTCCCTTTGTATTCGGGATGGGCGTCAAGCACCTCCGCTGGCCAGACTTCATCGGTGGTGAACCGTTTGGAGAACTCGACCAGCTGCCAGAGGTCCGATTTCGACTCACCCGGGGCCTTCACCTGCTGGCGCCAGAACTGGGTGCGCCGTTCGGCGTTACCGTAGGCACCTTCTTTTTCCACCCACATCGCGGTTGGCAGGATCAGATCAGCGGCCATTGCGGTCACGGTTGGGTAGGGGTCAGAGACCACGATGAAATTGTCTGGATTGCGATAGCCCGGCAGACCTTCTTCGTTGATGTTTGGCGCTGCCTGCATGTTGTTGGTGCACTGCACCCAATAGGCGTTGATCTTGCCGTCTTTCAGGTGACGGTGCTGCAGCACCGCATGGGCCCCCGGTTTGCCGTTCAGGATGCCTTTTGGCAGCTTCCACTTCTCTTCCGAGAAGGTTCGGTGTGCCTCTTTCGCCACCACCATGTCAGCGGGAAGACGGTGGGCAAAGGTGCCAACCTCGCGGGCGGTGCCACAGGCCGAGGGTTGACCGGTGAGCGAGAAGGGCGAGTTGCCGGGTTCCGAGATTTTGCCAACCAGAAGGTGGACATTGTACATCAGCGAATTCACCCATGTGCCGCGGGTGTGCTGGTTGAACCCCATGGTCCAAAGCGACATCACCTTGCGGTCGGGGTCGGCATATTGTTTGGCCAGACGTTCCAGTTTGCTGACGGGCACGCCCGACAGCTCCGAGACATATTCGGCAGTGTATTTGGCAACCGACTCGGCATATTCGTCAAAGCTGATTTTGGTCAGCTTGCCATGTTTGCCCTCATGCGCCGGGTTTTCAGCCGACTGTTCCAGCGCGTTTTCGGGGCGCAGGCCAAAGCCAATATCGGTGTTTGTCTTGGTGATATTGACGTGGTTTTTGACAAACTCTTCGTTCACCGCGCCGGTCGAGATGATGTAGTTGGCGATGTAGTTCAAGATCGCCAGATCGGTCTGCGGCTCAAACACCATGCCGTTGTCTGCCAGTTCAAAGGACCGGTGTTCGAAGGTCGACAGCACATGCACTTCACAGCCCGGTTTGGTCAGACGGGTGTCGGTTAGGCGCGACCACAGGATTGGGTGCATCTCCGCCATGTTGGAGCCCCAGAGCACAAAGGTGTCTGCCGCCTCCAGATCGTCGTAGCAGCCCATCGGCTCATCGATGCCGAAGGTGCGGATAAACCCGGCCACAGCCGAGGCCATGCAGTGACGTGCGTTCGGGTCGATGTTGTTTGAAAGGAAGCCCGCCTTCATCAGTTTGGCGGCGGCATAGCCTTCCCAGACGGTCCACTGGCCCGAGCCGAACATGCCGATGCCGGTGGGGCCCTTTTCCTTCAATGCCTTTTTGAACTTCTCGGCCATGATATCGAAGGCTGCGTCCCAGGAGATCGGGGTAAATTCGCCTTCTTTGTCGAACTTGCCATCGGTCATCCGCAGCATCGGCTGGGTCAGGCGATCCTCGCCATACATGATTTTGGACAGGAAATAGCCTTTAACGCAGTTCAAACCGCGGTTCACCGGGGCTTCGGGATCGCCCTGAGTAGCCACGACGCGGCCCTCCTTAGTGCCAACCAGAACAGAGCAGCCGGTGCCGCAGAACCGGCAGGCGGCTTTGTCCCAGCGGATGTCGGGGGTGCCTACCGTGGCGCTGGTGGCAGCTGCCGTTGATTGCGGCAGGGAAATCCCCGCCGCCGAAGCGGTGGCGGCCGCAGCCGAGGCTTTCAAGAATGAGCGTCGGGACGTTGGTACTGTCATGGCGATACCTCCTCAGAGTGCCGGCGCTGTGGCGGCTTCGGCCTCCAGCGCTTCGAAATGGTGATAGGTGAGTGTGACGGTCAGCACGCCGGGGATCTGATGCATCTTCATGATCAGGTCAGAGGCGCGTTTGTCGTCGGTGTCTTCGGCGGTCACCACGATGCGGCCTTGCTCGGCGGCATGGGTGTCACATCCCTCAATGGCATTGATGGCGCCGGATATGTCGGTCACCTGATCGGGGTGGCAGTGCACTAGGCATCCGCAGATATTCAGCATGGGTGTCCTCCATCATGCGCGGTGTTGGGGTTGGCCGCAGGCAAAGCAAAACTGATCGCATTGCTGGGGCAGGGGGCGGCACAGGCGCCACAGCCGGTGCAGCTGTCCTGATCGATCGACGGGGTTGCCCGACCACCGGTTTCCAAACGGAACCGAATGGCGCGGGCGTCGCAGTGATCTTCGCAGGCCCGGCAAGCGATGCCGTTCAGCGACATGCAGCTTTGACCGATCACAGCCTGCCAGTTCCAGGGTTGCTCCATCTGCAGCGCTTGTGGATCGCACACTTCGATGCAGGCAGCGCAAAAGGTGCATTCACCGGCTTGGAAATTCAAAACCGGCAGGCCGTCGCTGTCGCGGTAGATGATGGCCTCTGGGCAGGCGCGGGCACAGGCGCCGCATTGGGTGCAGGATTCTTCAAACGCACCCGGGGCCATGGCCCCAAAAGGGCGCAACGCCGCGCGGGCGTGAAAGTTGCCTTTCAAAAAGGCGCGTTTGGCTGGCACATGTTGCGTCATTGCGTTGGCTCGGCATTGGCTTGCGAAGATTCTCGTAAACGCTAGGGCAGGGCCGCTCACAAAGAATTGACTTATGTCATGTGTGAATTCTCACGCAGCACTTAAGGACCATACGGTTGCGTAGTTTTCTGGGGCCTTCTGGCTGGGCAGGCAAAACCGGTAAGGATTTGTTTTGAAATGAGATTGGGTGCGCTCTGAGGCTCTCTTACAAAAATGTAAACTTGGGCACAGGTCTGGGCGAAATTGGAAGGGCAAAACCTCGACAACGCTGCAAAAGCAGCTCCTACCACGAGGTTTCCATGTCACGTCCCGCCCTTTCGATCGTCATTATCACCCTGAATGAGGCCCGCCGTCTGCCGCAGTTGCTGGCGGATCTGCAGGCGCAGAGTTTCCAGGATTTCGAGATCTTGCATGTGGACAGCAACAGCGACGACGACACTGTTGCCTGCTCGCGGGCGGCCTCTGTCGGGTTCAAGACGTTTCGCATTACTGAAATGCAGCGGCGCGGGGTTTCGCTGGGCCGCAACACCGGCGCTAAGGCGGCCGACGGACGCCGGTTGTTGTTTCTGGATGCTGACACCCGCCTAGCCCCATCGTTTCTGGCCGAGGCGATGGCGGATCTGGACCAACGCGCCATTGAGGCAGGGATTGTCTGCATGTCCGGTGAAGGTCTGAAACTGCGCTACCGGATCGGGTTTGCCCTGTTCAATCTGGGCATCCGGCTGACGGCGCATATCTCGCCCACGGCCGTTGGGGCCTGTATGTTCTCGACCCTCGCTCTGCACAAGCAGATTGGTGGATTTGATGAGGATCTGAGCCTTTGTGAAGACTGCAACTACGTGCTGAAGGCGCGGCAAGCAGGTGCAAAGGCCAAGGTGATCCGCCCCAAATTCCACTTTGATCCGCGCCGGTTGGAACAAGACGGATTGCTGGCGACGGGTCTGGTGTATCTGCGGGCCAATCTGCACCGTTTCACCCGCGGTGAGTTGCGCAATCAGGAGATCCCCTACCAATTTGGGCATTATGATGAGGCGCGGCGATGACGGCCCTGCTGGAGGCAGCAACCAGTCCCTTGGGGGCGCTTCTAATGGCGGCATTGGCCTTTGGGGACACGCTGATCGGTGTTGGCTTCTTTGTGTTTGGCGAAGTTGCCTTCCTGACGGCGGGCGCTTTATGGGCACAACAGGGGCTCTTGTGGCCCGCACTGTTGGTGGTGGTCGCCGCTTGGCTTGGTGATGTTGTCAGCTATGCCCTTGGGCGTCGGTTTGGCCCACGGCTGTCCCTGCGGTTGTTGCACCGGCTCAATCGGCGGCGGCATTGGCGGCGTGCGGCGCTGGCCCTGCAACACCGTGGCGGTGGATTTGTGATCCTGTCGCGTCTGCTGGGCCCCACCGCCTGGGTCACACCGTTTGTGGCGGGCACTCTGGGGCTGGCACCACGGGTGTTTTTGCCCGCCGCAGGTGTGGGTGTTTTGCTGGGGGTGGGGCAGTTTGTGATCTACGGTGCGTTGGGCCTTGAGGTGTTGAGCTGGGTTGGGCCCCTTCTGCAGCCCCACCTATGGGCCATCGCCCTGATCACCGGCCTTTTGACCAATGTGTATCTTGTCTTACGCAACAGCGCCGGGTCTTTGCCGTGGCGCGGGGCCAAGGCGCTGTTGGTTGCCGGTCTGCTGTTCGCCAGCAGCAACGTGGCTTATTTCTTCGTGCTGAACCCGCACGGACCTGCCCCTGCGGCGGCGGCACCAGCCGGTTCGGTTTGTGCACTTGCGGAGGCGTCATTCACAGTCAGCCCGGGCCCTACGGCGCTGCATTTGCCGCAACCGGTGAATGTGATTGTGCTTAGTGAAGCTCCAGTCGCTTCCGCTGTTGAAGATGCAATGACGCAGTTGGGGTGGCAACGAAACCAGACCTTCAGCCATGACCAGATCAGCTTTGGCCTCTACCTGCGGCAGCTGCTATCCCGGACGCCGCCCGTGTCCGAGATGTATCTGAACGCACGCCCTGCAGACAGCGCCTATCAGCTGCCGGGCACCCTTAAGACACGCGAGCATATCCGCTGGTGGCATCAGGGGGCGGGCCTGTCCCTTGGCGCCATCAGCCGCGATGATGAAATTGCGGTGAAGTATTACAAACACCTGCCGGTGCTACTGCATGACATTGATCCCCATGTGGACCGATCCCGCGCGCTTTTGGCCGCTCAGGTCGGCAGCCACGTGGCGTTTGAGGTCGCCGGCTATGCCGCATTGGGGCAGCGGGTGGGGGATGATGACTTGGGGGACTACCAGACCGACGGTCTGGTGCTGGTTCTGACAACTCCTGACAGAACATTGAGCGCACATGAACGGGCCTGCCTGCGATTGCAGACCGGGCGCGGCGGTGTCCCGGAAAGCGCCGCGGCCTCAACTGTCTATAGCGCGAAGGGAACGGAGGATGCTTCTCAAGGCTTGCCAGTTTTCAGGAAAGGATGAACATGCTCTATAGGGATCACCCGGCGCATTTGTCGGAGGACATGGTTTCACAGAAAGGCCCATTGATGCGACTGCTGGTTCTGGAGGACGACAGCACCCTTGGTCCCTGGATCGAAAAGGGGTTGCAGGAGGCTGGACATGTGGTGGACCGCTTTGTTGACGGCAAAGACGCGCTCGTTGCGGCGATGACGCAGCCCTACGATGTCCTCATTCTGGACCGGATGGTGCCTGGGCTGGACGGGCTGTCGTTGTTGAAATCGCTGCGTCAGGCAAAGGTTCAGACACCTGCTTTGTTTCTGACCGCGCTCAGCGATGTTGAGGATCGGGTTGAGGGGCTGAGCGCTGGTGGCGATGACTATCTGACCAAACCCTTTGCCTTTGCTGAACTTCTGGCCCGGGTTGAGGTGATTGCCCGCCGCCAAGGGGGCGGGCAGGCTACTGGTGATAACGAAAGCGCTGTCCTCAGTGCAGGCGACATCGCCATCGACCTGCACAAACGGACCTGCAAACGGCAGGGTCAGTCGATAGATCTGAACCCCAAAGAATTTCTGCTGCTGGAGGTTTTCCTGCGCTCCAAAGGGCGGGTGCAGACCCGCACCATGTTGCTGGAACGGGTGTGGGACATGAGCTTTGATCCGACAACCAGCGTGGTCGAAACCCATATCAGCCGCCTGCGAGGCAAGATCGAAAAACCCTTTGGCGATCAGCTGATCCGGACAATTCGGGGCACCGGCTATGTTTTTGACCCGGCTTAGTAAATGGCGGCGCCAGTCGGCGCTGCGGCAGACGGCAGGGTTGCTGGCGGTGTTTGTGCTGATTACGACGCTGGCCTGGACGGCAACCTTCTGGCTGGTGGCCCGGGAAATGGACCGGCTGACCGAGGCACGTTTGAACGCTCAGGCGGATAAGGTTGCGGCGGCTTTGAACGTGAAAAGCCCTCTGCCAGCCCCGGCTTTCGGGCAGATCCAACATGTCTTTGACCGCTCCCGCACCGAGGCACCCCTGGGGTTCTTTCTGGAGGAGGACCTGGACGAAAACGACGGCTTGCATCGTCTACGCCGCATTGAACAGTCCTTCCCCGAATTCACGTTTCTTCTGCGCACAGTGGGGGAACAGCGCATTCTGGTTGCCGAAGACACCGAGCGCTTGGAAGAGGTGCGCGAGTTGATGGCCAACGGGTTGCAGGTGGCGCTGGCAGCTTCGATCCTGGCCAGCCTGCTGTTTGGTGCGGTGATCGCACGAAGGGCGCAGCGCCGTCTGAATGTGGTTGCAACAGGCCTGAATAGGGTAGCTGCGGGACAGTTGGACGCCCGCATTGCCCTGACAGGGGGGGAAGATGACCTGACGGTCTTGGCAGATCAAATCAACCAGACCACCGAACGCCTGGCCCAGAATATCGAGCAGATGCGGGTGCAATCCTCCAATCTGGCGCATGACCTGCGCACCCCGCTGGCGCGGCTGCGGTCGCAGTTGGAACAGGCCTTGAGCGACCTTCAGATGCGGCAACAACCGATAACGCCTGAGGTGATGGAAGCTGCCTTGGATCAAGTGGACCAGATCGTCGGCACTTTTGATGCGTTGTTACGGATCGCACGGATCGAAAGCGGCGCGCGCAAGGCCGGGTTCAAACCGATAGATCTGGGCGCGCTCGGCGCACAGGTGGCTGAGGTGTTTGGACCGGTGGTTGAGGATGCAGGGCAGAAACTGGTGCTTCAGGTGACCAACCCCGCAACGGTGGCTGCCGATCAGGAGTTGCTGGTCCAGCTGCTGGCAAACCTGATCCAGAACGCTCTGCGATATGGGGCTGCGGGGCAGACGATCCAGTTGACCGTCACAAACGGAACCCTCAGCGTCACCGACGAGGGGCCTGGCATTCCCATTGCGGAACGGCAGAAAGTTCTGGAGCCGCTCTATCAGATTGAAGCCACCCGACAGGGTGCGGGCTTTGGTCTTGGGCTGTCAATGGTGCGTGCAATCGCAGCGTTGCATCAGGCGGAATTTGCACTTTTGGAAGGATCCGAAGGGCAGGGGCTGCGGGCAGAATTGCGGTTCGAGACGGTTGGGTCATGAACCTTACAAAACTGTAAACTTCCGACCAAGACACTGCAAAATCGAGGTCCTAAATCTGTCTCATCAACAGATTGGAAAGGAACACACCGTGAAACGCATTCAGACAGTCCTCCTTGGTTTTGTAGCCGCCTTGATGACGTTGGTGAGCATCGGCTTCTTTGCAACGATGGGCCTGGCCGTTGCGCTGTTCGCAGCAACCGTTGGCGGTCTGCTGGTACTGGCGGCGCAGGTGCAGACACGGTTTGGCCGCAAAGATGCGGTCCAGGTCGACTGATCTTCCCATTGCAAGAGGCACCGACGATGACCACCAGCCCAAACATTTCTCGCCGCCAGTTTCTGGCCGGAACCGGAGCAGGTTGTATGGCGCTTGCCGGGGCAGGTTTTGCCCAACCAGCGCCACAACCGCTGCCCCTCCTGCCGCTCACGGATCTCGCCACACAACCGCAAGAGCGTTTGCATTTGGCGTTGCAGGAGGGGCAGCACAATTTTGGTAGCGGCGCTCTGAGCCGGACCTTTGGCATCAACCAGAACCACCTTGGTCCTGTGCTGCGAGTCCGCAAAGGGCAAACGCTGCCTTTTGATGTGTCCAATGGTCTGGATGAGGTGACAACCTTGCATTGGCATGGGTTGCACATCCCCGGCGACGTAGACGGCGGCCCCCATCAAGAGGTGGCGCCGGGCCAGGTCTGGCAACCGGATGTGCCCATCACGCAGCGGGCATCGATGAATTGGTTTCATGCCCATACCCACGGCCGCACGGCCCAGCAGACCTATCGAGGATTGGCAGGTGTGATGCTGGTCGAGGATGACGACAGCCTGAGCGCGGATCTGCCCAAGACTTACGGTGTGGATGATTTGACCCTTGTCTTGCAGGACAAGAGCTTTGATGCCAACGGCCAGCTGCACTACGCGCTGAGCGAAGAGGTGTTCGAAGAAGGCTTTCTGGGAGAAACCTTGGTGGTGAATGGCGTCGCAGGTCCAACGGCGCGGGCGGTGCCACAGGGGTGGGTGCGCCTGCGCCTGCTGAACGCCAGCAACGCCCGTTTCCTGACCGTCTCATTGGCAACGGGATCGGTGATTGTTATCGCCTCCGACGGTGGGTTTCTGGCTGCACCGGTGGAGGTTGCCGAGATCACCTTATCTCCAGGCGAGCGTTATGAGATCCTTGTGGATATGCGATTGCAGACCCGCAACAGCCTGCAAGTCACCTACGGCGGCGGCGAGGCCGCGGGACTGTTTGAAGGGCTATGGACTCGGCTTCTGGGTGGGGCCGCTGCTGGCCCCCAAACCGCGCTGACACTCACGCAGGATCCGGACCTTCCAGCCTTTACTGGGACATTGCCCACGAGGTTGGCGGTGCTGCCACCTGCCGAGCCTGAACTGGCACAGCGCAGCCGTAGCTTCACGCTCAACATGGGAGGGGGCGAAGATCTGGCCGTGCTGGCGGCAAACTGGGGCAACATCTGTGGTGAAGCGGGTGGTATGGGCATCAATGGTCAGCCCATGAATATGGAGACGATCAACGAACAGGTTCGCCTGAGCGATACCGAAGTCTGGCGCATCAACGCGGACGAAGATTTGCACCCCTTCCATGTGCACGGCTGTTCCTTCCGGATACTGCAGCAAAACGGCACGCCACCCCCTGCCTATGCGGCGGGATGGAAGGATATGGTGCATGTGGAAGGTGGTTGGTCCGAGATCCTGGTGAAGTTTGATCATCCCGCGCCGAAGGAGGCCCCCTATATGTACCACTGCCATATTCTGGAACATGAAGACTGCGGCATGATGGGGCAATTTACGGTGGCCTGAATCCGATCAGGCCAATCGGCCAAAACCGTTCCAAATAAAACACCCCGCCGATGAGGGCGGGGTGTGTGTCAGTCCCGGGATTTGCGTTTGCGGAAGAACCGCGGCATTTCCCCAGCCATGATACAGCCGTAAGGGTCGATCCGGTCGACAATTTCTGCCAGATCGAAGGCTTCGATCTGCGCTTCCACCGCAGCGGCAGGCTTGTAGCTTGACGGCAGTTCCGAGGCATCCACCTTGCCAGAGTGGAACCGAACGTCCAGCCCTTTGGTCTCTGCCGCCAGCGCTTCGGTTGGCGTGGTTGTCCCCAAGCGCCGCATGTGTTCGGTCCGCGACCAGTTCCGACCGGCGCCATGCGGGCTGAAGCCCCAGCTGTCCGCACTGTCTCGCCCGCGCACCACTAGCACCGGCTCGGCCATGTTGAGCGGGATCAGGGTACGCCCATGCGGGTCTGCGTCCGGCGCAAAACCTGACCAGGCCGGGGTCGCGCCCTTGCCGTGCAGATAGACATCGCCGCGCTTGAAGACAAAGTTATGCTCGTTCCAGAACCGCTCCCGCGACGTGGCTCCCGCCGCTTCTGTAGTGGCCTGGTGGATCGAATGGTGGTTCGTCTTTGTCCACTTGCGAATAAGCTGCAGCGCCTCCCAATAGGCTTGGCCTTCCTCACTGTCGGCGGGGATCCAGGCGTTCTGTTTCAGCGCCTGAGGGGAATGACGGCGACGGAACCGTTCCGCCACTTCCATACCAGCCTTGTAAAGCTTCGCACCTGGACCACGCGACCCATGGTGGGTGACCATCACCGTCCGCCCGGTCTGGCGCGAAACGCCAACAAACAGGAAATGGTTGCCGTCACCCTGTGTTCCCATTTGCTCCTGCGCCAATTGAACAGTTTTTTTGCTGTTCAGAAACGGGTTGTCGCGAAAGGCATCCAGCAGATCCAATGACACGGTGAACCGCTGCCCCTGCGGCCGGCCTCCGGGGCCGAAGTGGGTGACCGAGGCGGCCGCGTCCAAAACGGTTTTCGGATCGGCGTCACCGAGGTCACTCATCATCAGCGAACAACAGATATCGGCCGAGTGCATGCCTGGGTGAATGGCATTGTGCGCGGCAACGACCCCCCCCACCGGGATGGTGCCGACCGGCCCGGCCGGGCAGGCGTCCGGCATGATGGCACCGCCAATCACGGTTGGCGTCTGCATCACGGCCAGCATGGCTTCGCGCACCTTGGCAAGGTTCACCTCTTCGTCCTCGTCAGCAGGGGTGATGTTTTCGTGAAAGGGGATAGATCCCTTGGGCAAAAGCGCAAATTGCTCAGGCTTGGGGGGGATCGCGCTGGCCAGCTCTGCGCGGATCGTTTCGGGCGTGCCGCCCTTTTCCAGCAGTGTATTGGCGCGTTCCAGGAGGGCGGGAAACTGTGGGCCGGGGTCATGGCCCCATGCCGTCAAATCGTGGCCGGTCAAAATGTCTGTCTTTTCCATCTGGTTTTCCTTTCGGTCAATGCTCCCCTTTCGCGGGGTGACGGTTGCGGCCCGGAAATGGGTCCGGGCCGCGGGTCTTTGGGATGCGGATCATCCGTTGCTGTCTGTTTCTCAACTTTTCAGTGAGAGTGTTTTGCCAGCTAAGAATGCTACGCCGAAAAGAAATCGGATTTTGGTGTAAGTGTTTGTTTTGCTAATGTTTTTAGATATATTGCGAAAATGACAAAATGAAATTACGATCTGATGATATCGTAATTTATATAGTAGGATAAGCAATGAGAAATGTGGTGATCGGTTTTCTCGGCACGCAGCTGGACCAAAGGCATCGTCGGGGCTGGCGGCCTTCGTTGGCGCTCTGCTCGGCGCCAGAGTTTCCGATCGACCGTCTGGAACTGCTCTATGACTACAAATTCAACCGCCTTGCGCATGACGTGCGCCGCGATATCGAAGCAGCTTCACCTGAGACGGAGGTTCTGTTGCAGCGAATTGATACGGCGGACCCTTGGGACCTGCAGGAGGTCTACGGCAAGCTCTATGACTTCGCCCAAAGCTACGGGTTCGATGAGGACCGCGAACGCTATTACATCCATCTGACCACCGGCACCCATGTGGCGCAGATCTGTTGGTTTTTGCTGTCCGAAAGCCGTCACATCCCCGCCGCCCTGATCCAGACAGGGCCACCTCGCCGCAAGGAGGACGGGCCCGGTTCGCTGGATGTGATTGATCTGGACCTTAGTCAGTATGATGCCATTCAGAAGCGTTTTGATCAGCAGACTCGGGAGTATGGCAACCTTCTGAAAGGTGGGATCGACACGCAGTCTGTGGCCTACAACACGGTGATCGATCGGATCGAACATGTGACCGAACGTTCGGATGCGCCGGTTTTGATTTCTGGGGAGGCCGGCAGCGGAAAGACCGAGCTGGCACACCGCATTTATGAGATGAAATTGCAGCGCCGCAGGGTCAAAGGCCGTCTGGTGCAGGTCAATTGCGCCACGCTGCGGGGCGAGTCGGCTTTGCCTGCTTTGTTCGGGCAGCGCCGTAGTCACACGGGCCTTGCAGGCAGCGAACGAGCTGGGCTTCTGAGCGAGGCAAATGGCGGCGTTCTGTTTCTGGATGAAATTGACACGCTTGGCCTCGAAGAGCAGTCGCTTCTGCTGCATGCAATTGAAACGGGCCGTTATTATCCGGTCGGCTCGGACACGGAGGTGACCAGCCGGTTTCAGGTTATTGCTGCGGCGACGCAAGATCTGGCGGCAATGGTTGCCGCGGGGCGGTTTCGGGCGGATCTTATGTCACGTCTGAACACCTGGAGCTTTCACCTGCCGCCGTTGCGGGCGCGCCGCGAAGATATTGAGGTGAACCTGACCCAAGAGCTTCTGAAAGCAGAGCGGGTGCTGGGCACACGGATCGGTTTCAACGCTGATGCGGCAGAGGCTTGGTTGCGGTTTGCCCGTGCGCCCAGCACGCTATGGCCGGGCAACTTTCGCGACTTCGGCGGTGCCGTTTTGCGGCTTTGTACCCTGGCGCCGCGTGGCCGGGTAACGCTTGCACAGGTGCAGGAAGAAATTGACACACTTCGCGCCAGCTGGGCCAAGGCCACCCCAGACCCCGATGCGCAACTGGTCGGCACGGTGATCTCGGAACCTCTTGATCCCTTTGAGGTTGCTCAAATGGCAGAAGTGATCCGCACCTGCCGCACTTCGGCAACTCTGAGTGAAGCGGGGCGACGGCTATTCGCGGTGTCGCGCACACAGCGCAGCAGTCGCAATGATGCCGACCGTTTGCGCAAATATCTTGCACGGTTTGATCTGAGCTGGGACGACATTCAGCGAATAGACCCACCTTCCTGAATTGTGAACTGGACACAAGCCCCTCTTTTGCGGCGCAATGCTGGGTATCGCAGATGTAGGAGGGACAGATGCAGGTCGGATTCATTGGTCTTGGCAATATTGGTGGGAAACTGGCTGGGGCCTTGTTGCGCAACGGTGTTGCCCTTCGGGTGCACGATCTGAACGCGGAATTGGTTGCGACGTTCGTGTCGTGCGGTGCTGCCCCCGGTATGGCACCTGCGCAGATGATGCGTGAGTGCGATGTCGTTATCACCTGTTTGCCCTCCCCAGATGCCTCCAGCGCCGTGGTTACGCAGATGCTGCCAGAGGTGCGCGCCGGTAAGATCTGGATGGAAATGTCCACCACAGATGAAGCCGAGGTCAAACGGTTGGCGCAAAAGGTGACCGAGGCCGGAGGCGTGGCGGTGGATTGTCCAGTGTCCGGCGGCTGTCACCGGGCCGATACCGGCAATATCTCAATTTTTGCGGGCTGCGATCGCGCGACGTTTGAACGAGTCCTGCCACTGTTGACCACAATGGGGCGGCGGGTGCTGCACACCGGTGCGCTGGGCTCGGCGTCGGTTTTGAAGGTGATCACCAACTATCTGGCCACCGCCAATCTGCTGACCTGCTGCGAAGCGCTGGTCACGGCCAAAGGGGCGGGCATGGATCTGGCCACCACCTATGAGGCGATCCGCATCAGTTCCGGCACCAGTTTTGTACATGAAACCGAAAGTCAGGTCATCCTCAACGGTTCCCGCGATATCTCCTTCACGATGGATCTGGTCAAAAAGGACATTGGCCTGTTTCAGGCCGTCGCGGATCGGGCGGGCATTCCGCTGGAGATCAACCCGCTTATGATCAAGATCTTTGACAACGGGATTGAACGCTTTGGCCCCCGCGAATTGTCGCCGAACATTATCAAGCGGTTGGAAGACGCGACGGGCCTGACTATTCTAGCGCCTGGATTTCCGGCCGAGATGACGGACGAGGAAGCAGAGGAACCGGGCTATGAGGTGCGGCCCAAACGCCTTTGACCCCGCCAACTGGTGAATCAGAGGCGGGGTCAGTGGGCTGAGTAGCCTTAGTTTGACAGGCGCATGACCTCTTCCTGCGCCACCCGCTGCTGCGTGGCGGCCAGATCTGGGTCAGGCACCAGGCCAAAGTTGGTCAGGAACCCTTCAGGCCCGGACAGCTCATCTGAAACGACCGTCTGAACATATTCCTTCAGCCCCGGTTTGATGCCGATATTGCCCTGTTTCACATACATGAACATCGGGCGTGACACGGGGTAGGCGCCGTTGGCAATGGTCTCATTAGACGGGATCACCCCGTTGATCCGACTGGCCCGCAAATCCCGTGCGTTGCTTTCAAACAAGCCAAGGCTGGTCACCGCAATGGCCGTGTCGCTGCTGGCGACAACGGGGACGACATCGTGCATGCTGCCCTGTTCTTCTGTCACAAAGGGTCCGGTGCGCAGCGTCAGGCAATCCTGACTGGCCGCAGCCGCATCGCCGTCATTGGCGGACATCATCAGAGCAAATGCACCACTGTCCTTGCAGCCCTGCAGCATCATTTTCTTGTCAAACACCTCGCGGGTGCCGAAATGCGGCGCAGGCAGGATTGTGCGGATCTTGATGTCGGGCAGGGAGGTGTTTACCTGCTGCCAGGTTTCGGCCGTGTTGGCGATCAAGCCCTCGCTGGAAGGCACCTCTGCGGCCAACGCCAGAAACCAATCGGCAGGGGTGAAATCAAAGCGCGGGTTGTCACGGCTGTTGGCAAAGACCAGCCCGTCATAGCCGATTTTCACCTCAATGATTTTGGTCACCCCATTGGTGGCGCAGGTGGCCAGTTCGGTGGCTTTGATCTTGCGCGAGGAAAGCGCGATATCGGCTGATCCGGTTTCGGTGCAGAAACTGCTGATCCCTTCGGTCGACCCCACAGGGGCAACCTCGGGGTAGGCGAAGTCGTGGTTCTCCACAAAGGTGTCTGCCGAAATGGCCGCGTAGGGATAGACAGTGGTGGAGCCCACCAGCTCGATCGGAGCGTTTGCGGCGCTGGCTCCGGAGGCTGTCAGGGTGAGCGTGGTCAAAAACGGGATCGTCAGGGTCTTCTTAAAAAACATCGGTGTCTCCGAAGGTAATTGGAAAAATTCAGCGAGACTTCAAAATTTGTGAACAGGTGTTCATGAAGAGACTAACGGGGGGCAGCCCATTGGGCTTTAGCGCTCTGGCTGTTCGGTTTCTGGTGGTTTCGAGGTTTGGATGCCCTGGAAAAATTGGGCCTTTATCAGAAAATCAAGCAGTTTCCGCAGGATAGGACGTGCAAGCAACAGGCGAATTTTTCAGCGAAAAATTTGCCCAGAAAACGACGAAAATGCAGCGCTTCCCGCGATAGGTGAGTGGTATTGCACGGCTGTGCAACCGGTGCGGCAGTGCGGTTTTGGATCAAGGCAGAACCGGCATGGTCGACATTCCCAGATGCAGCGCCTCGCCCTCATAGGGGTGTGCAGCGATGTAAGCGTCGTTCAGCGCCACCCCCAATCCCGGCGCTTTGGGTGGGATCACATAGCCGTCTTGCCAGGTGATATCGGTGGAGACAACGTTCATATAGGGACCATCAAATCGCCCGATGCTTTCTAGGATCAGGAAGTTCGGGCAGGTGGTGGCCAGCTGGATATTTGCTGCTGCTGTCACGGGGCCACAATACAGGTGAGGGGCGATCTGGGCCTGACGTGTTTCGGCCATACCGGCGATTTTTTTGGCTTCCAGAAGGCCACCCACCCGGCTGAGGTTCATTTGCAGGATCGAGGCGGCGCCAGCCTGCAGAACACGGGCAAACTCCTGTTTGGTGCAGAGCCTTTCACCCGCCGCAATCGGGATGGCTGTGCCGCGAGCCACCTCGGCCATATCGGCGGGATTTTCGGGCGGGATCGGCTCTTCGAACCACAGCGGATCATAGGGTTCCAAACGGCGGGCCATGCGTTTCGCCCCGGAAACCGTGAACTGCCCGTGGGTGCCAAACAACAGGTCGGCTCGATCCCCTACAGCTGCGCGGATTTCACGGCAGAAAGCCTCGGAGCGGTCGAGATCTGCCAGGCGCGGCTGGTGGCCCCCATAGATCGAGTAGGGGCCGGCGGGGTCAAATTTCACCGCGGTAAACCCTTGGTCGACCAAGGCCGACGCGGCCTCTGCGGCCAGATGCGGGTCATTGTAGACGTTTGGCGTTTCCGGGTCAGGATAGACGTCGCCTTCGGGCGGGTAGAGGTAGCTGTAGCTGCGCAGGCGATCCTGTATCTTACCGCCCAAAAGCTGGTAAACGGACTGGTCTGCAGCTTTGCCGATGATGTCCCAGCAGGCCATTTCCAGCGCGCTCAGCACGCCCATCACGGTGACATCGGGGCGTTGGGTGAAACCGGCGCCATAGGCCGCGCGCCACATGTATTCGATGCGGTGCGGATCAGATCCGGCAAAGTGGCGGGCAAACATCTCTTCCGCCATTAGTGCGCAGAGGCGGCCCGAGAAGGTGGCGTTATAAACCTCACCGACGCCGGTGATGCCGCAGGTAGTGGTCAGGCGGACAAAGATGAAATAGCGCCCGCCGTGACGTGGCGGCGGGTTGGCAACCACAAAGGTTTCAATGTCCTGCAATTTCATCGCGGGCCTCCTGTGTCGAAGGCACGATAGGCAGAACGCGGCACATCACAAAGGGTTATCTCGCGGCACTCTGCTGAAGGCCGCAGGTGAGACCTATTCGCCGTCTGACTGCTGCTGCAGACGGTTGAAGCTCATCGAGATATGGGCGCGCTGAATATGCGCCACGGCCTCCAGATCACCGGCGGCGAGGGCCAGCGCAATCGCTTCCATCTCGTGGTGAAAAATGCGGAACTCTTCGTTCAGATCCAGCTTTGCCGCTTTGGCCATCGTCAGCCAGATCCGCTTGGTCTGGTAATAAAGCCGTTCCTGAATCTCCCGCAGGGGTAGGTTTTCGGTCAGATCCATCAGGGTTTGGAAGACATCAATGTCGAACTGGGTGAATTCGCGTGGGGTGCCGCCGTCGATGATCTGCTGCGACCGTTCCAGCAGGGTATCAAACCGCGCCAAATAGGCCGCGTCAGGCTGTACCGGATCCAGCCGACCGGTGATTTCGATCAGCTCCAGCCGGAGGCGGTAGACCTGTTCCAGCTCATTGATATTGGCGTCGGTCACAAAGGTGCCGACGCCGTGTTGCGAATAGACCAGCCCTTCGTCCTCAAGCCGTGCAAGCACGCGGCGCAGAGGGGTGCGAGAAATACCGAAATCCTCGGCCAGTTCGGTTTCCGACAGGCGCATTCCGGGTGGGTAGTCGAGCAAGCAGATCCGTTGGCGCATCTCATGATGGATCGCCTCGTGCCTGTCGCGCGCACCCGTTTCAGCCATGTAATCGGTCTCCAAGTCGTTCCAGCATTGTCAGGCACTGCTGCAATTGATCCAGAGACAGGTATTCGTCCGCCTTATGCGCCTGCTCAATCGAGCCGGGGCCGCAGACAACCACATCGGTGCCAAGTGCTTGGAAAATACCCGCTTCGGTTCCAAAAGCAACCAGATCTGCCCCGTTTGCACCGGTGAGTTCCGAGACGATGCGCTTCGCTTCATTTTCCTCGGTTGGGATCAGACCGGCCACCTCCGCGATGGTTTCCAGCCGGATGCCCGCGTCAGGGTCCACGCTGTGCATTTGGGGCACCAGTTCTTCATCGCAATACCGCGCCAACTCCTCTTTAACGAAATCCGCATCGCCATCCTGAACGGGCCGCATTTCCCAGTCGATCCACGCGTTGGAGGGGATGACGTTATTGGCCACACCGCCGTTCAGGGCACCCACGTTGATGGTGGTCCAGGGTGGTTCAAACGGGCTGTCAGCCGGGGCCATCGCACGCAGGCGGTCCTTCAGTTCAAGGATTTTGCCGACATAGCGCGCGGCATATTCCACCGCGTTGACACCCCGATCGGGCAGAGAGCCGTGTCCAGCCAGCCCGTGGAAATGGGTGGTATATTCGCAGCAGCCCTTGTGTCCCTCGATGATCCGCATTTCGGTCGGCTCACCAATGATGGCAACGCCTGGCGTCAGGCCACGTTCTTTCAGCACTTCGGCCAGGTGCTGGGCGCCGAAACAGCCGATTTCCTCATCATAGGTGAAGGCGAAATGCACAGGTCGATCTTTGACCTTTGCTGCATAAAGAGGCGCCATGGCCAGCGTGGCCGCGATGAACCCTTTCATGTCGCAAGTGCCGCGGCCAAAGAGCTTGCCGTCTTTCTCAATCATGTCAAAGGGATCCGAGGCCCATTGCTGATCGCTGACTGGGACCACATCGGAATGGCCAGAGAGCAGAATACCGCCGTCCACTTCGGGACCCAAAGTGGCAAAGAGATTTGCCTTGGTGCCACAGGGGGCAATGATGTGATCCACCTTGGCGCCGCAGTCTTCCAACAGGCGGGCGGCATAGGCGATCAGATCCATATTCCCGTCGGAAGACACCGACGGGAAAGCAATCAGATCGGCAAGGATCTGTTTGGTGCGGGCGAGATGCGTCATGGTTTGACAAACATCTTGCGATCTACTGAGCAGAGTGGTTCCGCGGCACCATTTTCGGTGATCAGCATAGTTTCGGTGGTCTCAAGTCCCCAGCTGTCCATCCACAGCGCCGGCATGAAATGGAAGGTCATGCCCGGCTCCAGCACGGTGGTGTCTTCGGTCCGGATTGAGGCCGTACGCTCACCCCAATCGGGTGGGTAGCTGAGGCCAATGGGGTAGCCCATCCGACCAGAGCGTTCGATGCCATGTTTGGCCAGCACATCCATAAAGGCATTGGCGATGTCACAGGTGCGATTGCCTGCTTTCGCCGCTTCCAGACCGGCGGCGATGCCTTCCAGCTGCGCAGCTTCGGCGTCCAACATCTCTTGCGGTGGCTTGCCAAGATAAACTGTCCGGCTCAGCGGCGCATGATAGCGGCGGTAGCAGCCCGACAGCTCAAAAAAGGTCGCTTCGCCTGCCTTCATCGGATCACCGTTCCACGTCAAATGGGCGGCGGTGGCATCCAGCCCCGACGGTGTCAGCGGCACAATTGCAGGGTAGTCCCCCCAGATGTCATCTACCCCGGTGATGCCGGCGTGGTAGATCTCGGCCACCAGATCGTTTTTGCGCAGGCCCGGTTCGGCCTTTTCGATGGCGGTGGTGATGACCTTGTCGGTGATCTGCGCGGCCTTGCGAATGAACGCGACTTCTTCTCCGGATTTCACCAGTCGCTGCCAGTTCACCATTGCGGTGGCGTCACAGAAGGTGGCGCCGGGCAGTTCTTCGACCAGCACCGCATGGGCCTTGGCGGAGTAATAGTAGTTCTCCATCTCCACACCGATGCGCTTGCCTTCCGCGCCAAGGGCTTTGATGTGGCCGGCCAGATCCTGCATCGGGTGGTGTTCCGTGGACTGGACAAAGTGGTCGGCGTAGCCGTGCACGTGGTTTGGCTCCATCCAGCAGGTGCGGTTGGCGCCAACGCTATCCATGTAGCGGCCCCACCAGATCGGGTCACCTTCCAGCGGCACCAGAACCCCTTGGTGCACATAGAAGGACCAGCCGTCATAGCCGGTCAGCCAGGCCTGGTTCGACGGATCGGTCACAAACAAGAGATCAAGGCCCGCATTGGCCATCGCGGCGCGGGTTTTTTCCAGACGGCGGCTGTATTCGGCGCGGCTGAACGGCAGGGTTTTCAATGCCATAGGTCGTATCCCCGTGAAGAGAGTGTTGTGTACAGGTTGTGTGGTGGTGGCAGGTTTTGTGGCTGAATGGCGCTCTTTGAGCCCGTTTTCAGCCGCTGCTTGCAGGTATATTCGATGGGGATGGAGCCTGCGTCAATACTCTTGTATACAAGTGAGGGACTGCCTCACCTCCAACACTCAGGTTTTACACGTCGTTCCATGCTACTTGATGATCGGGATATTGCGATTTTGAAGGTGCTTAGCACCGAAGGCCGGATCACCAAATCGGCCTTGGCGGACCGAATCGGCCTGTCGCCAACGCCTTGTTGGGACCGGTTGAAGAAGCTGGAAAAGGCGGGCTTGATCGAAGGCTATGGCGCAAGGATCAACCTCAAGAAACTGGGGCCGCATGTGACCATTTTTGTGGTTGCCGAATTGCAGGCCCACACCGCTGCCAGTTTCCGCGCCTTTGAGGCGGCGTTGCAGCGCTATGAGGAAGTAACGGGCGCCTGGGCCCTGGGCGGCGGCTTTGATTATCTGCTGCAGGTCGTCACCAAAGACATTGACGCCTACCAACGTCTGATCGACGCCATGCTTGAGGCCCGGCTGGGGCTGGCGCGGTATTTCACTTATGTTGTGACAAAACCGGTGAAGGGGCAGGGGGTGCCGCCACTGGAGCTTCTGCTTTCTTCTGACGGAGGCGGGCGTGACAGCTGAGTATTCTGCCGCCGCAACAAACTTCAGTCCAAATCTCTGCGGCCTTCCGGTCAGTTTTCCAACAAAAGACTTGGGGAATGACATGGAACAAAAAGACCTGATCTCGGCCGCTGGCATCACCGACAAAGCCCTGGTGCGCAGCTTTTCCTACATCGATGGCAAGTGGTGTGCTGCTGAAGGTGGTGCGACGATTGCTGTTACCGACCCCGCAGACGGGGCGATTGTGGGCGAGGTCGCGAGCCTTTCGGCAGCCGAATCCAGCCGCGCCGTGGCGGCTGCACAGGCAGCCTTTCTGGCCTGGGCAGCGCTGCTGCCGCAGGAGCGTGCTGAAAAACTGCGCCTCTGGGGCGCGTTGCAACTGCAACACCGCGAAGATCTGGCCCGCATGATGGTGCTGGAACAGGGCAAACCCCTGTCCGAAGCCCGTGGTGAGATCGACTATGGCGCAGGCTTTGTAGATTTCTATGCAGAAGAGGCCAAACGTCCCAATATCGAAGGTGTCACCAGCCACCTGCCGGATGCCGAGGTTGAGCTGTGGCGCGAACCGGTCGGCGTCGCCGCGCTGATCACCCCGTGGAATTTCCCCTCGGCTATGCTAACCCGCAAGGCGGCCGCAGCACTGGCGGCGGGCTGCACTGTGGTTTGCCACCCTTGCGTGGAAACCCCGTTCAGCGCGCTGGCCTTGGCGGAACTGGCCGAACGGGCGGGCATTCCCGCCGGTGTGTTCAACGTCGTGACGGGACATGCGCCCACCGTGGTGAAACCCTGGACCGAAGACGCCCGTGTGCGAGCGTTGTCGTTCACCGGCTCTACGGAAGTGGGCAAGCTGCTCTGCCGTCAGTCCTCGGAAACGGTGAAGACGCTGGTGATGGAACTGGGTGGCCATGCACCGGTTATCGTCTTTCAAGATGCGGATCTGGACCGCGCGGTTGCTGAAACCATTAAGGCAAAATTCGCCACCACCGGTCAGGATTGCCTGGGGGCAAACCGCATTTATGTGGATCGCGCGATCTACGCCGAATTCTGCGCCAAGTTCACCGAAGCGACCAAGGGGCTGACCCTCGCGCCGGGCATGGAGGATGCCGATCTTGGTCCGTTGATGAATGAAAAGGCGGTGGTCAAACAGGAAGAGCATGTCGCCGATGCTCTGGCCAAAGGGGCGCGGCTGACCTGTGGTGGCAAACGGGATCCGCTGGGCCCATTGTTCTATCAGGCGACCGTTGTGGTGGATGTCCCCGAAGACGCCTTGATCCTAAGCGAAGAGACCTTTGGACCCGTTGCAGCGATCCTGCCCTTTGACAGCGAGGAAGAGGTCATCACCAAAGCCAATGACACCGAATACGGCCTTGTTGCCTATGTCCACAGTCAGGATCCCCGCCGCATCTACCGCACCTCGCGCGCGCTGCAATTTGGAATGGTGGCGGTCAACCGCACCAAGGTCACCGGCGCACCGATCCCCTTTGGCGGCACCAAACAATCGGGGCTGGGCCGCGAAGGCGCCCGTCAGGGCATGGAGGCTTTTACCGAGATCAAATACGTCTGCCGCGACTGGGGCTAATCCCCTGCGGCAGTTGAAAAACAAAGGGGGCTCCCCCCCCAAAACGATGAAGCAAGAGCCGGCCGGCTAATAGGCTGGTGCAGAAAGGACCTGAGATGTTGAAAAACGATCAGCTGGCGGAATGGGACCGCGACAACTTTTTCCACCCTTCGACCGCGCTGGGCGCTTTTGCCCGGGGCGAGATGGACAACCGTGTGGTGAAAACCGCATCGGGCGTGTTCATTGAGGACCGCGAAGGCAACAAACTGCTGGACGCCTTTGCGGGCCTCTACTGCGTGAACGTCGGCTATGGCCGTCAGGACATCGCCGAAGCCATCGCCGATCAGGCGCGCGAACTGGCCTACTACCACTCTTATGTGGGGCACGGTACTGAGGCTTCGATCACCCTGTCGAAAATGATCCTCGACCGCGCACCGGACAATATGTCGAAGGTGTATTTTGGTCTGGGTGGTTCTGACGCGAACGAAACCAACGTCAAGCTGATCTGGTATTACAACAACATCCTGGGCCGTCCTGAGAAGAAAAAGATCATCTCGCGCTGGCGGGGCTATCATGGCTCGGGTCTGGTTACAGGGTCGCTGACGGGCCTAGAGCTGTTCCACAAGAAGTTTGATCTGCCCGTTGAACAGGTGATCCACACTGAGGCACCGTATTATTTCCGACGTGACGATCTGGATATGTCCGAAGAACAGTTCGTGGCCCATTGCGCGTCCGAACTGGAGGCCTTAATCGAACGCGAAGGCGCAGACACCATCGCTGCTTTCATCGGCGAGCCTGTTCTGGGCACCGGCGGCATCGTGCCGCCGCCCGCAGGCTACTGGGAAGCCATTCAGGCTGTGCTGAAAAAACACGACATCTTGCTGGTTGCCGATGAGGTGGTCACCGGTTTTGGCCGTCTGGGCGCCATGTTCGGCTCCGAACATTACGGCATTGAGCCTGACATCATCACCATCGCCAAAGGCCTGACCTCGGCCTATGCGCCGCTGTCGGGGTCCATCGTCAGCGATAAGGTCTGGGCGGTGCTGGAAAAAGGCACCGATGAAAATGGTCCGATCGGCCACGGCTGGACCTATTCGGCCCACCCGATCGGCGCGGCGGCGGGCGTTGCCAACCTCAAGCTGCTGGATGAGCTGAACCTTGTCAGCAATGCCGGCGACGTGGGGGGCTACCTGAACAAGTCGATGGCAGAGGCGCTGGGTGAGCACGCCAACGTCGGTGAAATTCGCGGCGAAGGCATGCTCTGCGCCGTGGAATTTGTGAAAGATCGTGACAGCCGCACCTTCTTTGATGCCGCGGATAAGATCGGCCCGCAAATCTCGGCCAAGTTGCTGGAACAGGACAAGGTCATTGCCCGTGCCATGCCGCAAGGCGATATCCTGGGTTTTGCACCGCCGTTCTGCCTGACCAAAGAAGAAGCCGACACCGTGGTTGCGGCCACCGCCCGCGCTGTCAAAGCGGTTTTGGGCTAACGCCTCCCCTCGGGGCTGACGCTCATTCCCCCGCGCCCCCGTCCCGGGGTGCTGGTTTTCCTTTTCCGGAAACCAAAACGCCCGCCTCTCCCCTCAGAGTGCGGGCGTTGCCGGGGGCGGGGCGTTAGCCCAACCCAGCCCGGCGTTCTTGGTGTTCTAAGTTAGCGGCGTTTGCGGTTTTGGCTGACATGGGCCTGGGCTTGGGCTGGGGTTTGAAACCATCCCGATGGGACCGGCTGGGACCGCAGCCAGGTTTTGGCCGCCTCCACCGTGTCCAATGGCGGGGCCGCAGGAAACTGGCGCAACCTGCAAAGAAGTTGCGCTTCGGTTGTCTCATAAAAGTAGCCGGGAACTGCACCCTTTGAGGGCATCACTATAGCAACGGGCATGGGGGTCTCTCCGTTTCAAATGCCGCCCTCCAAAGGGTGCAGAGAGAGAAACGGTGTTTTCTCAAACTTCTAAAGGTAAGGAAAACCCCCAGCCGCTAAACGTATGTTGTGACTGTTCACACGCTAAGGGCGATCAGCCTGCCTGCCGCATCCCGCGTTCCAGCGCGGCGCAAGCGTGGCTTAGCGTTGCGTAATGTCCGGCCTGCGGCACCTGGTGCAGTGTTGTGCCACCGCGCAGCTCCCCTACCAGGGCCTCCGCCATCGCAGGCGGAGCCCAGCCGTCGGCCTCGCCATGCCATAGGGTCACGGGCGCCTGTACCTGCGTCAACGTCGCGGTCCAGTCGCTAACATAATGGCGCAGCAGGCGCATGTAGGCCTGCGGGTTGGTCTGGTAGGCATGGCGCAAACCAGTTTTCAGCATTGCATCAAAGCCTGTTGCCGCAACCTGTTTCTGCTCCAGTGCAGAAACACCGTTAAACAGTTGTTTCACAAGTGCCTTCGGGGCCAGCCGTAGCATTAGGCCCTGTGCGGCCGTCATCAGCCGCAGACCGGGGCCACGGCGCATGGCCATCTGGAACACCGGACGTCCCGCCATCTCGGGCAGGAAATCCCCCAATTGCAACGGTGCAGCGGCCGAAATCAGTGTCACCTGCGCCACCCGGTCAGGGCGGGCGGCGGCGATTTCCAATGCGGTCATCGCCCCGATAGAGAAGCCAACCAAATGCACCGGGGTTTGACTGTCGCCTAAGGCATCAAACTGCACGGCCAGCGCCGCGCGCACTGGCATATCCATTCGCATCGCAGCAAGCAGGTCGGGGGCAACCGCGGGCTGGTTCAGAAAATAGCTGGCATCGCGCGGGCATCCGGGCAGGCCATGGCAGAAATAGATCGGGGGGGTGTCGGGCATCTGTTCGCTCCGTCAGGTCTTGAAAATTTAGCTCAGCTAAAACCCATCGGGGGACAAACACCATGTGACAAAGATGCATTCTGGGTGTGACATTCCGTCAGGCAGCTTAGTTCAGAAAAGCAGGCAGCAAAAAGCCCGCCAGAAGGCGGGCTTAGAACGTGTGCAATGGGGTAGGCGCGTCAGTCGCGGGTGCCCGAGAATTTACCCTGCCACTCTTCGCGCTGATCGTCGGTGATCTTGGCAAAAAGCACCTCCGGTACGGTGAAGCCATGGCCGGCAGGCAGGGCGTTCAGCGCCTCCGCCACATCACCCGGCCAGCTGTCATCCTCTGTGCCCATTGCCGTCAGCATCTTGGCCGAGGCAAAGGGAATGAACGGCGCAGACAGAACGGCGTAAAGGCGGATCAGGTTCAGGCCCAGACGCACCTGTGCGGCGGCCTGTTCGGGATCGGTTTTAAACGTCGACCAAGGTGCGGCGGCCTGCAGGTATTCATTGCCAGCCACCCAGATCGCCCGCAGTTCCTGTGCAGCTTTGCGGACCTCTTTGTCTTCCATAAAGCCCTCATAGGCGCGCACCTTGGTGGTCAGGTCGGCGATCAGCGCCTGTTCCTGTTCCCCGAACGCGCCGCCTTCAGGCACCGCTTCAGTGAATTTGGAGCGGCAGAACTTGGTGATGCGGCTGACAAAGTTGCCCAGCACATCCGCCAGATCCTTGTTCACCGATTGTTGGAAGTTTTCCCAGGTGAACTCGCTGTCCGAGCTTTCCGGTGCATGGCTCAAGAGCCACCAGCGCCAGTAGTCGGCAGGCAGGATCTCTAGCGCCTGATCCTGGAACACGCCGCGCCCGCGCGAGGTCGAGAACTGGCCGCCATCATAGTTCAGGTAGTTGAAGGATTTGATGTAATCCACCAGCTTCCACGGCTCCCCCGAGCCAAGGATCGTCGAGGGGAAGGACAGGGTGTGGAAGGGCACGTTGTCCTTGCCCATGAACTGGGTGTAGGTCACATCCTCCGCGCCTTTGTCGGTACGCCACCAGCGTTCCCAGTCACTGCCTTTTCCAGCCTCAACCCATTCCTGAGCGCAGGCAATATATTCGATTGGGGCGTCGAACCAGACGTAGAAGACCTTGCCTTCCATACCGTCCCAATCCTGATCGCCACGTTTCACCGGCACACCCCAATCCAGATCGCGGGTGATGCCACGATCCTGCAGGCCGTCACCGTCGTTCAGCCATTTCTTGGCAATCGAGGTGGTCAGCACCGGCCAATCGGCCTTGCTGTCGATCCAGTCGTTTAACTGGTCCTTCATCTGGCTTTGGCACAGATACAGGTGTTTGGTCGCCCGCATCTCCAGATCGGTCGAGCCGGAAATGGTGGAATAGGGGTTGATCAGATCCACCGGATCCAGCTGCTTGGTGCAGTTGTCACACTGGTCGCCGCGGGCGCTGTCAAAGCCGCAGTTGGGGCAGGTGCCCTCGATATAGCGGTCCGGCAGGTAGCGACCGTCGGCGTGGGAATACATCTGGTTTTCAGAGACTTCGCGGATCAGACCCTTGTCGGCCAGCACACCGGCAAAATGCTGGGTCAGCTCTTTGTTCTGCGCAGAGGAGGAACGGCCGAAGTGATCAAAGCTGAGGCCGAACCCCTTGGCAATCTCGGCCTGTTTGTCATGCAACTCTGCGCAATAGGCCGCAACCTCTTGCCCGGCTTTGGCGGCAGCCAGTTCGGCTGGGGTGCCATGTTCGTCGGTGGCACAGATGAACATCACCTCATTGCCACGGCCCCGCTGGTAACGGGCAAACAGGTCCGCAGGCAGCTGCGAGCCCACAAGATTGCCGAGGTGTTTGATCCCGTTGATATAGGGAAGTGCCGAGGTGATCAGATGCCGTGCCATAAACTCTCGTCCTGCAGATAGGTGTTGAGACCCCCTTTAGCGCAAGGGCGCGGCCTGTGCCACCGCTAGATGTGAAATCGGTTGCGTGGCAGGATTTTGGGGCGCTGCCCCCTTGGCCCTAGGGCCAATTCCCCCGGGATATTTTTGCCAAGAAGAAAGGCAGGGCGTCGCGAAAATGTTTGCGCTCACAAGTTTTTCGCCGGAAGGGCTGGTTTGTCCGGGGGGAGGGTTATCTTCGCCTCCAGCAGTATTGAGGGAACGCGACATGCAAAAGAAACAAATGGGCCGCACGGGGGTGATGGTGACGGATATGTGTCTGGGCACCATGACCTTTGGCACCCAGACCTCTGAGGCCGAAGGCCACCGACAGATCGAGATGGCGCTGGCCCATGGCATCAACTTTATGGACACGGCGGAAATGTATCCGGTCAACCCGGTTGCAAAAGAGACCATCGGGCGCACAGAAGAGATCATTGGCAGCTGGATCGGCGCAAATCCGGGCCGGCGCGATGCGTTTGTGCTGGCGACCAAACACTCCGGTGAGGGACTGATGGCTGTGCGGGACGGGGCGGCGATCACCTCGGAAAGCATTCCAGCCACGATTGAGGCCTCGTTGAAGCGGCTGCAGACGGACTGTATTGACCTCTATCAGTTCCATTGGCCGAACCGGGGCAGCTATATGTTCCGCAAGAATTGGACGTTCGACCCGTCTTCGCAAAACAAGGCCGACACGCTGGCCCATATGGAAGATGCCTTGGGCGCATTGCAGCGTGAAGTCGAACGCGGCACCATTCGTCATTTTGGCCTGTCCAACGAAAGCGCTTGGGGAACTACGCAATGGGTAGCCACGGCGGACCGTCTGGGCCTGCCGCGGGTGGCCACGATCCAGAACGAATATTCGTTGCTCTGCCGGATGTATGACACCGATTTGGCGGAGGTTTCGATCAACGAAGACGTTGGTTTGATCTGCTATTCGCCTTTGGCGGCGGGGCTGCTGACCGGTAAGTATCAGGGCGGCGCGCTGCCGGAAGGGTCGCGGATGGCGATCAATGGCGATTTGGGCGGCCGTAAGACCGATCGGGTGTTCCCGGCGGTCGCGGCCTATCTGCAGGTGGCTGCTGATAACGGTTTGGACCCGACCAATATGGCACTGGCCTGGGCGCGGCAGCGGCCGTTCATGTGTTCGGTGATTTTCGGGGCAACAACCGAGGCGCAGTTGCAGCACATCCTTGACGGAACCGAACTGGTGCTGTCCGATGAAGTCATTGCTGCATTGGATCATGTGCATAAGGCACATCCGATGCCTTACTGATTTCAGGAGCCAATTGATGTCACAGCCCTTTAACCGCCCTTTGATGGTTTTTACCCTTTTGGCCCAAGCCGTGCCCGCCACTGCGTCGGAGCGTGAGCTTTGGGAAGGGTATTGGACCCACAATGCCAGCTGGTGCGCCCGCGCCGGCGAGGTGGGCGACGAGACGCCGGACAACTATTCGCGCGAAGGGTTTTTCGGGATCGAATGGGGCTGTGACATTGCCGAAAAACAAGCCCTGCCGTTTCACAATGCCTGGGCGATCACGCTCAGCTGTCTGGATGCGGGGCATGATTACACCGAAGACCGGCTGATGCTGGTCACGGACAGTGACCGGCTGTTGTTCATCGACACCGGCGGCGCGACATGGGACATGGTGCGCTGTAACGATCCGGAATAAGCCGCGCCAAGACGCGGCAAGAAAGGCCTGAAATGGTAGACAGTTTGTGGATTTTCGTGGCCGTCGGGGCGGCTGCGTTTCAGGCCTTGCGGTTCATGTTGCAGAAATCGCTGTCGATGGGCACCCTGTCTGCGGGCGGGGCCACCCTGGCGCGGTTTCTGTTTTCCACCCCCTTTGTGGCTGTCTTTGCGCTGAGTTACCTGCAGCTGCAGGGCGGTGTCTGGCCCAGCCTTGGTGACCGGTTTCTGGTTTTTGCCTTGGTCGGGGCTTTGGCGCAGATCCTGGCAACCTGGTGTGTGGTGGCGCTGTTTCAGCACCGCAACTTTGCCGTCGGGATCACGTTTAAGAAAACCGAGGTGGTACAGACCGCGCTGGTGGGCTTTGTCGTTTTGGGCGACAAGGTGTCCTTTGGCGGGTTGATGGCGATCCTGGTTGGTCTGCTGGGCGTGTTGGTCCTGTCTGACCGGCCGGAAAGCGGCGCGGGCTTAAAGCGGTTCCTGAACAAAGGCGCTGGTCTGGGGCTGCTGTCGGGGGCCTTTTTTGCCGTCTCAGCAGTGGGCTATCGCGGGGCAACGCTGGAGGTGGGCAGCGACGATCCACTGCTGCGGGCGCTGGTGTCGCTGATGGTGGTGACCGCCAGTCAAAGCCTGGGTCTGAGCGCGTACATTCGATGGCGCGAACCGGGTGAGCTGCGCCGTGTTGTGGCCAGCTGGCGCAGTTCTGTCTGGATGGGATTGGCCAGCCTGGGCGGCTCTCTTGGCTGGTTTCTGGCCTTCACCTTGCAAAACGCGGCCTATGTGTTTGCCGTTGGACAGGTGGAAGTGATCTTTTCCATCCTGATTTCGGTTCTGGTGTTCAAAGAGCAGATCACCCGCCGCGAAGGCGCGGGCATCGCCCTTATTACGGCAAGCGTGCTGACATTGGTCCTGTTCCTTTAAGACGCAGGAACAGATTGTGCTCGTCATCGTTTTTGAAAAACGGGACCGAGGCGGGCGGCTCAGACGTGGTGGCACGCGCTGCAACCTCTGCCAGAACCACTTCGGTGATGAAGGGCAGATCAAACTCGCGCACTTTCGGCATGGGGATCCACTGCAGGTGTGAAAGCTCGTCACAGGCGGCGGAGAAATCATCCAGATCCGTGGCCACAGACTCCGCATTGATCAGGAAGAACCGGGCGTCGAAGCGGCGTGGACGGCCCGGGGGGGTGATGGCGCGAAAGACAAATTGCAACGCTTCGGCGGAGGGGCGATAGCCGGCCGCCGCAAACCCCGCCCAGTCCGTCGGGGCCTCAGGCCAATCGCCTTGCGTGCCAAGGATCAGGCCGGTCTCTTCCCAAAGCTCACGGATCGCCGCAGCCGCCAAGGGGTGCGACATGTCTCGAATTGCATCCTCGCGGATCCTGTCACGGCATAACTCGGGAAGGGGGGTGGCCAAGGGAATATCAGCGTCCGCAGCATCGACCGCACCGCCGGGAAAGACAAACTTGTTCGGCATAAAGGCCGCTTTGGCACCACGTTGCCCCATCAGCACATGCGGGTCGTCAAACCGGTTGCGCAGCACAATCACTGTGGCCGCGTCACGAATTGCCGTCTTGTCCATCTTTCCCCCGTCCGTTCCTTTGCGAGGCGTGGCTTAGCCAGCGTGGGCGAAACCATTCATACGCCGCGCCCACTGGTAACCGATCATCGCCCCCTTCAGTCGGGGCAGAAGGTAGAGCGACAGAACAACGGTGCCAATACCGAAGATTTCGATCATCACCATCGGCGACGGACGCCAGGTCTCAAAGACGAACATCAAGAGCGGTGCCAGGAGGTGGCCGACAATCAGGATCGTCAGATAGGCGGGGCCGTCATCAGCGCGATGATGGTGGAACTCTTCGCGACAAACAGGGCAGGTGTCACGTACTTTCAAATAGCCTTTGAGCATGGGGCCACTGCCGCATTTCGGGCATTTACGACGCCAGCCCCGCAGCAGCGCGGGTTTTGTTGGGCGGTCGGTCTCGCTCCGGACGGTGTCAGTCATGGTGTCTCTCATTCGTTAAGGGACTCAAAAAAAATCATCCGAGGAAACTGGTGCAAAATCGCGCCAAGAAAAACCCCCCGAAGTGTCGCCGCGTCGCCTTGTCGCAAAGCTGACGGCGATTTGCACCTTTGGATGCACAAACCATGCCGCAGTCAGACCGGATGTGTCGCCTCTATGGGGCAAATGTAACAGAACCCCACCTGTCGTTCACAGGGGCGTGAGAATTCCAAATTTTCTCAAAACCCTCGACGGAAGCGTTCTGCCCCCCCGTATCAGCCTGCAGAAAACGGGTGATGAGCCCGGGTTTCAAAACCAAGAAACAGACTGAGAAATCGGAGAGCACACTATGAAACGCACTATCATCATCACCACCCTGACCGCCCTTGCCATCGCGGGCACCACCGTCAGCGCCTCGGCTGAACGCGGTCACGGCCGCAAAGGCCCGCAGGTTGAGTTCAGCGATCTGGATGCCAACGGTGACGGCCAGATCACCGAGGCCGAGCTGACCGCCCACGCCGCTGCACGGTTTGCGGAGGTCGATACCAACGGTGACGGCGTGCTGAGCGCCGAAGAATTGGCCGCCCGCGCCGAAAGCGAGAACGCAGAACGTCAGGCCAAACGGATCGAACGGATGATCTCGAAGATGGATGAAAACGACGACGGTGTTCTGAGCGCCGAGGAAATGCAGCGTCGCGATCCCTCCAAGATGATCTCGCGTTTGGATGCAAATGAAGACGGCGCGATCTCGCAGGAAGAGTTCGACAATGCCAAGAAGCGTTTCGGCAAACGCAAAGGGGGCGGCAAAGACCGCGACGGCGACAGCAACTAAGCCCAGCCGCGCCCGGCTCTCCCCACTTCAAGGGGGGAGCCACCCTTGGCATGAGATTGCCAGACGCCACGGAAAGAGTTACGCCGGACGGACAATGGATATGGCCTTGGATGCAATGAGCGAAGTGACGGACGAAGCACTGCTGGTCCTGTTCGCCAATGGCGATGCGGATGCCGCGCGTTCTTTGAACGTGCGGTTGACCCCGCGTGTCTTTGCCCAGGCCATGCGGTTGCTGGGCAATCGCGCCGAGGCTGAAGATGTGGCGCAAGAGGCCATGATGCGGCTTTGGAAGATCGCGCCGGAATGGCGACAAGGCGAGGCCAAGGTGACGACCTGGCTTTACCGCGTTGTTGCGAACCTGTGCACCGACCGGCTGCGCAAGAAACCAAATGTGGGCATTGATGCCATCCCGGAACCCGAAGACGAGTGCGCCAGTGCCGCCGAAGGGTTGCAGGACCAGGCCCGCAACACGGCGCTATACAGCGCCCTCGATCAGCTGCCCGACCGGCAGCGACAGGCGGTTGTGCTGCGCCACATCGAGGGTCTGGGCAATCCTGAGATTGCCGAAATCATGGACATCAGCACAGAAGCGGTCGAAAGTCTGACCGCGCGGGGAAAACGAGCGCTGGCTGCGGCCCTGGCCGGGCGGCGCGATGAACTGGGGTATTCCGATGGATAAGCGCGAGCTGGATGACATGGAGCTGGACGCTCTTTTTGCTGCGGCACGAGGGCAGGACACCTTGCCTTCAGGCGATCTGATGGAGCGGGTGCTCTCGGACGCTTTGGCTGTGCAAACCTTGGCGCAGGCCAATGCCATCCCTGCGGCGCCACGGCGTCGCTGGTGGCAGGCGGCTTGGATGGCTGTGGGCGGATGGCCGGCGATGGCGGGTCTGGCCACCGCAGGTGTGGCAGGGATCTGGATCGGTGTCAGTCCGCCAGACGGGCTGAGCGACAGTGCAACCGCCTTGTTTGCCTGGGAAACAGACGGGTATCTTGTGGACGTCACCTCCGGCTTCTCGCTGGATCTGGCGGAAGGGTAAAACGATGGCAGAACAGAATACATCCGGCAAAGGCAGCTCGGTCAGGCTCTGGGTGCGCGGGCTGTTGCTCGTTTCGCTGGGGCTGAACGTTGCAATTGCGGGGATCGCCCTTGGCGCTTTTTACAGTTATGGCGCGCCGGCATCAGGCAAGAGGCCACCACGCGGCGACGAAATCGCCGGCACCTATACCCGTGCGCTGGACAGCGAAGACCGCCGTGCCATCGCCCGTCAGCTGCGCCGTCAACAACGGGACGTGATGCCAACCCGCGCTGAGTTTCGGGCGCAGTTTCTGGACGTCATTGCCTTGCTGCGCAGCGAAAATTTTGATCCGGATCAGCTGGCCGCGCTTTTTGCCGCACAGCGGGCGTTTGGCATGAAACGGGCTGAGTTGGGCCATGATCTGCTGCTGGAGCGTCTGAGTAATATGACCGCCGAAGAACGCGCGGGCTTTGCCGATCGGTTGGAGAAAAATCTGAGCAGGAAAAAGTCTGGCAAAGACGGTGAACATCCCCGTCCCGGTCCCGGTGGGCGCCCGCCCAAACCTGACAGCCGGCCCTGACCCGGCGGTGTGTCAGGCCGCAGATTTGCTCATCCGGACCTGATTGCGCCCCAAAGCCTTGGCCCGATAAAGTGCCTCGTCGGCGCGTTTGAGCAATTGGCCCAGATCACTGTGTGGGCAAGGGTCGGCGACATGCACCAGACCCAGGCTGAGGGTCAGCGGCAATTGTCGTCCATCGCTCAAAGTGACGGGATAGGCGGCAAACCCGGCACAAAGCGCCTTGGCCCAGGCTTCGGCAATGCGGGCTGTCGGACAGGGACGAGCGATCAGGAATTCTTCCCCGCCGATCCGGGCCAGAATGTCCCCCGGCGCCCCCAACGCCCGTAGACGTTTGGCCACCTGTTGCAACGCCTGATCCCCGGCATCATGGCCATAGCGGTCATTCACCGCTTTGAAGTGATCGATATCGGCCAGCAAAACCGCATGTGCCTGACCGGCGAGCTGCGGCAGCGCCGCGTGCACAAAACGGCGGTTGTGCAATCCTGTGAGTGGATCACGCACTGCCGCGTGCAACGCCGCATCCAGATGCTGGTGGTGCGCATCGATACGGCGTTTGCGTTCGTCCAGCTGGCGGACCCGGTGGCGGATTTCCTGTGGGTCAAAGGCGCGGGGCGCCACCGCTTCCGCCCCAAGATCAAACAGCTGGGCTACATCCGCTGGGCAGTCGGTGCCGGGCAAGGCAAGAATTTGCATATTTCGCAGGCCGCTATGGGCGCGCAGGTTGGCCACAAGCGGCGGCATGGCCGGGGCATCTTCGGGGGCGCAGCCCAGGATCAGCACATCCGGTGGGGAGTCCAGAAATGCCTGCTGATGCAACACCTCAAGCGGCAGCAGCTTTGTTGCCAGATGCGGCCGTAGATCTGCCTGCCAGACCACCCCGAGGTGTGGCGACAGGTGCAGCAGCGCGACCTGGGACCTGTCATCGGATGCACTAGGCTGAAACCCAGCAGCAGCTTCGCGAAACCCGCGATCTGTGTCCGCCGGAGTCGGTTCCAACCCGTCGGGCAGTGCGCGGGGCAATTCCATCCGCACCAGCGCCCTGAGACGTGCAAAGAGCAAAGCGTCTGATTCAGAGGTGTCGACCAAGTCCATCGCACCTGCAGCCAGCGCGTCCAGCAGTGCCTGCCCACCCGGCGCTTTGTGCAGCACGACAACAGGAGGCGCCAACCTGCGCTGTGTCAGTTCTTCGCAGAAGGTTGCCAATGTTGTGTCAGGCAGCTGCGCTGCGCAGAGCACGGCCGAAAAACTCTGTTGCGCCAACAGGTCGAAAGCTTCGCGGGCCGTGGCGCATGGCGTCACGCTAAAATAGCCTGCCGTGAGGCGCACCCGCATCAAGATGCGGTTGGTCGCAATCGGGTCCAGCAATAGAATGTTTCCAGGCATCGTCCCCCGTCCTTTTGCGGTCCCTTGCGGCCAGTTCAGCCATTTGGCGGTGCCGTGACATCGGTCCCTATGGCTTGCTCCTCCTCACTATTCATGGAAAGGGTTAACAAATCGTTCCCAAGTCAGAATTGACCTGAACGACATCTGTCTTATTCCGTTTCCGGAGGCCGCAATGACCCTCATGCCCCGCGACACCGCAGAAACTCTGGCGCTACAGGCATTGGCCTGGCTGGCTGGCAACGAAGAGCTGTTGCCGGTGTTTATGGGGGCCACGGGCTCCTCTCAGGATGAACTGCGCGCGCAGGCCGGGCAGCCCGAGTTTCTGGCCTCGGTTCTGGATTTCCTGTTGATGGATGACGCTTGGGTGATCGCCTGTTGTGATGCCCTACAGCAACCTTATCCGCAGCTTATGCAGGCCCGCGCAGCCTTGCCCGGCGGGGCTCAGATCAATTGGACCTGAGCGGTCATCTTCAGAGAACACAGTAACGGAAATGAGGCAAAACCCGTTACAGCGTTGCCAGAGGTGCGTCTCCGGTTTCGCGCAGCTTGCCCAACAGACGTTTCAGTTCTGCCTCTTCCGCATCGGACAGGGCGGTTGACATCACAGCGGCATTTTCCCGCGCATAAGGCGTGCATTGTTTGATCAAACGCCGCCCTTCACCGGTCACCGAGACCCGCCGGGTGCGCTTGTCCTCGGTGCCGCTGGCGCGGTCGATCCAGCCTTCCTGTTCCATGTGACGCAACGCCCGCGAGGTCGCTGTGCGGTCAATGCCAACAAAATCGGCGATGTCAGAAGGCTGGCTCAGCGCCTCATTGCCGATGGCCAACAGGATGCACCAGGTCGTGCGGGTGAGGCCATGCGGTTTCAGCCGGTCGTCCAGCCGCCGTTCCTGCATGCGCGCCGCAATCGACAGTTGGTATCCGAGAGAGTGATGCAGTCTGTAGGGTTCTGTATGCGCCATGGTTGAATCCGACAGGATCACATGGCGAAAGTCAAGTCATCCCCTGCCTAAGTCTCTCTGAAACAACAGACTTGTCATCGTGCTGCGAAGCCGTCAGGGTCGCGGCCTGACAGGCATTGGGATCGGCCGCTCAGCGGCAATGGCAAGAACAGGCGGACGACAGATGGAACTAGATGGCATTCTTTTCGACAAGGACGGAACCCTGTTTGATTTCCGGGCCACATGGGATCGTTGGGCGGCGGATCTGATTGCGGATCTTGCCGCGGGGGATGCGGTCCTGGCGTCTGCCATTGCGGAAAATATCGCCTTTGACCTCACCCGGTCCGAGTTCATGGCGCACAGTCCCGTGATTGCTGGCACCAGCCGAGAGGCTGCGGAATGTGTGGCCCGGGCGATGCCCGATCGCGACATTGATGCGTTAGAGGCGCAGATGAATGCTTCGGCTGCCCTGGCCCCTTTGGCCCCGGCGGTGCCCCTATCGCCCTTGTTGACGGAACTGGCGGGGCGCGGGTTGAAGCTGGGTGTTATGACCAACGACTCCGAAGAAAGCGCACAGGCGCAGCTGACCGCGGCAGGGATCGTCTCGCAGTTTGATTTTGTTGCGGGGTTTGACAGCGGGTTTGGCGCCAAACCGGATCCCGATCCCCTGTTGGCCTTTGCCGATCAGATGGAGCTACCACCGGCGCGAATCGCAATGGTCGGCGACAGCGCCCATGACTTGATTGCAGGGCGTCGGGCCGGAATGGCTACAATTGGTGTGCTGACTGGTATTGCGGTTGAGGCAGACCTCAAGACGCTGGCGGATGTTGTCCTGTCAGATATTGGTGAAATCCCAGATTTTCTAAGGCGGTCTGTTGCGTCATGAAACGTCCAATGCTGCCCAAACCTGCCTGAATCTGGTGCAAAAGCATAGGGTGCCCAGTGAACCCGCTGAAGCCGCCCACGAATTAAGACTTTGTTAACACTTGCGGCCTAAAGCCTTCCCCGAAGTGAAGCATGGGGATGAGATTGGATCATGCACGGGTTAATAAATCGTGTCATTCATCGATACATACTTGAAAAATATGGGGCCGCCACTTGGCGTCGGGTGGCGCGCCGCGCTGGTGTACAGCCGCCCCGATTTGAGGGTCTTCAACGCAGTCCGGACAGGGTCACCAGACGCCTGATCTGCCATTTGGTACGCTTGAGCCAACAAGAGGAGCGCAGGGTACTGCGCGACCTCGGGCAATTCGCCGTCAGCCATCCCGCCGCCGCGCCCTATGTGCAATTGCTGCGGTTCGGCGGGGCGGGGTATGCCGGTTTCCTCGGATCGCTTGAGGATCTGCCGGTTCGGTTGCAAATGCTTCTGCCGGGGGGCGAGGTGCCCGATTTCGAAGTGGCGCAGACAGATGTCGGGCGCTTTTATTTGATCTGCCGCTCCAACCTTTCGGGGTTCGGCTCAGGATTGGTTGGTCTGTTGGAGGGTATGGCTGAGATCTACGAAACCCCAGCTGATATTCAGCATCTGGCGCGGGTGGAGGGGCGACAGACCTGCGATCTTCTGTCGGTACAGCTTTTGGCCGAGCAGGGGCGCACAACAGGCATGCTGGCAGCCAATTGCGGTGCGGCGGTATGACATCCTATCCCCAGCCGGAGTCGCTGACGCGGAAGCAATGTCAGCAGACCGCGCCCGCCGAAAACACGACGGGCCCGAAAGACCTGCCAGCTGAGTGGCCGGCTGGCCTCGCAAATGAGCTGCCAGCAGGTTGGTGGCAGGCGTTTGATCAGCTGATGCCAATGCATCTCTCGCTGACACCAGAGGGCATCATCACCCGCGTGGGTCCAACGCTGCACAAAATTTTGCAGGTCACCCAACCGGGACACCTCCGCGCCCTTTCCGACGCGCAACACATTCCATTCGCAACCGTTTTCGACCTGTCGCGGCCTCGTCTTATGCCCGGTGAAAACGTCGGTGGGCTGCCCAATGGCACTGCCCTGAACCTAAACCTCGTCTCATCCAAGCCGTTGCCAGATATCACTCTCAAAGGTGGATTGGCCTCGCTAGGGGCACATCGTTTGTTAAACCTCTCCTTTGGGTCCCAACTGGCCGAAGGAGTCACCGCCTTTGCCCTGACGGCCGAGGATTTTGCCGCCACAGATCCGGCGCCGGAGATGTTGTTTCTGATGGAAGCGAAATCTGCGGCGGTTGAAGCCAGCCAACGGCTGAGCCGCCGGTTGCAATCGGCGCGGATCGCGGCAGAGGCCGAGGCGCAGACCGATACTCTGACCGGTGCGAAAAACCGACGCGCGATGGAGCGGGAACTGACATTCCTTTGCAAATCGGGGGCGGCATTTGCGGTGATCCATCTGGATCTCGATCACTTTAAACAGGTCAACGACACCCGTGGCCATCTGGCCGGGGACCACGTGCTACGGGTGGCCACAGAACGTCTGTCAGCGCAGCTGCGTCAGTCCGATCTGCTGGTGCGCTATGGTGGGGATGAATTCGTGCTGATCCTGCGGGGCGAAACTGACAAGGCCCAGCTTCGGGCCGTTTCAGACCGTTTGATCCACGTGCTGGAAGCCTCCGTGCTTTACCAGACCCATGTTTGCAAGATCTCCGCCAGCGTGGGGATCAGCCGGTCGGTGGATTATGCCACTCCTGAGCCCCAGCAGATGCTGGCAGATGCGGATGCAGCGCTCTACATCAGCAAACGCGCGGGACGTGGTTGTGCGCATTTCTTTGAGTGTGCGCCGGATTGAGTAGGGCAGAGGTTTAAAAACGCAAGACGCCCGGGCACAGGCCGGGCGTCTCGTAAGGTAGGTAAGATGGGGGGCTGGTTAACCGGCAGCGCGTTGGTCCGGTTTGAAACCGATCTGTTCGGAGACCGTGAAACGCCCGCCTTCCAGCTTTTCGATCTTACCGTCCCGCAGCAGCTGGCCAAAAGAACGCAGACCGTCTTCACGGCTGAACTCCATATCTTCAACCTGACGCGCCTTGCGCATCAGCTGCGGGCGGGAAAACTGCTCGCGGCCTTCCACATGCGCCAGGTAAGAGGCGGCCGCTTCCAGCAGATCGGGCAGCGCTTCGGCGCCCATTTCCTCTGCAAACTCGGTAAAGCTGGCAAATTCGGCAGATTTTGCGACCACTTCCTGAACGGCGGCGGGACGGATGCGGCGGGGACGCACGGGGCGGACCGGTGCCGCGGCCTCGGGCTGAGGCGCAACGTCGACGCGCTGCGCTGCCACCAGCTTCAACGGCGCTGGACGAGGTTCAGCGGCAGTGCCCGCTGCAGCTTGCGGCCGGCCGGGGCGCACCACGGTGTCAAGATCAGCGCGATAAGCGTTGTCTTTGGGGGCTTCGCTCAGCGCGCCACCGGCTTCGGTTTCGGCACGGGTGGCTTCAACAGCGCGGCGCAGGTGGGCAATCGCGTTACGGCGATGGGCACCTTCCGGATTGTCCATTTCCGATGCGGTTTTATCCATCAGGCGCGAAACATCCGCTTCTTCCGCAAAGATAGAGCGTACGTCGCCCTCTTCCAGCGGCTCCTCGGCGTCCTCTTCCGAGAATTCGGCCTCCACCTGGGCCAGTTCGCGCAGCAGGTCGGCCTCTTCTTCGGCGCTCAGGCTGGTGGCTTCGGTTTCAATTGCTGCCGGCGCGGGTGTTGCGACGATGTCTTCTACCTGCGGGGCCGGAGCCTGTTCGGCGGCAACCGCCGCTTCAAAATCCTTGCGCTTCATTTTCATGACGCGCACCGGACGGATGGGGCGAACGGGGGCGACAGGCTCTGCCGCGACGGGCTCATTGCTTGCTGCGTCAGCTGCGTCTGATGCGGCCTCACCGGGCAGCTCTACTGCCGCCTCGATTTCAGGCGCGTCTGTCTGGGCCAGCTGCTCGGGGGCGTCGATGTCGGCAACATCGGGCGTGTCTTCAACGAAGGGGGCAGTGTCAGCCGCGATCGCTTCCGGTGCCGCCTCTTGCTGAGCCGCTGCTTCCGATGCCGCTTCCAACCCTGGTTCCGACACTGGTTCCAACACTGGCGCATCCTCAAGATCATCCTGCGCCTCAGCCATAGCCGCCGCGATGGTGTCTTGCAGTGATGGCTCGATGCTGGGCTCTTCGGTCGCCTCATCTTGCAAGTCCGCAGGGGTCACTTCGACTTCAGCAGCTTCAGCGCCTTTCACGGCTGCCAGAATGGCGGAGAAATCATCTTCGGTTTCGGCGACCGTCTCCGCGTCAACGTCGATCTCAACAACGTCCCGCTCATCTTCCAAGGCAGCTGGGGTCGCCTCAACGACTTCCGTCTCAACAGCTTCGGCTTCCTCTTCAACGGCCGTAGACTGCGCTTGCTCCGGTTCTGCTGCGGCAGCAACCTCGGCAACCTTTTCTGCAACGGCTTCCGGCACCTCCACTTCGGGTGCAGACGCCTCCTCCATCGGGGTCTCGGCGGGCTGGTTGACAACGGGCGTCTCAGCAACCGTTTCGACCTCTGCCGTTTCCTCAACCTCTTCAACCGCTTCGCTCAACGCGGCGGCAAGATCGGCGTCCACCGGCTCGGCTGCGGCTTCGGCGTGTTGGTCCTCGGTATAGGTCTGTTCTGCTGGCTCAGCCGTGTTCTGCGAGACAACGGCGCGAATGCGTTGCAGTTTGGCGGCAACGCTGTCTTCGCTTACCGGTGCAGCTTGCGGCGCTTCGGCGATGGGCTCGACAGTTTCGGGTTCCAGAACTTCTGGCGCAGCGGAAACCGCTTCCACCTCAGGCTCAAACCCAGGCTCAATTTCGGGCTCAACTTCGGGCGTGGCTTCCGACGGGGTCTCTTTAGCGATTGTAAGGTCTGTGGTCGCAGCCTCAGCCGCTTGTGCCACCCGCGCGGCTGGGGCGGGTTCCGCCTCTGGCGTGTCAGCAATAACAGGGGCGGCAACCGCAGGCGCAGCGGCGGCAGCATCGGCGGCGCGCAGGTGGATGGTGCCTTGCTCTTCATGCGCTTCTACACGGCGGGCAATTTCGCGTTCGGCAATCCGGGCCAGCATGTCCGCGTCCGGGGTCGGTGGTTCCGCACCGAAATAGCGGTCGTCCGCAGCCAGATCACGGAAATACTCCGCAATCGACTTCATTGTGTCAAAGGAATCGTCGAACCCTTCCAGGGTGCAGGAGAATGTCCCGTAGGAAACCGTTAAAACTTTGTTGTTCGTAACCATTGTAAACTCGCCTTTCTCTGCCTCTGGCCTGTGCAGCGCCCCGATCAGGGCAATACACCACGCTTGTGACTATGCTGTTTACCAAGCGTATCCCGCCGAAAGGTGAACGAATCTGGGATAATAACTGTATCATTTTGTGACCATATTGTGGTCTGTTTCCAAAAACGGCAGATATTGCCACATGTTGAACAAGATTCTGCAGTCTCCGGCCCCTGTCACCCTGCTTGGCGCCGGAAATCTCTCTGAGCCTGCTTTGCGGGCTGCGTTAACCATTGCGCCACAATTGGTCTGCGCCGATGGCGGTGCGGATCATGCAGTGGCTTTGGGTCTGATGCCCGAAGCGGTTATCGGCGACCTCGACAGTCTGTCCGAGGCCACACGGGCCGCCCTGCCTGCCAATGTGATCCACCATATTGCGGAACAGAACAGCACCGATTTTGACAAGGCGCTGCGCAGTATTTCAGCGCCATTGGTGCTGGGTGTTGGGTTTGATGGCACCCGGATTGATCACCATCTGGCGGCTCTGCATGTCTTAATGGCTCGCCCGGAACAGCGCAGTATCCTGATCTCTGACGCGCAGATCACCTTCCTCGCCCCGCCACATCTGCGAATGGAGCTGCCAGAAGGCACGCTGGTATCGCTGTTTCCAATGGGGGCGGTGACGGGGCGCTCTGACGGGCTGCGTTGGCCCATCGAGGGGCTGGCCTTTGCGCCCGACAGTCAGATCGGCACCTCAAATGAGGTCACCGGACCGCTGACACTGCAGTTTGATCAGCCTCAGATGCTGGTGATCATGCCACGGGCGGCGCTGGACTCTGCGGTTGAGGCCTTGCTGTCTGCTTTCGTTGGGTGGCCTGCTCGCGCCAGATAATATAGAGGCCCGCGCCCAAGGTGATCAGGATCCCAACAGCGGCCAACCCGTTGGGCAGGTCTTTGAAGATCAACCAGCCAATCACGGTGGCAAAGGGGATCTCAAGATACTGCATCGGTGCCAGAGTGGTGGAAGGCGCATAGCGCAGGGACCAGGTCATCATCAGATGCGCCACCGTGCCGATCACCCCAATCGCAATCACCAGCCACAGGTCTGTCGTTGTAGGTTGGGCGAATTGCAGCGGCTCAAAGCCAACGGCGTGGCCCACGACCATCAGCGGCAGCAGCGCTGCTGTGGCGATGAAACCCGAAACCGCCTGGAGGGCAATCGGATCGGTTTGTTTCGCGATCTGACGGGTGGCCAGCATAAACAACGCAAAGATTACCGCCACACCAAGGGGCAGGAGGGCGGGCCAACCCACTTCGGCAAAGCTGGGTTGGATCACCAACAGCGTGCCGATGAAACCGACAACACAGGCGATCAGGCGGCGCGGACCAACCTGTTCGTTAAGCACGTATTTGCCCAGTAGCAGCATGATAAAGGGCATGACAAAGGCAATCGCAATTGCATCGGCCAGCGGCAGGAAGCCAAGCGCAGTAAACATCATCCCGATGCCAAGAATATGCAGCAGCGTCCGCCAGAGCACCAGCCCAAGGACACGACCCCGCAGCCGCCACGGTCGGCCGCTGGCCGCAACCAAAGGCGCCAACAGAAATCCCTGAATGGCAAATCGCGCCAGGATCAGCATCCCCAGCGGCAGCGTGCCATAAAGCAGTTTCGCCAAAGCATCGCCCAAAGGCGCAGCAAGGCAGAAGCCCAGCATCAAGGCGATGCCAAGCAGCGGGCGGTCATGGGTGGTGGAGGTTGCTTGTGTCATGCGCAAGAGGTTTCACGGATCGTGCAACTTGGCAATGGCGGGGATCTACGGTTGGTCAGTTTGAGTCGAGCTTCGGTGAGGTCAGTGCAGCCGTTCTTCTAGCGCTCTACACGCAGCTGCAGGTCCCATGCAGGATGCAAGTGTACGGGCTCCCTCCAACGACATTGTAACATAGGCAGGGCAAGGCGATGCTGAGATTTCTACCAGTTCCTCTGGGCCGTCCGTTTGCAGCCTTTTCAGGGATCCCAAAACACTGACGTCCATAGGCGGCATCTGGCTCGCCCAGAAATCATTTATTTAAAAGTGCAGAACCGTTGCAGACGTTTTGTAGTCTTCCCAGTATCCGTTCACATAACGCTGCCCGTCAAACTCTATCAGCTGCGTGTACCTGAAACTCAGATCGAATTCTGTGAAACCTTCTACGTCCCGCTCATATTCACCGGCATTGGCCTCTCTGAGCGACCTGAGGACTGCAACGTGAGGAAATTCGGACCTTCGTTGCGTGGAGAACCGACCGAAAACAAGGAAACTGTCATCAAGTGGCCGGAAATAGTCGGCTACTTCTCTGGTATAGCGCAGCTTGGCGTTTCCTTCGTCCAATTCGACTTGCTGTGCCAGCGGGATCATAGGCCAAGTGCATGTTAGGGCCCGGCTTGGCCCCGTAATGGAAATGGCTGCAGCGCCCAATGAAATGGCCAGGAACATGTGCATAAGGTCGCCTTGTCTAATCGTCACTGACAGACCTTAGCGACAGCCGGTCAGGGAGTGCAACTAAGGCAAGAGAGCCTCTCTGTGCCAGCGCCTCACTGCCGTCAGCAATTCGGCACGTTTACGGCCAGCCCACCCAGTGAGGTTTCTTTATAGTGCTCATGCATGTCACGGCCGGTCTGGCGCATGGTTTCAATGGCGGCGTCCAGCGGCACGAAGTGATCGCCGGTGCCGCGCAGCGCCAGCGAGGCGGCGGAGACGGCTTTGATTGCGCCGAGGCCGTTGCGTTCAATGCAGGGCACCTGAACCAGCCCTTTGACCGGATCGCAGGTCATGCCTAGGTGATGTTCCAGCGCAATCTCGGCGGCGTTTTCCACCTGTTCCACCGTGCCACCCATCACCGCGCAAAGCCCCGCCGCCGCCATCGCCGCGGCCGAGCCGACCTCGGCCTGACAGCCCGCTTCGGCACCGGAAATTGAGGCGTTGTGTTTGATCAAGCCGCCCACCGCCGCCGCGGTCAGCAGAAACTCGTCGATCTTGCTGGTGGAGGCGCCGGGCACATGATCCAGCCAGTAGCGGATCACCGCCGGCAGCACACCGGCCGCGCCATTGGTGGGGGCGGTGACAACCTGGCCTCCAGCCGCGTTTTCCTCATTCACCGCCATGGCGTAGGTGCTGATCCAGTCGTTGATCGTATGCGGGGCGGTCAGGTTCATGCCGCGCTCGGCCAGCAGCGCTTCGTGGATGCCTTTGGCACGACGTTTGACTTTCAAACCACCGGGCAGTTCGCCTTCGTTGGTGAGGCCGCGATCGATGCAGTCGTTCATCACCTGCCACAGCCGCGACATGCCGGATTTCAGGTTCTGATGCCCCCCGCGCGAAATTTCGTTGGCCTGCTTCATATGGGCGATGCTCTTGCCTGAGGTGCGGGCCATGTCCATCATCTCATCCGCCGTTTTGAACGGGTAAGGAACCGGCGCACCTTCATCGGTGTTTTTGCCCGCCGCCAGTTCGGCCTCGGTCATCACAAAGCCGCCGCCGATGGAATAATAGGTTTCCTGCAGGATCACATCGCCCTGCGCATCGGTGGCCATCAGGATCATCCCATTTGCGTGGCCGGGCAGGGCGGGGCCGTAGACGAACTTCAGGTCTTCGTTGGGATTGAACTGTAGGGCAGGCAGGCCTTCGGGGTGCAGCTGGTGATCCGCGCGGTTGGCTGCCAGCGCGGCCTCTGCCGCCTCATGGTCGTAGCTGTCAGGCAGGAAGCCCGCGAGGCCCAGAATGGTGGCCCGATCCGTGGCATGGCCAACACCGGTAAAGGCCAGCGACCCATGCAGCGATGCCTTCACTCCGTGTGGCTCAAACGGGGCATTGCGCATCTGCTGCAAAAACTGCGCCGCAGCCACCATCGGACCCATCGTATGCGAGGACGACGGGCCAACACCGACTTTGAACATGTCGAATACCGAAAGAAACATAGGCGGGGCAACTCCTTAGCGGGCAGATTGACGGGACACGGCGTTGGCATCACGGCAAACGGCAGTCTTCCTGCCCAAGCTATTCATCCCTGCGCCAACTGCCAGCCCAAATGCGACCCATAAACCCAGAAAGGCGGAGCGGATGGGCAGAATTTGCCACAATTCCTCCTCGCTTGCCCCGCAGAATGCTCCTATAACCGTGGCAAATAGCCCGTTGTCTCCGCAGGAGGATGTTACATGTCCGGTGAGTTGTCCCCAATCGATAAGGCCAAGTTTGTGGCCGCCAAAAAGGCGGTCGAATTTGTCGAGGATGGGATGCGTGTTGGGCTGGGCACTGGATCCACCGCTGCATGGATGGTGCGTTGTCTGGGGGAATTGGTGCGTGAGGACGGGTTGAAGATCCGCGGCATCCCGACATCGACCCGTACTGCCGCATTGGCGCAGGAAGTTGGAATTGATGTCATCAGCCTGGATGAGGCCAAATGGCTGGACCTGACCATTGATGGCGCCGATGAGTTTGACCGCGAGTTTAACCTGATCAAAGGCGGCGGTGCAGCGCTGTTGCAGGAAAAAATCGTCGCCACCGCCAGTGACAGGATGGTTGTGATTTCGGACATTTCCAAAGAGGTCGACACGCTGGGCGCCTTCCCGTTGCCGGTGGAGGTCATTCCCTTTGGCTGGCAAACCACCAAGGCCTTGATCGAAGAGATGCTCGACAGTCTGGATGTGCTGGGCCAGACCACCAGCCTGCGGATGAACGGCGATGCGCCCTTGTTCACCGATGAGGGCAACCATGTCATTGATCTGCACCTCAACCGCGTTGGCAATGTCCGCCAGATGGCGATGGTGCTGAACCAGATCCCCGGCGTGGTCGAAAACGGTTTGTTCTGCGATATCTGTGACACGGTTGTGGTCGGCTATGGTGACGGGCGGGTGCAGGTGCGCGACCTCAATGAAAACGCCTTGAGCGAAGACCGACTGGAGTTTGTTGACGCCGACAACCTGTTTGCGGATCTTGGGGATTGATGTCTGCGGCGCAGACTGAAGGTTTTTCCGACGGAAAGCATCACGAATCCGTGTGGCTCGGGTTTTAACCCGCGCCTTGGCATACTAACTTGGCCGCAACGAACGGTTTTTGCAGTGAAGGCAGATATCTGATGAGCTTCGACTACGATCTCTTTGTCATCGGCGGTGGGTCCGGTGGTGTGCGTGCGGCCCGTGTGGCGGCCGGCGATACCGGCGCCAAGGTCGCCCTGGCTGAGGAAGACCGCTACGGCGGCACCTGTGTCATTCGCGGCTGTGTGCCCAAAAAACTGATGGTCTTTGCCTCGGAGTTTCCCGAAATGGCGGCCGAGGCGCGCGCCTATGGCTGGGACATGCCGACCGGTGATTTCAGCTGGCCGGACTTCCGCAGCAAGCTGCATGCGGAACTGGACCGCCTCGAAGGCATTTACCGTCGCCTGCTGGCAAACTCGGGTGTGGAAACCTTTGATGCGCGGGCCAAAGTGGTGGACGCGCATACGGTGGAACTGTCCACTGGTGAACGCAAAACGGCCAAACATATCCTGCTGGCGATGGGCGGGCGTCCGGTGAAACTGGATGTGCCGGGTGCGGAGCATGCGATCACCTCGAATGAGATTTTCCTGCTAGACGAACTGCCGAAGTCGATCCTGATCGTCGGTGGCGGCTATATCGCCAGTGAATTTGCCGGTGTGATGAACGGGCTGGGTGTCAAGACCACCCAGTTCTATCGCGGCGAGCAGATCCTGCGCGGCTTTGACAATGAGGCCCGTGATCTGGTGGCGGATGAGATGCGCAACAACGGCATCGACCTGCAGGTGAACACCAATGTGACCCTGATGGAGAAAACCGCCGACGGCTCGATAAAGGTTACCGACACCAATGGCCGCGAACGCAGTTTTGATCAGGTGATGTTTGCCACCGGACGCACAGCCAACACCGACAATATGGGCCTGGAAGAGGCGGGTGTGAAGCTTGGCCGCAAGGGCGAGGTTGAGGTCGACCAGTTCAGCCAAACCGCGGTGCCGTCGATCTATGCGGTTGGTGATGTCACCGACCGAGTGAACCTGACACCAGTGGCAATCCGCGAAGGCATGGCCTTTGTGGAAACCGTCTTTAAGGGCAAGCCAACCCCGGTGGATCACGATCTGATCCCCACCGCCATTTTCACGCAGCCTGAAATGGGCACCGTCGGCATGGGCGAGGAAGAAGCCGCAGCCAAGGGCCAGATTGAGGTCTATTCGACCTCCTTCCGGCCGATGCGGTCGCTCTTTGCAGGATCGGACGCCAAGGTGCTGATGAAACTGATTGTGGATGCCAACACCCGCGTGGTTCTGGGCTGTCACATCGTTGCGCCCGGCGCCGGTGAGATGATCCAGCTGGCCGGCATCGCCGTGAAAATGGGCGCCACCAAAGAAGATTTCGACCGGACCGTGGCGGTGCATCCCACCATGTCCGAAGAAATCGTCACCATGAAAGCACCTACACGGACCGCTTAAAGGCGGTATAGTGCTTGAAATTTTCTGCCGATTGCACAGTTTGGTGAGTGACCACCGTGCAATCGGTGACAACGAGAGAGGTAACATAGCCCATGTCAGGCAATTCTGGCGGCCCTTGGGGCGGCGGCGGCAATAACGGAGGCCGCAACAACGGGGGCGGCAACAACGGAGGCCGCGGTCCGCAGGACGACGGCCCGCAGATCCCCGAGATCGACGAACTGGTGAAAAAAGGCCAGGAACAGCTGAAGGTGCTGATGGGCGGTCGGGGTGGTTCCGGCGGTGGTCAGAACCGTGGCGGCGCAGGTGGCGGCCAAGGCCTGCCGAAAGGCACCCTGGTGCTGGCCGCACTGGCGGCGGCGGGCCTCTGGGCCTTCTCCAGCTTCTACACCGTAAAGCCCGAAGAGCAGTCGGTTGAACTGTTCCTTGGCGAATATTCGGCCACCGGCAACCCGGGTCTGAACTTCGCCCCCTGGCCGTTTGTCACCGCCGAGGTGGTCAACGTGACCTCGGAACGGACTGAAAGCATCGGCCTGTCGCGCAGCTCGCAGGACACCGGTCTGATGCTGACCACGGACGCCAATATCGTCGACATAGACTTTCAGGTGGTGTGGAACATCAACGATCCGGCGCGTCTGCTGTTCAACATCCGCGACGCCCGCCTGACCGTTCAGGCCGTGTCGGAATCGGTGATGCGTGAAATCATCGCCGCCTCGAACCTGGCGCCGATCCTGAACCGTGACCGGGGTGTCATTGCTGACGGGGCCAAGGAACGTATTCAGACCATTCTGGACGAATATGAATCCGGCATCTCCATCGTTCGTGTGAACCTTGAAAAAGCTGACCCGCCGCGCGAAGTGATCGACAGCTTCCGCGAAGTGCAGGCGGCCGAACAGGAACGCGACCGTCTGCAACGTGAAGCGGATGCCTATTCCAACCGCGTTCTGGCACAGGCCCGTGGTGAAGCCGCGCAAACGCTGGAAGAGGCCGAAGCCTACCGCGCACAGGTTGTGAACGACGCCTTGGGTGAAGCCAGCCGTTTCTCGGCGGTGCGCGCCGAATATGAAAAGGCACCGGAAGTGACCCGCAAACGTCTCTATCTGGAAACCATGGAAAAAGTGCTGGGCAACGTGGATAAAACCATCCTCGACGGCGCGCTTGTGGGTGGCGAAAATGGCTCGGGCGTGGTGCCCTACCTGCCGCTGAATGAACTGCGTCGGGGGGGGAACTGATCCATGCGTTTGACAACATTAATCATCCCCGCCCTTGTGGTCGCCGCCGTCGGCGCCATGTCCTCGCTCTTTGTGGTGGACGAACGTGAGAAGGCGCTGGTGCTGCAGTTCGGTCAGATCAGAGACGTCAAAGAAGAGCCGGGTCTGAGCGTTAAGATACCGTTCATTCAGGAAGTGGTGCGTTATGACGACCGGATCCTGTCGCTGGACACCGACACCATCGAGGTCACCCCGTCGGATGACCGTCGTCTGGTTGTGGATGCCTTTGCCCGCTACCGGATTGCCGATGTGGTCAAGTTCCGTCAGGCGGTTGGCGCCGGCGGTGTGCGCTTGGCCGAAGAACGTCTGAGTTCGATCCTGAACTCGAAAATCCGCGAAGTGCTGGGGGCCGATCAGGTGACCTCGGACACCATCCTGTCGGAAAATCGCGCCGAGCTGATGGTGCGGATCCGCAACCAGTCCCGTTCCGAGGCGCTGGGCCTTGGTCTGGATGTGGTGGACGTGCGTCTGAAACAGACCAACCTGCCGTCGCAGAACTTGAACGCCACCTTCGCCCGGATGCGGGCCGAACGGGAACGTGAAGCCGCCGATGAGGTCGCCCGTGGTAACGAAGCCGCCCAGCGTGTGCGCGCGCTGGCCGATCGTACTGTGGTCGAAACGCTGTCTGAAGCCGAGCGTGAAGCCCAGGTGGTGCGCGGTGAAGCGGATGCGGAACGCAACGGTATCTTCGCCGAAGCCTTTGGCGCGGATCCTGAGTTCTTCGCCTTCTACCGGTCGCTTCAGGCCTATGAGAACGCGCTTCAGGGCAGCAACTCCTCGATGGTGATGACACCCGACAGCGAGTTCTTTGATTACCTGAAATCGGATCAGGTTTCGCAATAATGGAGCATCTGCTCCTGGCCCTTGGGCTTGTGTTGATTGTGGAGGGGCTGGCCTATGCGCTGGCCCCTTCGCTTATTGAGGAGCTGCTGAAAGCGCTGCGGGATCTGTCCCATGCCATGCGGCGCAATATTGGTTTGTTGTGTCTTGGCACCGGCGTGGCACTGGTCTGGTTCGCCAAACTCCTCGGCGCGTGATAGGCTGGTGTTCAAAAAGAGCGCTGGCGCGCACAGGTTTTCTCGGCCCTTCATTCCATTCCTGGGCCTCGGGGACCTCCGGTGGGGATATTTAACCCAAGGTGAAGGGGCCGGGCGCGCCTTTCAACGATCTTTAAATACTCTGGGGTGAATTCGGGCCTCTAAGAGGACCGAAGAGGGGCAACGCCCCTTTAACACCCTCGTTGGCCCTGACATTCGTTGAAGGGGCGCTAATTTGAAACCAGACTGAGCGGCTCACCGCTGCTTCACGCTCTGTTGAAATATCTTTGGTATGAGTGAGTTGCACATTGGCCCATCTCAACCGATGTTAAGGACAATCCGCCGCTGCGTCGCCCCCGACCTGTCGGCAATCTCAAGGAGAGGAGATCATGGGAGTGAACCAGAGAGAGGCCACCACCCGCGCCGTGGCAACACCAACCCGGCTCCAGCCGACCGTGAAAGCCTTCTGGATGGGTCTTTTGGCCAGTGCGCTGGTGTTTATCACCGCGCTGCAGGCCAATGCCCGTCCCGACAGTTTTGCCGAACTTGCGGAACAGATCAGCGATTCCGTTGTGAACATCACCACATCCACCGTGGTAGCGGGCAGCGACGGGCCCGGTCTGAACATCCCCGACGGCAGCCCGTTTGAGGATTTTTTCCGCGAGTTTCAGGACCGCAGCCCCAATGACCGTGCCCGCCGATCCTCGGCTTTGGGGTCAGGGTTTGTCATCTCGGAAGATGGTTACATCGTTACCAACAACCATGTGATCGAAAGCGCCGATGAGATCTTTATCGAGTTTTTCTCGGGCGAGGAGCTGGAGGCCAAACTGGTTGGCACTGATCCCAACACCGACATTGCTCTGCTGAAAGTTGAGGCCGACAAACCCTTGGATTACGTCATGTTCGGCGACAGCGACACCGCCCGTGTTGGGGATTGGGTTGTGGCCATGGGCAATCCGCTGGGCCAGGGTTTTTCGGTGTCGGCAGGCATTGTTTCGGCCCGAAACCGGGCGCTTTCGGGCAGCTATGACGACTACATCCAGACCGATGCGGCGATCAACCGAGGCAACTCGGGTGGGCCGCTGTTCAACATGGACGGTGAGGTGATTGGTGTGAATACGGCTATCCTGTCGCCCAATGGTGGCTCGATCGGCATCGGCTTCTCGATGGCCTCCAATGTGGTGACCCGCGTGGTTGACCAGCTGCAGGAGTTTGGCGAAACCCGACGCGGCTGGCTGGGCGTGCGCATTCAGGATGTGACCGATGATGTCGCCGAGGCGATTGGTCTGGAAAACACCGCCGGGGCGCTGATCACCGACGTGCCGGATGGGCCTGCCAAGGATGCAGGTGTGTTGCAGGGCGATGTGATCGTGACCTTTGACGGTGTCGAAGTGGCCGACACCCGCGGGCTTGTCCGCCAGGTGGGCAACACCGAAGTGGGCAAAGTGGTTCGGGTTGTCGTCTTCCGAGATGGCAAAACTGAAACCCTGAAAATCACCCTTGGACGCCGTGAAGAGGCCGAAGCAATTCCCGCGGCCCAACCCGGCCCAGCTGAGGATCCGATGGAGCCCAAGGATATGCTGGGCATGACGCTGAGCCCGGTCACCGATGCGCTGCGCGAAGAACTGAAGCTGAAGAAAGGCGCGGTTGGCCTGGTGGTCGTTGCCGTTGATGAAGCCACCGAAGCCTTTGAAAAAGGTCTGCGGATGGGCGATCTGATCACCGAGGCCGGTCAGCAGAAGTTGGAGCGGATTGGCGATCTAGAGGCCCGTGTTGAAGAGGCGCGGGACGCTGGCCGCAAGTCGTTGCTGCTGTTGGTGCGCCGTTCGGGTGAGCCGCGTTTTGTCGCGCTGAGCGTTGCCGAATAAGGCCAGCGGTTTCAGCTTCTGAAAATTAACAAAGGCTGCCCTTCGGGGCGGCCTTTTGATTTGAGGTGGCGAGGTCGGGCTTAGCTTTGATCCGGTGAGGCGATGCCGTCCCGCGACACAGCGACCAGCCCCAGACGGCGTGCAGCCCCCAGAGACAGGATGCCGCTGTCCAGACCTTCGGGTTGCTGGAACCGGCGCACCGCTGCGCGGGTGCGCTTGTCCATCACACCGTTGATTGCACCACGATAAACCCCACGCACCTGCAGCGCCCGCTGGAGGGAGGCAATAAACTCGGGTGTAATCTGCGTGGCGCAGGGGGTTTCAAACCAGATCTCACGCCGTTCACGCACAACAGCCTGGCGGGTTTCCGTCTTGTAGATGGCGGGTCGTAGCACAGTGCCATCTGCCAGCACTTCAGCGGGCTGTAGCATGACCTGTTCGGTCACGGTTTCATAAACGCCGGGCTGGATGCGCTTGCCCCAGCAACTGCCGGTCGCTGCACCTGGAGGGGCTTCGGCGACAAGTCGGGTCACTTCAGGCTCATTGCCCAGATGTGGCACCGGCAGGCCGGTGTCACAGCCCGCAACCAAAGCGACCAAGGGGGTCGCCAGCAGTGCCTTCCAACCTGGGAGGAATTGCGCCATGTGATTTGCCTGTGTCATGCCCATGCGCCGCGCTTTGACGCGACTGCTTTTTGACACTCTAGCTGTAAACGCCGCATCAATAAAGCACTGCTAAGCAGGATGCGACATTCACATTGCTGCGGGGGGCGTGAATGGGGCTGGAAAAGGCCGCGCTGGCCCGCTAGGAGGGATGGTGACATGAACAGCAAAACGAAAATTTCGGAGTAAGCCCGCATGGCGAAGATCACCTATGTCGAACACAATGGCACGGAACATGTGGTTGAGGTGGCCAATGGCCTGACTGTGATGGAAGGCGCCCGCGACAACAATATCCCCGGCATCGAAGCTGACTGCGGCGGCGCCTGTGCCTGTTCCACCTGTCACGTCTATGTGGATCCGGCCTGGGTTGAAAAGATCCCGGCCAAGGACGACATGGAAGAGGACATGCTGGACTTTGCGTTTGAACCCAACGCCGCCACCTCGCGCCTCACCTGCCAGATCAAGGTCAGCGATGCGCTGGACGGGCTGGTTGTGAAGATGCCTGAAAAGCAGATCTGATGCGTGGCGCGGCTGGCATTGCAGCTGCGCTTTGGCTCTGCGGAAATTCTGTTTTCGCGGAGCCGGTCATTGTTGGCGCGGACTACACGGCGCCGACCACCCGCTATCCGCATGGTGTGCTTGGGGATATCGTGGAATACGGCCAGCTGAACCTGCGCTTCGCGGATCAGCCTGTCCAGACAATCACCCTGCCGAAGGACCATGTGTTCGAAGACGTTGCGCCCCGTTTGTGGGATGTCACCGGCGACGGAAACCCCGAAGTTGTGGTGATCGAAAGTGACGCCGGCAAAGGGGCTGCGCTGGTGGTTTATGGCCCGGACGGCAAGCTGGCCGAAACGCCCCATATCGGCACCCGCAATCGCTGGCTGGCGCCCATCGCTGCGGCGGATCTGGATGGCGATGGCCAAGTCGAAATCGCCTATATCGATCGGCCCCATCTGGCGAAAACCCTGCGTGTCTGGCGTTTTCAGAATGGCGCTTTGAGTCAGATTGCAGCGGTCCAAGGTCTGACGAACCACAAGATCGGTTGGGCCTTCATTGCGGGTGGTTTGCGTGCATGCGACGGGCCTGAGTTGATCACTGCCGATGCCAACTGGCGTCGGATTATCGCCACGCGGTTTGAAGATGGTGTCTTGCGACACCGCGATCTTGGTGCGTACCGTGGGCCCGAAAGCCTTGATCACGCAAAGGGCTGCTGATCTGGAACCTTATCTGTCTGTGTCAGAACCTGTTGGTTGACCTGACGCGCGGTCCCTGAGGCCCTGGACCAAATCCCCCATTGCATGGGCGGGCAGGCGCAGCGGTGGATGCCAAGGGGCATAGGCCCAACCGACCGTGCCACCCAACACCGCCAGCAGCAACATCGGCAGCGCCGCTGCCCCCGCACGGCTGGCGGAAACGCCGGACACCCCCATGGCCACACCCAGGGCAATAGCCGCCGAAAGGCTCAGCACACCGATTAAAAACATCGCCAAACGCCCTTTGCCATATTCGCCAATGCCAATGGGAAATTCGGGCTGCTCCTCCGCCAGACTGGCGCAGATGGCCTCGACCAGATCAAGATGCACCTTTGCAGCTTCGCTGGAACCTTCCGGCCCATCAACGGTAACGCCGATCCGGTGGCGGCCCTCAGGGCCATGCAAGTCGATCCGGCGCATTAGAACGCCATTGACCCGATGTTCGACAAAATCCGCACGGTTGAGGCGGGTGAGGTCAAGGCTCCACCGCAGGGAGTCGTCATCTTCAACACGCGCAAGGGTACCGGCGGAAAGGCGAAAGGAGATAGCGCTGCGCAGGAGAGCGGGTTTGAACCGGAACACCAGCATCCCTGTCTCAGCTCCTACGGGCCGAGGTGGGCGAGGCGCTGATCACGTGATCGCCGTTGATCGCCCCCAATGACTGAAACAGACCGGCGGTGTTGGAGACCTGAAACTTCTTCAAAAGGCGGGAACGATGCACCTCCACGGTGCGGTGGGACATGCCCAGCTGAATGGCAATTTCCTTGGAGGTCTTGCCTTCGCCCATCAGGGTGAACACTTCACGTTCGCGCCGTGTCAGCGGCTGATAGGGGCGAGAATTGCTGAGATCGGCAAAGGACCAGACCGCCCGTTGCAGCGGGTCATCGGGGGTAAAGGTATGACCACGCACCCGGCACCAGAACAAATCACCATCGCGGCGCATCATCACCCGTTCGTCCCAGTAGCCTAGCCCTTCGGCCAGATCTTTCACACCACGATTGCGAATGTTGGCGAACTCTTCCTGCGACGGGTAGAGGATGTTGAACAGTTGATCCTTCAGATCTGCCTGCGCGTAGCCAAACATATCCGCAAACGTGGGATTGCAGCCGCGGATCACGCGGTTTTCGGTGACCACCAGCCCAACAGGGGCAAAGTCATAGCTCAGCTGAGCAAAATCGCCGCTGTCATAGGCATTTGCTACGGCGTCACTTGTGCTGTCGCTGGACATGGTTTTATCGGCTCCCTCTCACTTGGGGGTACGATAAGGCGGGTGGGTGGCAAGCGCAATTGCCGCCCGTCCCGTCGTGTTTGGGTAGTTGGTGTTACAGCGCGCGCCAGCCGATATCACGGCGGCAGAAGCCTTCGGGCCAGTCGATCTGATCGACCATTGCATAGGCGCGGTCTGCGGCTTCTTTCAGCGAGGCCCCACGTGCGGTGACGTTCAGCACACGGCCACCGGTCGCGATGATCTGACCGTCTTTGTCGCCGGTGCCAGCATGAAAACACATCTCAGTGCTGGTTTCGGGCAGGGCGTCGAGGCCGTTGATGACGGAGCCTTTTTCATAAGCGCCGGGATAGCCTTTGGCGGCCATCACAACCGTCATCGCATGATCGTCAGCCCAGTTCACCTGTGCCTCTGCCAAGCGGCCCTCGGCACAGGCCTGCATCAGATCCAACGCCTGCGCGCCGAGGCGCAGCATGAGCACCTGACATTCCGGATCGCCGAAACGCACGTTGTATTCCACCAGACGCGGCTGGCCGTCTTTAATCATCAGACCGACATAGAGCACTCCCTGGTAGGGCATGCCGCGATCGGCCATGACCTTCATGGTGGGTTTGATGATCTCATTCATCGCCTTTTCGGCAATTTCATCAGATAGCACCGGGGCAGGGGAGTAGGCGCCCATGCCGCCGGTGTTCAGACCCGTGTCACCTTCGCCCACGCGCTTGTGGTCCTGCGCGGTGCCGATGGCCAGACAATCCTCACCGTCCACTAGGATGAAATAGGAGGCTTCTTCGCCTTCCATGAACTCTTCGATCACTACCTCGGCGCCCGCAGCGCCAAATTCACCGCCGAACATATCGTCGATGGCGTCCAGCGCGGTCTGTTCATCCAGCGCAACGATCACACCTTTGCCTGCGGCCAGACCGTCAGCTTTGACCACGATGGGGGCGCCATTGGCGCGGATGTGGGCCTTGGCGGCCTCAGCATCGGTGAAATGACCGTAACCGGCGGTCGGTGCATTGGCCGCGTCGCAAATCTCTTTGGTGAAACTTTTCGAGGCTTCCAGCTTGGCCGCGGCGGCAGAGGGGCCGAAGACCAAGACACCAGCGTCGCGCAGACGGTCGGCAACACCTTCGGCCAGCGGGGCTTCTGGTCCGACAATCACAAAATCAATGGCGTTTTCTTCGCAGAAGTTCACCACCGCCGCGCCGCTCAGGATGTCGAGGCTGGCACAATCGGCGATCTTGGCGATCCCGGCGTTGCCCGGCGCGACAATCAGCTTGTCGCATTTCGGGTTTTGCATCACTGCCCAGGCAAGAGCATGTTCACGCCCGCCGCTTCCGAGAATTAGGATATTCATGATAGCCCTTCCGCTTGGCCTTCCGTTGGCGGCGTTCTAAGGTGCGCGGGACTAGGAAACAAGTGAGCAGAGCGGCGCAGGCATGTCTGACCTCTTCGACGACCCCAGAGAAGGCGAAAACGCCCCGGAATTCAGCGTCACCGAACTGTCCGGTGCGATCAAAAAGATGATCGAGGGCGAATTTTCCCATGTGCGCATCAAAGGCGAGATTGGCCGCGTGTCTTTTCCACGCTCGGGCCATGTCTATCTGGACCTGAAAGATGATCGCTCCGTGATTGCCGGTGTGATGTGGAAAGGTGTGGCGGCGCGAGTGCAGACCCGTCCCGAGGAAGGGATGGAGGTTGTTGCCACCGGCCGTCTGACCACTTTCCCCGGTCAGTCGAAATACCAGCTGGTGATTGAAGATCTGAAGCCTGCCGGTATGGGGGCCTTGATGGCCATGCTGGAAAAGCGCAAGGCGATGCTGCAGGCGGAAGGCCTGTTCGATCCTACGCGTAAACAGCCAATCCCTTACCTGCCCGAGGTTATTGGGGTTGTGACTTCACCCTCTGGCGCGGTGATCCGCGATATCCTGCACCGTTTGCGCGATCGGTTCCCGCGCAAGGTGCTGATCTGGCCGGTGGCGGTGCAGGGTGATCGCTGTGCATCTGAGGTGGCGCGCGCCATCAAGGGCTTTAATCAGCTGACGCCGGGCGGGGCCTTGCCGCGCCCTGACCTGCTGATTGTGGCGCGGGGCGGTGGATCGATCGAGGATCTCTGGGGCTTCAACGAAGAGGTGGTGGCCCGTGCAGCCGCGGCCTCGGATATTCCGCTGATATCGGCGGTGGGCCATGAAACCGATACAACATTGATCGATTTTGTCTCGGACAAACGTGCACCAACGCCCACAGCGGCGGCGGAACTGGCGGTGCCGGTGCGGATGGAGCTGATGGCCTGGGTCGATCAGCAAAACGCCCGCCTCAGCCGGGCGTTAAGCCAGGGTATCACCCAGCGCGGCCAGCGCCTGCGTGATCTGTCGCGGGCCTTGCCCCGGGCAGAGGTTTTGCTGGAAGGGCCGCGCCAACGTCTGGATGTTCTGGGCGATCGGCTTCCTCAGGCGCTGATCCGCGGGGTGCAGTCCCGCAAAGTGCATCTGTCCGAGGTTAAAGGTGGCTTGCGCCCTGTAAACCTGACCCGCCGGATTGAAGCGGAGAAACGTCAATTGTCCTCCCTGACCCCGCGTCTGGGGGGGGCGTTGTCACGGGATGTGAAACAACGCCGTGACAGTTTCGACCGGCTGGCCAAACGTCTGTCGGACGCAGGGCAGCGGCAGGTGGATAGCTGGCAGCAGCAGTTGGAAAATATGGACCGTCTGCGTGAAACGCTTGGCTATAAGGCCACGCTGCAACGGGGCTATGCGGTGGTGCGCACGGAAGGCAGCGTTGTCACCTCGCAAAACACGGCAAGCGCAGCACCCCATCTGGAGATCGAGTTCGCGGACGGGCGGGTAGTCGTCGCAACAGAGGCGAATCCCTCGGCCACAGGTCGCGGTTCACACCCCGAAGCCACCCCGCCGGAGACCATTCCTGCGACAAAACCTGCCGCAAAACCGGCGACGAAACCCAAGGTCAAGCCAAGTGGCGACAAGCCAGAGCAGGGCAGCCTGTTCTGAGCGCGACCAGCCTTGCCGCATTAAGGCGCAATTGGTTTTGGTGACTGTAAAAACATAGCGGCAAAGATGACTTTTTCAGTGTGACGCTAAAAAATGTTTTACCGTAATTCTTGCACCTGAACGAAAGTCATGTTCATCTCCCGCCACAAAAAACATTCAGGGAGAATGAAATGATTACCCGTTTTATCGGTCTTTCGGCCGCGCTGCTGTGTGGCACCGTGGCGGCTCAGGCGGAAACCCTGCGCTGGGCCCGTGCTGGTGACGCGCTGACGCTGGACCCGCACGCCCAGAACGAAGGCCCGACCCACACCGTACGTCACCAGATGTACGAACCGCTGATTATCCGTGACACCACCGGTGCATTTGAGCCGGCTCTGGCCACCGAATGGGCCCCCTCGGCTTCGGACCCCAACGTATGGGTCTTCAAGCTGCGTCAGGGCGTTAAGTTCCACGACGGTGCGGACATGACTGCCGAAGACGTTGTGTTCAGCTTTGAGCGTGCGAAACAGCCGAACTCGGACATGAAAGAGCTGATCGGCTCGATCGTTGAAGTGCGTGCTGTGGACGACCACACCGTTGAGATGGTCACCGATGGCCCGAACCCGATCCTGCCGTCGAACCTGACCAACCTGTTCATCATGGACAAAGGCTGGACCGAGGCGAACAACACCACCAAGGTTCAAGACTTTGAAGGTGGCGAGATCACCTATGCGACCACCAATGTGAACGGCACTGGCCCCTACACGCTGGTCAGCCGCGAGCAGGACGTGAAAACCGTCATGGCGCGCAACGAAAACTACTGGGGCCGTGACATGTTCCCGCTGGAAGTCAGCGAGATCATTTACACCCCGATCCAGAACGCACCGACCCGTGTAGCAGCCCTGCTGTCTGGCGAAGTGAACTTCCTGCAGGACATGCCGGTTCAGGACCTTCAGCGTGTTGATGGCGCTGCCGGTTACGGTGTGAAACAGGCCCCGCAGAACCGTGTGATCTTCTTTGGTATGAACCAGGGTGCAGATGACATCGAAGCGGACAACGTTGACGGCAAGAACCCGCTGGCTGACGTGCGTGTGCGTAAAGCCATGTCGATGGCGATCAACCGTGACGCCATCCGTCAGGTTGTGATGCGTGGCCAGTCGATCCCGGCCGGCATGATCGCGCCGCCCTTCGTCAACGGCTGGACCGCAGAAATGGACGCTTCGTCCAAAACCGATGTTGCCGCGGCCAAGGCGCTGATGGAAGAAGCCGGCTACGGCGACGGTTTCTCGATCCGTCTGGACTGCCCGAACGACCGCTACATCAACGACGAAGCCATCTGTCAGGCCTCTGTTGGTATGCTGGCGCAGATCGGCGTGACGGTAAACCTCGACGCCAAGCCGAAGGCACAGCACTTCCCGCTGATTACCAACGGCCAGACCGACTTCTACATGCTTGGCTGGGGTGTTCCGACTTATGACTCGGAATACATCTTCAACTTCCTGGTTCACGGTCGTGAGTCCGACATCGGCACCTGGAACGGCACCGGTTACGACAACGACGATGTAGATGCCAAGATCAAGACCCTGGCGTCGAACACCGATCTGGCTGCCCGTAACGCTGATATCGCTTCGATCTGGGGCGCGGTTCAGGACGAGCAGCTTTACATCCCGATCCACCACCAGGTTCTGAACTGGGCCATGGCGGACGGCGTCGGCATCAACGTTGATCCCGAAGATCAGCCGAAGGTCAAATACATCACGATGAACTAAGTTCTTCTGGTGAAAACCTCTTTCCGGTGGCCTCTGGGCCACCGGATTTCCACTGCGAATCCACAGCAATGGCACCGTGGGCCGGTACGTAACGCACGAGAATGTGAACGGTAACATGGGTTATTGGGTCGGATCGCACGCGATCATCTCGATAGACTGCAGCCTCACCCGCAAATTCGCGCGGGCACATCCAGGGAGATGACCATGAAGATATTTACCACCACGGCGCTGACCCTAGCGCTAGCCGCCACCGGCGCCTCTGCAGAGACGTTCCGTTGGGCCGGCACCACGGATCCGCAGACGATGGATCCCCATGCGGTGAACTCCGCGCCCGTTCTGGGCTTTTTGAACAACGTCTACGAAGGCCTGGTGCGCCGCGGCAAGGATATGTCGGTTGAGCCTGCGCTGGCGACCTCGTGGGAACCGATTGGCGACGGCGAAGGCTGGCGTTTCAATCTGCGGCAGGGCGTCACCTTCCATGGTGGCGAAGCCTTCAACGCCGATGACGTAATTTTCTCGTACAAACGGGCGTCGGGTGAAAATGCCGACACCAAATCCTGGTTCTCGCCGGTGGCCAATATGGTCAAGGTGGATGACTACACGGTGGATGTGCTGACCAAGGCACCAAACCCGATTTTCCCCGACAGTATCGCCAACTGGATGATTGTCGACAGCGGCTGGGCCGAAGCCAATGGCGCAGCGGAGCCGAACAAAGACGAAGGCAACTACGCCACCATCAACGCCAACGGCACCGGGGCCTTTATGGTCAGCGAACGTGAGCCGGGCCTGAAAACCGTGCTGGAACCCTTTGGCAGCTGGTGGGGTGAGGCAGAGCACAACATCACCCGCGCCGAATTTACGCCGATCCAGAACCCCGCCACCGCTGTTGCAGCGCTGTTGTCTGGGGATGTGGACATGATCAACCCCGTGCCAATCCAGGATGCAGGCCGCGTGGATGATCGTGACGGCGTCAAGGTGATCCGTGGCATTGAGGCCCGCGTGATCATGCTGGGCTTTGCCCATGAGGCCGCGATGCTGAAATACGGCGACGAAGGTGCGGACAACCCGTTCCAGGACGTGCGTGTGCGTCAGGCGGTGGCCCATGCCATCAACGTGCCTGCTATCCTGCAAACCATCATGCGCGGCTCTGCCGAGGAAGCCAGCCAGTTGGTCAGCCCGGCTATGCGTGGCTACGCTGATGCGCTGTCGGCGCGCCCCGCCTATGATCCCGAAAAATCCCGCGCCCTGCTGGCCGAGGCGGGTCACGGCGATGGTTTTGCCTTTGGCCTGAAGTGCCCGAATGATCGCTACCTGAACGACGAAGCCGTCTGCCAGGCGGTTGTCACCATGCTGGCGCAGGTTGGTATTACGGCGGAACTGGATGCCATGCCGGTGCGCAACTACTGGCCGGAACTGCGTGCAGATAACTTTGACATGTATCTGCTGGGCTGGTCGCCGGGCACCTTTGACCACGAACACCCGATCCGTTTCCTGGTGCACAGCCAGGTCGACAAACTGGGCTCGTGGAACTTCGGCGGCTACTCGAACGCAGCGGTGGATGAAAAACTGCCGATGATCCAGTCCGAGATCGACGACACCAAACGCCAGGCCATGATCGACGAGGTCACTGCGACCTACCAGAACGATCAGGTCTATGTACCACTTTACGTGCAGCCGCTTGTCTGGGGTGTGCGCGATAATATCGAGCTGACCCAACGTCCGGATAACTTCTTTATCCTGCGCTGGGTGAGCGTAAACTAAACCAACCTGCGGCGCGCTTCGGCGCGCCGCTTTAATTAAAGCGGGGACAACGTGTTTTCCTATATCGTTCGACGGGTGTTCCAATCCGTCATCGTGCTTCTTGTCGTGGGGCTTGTTGCCTTTGCGATGTTCAATTTCGTGGGCGACCCCATTGATAACATGCTGGGTCAGGAAAGAACGCAGGAGGACATTGATCGTCTGCGCGCCCAGCTGGGACTGGATCAGCCCTTCCCGGTGCAATACTGGAAATTCCTGATGAACGCGGCCGAAGGCAACATGGGGGTGTCCTACCGCCAGGGCCGTCCGGTCACCGACATCATCGCCGAACGGCTGCCGGCCACGCTGGAACTGGCATTGGTTTCAGGCTTCCTGGCGCTGTTCTTTGGCATCGTGATGGGCGTTCTCACTGCCATCCGCCGCGACGGCTGGATGGCCCATACGGTGATGACCCTGTCGCTGGTGGGCGTTTCGCTGCCGACCTTCCTGATCGGTATTCTGCTGATCTACATCTTCTCGGTTGAGCTGGACATGTTGCCCTCTTTCGGGCGCGGTGAGGTTGTGGACCTTGGCAGTTGGACCACCGGTTTCCTGACCGCCAGCGGGCTGAAAGCCCTGATCCTGCCGTCGATCACGCTGGGCCTGTACCAGACCACGCTGATCATGCGCCTTGTCCGGTCGGAAATGCTGGAAGTGCTGCGTCAGGACTATGTCCGCTTCGCCCGCGCCCGTGGTCTGTCCGAACGGGTCATTAACTTCCGCCATGCGCTGAAAAACACGCTGGTGCCGGTGATTACCGTGACTGGTCTGCAGCTTGGTTCGATTATCGCCTTCGCCATCATTACTGAAACCGTGTTCCAGTGGCCCGGTGTTGGCCTGCTGTTCATCAATGCTGTCCAGTTTGTGGATGTGCCGGTGATGGCGGCCTACCTGATGATGATTTCCGTCCTCTTTGTAGGCATCAACCTGATCGTCGATCTGCTCTATGTGCTGATTGACCCGAGGCTGCGCGGATAAGCGAGATAGACATGACTGAGACAACAACAACAGACAACGCGCGCCCCAAGTCCAAGCTGGGCCGCGCCTGGGATAGCGATATCGGCTATGCCTTCCGCCGGTCGCCGGTGGCGATCATTTCGCTTGCGGTGGCCATGACCTTGATCCTGGCGGCCGTGTTTGCCCCGCTGATCGCGCCCTATAACCCGTTTGATCCGGCCACATTGAACCTGATGAACGGCTTCACCCCACCAAGCGAGCCGAACGCCTTCACTGGTGAAACCTTCTGGCTGGGCACTGACGATCAGGGCCGCGATGTGTTCTCGACCATTCTATATGGACTGCGCATCTCGCTCTTTGTGGGCTTTGCGGCAGTGATGCTGGGGCTGACCCTTGGTGTGATCGCTGGGTTGGTATCGGGCTACTACGGTGGCTGGACCGACACGCTGATCATGCGGACGGCAGACGTACAGCTGACCTTCCCGTCGATCCTTGTAGCGATGCTGATCTTCGGGATCGCCAAAGGGGTGACCCCGGTGGAATACCGCGATCAGATGGCGATCTGGGTGCTGATCCTGGCCATCGGCCTGTCGGACTGGGTGCAGTTTGCCCGTGTGGTCCGTGGCGCCACCATGGTTGAAAAGAACAAGGAATACGTCCAAGCCGCCCGCCTGATCGGGCGCGGCAGCCTGCCGATCATGTTCCGTCACATCCTGCCCAACGTGCTGTCGCCGGTTCTGGTGATTGCAACGATCAGCCTGGCCCTGGCGATCATCGCCGAAGCCACGCTGTCCTTCCTGGGCGTGGGGGCGCCGCCAACCCAGCCGAGCCTTGGCACCTTGATCCGCGTTGGTCAGGGCTTCCTGTTCTCGGGTGAGTGGTGGATCCTGTTCTTCCCCGCCTGCACCCTGCTTGCGCTTGCCCTCAGTGTGAACCTGCTGGGCGACTGGCTGCGCGATGCGCTGAACCCCAAATTGCGGTGATCTCATGAGCCTTTTGAACATCAAAAACCTCACGGTTGAGTTCCCGACACGTCGCGGTGTTTTCACCGCTGTCAACGCCGCTGACCTGTCGGTGGAACCGGGGGAAATTCACGGCCTTGTCGGGGAATCCGGCGCAGGCAAATCCACCATCGGCGCGGCCATCATGGGCCTTTTGGAACGCCCCGGCCACATCGCCGATGGCGGCATCGAGCTGCAGGGGGACGCGATCAGCGGCCTTGATGCAGATGCTATGCGGTCCCTGCGGGGCCGCCGGATCTCGATGATCTTTCAGGATCCGCTGACCTCGCTCAACCCGCTGTTCACCGTGCGTCAGCAGCTGGTTGAGACCATTCGCGCCCATCTGGACGTGAATGAGGCCGAGGCCGACCAGCGCGCCCGCGATCTGATCGACCGGGTGGGGATTCCGGATCCGGACAGCCGTCTGGACCAGTATCCGCACCAGTTTTCAGGCGGGATGCGGCAGCGGGTGGTGATTGCCCTTGCGCTCTGTTCCGAGCCGGAGGTCATCATTGCAGATGAGCCGACCACCGCGCTTGACGTGTCGGTGCAGGCGCAGATCCTGGATCTGATCCGTGAACTGGCCAGTGAGCGTCAGGTAGGGGTGATCCTGATCACCCACGACATGGGGGTGATTGCCGACACCACCGACCGGGTTACCGTGATGTATGGCGGCAAAGTGGTGGAAACTGGCGCAACCTCGCAGGTGATCGGCGCGCCGCGTCATGAATACACCCAGTCCCTAATTGCCGCCGTACCCCGTCCGCAGCGCCGTCTGCACCGGTTCCCGCAGCTGTCCTATGGCGGTCGCGAGACACGTTTTGCGATCGAGGATCTGGCCCGTTCCTGGCCCAAGGTCGAAAACGACCCGTCGCGTCCTCTGCTGGATGTGAAGGGGATCACCAAGAAGTTTGTCAAACGTCAGGGGCTGCTGCCCTGGGACCGCGAATACTTCACTGCGGTCGACAATGTCAGCTTTGACATCCGTCCGGGCGAAGTCTTTGGCGTTGTTGGGGAATCCGGTTCCGGCAAATCCACCATCGCGCGGATGATCTCGGGGCTTTATCAGCTGGATGGCGGTGCGGTCGATTTCGACGGCAATCTGGTCAGTGATCTGAGCGACAAGGCCCGTCAGGCCGAATATCGCAAAGAGATCCAGATGATCTTCCAGGATCCCTATTCGTCTCTGAACCCGCGGATGCGGGTGGATCAGATCGTGTCAGAGCCGATCCGGCATCACCGCCTGCTGGACGGCAAAGCGGTGGATCAGCGGGTGGCGGAACTGTTGGAACGTGTGGGGCTGGGCGCGGAAGCGGCCGTTAAATACCCGCATGAATTCTCCGGTGGTCAGCGTCAGCGGATCGCGATTGCACGGGCCCTGGCAACCCAGCCGCGCTTCTTGATCTGTGACGAGCCGACCTCGGCACTGGATGTGTCCATTCAGGCGCAAATCCTCAACATTTTGAAGGATTTGCAGGAGCATCTGGGCCTCACCATGCTGTTCATCAGCCACGACCTGCCGGTGGTGCGCCAGATGTGTGACCGGGTGGCCGTGATGAAATCGGGCAAGCTGGTGGAACTGCAAGAAACCGAGGCGCTGTTCAACAATCCGCAGACCGACTACACCAAGTCGCTGCTGGATTTGATGCCACGCCTGGCAGACATCGCGGAGACGCCGGAAGCCTCCTGAGGGTCCGCGTAAAGCTAAAGAAACGGCGCCTTCTGGGGCGCCGTTTTTGTTTCCTAACGATCGAGCCAAGCCGCAAGTCGCGGGTCCATGATCCGCCGCCACAGCGCCGGATATAGGGCAATCATCGCCATCACCGGCAACGAATAGGGCAGGCGGGGCATGTCCTCTGTCAGACGCAGTCCGGGGTAGGCACGGCCGGGATTGAGGTGATGATCCGAATGACGTGGGGCGTTCAGCATCATTGCCGAGGAATAGCGGTGGGGCGTGTTCCAGCTGTGCTCTGCGCTGACAGGTTCGGCTTTGCCGCGTTCATCAATCTTACGTCGCAGCCCGTAGTGCTGCACGTAGTCCGAAAGCATCATCTGCAATTGTGCATAGAAACAAATAGCTAACAGGGCGAAGAGCATGTTGACGCCAAAGGACGCAGCGGTCCCAATCGTTAACGCCGCAATGGCAAGGTAGTGCAGATACGGATGACGCAGCGGGTTTTGGCCTCGGCGTCTTTTGTTTTCGGCCGCCAGTCCCGCGCGAAAGCCGCCACGCCAGCAATGCCCTGCAAACCGCCAGAACCCTTGCCCTTTTCGCGCGGAACTGGGGTCTTTATCGGTGCCCACATGGATGTGATGCACCAGCGGGTGGGCAGAGACATGATGGCCGATTAACAAAGATGAATAGACCAGCTTGCCCAAGCGGCGCAGCCAGCGGTTGCCGCGATGGATTAGCTCATGAGCGTTGGGATGCCCGATTTGCCCGAAGAACAGCCCGTAACCCACGAGAAGGCCGAGCCTTTCCAGTATTGAGTGCATTGTGCCACCGATCGTCCAAACGGCCAGCAGCAGCAACGGAAGATGTAATACAGCTAACAGCACCGCCAAACCGTCGCCGGATGGAAATTCCTCCCTAGGGTTAGGGGCCGTGTGGGCAAAGCGATCTATCCCCCAGGCGAACACTGTGATTGCCAGCACCGCGGCAACGACCCAGAGACCTCCGAACACGCTGCCACAGATCAATAGGGTTGCAGGAAGCAATGTTGCGAGGATGAAAAGGGGCATGAGGCAGGGCTTTGGAGTAGAGTTATCCACAGGGTGGCTTTGGGAGCGGCGTTGGGGCTGAGAATATACGGCTGGTTGTTAAAGTGATAGCTTTCGGTGGGTAATGTCGAAAATTACGCCAGCCAGAACGGAATAGTGAAAGTCACACGCCGACTTCTGGACCCAGGCAAAGCAGTGGCTTGTCAGTTTTCCTCACCTCATATAGCTCGGTTGTTGCGCCTTCACCATGAAAGGTGGCGCGCAGCCCGTCGCTGGTTGCAGTGAAGCTCCAGCACTGTGGGCCGTTGAAGTCTTCGTAGACGAAACAGATCAATCCGTCTTGCGGATACCAGTAGCCGTCTTTGCATTCGTCCCCAAGGAACGACCATCTGACCCGTCTGTTGCGCAGATATTCCTCGCCGCCATAGGCGGTGCCGTTTTCCGCGTAGTAGAAGGTTTGGCCCTGGGTGTAGGCGTCAAACTCCTCGGCGCTCATCGGGCTTTGTGCGGTCAAAGCTGACGGCAGGGAAAGGAGGAGGGAGGCTAGCATTACACGTGTCATGTCGCCATGCTGCCCGAGACAGGCTGTTGTGCCAAATCAAATGTCTGAAACTGCGGGGAAAACATGCCGGACGTTGCGCTTAATCTCTTCTTGCTGATCGGTGGGGCGCTGTCGCTGCTCTATCTGGTCGAGTTCTGCTGGAAACCTGCAAGTCCGCTGAAGACCTTCGTGAAGACAGGGGCGATTGCCATTCCGGCCTTGGGGCTGACAATCAGTGGCGCGCCTTTGGTGCCGCTGGCGGGGCTTTGGGCCTGTGCCTTGGGTGATTATCTGCTGGCGCGTGACGGTGAACGGACGTTGATGGCGGGTATCGGCGCCTTTGCGCTGGGGCATATCCTCTATGTTGTGGGGTTCATTCAGATTTTTGAACCTGAGGTCTTCACCACGCCCGCATCTATCGCGGTGCCGCTTGTGCTGATCCTGCTGGGGCTGTCGACCGAGAAGTGGTTGCAGCCCCACACGGCTGAGCTGCGCGGACCGGTGCGGATTTACGTGGGGCTGATCCTGATCATGGGATGTGTCGCGGCGCAGCAACCGATTCCCCAGACAACGGTATTTTGGGGCGCTTTGGCCTTCATTTTGTCTGATCTGCTGCTTTCGGTGCAGATTTTCATCAAAAATGACGGGATTTGGGGGCGGTTGGGATCGCATCTGGTTTGGTTGTTTTACTACCTCGCGCAAGTGCTTATTTTATATGGATTCATCGCGTGAAAATACATTGAGTCTCACAGGGTTTTCCACAGGCTAATCCCCAAGAAAACAAGGGGTTGGCCTTTCATAAAGGGCGGGAACTGGCTAGGTGAAATCAAACACTTGCGGAGTCCCGGATGTCCTTTTTCGGCAAATTGAAACAACGGTTGATGAAATCTTCCTCGCGGATTGAGGATGGTCTGGAGTCGATTGTTGAAGACGGCGGGGAAGCCGAAGAGGTGGTGAAAACCACCCCAGAGGCCGCTGCAGAGCCGGTAAGCGAAAGTAAGGCTGCGGCAGACGACGCGGCGCCTGAGCCGACCTCTGAACCTGCGCCTGCGCCGGCTGACGAGACACCGCAAACCGCAGCACCGGAACCATCTCCTGCGGCAGAACCGGCGCCAGAGCCTGCCAAGCCTGGTTTCCTGGGGCGTTTGATGGGACGGGGCGAGGCCAAGCAGGTCACCCGCCGCGTGCTGGACGACGATATGCTGGAGCAGCTGGAAGAGCTGCTCATCACCTCTGACATGGGGGTCGAAACCGCTACGCGGGTGACGGCCAATATCGCGGAAGGCCGTTTTGGCAAGAAACTGTCGACCGATGAAATTAAATCCCTGCTGGCACAGGAAGTGGCCCGCATCATGGAGCCAGTGGCCAAGCCGCTGCCGATCTACGCTAAGAAACCGCAGGTGGTTCTTGTGGTGGGGGTCAACGGATCCGGCAAAACCACAACCATTGGCAAGCTGGCCAGCCAGTTCCGTGCTGCAGGTAAATCCGTGGTGATTGCTGCCGGGGATACCTTCCGGGCGGCGGCTGTGGAACAGCTGCAGGTCTGGGGCGAACGGGCTGGTGTGCCGGTTCTGACTGCACCCGAAGGCTCGGACCCGGCCAGTCTGGCGTTTGACGCCATGACCAAGGCCGAAACGGATGGCGCTGACCTCTTGCTGATCGATACGGCCGGGCGGTTGCAGAACCGTGCGGATCTGATGGAAGAACTGGCCAAGATCGTGCGGGTGATCCGCAAGAAAGATGAAACCGCACCGCATAACACCTTGCTGGTGCTGGATGCGACCACCGGACAGAACGCGCTCAACCAGGTTTCGACCTTTGGTGAACTGGCGGATGTCTCTGGGCTCGTGATGACGAAACTGGATGGGACCGCAAAGGGCGGCGTGCTGGTGGCCTTGGCTGACCGGTTTGGCCTGCCGATCCACGCCATCGGCGTGGGTGAGCAGATCGATGATCTGCAAGCCTTTGATCCCGAAGAATTTGCAAAGGCGCTGACGGGTCTCGATGCTTGAAATTCATGATTCACTGAAGAACGAACACGGTTGGGATATTGTGGCGCTGCACGAAGCGGTTGATGAACTGCTGGACGGCTGCCGCTTGAGCTATCCGTTTCCGGGTGACGACAAATGGGGCGATGACCGCATCCTCTATGCCGAGGTTGTGGTTACGGAAGGTGACATTCTGGTCGGCGCGGGGCGTTTGATCTGGGACAGCGCCGACCCTGACGCACTGCCGCGGATCACCGACCTGTGCCTGCTGCGCCGCTATCGCAATGCCTTTACGGTGGAAACCATCGTTTCGGCGCTGATCGACGAATACGCGCTGCACGCAGATGGCGGACCAGTGGTTCTGGCCCATGACGGGCGCGAGATTGATATCTCGGAACGGCTGCAGCGCCTGCGTGACATTGAGATGGGGCAGTTTGAACCCCGCGTGATCTGAGCCGGTTGGGACGGCGGCTGTGAGCGCCTGGTTAACCTCTCTGGAAGGCACTGAGGCCGGGCACCAGCTGGCCTTGGTCCTGGCGCTTAGTGCGGCGTTTTTACATGCGGTGTTTGGGGCGCTTCAAAAGGGGCGGCATGATCCCTGGCTGTCCCGGGGCGCGATTGACTTCAGCTATGCTGCGATGGCCGCGCCCTTTGCGCTGTTTGTGGTGCCTTGGCCCGAGCCACATATGTGGCCGATCTTCTTTGGCGCCTTTGTCATCCACGTTGGCTACAAGCTGCTGCAAAGTTTTGCTTACACCAAGGGCGATTTCACCGTGGTCTATCCGGTGGTGCGTGGCATGGGGCCTTTGTTCACCGTGGTGGGCGCTTATCTGGTCTTTGGTGAGACGTTTACGGCAGTGCAATGGGCCGGGGTGGGGGTGTTGCTGTCGGGGATTTTTGGTCTGGCGCTCTACAACATGGTGTTCCTCACCTCGTCCCGTGACACGCTGGGCGTGGCGATGGTGCTGGCGGCAATGACCGGCCTGTTTGTGGCACTTTATACAACCTATGACGCCTATGGCATCCGCGCGACGGCGGATCCTTTTACCTTTCTGGCGTGGTTTTTCCTGATTGACGGGCTGGCCATGCCCCCTGTCGCCTATGTCCGCTGGCGGCGCATGGTGAACTCGCCTGCGGTGGCCCCACTGATGCTGCGTGGGGTGATTGGCGGGCTGGTGGCCTTTGCCAGTTTCGGCTCGGTCATGATGGCAACACGGTTGGACAAGGTGGGTGAGGCCGCGGTTCTGCGTGAAACCTCCACCGTGTTTGCGGCGCTGATCGGCTGGCTGGTGTTGAAAGAAACTGTTGGCCCCCGCCGCATCGCTTTGATGGCGCTGATCGCTTTGGGGGCGGTGATTGTTGAAATGGGCGGCTGAACGTCCGATATAGGGGCCAACGGGGACGTCTGATCCCGAAACACCCCGGCCAAAACCCGGATTGAGGAGAGAAGATGTCTGAGAGCCCTGAAACCGCTGCAGAGAAATCTGAGGCAAATTCGGTCAACCCGATGCTGAAATCCGCGCTGGAGTTTGGCCCCGTGGCGGCCTTCTTTGCGGCCTATATCATGCTCAAGGATCAGAGCTTTGACATCGGAGGCACGGCCTATGACGGGTTTATCGTTGTTACCGCAGGATTTATCCCGCTTCTGATTGCCTCAACCCTGATACTGTGGCGGCTGACCGGACATCTGTCGAAGATGCAGATTGTCACGCTGGTGCTGGTGGTGGTGTTTGGCGGCATGTCTGTCTGGCTGAATGATGAACGTTTCTTCAAGTTGAAGCCGACATTGATTTACCTGCTGTTTGGTGGTGCGTTGGGATTTGGCCTGTTGCGCGGCACCAGCTATCTGGAAGCCGTGATGGACACCGCGCTGCCTTTGACCAGCGAGGGGTGGATGATCCTGACCCGGCGGTTGATGTATTTCTTCTTTGGCCTGGCGGCGCTGAACGAAGTTGTCTGGCGCACCCAGACCACCGAAACCTGGGTGTACTTCAAAACCTTTGGTCTGACGGCGGCGATTTTCCTGTTCTTCATGACGCAGGGCAAGGTGTTCAAAGACCACAGCACGGACACCGATGAGGACGCTACCGAAGAAAAAGAAACGGCGGAGTGATCCCCGCCGTTACTTTTACGCTTGAAAGGGCTGGCCGATTGGTCAGCCTTTTTGTTTGAACAGCAGCTCTTGCGCTTTTTTGTTGTCCTGCAGGTTGGACCGCATGTCGGCTGCCACAGCGCGGCCTTTGGCAACGCCCTCGCGGGCCGCCAGCTGGTCCAGCCAGCGTTTCAGGTTCGGCTTGTCGCTGATGTCCTGCTGTTGCCCTTCCCAAAGTGACGCCCAGGGCCAGATCGCCATGTCTGCAATCGAGTAGAAATTGCCGGCAACATATTCGTTGTCCGCCAGCTGGGTGTCCAGCACGCGGTAGAGTCGGCTGACCTCATTGCGGTAACGGTCTTTGGCGTAGGGCAGATCGTTGGGCGGATCCATCGCTGGGGCATACTTCAGGAAGTGATGCGCCTGACCCGCCATTGGTCCCACGCCACCCATCTGCCACATAAGCCATTGTTCCACGGCCACCTGCTCGCGCGCGTTGGAGCCATAGAACTGGCCTGTCTTGTGGGCCAGATATTGCAGGATCGCGCCGCTTTCAAACATCGCAATCGGGGCGCCGTCTGGTCCATCCGGATCCACGATGGCGGGCATCCGGTTGTTGGGGGCGATTTTCAGGAACTCCGGTTCAAACTGGGCACCGGCGCCAATGTCCACCAGATGCAGATTGTAGGGTAGGCCCATTTCCTCCAGTGCGATGGAGATTTTCCAGCCGTTCGGCGTGGGCCAGTAGTAAAGGTCGATTGCGTTGCTCATTCTATGCTCCCTTGTTGAGGCCGATGATGGCGCAAACAGCTCTGGTGGCAAGGGGGCATCGCTCTGCTCACGCAGAGGTGTCATAAGGATTGGTATTCTTGACCTTCGCGCCCGGCTGGCTTATCAGGCGGCACCGTGGCGATTTGTTTACCGGATTGCGGGCCACGTTAAATATTCCGCTAAAGAGGTCAGGATGAAAGAAGCCCTTTCGCTTGACCGCGACGGGGCTTTTTTGTTGGGCGGGATGCCCGGAGGATTTCGAATGAGCAAGAACTGGAACAAACGCACCAAGCTGGTTCATGGCGGCACACGCCGCAGTCAATACAATGAGGTAAGCGAGGCGGTCTTTCTGACCCAGGGATTTGTTTACGATACTGCCGAACAAGCCGAAGCACGGTTTGAAAAGGCAGGGCAGGATGAGTTCATCTATGCCCGCTATGGCAACCCCACAATGGCGATGTTCGAGGATCGGATTTCGGACTATCTGGGCTATGAGGACGGGTTCGCCTGTGCCTCTGGCATGGCGGCGGTCAATGGCGCGTTGATGGCGCTGTTGAAGGCAGGTGATCACGTAGTCGCCTCGCGGGCGCTCTTTGGATCCTGCCTCTATATCCTCGAAGACATCCTGACCCGTTTTGGCGTCAATATCACACTGGTCGATGGCACTGACAACGCGGCCTGGGCTGAGGCGATCACCGCTAAGACGGATCTCGTCTTCCTCGAGTCGATTTCGAACCCGACGCTGGAAGTGATTGATCTGAAGTACGTTTGCGATCTGGCCCATGAGGTCGGCGCGATTGTGGTGGTGGATGATGCCATGGCCACGCCGGTCTATTCCTATGCCAAGGCCTGTGGTGCCGATATCTCGGTTCTGTCGACCACCAAACATGTAGACGGGCAGGGCCGGATGCTGGGCGGCATTATCTGTGGGCCCAAGGATCTGATCCGTGGCCCGATCGAGACCTACATCAAACACACCGGTGGCGCGATGAACCCGTTCACCGCCTGGACCCATCTGAAGGCATTGGAAACGCTGGAACTGCGGGTGCGCGCACAGGCCGCGGCGGCCCTGGATGTGGCAGAGGCGCTGAGCGGTCATGAGAAACTGAACGTCGTGCGCTACCCGACCCATAAGGCGCATCCGCAGCAGGAACTGGCGCTGTCGCAGGCTCCCGCAGGCGGTACCGTGCTGACCTTTGAAGTGAAGGGCGGCAAAGAAGCCTGCTTCCGGTTCCTCAACGCACTGGAGGTCATCACCATCTCCAACAACTTTGCCGATGCAAAATCCATCGCCACCCACCCGGCAACCACGACCCACCAGCGGCTGCCGCAGGAACAGAAAGACACGCTGGGCATCTCGCCAGGTCTGGTGCGCCTGTCGATTGGTCTGGAAGATCCGGCCGATCTGGTGGCGGATCTGATGCAGGCCCTGGCCAAAGCCTGAGCCCTCAAAGGGTAAGAATTTGAAAAGGGGGACGCTTTGTGTCCCCCTTTTGCCGTTCATGGGATTGCGCGCCCTCTGGGGCTGGCATAATTCACGCTTAAAATTGGCATTTGCGCCGGACTGCATTAGATTGGCAGTCTAGGTTTGACGCGGCGGACAAAGGCGCGGGCCAGAGTGAAGCAGGGTGGGGACCGAAGATGAACATCCATACCTCTGAGATTGATCGCCCGATGCAGGCGGATGAGGCGCGTGAAGCGTTGGAACGGCTGCGTACCTGGGCGGCTTCTGCCACGGATGCGGAACTGTCCTCGGTCGATGCGGGGCTGTTGGCCCTGCTGCGCGGTGGGGCTTATCCGACGTTCAGCCGAGACTACCCCGAAGATTTCACTGTCGATGCGGCCTATAAGGCCACCCTGCCGGATTTGCAGAATGGTCCCGCCAGCCTGATCCGTGGCTCAAAACGTGCCATTCAGCATGTCGGAATTTCCAATTTTCGCCTGCCCATTCGGTTCCACACCCGCGATGGCGGCGACATCACACTGGAAACTTCGGTCACCGGCACGGTCAGCCTTGAGGCCGAAAAGAAGGGCATCAACATGTCCCGCATCATGCGGTCCTTCTATCGCCATGCGGAAAAGACCTTCAGCTTCGAAGTGGTTGAGGCAGCGTTGGAGGATTACAAAGCCGATCTGGAAAGCTTCGATGCGCGGATCCAGATGCGGTTTTCCTATCCGGTCAAGGTGCCGTCGCTGCGTTCGGGCCTAGCAGGCTATCAATACTATGACATAGCGCTGGAGCTGATCGAAACCGCCGGTGTGCGCAAGAAGATCATGCATTTGGATTATGTCTATTCCTCCACCTGCCCCTGTTCCTTGGAATTGAGCGAACATGCCCGGCAGACCCGCGGCCAGCTGGCGACACCGCATTCGCAGCGTTCGGTGGCGCGGATCTCGGTTGAATTGGTGGGCAAGGCCTGCTTGTGGTTTGAGGATCTGATTGAACTGGGCCGCCTTGCGGTGCCGACAGAGACACAGGTGATGGTGAAACGCGAAGATGAACAGGCCTTTGCCGAGCTGAACGCCGCCAACCCGATCTTTGTTGAAGACGCCGCGCGTCTGTTTGCTGAGGCTCTGGAAGCCGATGCACGGGTAGGGGATTTCCGCGTAGTGGCCAGCCATCAGGAAAGCCTGCACAGCCATGATGCCGTGTCGATTCTGACGGAGGGCCCGACATTCGCCGCAGAAAGCTATGATCCCAAGATGTTTGCGACTCTGCATCATCCGGGCTGAGGCCTGCCTGTCCTTTGTGCAATTCCCGAAATGCCGCCCAGTGAGGCGGCATTTTTCGTGCCGTTTGCCGTCATGGTGGGGGCAGGGTTTGGGCAGATGGTGCCGGTGCCGCAGGCTTTGAACCTGTCGGCTTCATCTTACCGTAACGAAGGGATGTTAGCCGTGCGCGATCAGAACCCCTTGGGAGGCCCATCATGTTTACCGTGACAACACCTTACAAATACGCATCCGCCATGTTCCGTCTGACGTCGCTGGGGATGCAGATGCAAATGTCCGCTTATCGGGCTCTCAGCGGCGTGCCTGTTGCGGGCACTGCCGAGGTGGGCGAACAGTTTCAAAGCCAACGCAAGACATCCACATCCCGCAAGAAAGCCACTACGGCAGCCAAAGCAAAGCCCAACGCAAAGCAGAGTGGCAAACGCACCCGTAAACCGTCAAAACCGCCGGCCTTGCCCGAGGTGACTTCGGAAAAGGCAGAGGATGGGTTGAACAACATGCCTGTGTAGGTGGCCTATGTTGGTGGCCATGTAAGCCCCCGCACTCATACCGTTCCGCTGCATTGCAGCAGACGCAAGGCGGGCATTCAGAAACGGTAGTAGTGCGGTCAACCCTGCTGACCTATGTTTGCACTCAAAGGGGGGAACCACAGCGTTGTCCCAACGCATTCAGAAAGGTTCCGATACTATGGCTACGCAAACAGACATTCACTTCGCCGCTGGCAAATCCGCTGGCTTTTTCGCCGCCATCACCGGTGGTCTGGCCCGTGCCTGGGCCGCGCTGTCGAACGCAATGATCGCCTACGGTGAATCCCGTTCGCGCTTTGCTGAGCTGCAGTCGCTGGAAGCCAAGAGCGACCACGAACTGGCTGACATTGGCCTCAAGCGCGAAGACATCGTACGTCACGTGTTCCGCGATCTCTACTACCTCTGATCCAATCAGAGCGGGCTGGTGGCATTCGCCAGTGGCTCAGATCATAAGGCCTCTTCCATGGTGTCACTGGCGTGATCATGGGCGGGGCCTTTTGTCGTTTAGGCGACTGGCAACGGGTCAGCGCTGGCGGGGCGCTTTGCCCACAGCTGCGGCAAGAATGCGTGCCCGTCCGGCCCATCGCTTGACAGCGCCCGCCCATCGCGCCATCGCTTGCCCATGATTGATCTAAGACCCGTCGGATATGTGATTGGCCTTTTGGTGGCCGTTCTGGGCCTGACCATGATCCCGCCGATGCTGGTGGATCTGGCCGCAGGCACGGATCATTGGCGCAGCTTTGCCACCAGTGCCGTGCTGACGGTGTTTATTGGTGGGATTGTTTCGCTCTCCTGTCAGGATGGCAATCAGGAAGGGCTGAACATCCAGCAAACCTTTATCCTGACTACGGGTGTCTGGGTGGCTCTGCCGATCTTTGCCGCGCTGCCGTTCTATTTTGGCGAAACCCAGGCCACGCCAGTGGATGCGTTTTTCGAAGCGATGTCCGGCCTGACCACAACTGGTGCCACAGTGTTTTCCGGCCTCGACGAGATGGCCAAGGGGTTGCTGCTGTGGCGCGGCATTCTGCAATGGCTGGGTGGCATCGGTATCATTGTTGTGGCGATGGTGTTCCTGCCCGAGCTGCGGGTCGGGGGGATGCAGATCTTCCGCTCCGAAGGGTTTGACACCATGGGCAAGATTCTGCCCCGTGCAACCGAGATTGCCAGCCAGATCTCGGTCATCTACGTCGGGCTGACGCTGGCCTGTGTTGTCAGCTATATGGTTCTGGGGATGGGTGCGTTTGACGCCACGGTGCATGCGCTGACCACCATTTCGACCGGCGGGTTTTCCACCTATGACGCCTCGTTTGGAGCGTTTTCTGGCCCGGCAGAGTATGTGGCGGCGGTGTTCATGATCCTCGCGGCGCTGCCTTTTGTGCGCTATGTGCAGATGTTGAACGGCCATGAGGTTGCCCTGTTCCGCGACCGTCAGGTACTGGGATTTATGGGGACGCTGGCGGTGGTTGTCGTCTTTGCATCGGTGGTGCTGATTGCGACGGATGGTCAGGCAGCCGAACAATCCTTTCGGCAGGTGGTGTTCAACGTGACCTCGATCATGACCGGCACCGGTTATGCCAGCGCCGATTATATGGGCTGGGGCAATCTGTTGATTGCGATGTTTTTCTTCATTGGTCTGATTGGTGGCTGCGCGGGCTCAACGGCGTGCTCGGTGAAGGTGTTCCGCTATCAGATCCTGTTTGCCTCGATCAAATCGCAGCTGCTGAAAACCCAAAGCCCCAACGCCATGGTGCCGCCACGCTATGAGGGCCGTAAAATTGACGATGACGTGCTGAACTCGGTCATGTCGTTCTTCGTGTTCTTCTTTGTGACCATGGGGGTGCTTGCCGTTGCGCTGGGCATGACGGGGCTGGATTTCATGACCTCGATCTCTGGCGCGGCTTCGGCGCTGGCCAATATCGGGCCGGGTCTGGGGGATGAGATTGGACCAGCCGGAAACTTTGCCGGTCTGAATGATGCCGCCAAATGGCTGCTGTCCATCGCCATGTTGATCGGACGGCTGGAGCTGCTGGCGGTCTACGCGATGCTGACGGTCACCTTCTGGCGGGGTTGAGTATCGGTCCCAAGCTAGGTGTGATGCGTGAAATGAAGCGCTGATTGAATAGAGTTCAGCGACGTCTATGCAAAGAAAAACCGGCGCGAAATGCGCCGGTTTCTTTGTGCCTTGCGATGAGGCTTTGTTAGTCCCAGCAGTTGACCAGAACGGTCAGCCCAGCGGCTTTGGTGGTCAGATCTTCCGGCGCCATCGAGGCAAGGAGATCGGTCGAGGTGGGCGAAACGCCGACACTGCCGAGGAAGCCTTCGATCGCGGCGGCGTCCAGAGCAAAGCTGACGTCTCCGGGCAGTTGCTTGCCCCCTTCGGCGCGCGGCAGCAGCATGCCCATGACGGCACCACCAGCGTCAAACACCGGGCCACCTGTGTCACCGGGCAGGGCGGCCAGTGCCAGGCGGGCCAGCTCTTCTTCGCCAGCCAGACCTGCAACATCGGCCAGTTTGCCGAAAGTCAGGGTCGGGGCACCCAGCACGCCGCCGTAGGAGTAGCCGGCCACCGCAACATCGGATTGCAGGCGCGGGGTGGCGCGCTGCAGCTCTGCCACTTGGGCCGGAGCCAGCGATTGCGCTGGTTTCAGCGCCGCCAGACCCAGGGCGGCGTCGACTCCGATCACCTCGGCGGCGATCCCGTCTTCCAGGGTGATGCGGGTACAGGCGTCAACCGCCTGCGCGGTGGTCACAACGGTGCCGTTGCCATCCACAAAGAAGCCCGAACGCGACATGCGCGGCTTGCGGATCTGCAGGCCGGACAGCAGGTCAATGCGCTGTGCTTCGTTGTTGCCCGCGGCAGGGCTCATCACACCGTCAAGACGGGCAAAGCTTTCCTGCATCAGACCCAACAAACGGGTGCGGCGCTCTTCGTCGCCGGCGGGCCAGATCAGGGTGAAGCCTTTGATCTCACCGTCTTTCAGCGCAACCTGCGTGTGCGATACGATAGAAGCGTTTTCGCCGATCAGCACAAAGCTGTCCTTGCGCCGTTCGCGGTCGCCTTCCAGCGGCACGATCTCCAGCGTTTGCATGATGTCGTAAAGGCCAAACAGCGTTTTCTGATCGCCGGGCTGCGAAATCAGCAGCACACGGGCACCGTTCACAAAGCCGGATGCATTGAACTGGGCGTAGGGCGCCTCATATTTGGCGAATTGAACCGCGCCAAGGGGCAGGCGCATTTCGATACCGGCAGTGGTGTCCGACACCAGTTGCAGCTCCAGCCCGTCCAGAATGGCGTTATACTGGCGCAGCAGCTCGGCGCGCTGACGGGTGGTCAGAATGCCGGTCTGGTCGAACCCATTGTCCGACTGCCAGGCCGACATCGAGCCACGGGTGCCACGGCCAAAAGCGCCGTCGATGGCCGAGTTGTAATACCCTGCCCACTGCAACATGCGCTGCAGTTCTTTGCGCTCTTCTCTGCTGAGCTGCGCCTCTGAACGGCGGGCCTCTGCTTTGGTTTCATCCGGTTCCTGCACAACGGGTGTGGCCACGGGTTCCGCTGCCGGTGTTGCCGGTTCGGTTGTCACACTTGGTTCCACATTGGCAATCACCGCACCCCCAACCGGCCAGAACTGCTGGCCATAGGCGCGCGAGAACGCGATATAGCTGTCGCGTGGGATCTTGCCCTCGGCGCGCAGAACCTGCAGCACCTGTTCCGCATCGGTGCGGCTGTAGGGGCCAAGCGCGATGGCATACCAGCCACCACCCATGGCAAAGCCGTTCACATCCTCAACCGCGACGGAATAGTCGCGAATCCGCTCTTGCGCGGTGGCGAGGTTGGGCTGGGCTTCGACTTGAACCCAAACCTGGGCCTCCTGCGCTGTCGCAACCCGCGTCAGCATCAAAAGCGCCACAATGGGCGTCAAAAAGTAAGAAACAAATGTTCGCATCATAATTAGAAGTATCCTTGCCGTTCGCATTGCTACGATTGCGGGCTGTTTTATCAAATTCGCCGCCCTATGCACTTAAATAATGCGTCAGGCTGCAATTGACCCCAGCCTGTTGCCCTCGTAGTTAGAGCGAGAAAATTCACACGAGGGTGCTTTGGGCCCTCTTTGGCCTGTTTGGGGCCGCTTTAACGCAGGGATCACGGCAAAGATCATGGCAGAGACGATCAGCAAACCGCGCAGTTTCCAGGAGATCATTCTGAGGCTTCAGGCCTATTGGGCCGGTCAGGGCTGCGCTGTGATGCAGCCTTATGACATGGAGGTGGGGGCAGGGACCTTCCACCCGGCGACTACTCTGCGGTCGCTGGGCTCCAAGCCCTGGGCCGCAGCCTATGTGCAACCGTCGCGTCGCCCGACCGACGGGCGCTACGGGGAGAACCCGAACCGTCTGCAGCACTATTACCAGTATCAAGTGCTCATCAAACCCTCGCCGCCGAACCTGCAGGAGCTCTACCTTGGCTCCTTGGCGGCGATTGGCATCGACATGGAAATGCATGACATTCGCTTTGTTGAGGATGACTGGGAAAGCCCGACGCTGGGCGCCTGGGGGCTGGGCTGGGAAGTCTGGTGTGACGGGATGGAAGTCAGCCAGTTCACCTATTTCCAACAGGTCGGCGGCCATGACTGCGCACCTGTTTCGGGTGAGCTGACCTACGGGTTGGAACGTTTGGCGATGTATATTCTGGGTGTGGATCACGTGATGGACATGCCGTTCAACGATCCCGACGGCACCATTGCGCTGTCCTACGGGGACGTCTTCAAGCAGACCGAAGAAGAATACGCCCGCTGGAACTTTGACGTGGCCAACACAGATGTGCTGCTGAAACAGTTCGAAGAGGCCGAAGCCGAATGCGAATCCATTCTGGCCAAAGAGCACCTCGACCCGAAAACCGGCAAACGCATCATCATGGCGCACCCTGCCTATGACCAGTGCATCAAGGCGAGCCACCTGTTCAACCTCTTGGACGCGCGCGGCGTGATCTCGGTCACTGAACGTCAAGCCTATATCGGTCGCGTCCGTGCGCTGGCCAAACAATGCGCTGACGCCTTTGTGCTGACCGAGGCCGGGGGATTTGACGCTGCCAAGGCAGAGGCGGGCGCGTAAATGTCCGGAAAAATCTTTGCGGGGGCGTTGGTTGTCTTGTCGATCGTAGCTGGCATTGCGATGTATTATCTGCAGGTCTACGCCTATTATGATGAGGTGCAGGCCAATGGCACCAATGATGTGGTGATGACCTCGCTGGCTTCTGGTCAGGCTGAGCCGATCCTTTATCAGGACTATCAGGCCATCGACTCTGACAGCTCCCCGATCCGCTATCGTGCCTGTTTCACCACTTCGATGAGCCAGGCCATGATGACCGAGACCTATGAGCTCTACGACAGTCCCGAACCGCTGGTCGCGCCCAGCTGGTTTGACTGTTTCGACGCCAAAGAAGTGGGGGCTGCGCTGGAAAGCGGCAAAGCCCTGGCCTTTATGGGACAGGAAAACCACCTCTATGGCATTGACCGTATCGTCGCCGTGATGGACGACGGTCGCGGCTTTGTCTGGCACCAGATTAATCATTGCGGTGAGGTTGTGTTTGACGGCCAACCCACCCCCGCAGACTGCCCCACACCCCCGGAAGGCGACTGATATGCCCGATTTGCTGATCGAACTCTTTTCCGAAGAAATCCCCGCCCGCATGCAAGGCAAGGCGGCGGATGATCTGAAAAAACGCATCACCGATGGTCTGGTCGAGGCGGGCCTGACCTATGGCGGCGCCGTGGCCCTTTCGACCCCGCGCCGGCTGACGCTGGCGCTGGAAGGTCTGCTGGCCGAAAGCCCCACCGTGCGCGAAGAGCGCAAAGGCCCGAAAGTGGGCGCACCAGAGAAAGCCATCGAAGGCTTCCTGCGCGGTGCAGGTGTCACGATGGACCAGCTGGAAGAGCGCGACACCCCGAAAGGGGCGGTCTATTTCGCCACCATCGAAAAGCCCGGCCGTCCGGCGGCCGCGATCATTGCCGAGGTGCTGGAAGCCACCATTCGCAACTTCCCCTGGCCGAAATCCATGCGCTGGGGCGCAGGATCGTTGCGTTGGGTGCGTCCGCTGCACTCGATTCTTTGCATCCTGACCAATGAGGCCGGTGAGGCCGAGGTTGTGGATCTGGACATTGACGGCATCACATCCGGCAACACCACCGAAGGCCACCGTTTCATGGGCGAGGGCCGCTTTGCCGTGACTTCGTTTGAGGATTATTCCCTCAAGCTGAAACGCAACCATGTTGTGCTGGACCCAGTTGAGCGGGCCGAGGCGATCTGGCAGGAGGCCACCAATCAGGCCTTCGCCTCTGGTCTGGAAGTGGTTGAGGACAAGGGCCTGTTGAAAGAGGTTGCTGGTCTGGTCGAATGGCCGGTGGTTCTGATGGGGGCAATTGATGAGGAGTTCCTGGAGCTGCCGCCAGAGGTGCTGCAGACCTCGATGAAGGAACACCAGAAGTTCTTCAGCGTGAAGAACCCCAAGACGGGCCGGATCGAGAAGTTCATCACCGTCGCCAACCGCGAAACCAAAGATCAGGGTGCCACCATTCTGGCGGGCAACCAGAAGGTGCTTTCGGCGCGTCTGGCGGATGCAAAGTTCTTCTGGACCAATGACTTGCGTGTTGCCAAATCCGGTATGGAGGCGTGGACCGATCAGCTGTCCAACGTGACCTTCCACAACAAACTGGGCACTCAGGCGGCGCGGATTGATCGGATTGCCGCATTGGCCCGTGAGATTGCACCGGTGCTGGGTGTGGATGCGGATCTGGCGGAACAGGCTGCGAAAGTGGCCAAGGCCGACCTGAGCTCGGAAATGGTTTACGAATTCCCCGAACTGCAGGGCCTGATGGGTCGCTACTACGCCGCGGCCGCCGGCCTGCCGGCAGAGGTTGCTGCGACCTGTGAGGAACACTATTCGCCGCTGGGCCCGTCCGATGACGTGCCCACTGCGCCTGTTTCAGCCACCGTGGCGCTGGCCGATAAGATCGACACGCTGACCGGTTTCTGGGCCATTGATGAAAAGCCCACTGGCTCCAAAGACCCCTTCGCCCTGCGCCGTGCAGCGCTGGGTGTGATCCGGCTGGTGTTGGAAAATGGTGTGCGGATGCCAATTGCTTCGGGATTTGAGCAGCATCTCAATTCTGCATTTTCGTTCGTAGACTTTGTGGAACATGGGAAAGGAAAACCTGAAGGGGGCCTTGAAGGCATCATTCAGCGGAAGGTTGCCGACCTGCTGTCCTTCTTCCATGATCGCCTGAAGGTCTATCTGAAGGACGAAGGTCTGCGTCATGATGTGATCGACGCCTGTCTGACCATGTCGGGCAATGATGACCTGAAGCTGCTGGTCAAACGCGCCCGGGCGCTTGGGGCGTTCTTGCAGACCGATGATGGTGAAAACTTGCTGCAGGGCTACAAACGCGCCAACAACATCCTGTCTCAGGCTGAGGCGAAGGATGGGGTGGAATATTCCTTTGGTGCCGATGTGAAATACGCCGAAAGCGATGAAGAAAAGGCGCTGTTTGCGGCGCTGGATCTGGCCGAGGCGGCGATCACCCCCGCGATGCAGTCCGAAGACTTCGAGGCCGCGATGACCGCGATGGCCGCCCTACGCGCGCCGATCGATGCCTTCTTTGAAGGTGTTCAGGTCAACAGCGACAACGAAGTGGTTCGTCGTAATCGCCTGAACCTGTTGAACCGCATTCGCCAAATCTGTGGCGGCGCGGCGGATCTGACCCGCGTCGAGGGCTAAGGTTCGAAGCATCCTTGAACGTTAAGCAAAGGCCGGGGCAACCCGGCCTTTTGCCTTTTGAGTAGGTGTCCGAGAGCCCAAAGCCCCAGCGACGCCCTCCCGTCGGGAGGGTCTGGCGCAGCTCTCCATGCATGGGTGCCTGCGGCAATTTTCCCTCGCGTTCCAATGTGATCGCGCCCTTGCCTTGTGTCATATCCCCGTTATGCTGCGGTGACGCAGAAAGGATGCGGCAGTGCAGCACGACCCTGAAAATACCGAGATTACCGTCATCACCCCGACCGCCAAACTGGCGACTGTGACCCATGGGGGACGGGCGAAATGTCTGCAACGTCTGGTGCGTCTGGAGCTGCCGGTGCCCAAAACCGTGGCGCTGTCTTTTGAGGAGGTGCACGGCATCGCGGCCGGTGAGATGCCGGATATGCCGGCGCTCTTGGAACCTTTCGGGGAAAGCGCGTTGCTCTGTGTGCGGCCCTCGTCCGAGGATCCTGATTGGGGTGGCCCCGGCGCGGTGCTGAACATCGGGATCAACGACGCCCGTTTTGTCGACCTTTGCGAACAGCTGGGCCGCGACGCGGCAACGGCAATGTATCTGCGATTTGTGCAGGCCTATGCGATCCATGTGGCGCGTCTTGATCCGGATATGTTCGACCATATCCCGCTGGACGGTCCCGATCCGCTGAGCGAGGCATTGCGGGCCTATGAGGATGAAACCGAAGAGGCGTTCCCACAAGACCCTGCGGTGCAGCTGTCCGAAGTGCTGCGTTCCATGGCGCGGGCCTGGGAAGGCACCACGGCGCGGCTCTTGCGCCAGGCCAAAGGCGCGCCTGCGGATGCGGGGCTGGGCCTTGTGGTGCAGGAGATGGCGCATGGCATGGGGCAGGGGGAATGCGGTTCAGGCGTAATCCAGCTGGTGAATTCAAAAACCGGTGAGCCGCAGATTACTGGACGTTACCTGAGCCAGAGTCAGGGCCGTGACGCGCTGATTGACCGCTCGGCCTCGATGTTTCTGGAGCGGGACAGCCGAGGTGCGTCGCTGGAGGAACAGTCGCCCGCGCTTTACGCCCAATTGATCGAACACACCCAGCTGATGCGCCGCCGTCTGCGAGAAGAGATGCAGGCCGAGTTTACCGTGGAAAACGGTCAGGTGCATATTCTCGATGGGGTGCGCGTGGCACGCACCGCGCGCGCGGCGGTGCGGATCGCGGTGAGCCTGGCCGAAGATGGCATCATCCCACGCGAAGAAGCGTTAACGCGGATCGACCCGCGTTCGATGAACGAATTGCTGCACCGTCAGGTGGACGCTGGTGCACCCCGTGACACTTTGGCTAGTGGCATCGCTGCCAGCCCCGGCGCGGCCACCGGCAGAATTGTTTTCTCTGCCGATGAGGCGCAGGCCAGTGCTGCACGTGGAGAGGCCTGTGTGTTGGTGCGGCGCGAAACCAGTCCTGAGGACATTCGCGGCATGCATGCCGCCGCCGCGGTTCTGACCGAACGGGGCGGTATGACCAGCCACGCGGCGGTGATCGCCCGCGGTATTGGTCTGCCTTGTGTGGTGGGCGCCTCGGATATTAAGTTCCATATCCGCAAAAAATTCCTGGTGACCCCGGATGGCCGTGAACTGCGGGCCGGTGACACCGTTACCATTGACGGCAGCAACGGCGAGGTTCTGGCGGGCGAGCCGCAGATGCTGGAAGCCGCACAGGACGATGCGTTTCGCACCTTGATGACCTGGGCCGATGAGGTGCGCGACATCGGTGTGCGAGCCAATGCCGATACGCCCGCCGATGCCCAGACCGCTAAGAACTTTGCTGCCGAAGGCATCGGGCTGTGCCGGACGGAGCATATGTTCTTCGAGGCCGACCGGCTGACCGTGATGCGCGAGATGATCTTTGCCGACACCTCGCCCGACCGCGCAGCGGCGCTGGAGCGGTTGCTGCCGATGCAGCGGGCCGACTTTATCGAACTGTTCCGCATCATGCAGGGGCTACCCGTCTGCATTCGTCTTTTTGACCCGCCACTGCATGAATTCCTGCCGTCGGATCGTGCGGGCCACCGTGAACTTGCCGAGGCGCTGGATCTGCCGCTCTCGGATGTAGAGCGCCGGGTCGAGGCGCTCAGCGAATATAACCCGATGTTGGGGATGCGCGGGGTGCGGCTGGGCATTACCGTGCCCGAGATCTACGACATGCAGGCGCGGGCGATCTTTGAAGCGACAATTGAGGCCAGCCGCGAAGGCGAGCCGGTTGAGCCTGAGATTATGATCCCGCTGGTGTCTGCCAAACGTGAGGTGGAGCTGGTCAAAACCCGCATTGATGCGGTGGCGGCCGCAGTGCGCAATGAAAAGGGGCAGGACTTCACCTATCGCCTCGGCGTGATGGTGGAAACGCCACGTGCCGCGCTGAAAGCGGGGGAAATCGCTCCGCATGCGGCCTTTCTGTCCTTCGGCACCAATGACCTGACCCAGATGACCTATGGCCTGTCGCGCGATGATGCGGGGCGTTTCATGTCGGCCTATGTGCAGCAAGGCGTCTTCCCCGAAGATCCGTTCCACGATCTGGACACCGAAGGGGTGGGCGAATTGCTGGAAATCGGGGCCAAACGGGGACGCGATGCCCGGCCTGATCTGGTTCTGTCGATCTGCGGTGAACATGGCGGCAGCCCCGAATCAATCGCCTTCTCGCGGGCGGCAGGGTTCAACTATGTGTCCTGTTCCCCCTTCCGTGTGCCCGTTGCGCGTTTGGCGGCGGCACAATTTGCTGTTCAGGACCGCGTTGGGGCAAAACCCCGCTAAATACGGGCCAAATTTACATAAAATTCACACCCAGATGTCTTGATCGGTGTCAGGGGGCGATCTAACATGCGCCGCTTTGCCGCCCCCATCTAGACCCGGGCCGCTTTTTTCGCTATTCCGCCCGCTGATTGACCCAGAGGAGCGGGAGGCTCTGCGTCCCCTGACTAGGAGATCAAGATGAAACGTGTACTGTCTGTTGTGGCGGTGGCTCTGACCCTTTTTGCCCCCGTCGCTGGTGTGGCTGTGGCAGAAACCCAGGTGGATGCTGTTCTGCAGCAGGAAAAACGTGGCCTCTTTGGTGTGAAGGGCGGTTTGCTGGACAAGCTGTTTAACCCGCAGAAGGCGCCAAGCAAGATCGACTACTCGCGCAGTTTCCTGGATGGTTTGCCCGAGGCCAAAGGCGACGAAGAATGGGCCTGCCTGACAGAAGCGCTCTATTTCGAAGCCCGCGGCGAAAGCGTCAAAGGCCAGTTTGCCGTGGCTGAGGTGATCCTGAACCGTGTCAGCTCGGGCAGGTTCCCCAACACGGTCTGTGGTGTGGTCAATCAGGGCACCGGGCGCAAATACCAGTGCCAGTTCACCTACACCTGCGACGGCCACAAAGAAGTGGTCCGCGAACCGAAGGCCTATGTTCAGGTCGGTAAAGTGGCGCAGTTGATGATTAACGGTGCGCCGCGTGCCCTGACCGACAACGCCACCTATTACCACACCAAAGCGGTGCGCCCGAACTGGTCGCGCAAGTTTGCCCGCACCACCACCATCGGTGTGCATCACTTCTACCGCCATCCGACCGAGCTTTCGATGAAGTGAGGCACTTGCCGCGCTTGGACAATTGGTCTAGCTGGATCAAGGGGGCACAGGCCCCCTTTTTCATGTTCGATCCGGCGAGGCGTTGCAATGATTGCTCAATCCGATAGTGAAACCGCTGAAATCCAGCAGGCATTTGACCATCCTTTGGCGCGGTCCGAAGCCTCGGCGACAGCGCCGCTGGATCGGATTTCCCTGCGCGATCATATCGTGGAGGTCGAAATCGGCGCCTTTCAGGTCGAACGCGATCTGACCCAACGTTTGTCCTTCAACGTGGTGGTCGAGGTGGCGCCTGTTTCCGCCCCACTGGAAGATGACGTGGACCGCATCCTGTCCTATGACAAGGTGACCGAAGCCATCACCACCGAATTGGCGGCGGAACGTCTGAATCTTTTGGAAACGCTTGCGGACAATATCGCCGCCCGCATTCTGGCAGAGCCGCAGGCCCGCCGGGTGTTCCTGCGGATCGAGAAGCTGGACCGTGGCCCGTTCAAACTGGGGGTTGAGATTGTGCGCAGCGCGGCCGAAGTCGCTGGCGCTGCCGTGGCGAAGGCTGTGCAGCCGCGTCTGGTCTATCTCAGTCGCGCGGCGCAGGTGTCGGAGGCTCTGGCCGGTTGGTTGGACGATCTGGCGGGGGCGGCGCCTTTGGTGCTGTGCCTTGAAGCGCCAGAGGGCAACAACGCTGTGGCAGATATCCGCGCGCAGTTGAACATTGACCTTTTGCAGTTGGATCAGGCTGCATGGACCTTGATGTCGCGAGATGCGCGGCTCAATGTGGCAAACACCCGGACCGAGCTCGACTGGGCCATGAAACAGGGCCATATCAGCATCTGGGCGCCCGCCAAGATGGTTCTGGATGCCACAACGCCGCCGGAAACGGTGGATGGGGCCGCGCTGACCGCTTGGTTCGCACAGGAAATGCAGGCAGCAGAGGTTGTCACCATTGGCGCGGAGCTGCCGGATTTGGGCCTGCCGCAGCGCCACATCACGCTCTGACCGGAGGCTTTGATGAAAACCTACTACCGCCCCATTGTGCAGACCGATCCATCGCGCCCCGATCATGCCTTGACGCTGGCGGGGGGCTGGGCTTGGTTCTCCAAAGTTGAGCTGCTGAGCCGTGAATTGCCGCCGCAGCGGATTTCAGCACTGGACCTGCCGGCTGAGATGCGAGATCGGCTGACCGCCCCCCGGCCGGAAATTGCGCGCCTCGATTTGGCGCAGCCGCAGATCATGGGGATCCTCAATGTGACGCCCGACAGCTTCAGTGACGGTGGCCAGCACAACGGGTTGAAAGAGGCCGTGGCCCATGCGCGACAGATGCTGGAGCAGGGGGCAGATATCCTCGACATTGGGGGGGAATCGACCCGACCCGGCGCTGAGGAGGTCGAGCGCACCCGAGAAATTGACCGCACCGCTCCGGTGATTGCTGCGCTGCGTGAAACCTTGAATGTGCCGATCTCAATCGATACGCGCAAACAGGAGGTGGCCGAGGCTGCCATCGGCGCAGGGGCGGATCTGGTTAATGACGTCTCCGGCTTCACCTTTGATGACGCCCTTCTGCCGTTCGTGGGCCAGAACAAACGGCCTGTCTGTGTAATGCATTCGCTGGGCGATCCGACGACCATGCAGGACGACCCAAGTTATGAGGCGGTACTGCTGGACATCTATGATTTCTTGGAGACACAGGTCGCAGCGCTGGTTGCGGCCGGCGTACCGCGCGATCAGATCATGGTTGATCCTGGCATCGGCTTTGGCAAAACCGTGGCCCATAACCTTGCGCTGCTAAAACGGATTTCGTTGTTCCACAGCCTTGGCTGTCCGATCCTTCTGGGGGTGTCACGGAAGAAATTCATCGGCACATTGGGCAACGCGCCAGAGCCCAAGGATCGCGCCGCGGGCTCGGTGGCATTGGCGCTGGCCGCAGTGGCGCAGGGGGTGCAGGCCCTGCGGGTGCATGACGTGTTTGAAACCCGATCGGCGCTCAATCTGTGGCAGGCGGTCAGCGGCTGAACAGCCGCTTGAGCGCCCCGAGCTGTGAAATCAGCACCCCGCCCATGATCAACCCCATGGCCGAGAGCAGCCCTGCAGGCAGCGGTTCCTTTAGAACCCATGCTCCCAATACGACCGAGCAGACGGGCACGATGTAGTTGGTCAGCGACATGAAGGTGGAGCCGGCCGAGCGGATCACCAAAACCCGCAACAGGTTTGCCGCCGCTGTGGGCACCAACCCCAACAAGGCCATATAGCCCAGCGTTTCACCTGACGGCATCTGCGGCAGACCTTCAACGATCAATGCGGCAGGCAGGATAATCAGCGCCCCGATAATCATCAGGTTCGCCGACAGCCCCACCGGATCGATTGCAGGCAGGCGGCGGGTGATGATCGAGTTGACCCCGTAACACATTGCGGCCGAGACACAGGCCAGACGGCCCCAAAGCTCCAGATCCTCGCCCGAACTTTCAAAGGCCTGTGCGCCGATCAGCAGGGCAACGCCCGCAAATCCGGTGACAAAACCGACAGAGCGGCGCAGGGTCATCTGCTCACCCACCAGAAACAGATGGGCCAGTGGCAGAACCATCAACGGGATTGCCGCCATCGACACCCCGGCAAAGCCTGATGCCACATGTTGCAGCCCCCAGCTGAGCAGCAGGAAAGGGATCGCCGCGCTTAGCAATCCAGACAGGATCAGCCAATGCCACGGGCGGTCCTCACTCAGCCACAGCTTGCCGCCTCGGGCCTGCCAGACGGTCCCCAGCAACAACGCTGCAAAACCAAGCCGCGAAAAGGTCAGCCAGAACGGGGTGATCCCACGCAGGGCCAGTTCAATCACCATAAAGGTGGCGCCCCAGACAAACCCGAGGGTGATGATCATAGCCCAGGAGGCGCGGGTGATGACGGGTTGCATGGGATGTCCTTTGATCGCTTGGCGCGACCTGACCCTGTTGCGGTCAGGAGGTCAAGGGGTTGACTTGTCGTGTTAGTCCGGGCTAACCGTTAGTCATGACTAACGAGATAACTATGCACCCTGAAGACGCGTTTGTCGCGCTTGCTGATCCGACGCGGCGACAGGTCTTTGAAGGGCTGATCGCAGCCCCTTTGCCTGTGGGAAAGCTGGCCGCAGGTCTGCCCGTCAGCCGCTCGGCGGTGTCGCAGCATCTAAAGGTGCTTTCAGATGCAGGGTTGGTCTGCGCGCAGAAACAGGGGCGGCAGAATATCTATCAGGTGGAACCCGCCCGCTTGGCGGCGTTGCGCGGCTATTTTGATACGCTTTGGGGGCGTGCCCTCGACGGTTTCGCAGCCCACGCGGAACAGCGCTATGGGGAGGAAGGTAAAGATGCAGATGGCAGCAACATCAGTTGAACCAATTGAGAAAAACCTGTCCCTGAAGGTGCCGCGGGCCTTTGCCTTTCGGATTTTCACCGAGGAAATCCACATGTGGTGGCCGGCGGAGACGCATTCGGTCGCGGCAGGGCAGGGCGGGTTGCCGCAGGGCATTGTGATTGAGCCGCAAACAGGGGGTCGGATTTATGAGGTGCTGCCCGACGGTTGTCACTGTGATTGGGGCAAGGTGACAGACTGGCAGCCACCGGAACGGTTGAGCTTTATCTGGCACCCAGGGCATCCGGAGACGCGAGCCACCATTGTTCATGTGGACTTCATCGAGGTCGGTGCCAGCGAAACGCAGGTCCGGCTCAGACATGAAGGTTGGGATCAGATCGAGGGCGGAGCCGAAGTCCGACAGCAATATGTGCCGGGTTGGGATCACGTGCTGCTAGACTGCTACGGCGGAGCAGTGCGCGCGCATCACCAAGAACAGACCTGAACGTATGGCGCTGAAAGGGGCCACAGGCCCCTTTCAAACTACCCTCTCAGTTTGTGGTGCAGCAGGATCGGCACAGCCAGATCCTCTTCGTCACTCAGGTGTCGCTGCAAAAAGTGCTGAATGGCTCCGGCGTTTTTCAACACCTCCGGCAGCTCATCCGGCGCATCCTTTGCGGATAGATCCATCAGCTGGATGAACCGGTTGGAGCTGCGCACCAGTTCCGCCAGAAGCTGATCCATTTGTTCATGGTCGCTTTCCAATATCTCCAGACCGTCGATGAACCGATTGTCCGCGTCCATCAGCTCGGGGAAGAACTTGTGATCTTCCCAAGTGTGATGCCCGTGCAGATTGCGCACCAGCGCGTTGCCAAAATGGCCCAGCCGCATAGCATACCAATCGGGATCAAGCTTTCGGTCCAGCATCTCTTTGGTGTCCGTCGTGACGATCTCGGCCATCTGGTGGAACATGGTGTGAGCCCCCATCCAACGTTGGATTAAGCCGGCGAAATTCGGGTGATCCGGCCAGGCGTCGCGCGGATACTCCCGAAGCAGGGTCTGCATCTCTTCGGGCAGCCCCTGTCTGACGGCGATGTCATGTTGGGTCATGACAGGCAGATGGGGCGCATTGGGGTATCATACAACCGCACCGAAAGTGCAGAGATGAACCGGGGCTGTGCAGTGGGTTAGGCCGCCACCCGGCGGGGCTGGCGCGACAGCAGTAGCCCACCGAGGATCAGCGCCAGTGCAGCGAACAGCTGTGGCGGCACCGCCTCGGACAGCAGGACAGCGCCGAAAATTACCGACCAGACCGGCACCTGATAGTTCACCGTCGCCAGAAACGAAGGCCCAGCAGAACGTGCCACTTGCACCAGCAGGATCTGCGCCACGGCCGTGGGGAAAATCCCGAGGTAGAGAATGGCCAGAAGCGGCGTGATGGCGGGCAGGCTGGGCATGCCTTCCTGCCAGAGCGCCACCGGCACGATCATCGCGGCCCCGCAGATCAGCGCCGCCGCTGAGAGCGACAACATGTTCACCTGCGGGCAAAGCCGAGTGATGATGGCCCCGATCGCATAGCAGAGCGAGGCACCAAGACAGGCAATGCGGGCCAGCGATTCAAAATTACTACCGGCCGAGGCAAAGGCATCCAGCCCGATCAGCACCAACACGCCAGCAAACCCCACCGAAAATCCAAGGGTGCGGCGCAGGGTCATGCGTTCTTCGGGCACAAAGACATGGGACAGCGGCAGCACAAACAGCGGCACAATCGCCATGCAAACCCCGGCAAAACCCGACGCCACATAGGTCTGGCCCCAGCTCAGCAGGGTGAACGGCAGGGCGTTGGAAAACAGCCCCATGCCAAAAGCCGCCGCCCAGATGATCCGTCCGTCGCGGCTGCGTGGATCGGGCAGGGCGATGCCCATCGCGCGGATCAGGGCCAACACGCTTAGGGCACCGATCACGATGCGGATGGCGGCCACGCTCATCGGCCCCATGCCTTCCAGCGCCACGGAGACCGCCATAAAGGACGCCCCCCAGATAATCCCAAGGGTGATCAGTTTGATCCAGTTGATCAGGCCGGGCTGTGTGGGCTGGCTGGCAGTCATCTGCGCTGCTCCGAAAATCTTGTTCTAAATGGAAAGGGCGCGCCGAAAGCCGACGCGCCCCAGAACCTTTAGGCGGCGGGGCAGCCCCCGCCAAGCCGATAATTGGGCATACCCAATTAGTTCTTTTCTTTGTCGACCATTTTGCCGGCCGAGATCCAAGGCATCATGCCGCGCAGCTTGGCACCGGTTTCTTCGATCATGTGCTCGTCGTTGGCACGACGCGACGCTTTGATCGTCGGCTGACCTACAGCGTTTTCCAGCATGAAGTCGCGCACGAACTTGCCCTGCTGGATGTCGGTCAGAACATCTTTCATGCGGGCTTTGGTTTCGTCGTAGTTCAGGATGCGCGGGCCGGTGACGTACTGGCCGTACTCGGCAGTGTTCGAGATCGAGTAGTCCATGTTGGCGATGCCGCCTTCGTAGATCAGGTCCACGATCAGCTTCACTTCGTGCAGACATTCGAAGTAGGCCATTTCCGGCGCGTAGCCAGCTTCAACCAGGGTTTCAAAGCCGCAGCGGATCAGTTCAACCAGGCCACCGCAGAGAACTGCCTGCTCACCGAACAGGTCGGTTTCACACTCTTCACGGAAGTTGGTTTCGATGATGCCCGAACGGCCGCCACCAATGGCGGAGCAGTAGGACAGGCCGATTTCCAGCGCTTTGCCCGTGGCGTCGGTGTCAACAGCAACCAGGCAGGGCACGCCGCCGCCTTTGGTGTATTCGCCGCGCACGGTGTGACCCGGGCCTTTCGGCGCCATCATGATCACGTCAACGCCTTCTTTCGGCTCAATCAGGCCGAAGTGTACGTTCAGGCCGTGGGCAAACGCGATGGCCGCGCCGGGGCGGATGTTGTCGTGAACGTATTTCTTGTAGGTTTCTGCCTGCAGTTCGTCGGGCATGGTGAACATGATCACGTCACACCATGCTGCCGCTTCGGCGATGCCCATAACCTTCAGGCCTTCGCCTTCGGCTTTCTTGGCGGAGGGCGAGCCTTCGCGCAGCGCAACAACAACGTTCTTCGCACCCGAGTCGCGCAGGTTCAGCGCGTGGGCGTGACCCTGCGAGCCGTAGCCCAGGATCGCAACGTTCATGTCTTTGATCAGGTTAATGTCGCAATCGCGATCGTAGTAAACGCGCATTGGGGCGCTCCTTTTCTCTGTCGAACTGTGATTGAGGGTGATCATAGGCGGATTTTCAGCAGGTGCGAGAGGAATGGTGCTGGATTTTCGGCCGGATGTGCGCTAATCATTCGTCAAACAAAAGAAAGATGACGTATTCATGCTTGATGACCTCGACCGACGCATATTGCGCAACATGCAGGGTGATCCGGACATGTCGATTCCGGATCTGGCGGATCATCTGGGTCTAACCACATCACGTCTGTCGCGCCGCATCGACAAGCTGCGCGAAACCGGCGTGCTGCGTGGTCAACAGGCGGTGATTGACTGGCGCGCGCTGGGGTTTGCGGTGGAAGTGTCCTTGCGGATCACACTGGACAAGACCCAGACTCGCGCCTTTGACGAATTTATTGATGCCGCCCGCGAGATAGCTGAGGTGATCGAAATCCAGACCTTCCTGGGCCGTGTGGACGTGCGCCTGTCGGTGATTGCCCGCGACATGGCGCATTATCAGGATATCTACCGCAGCCAGATCCTGACGCTGCCCCATATCAACGACATTGAAGCCCTGATGCATGTGGCGCGCATCAAAGCGGACGAAAGCTTGCCGATATGATCGACATTGACGGTATCGACCATCAGATCCTGCGCGCCCTGTCCCGTGATGCTACCCAAAGCGCCTCGGCGCTTGGGCGGCGGTTCGGCCTCAGCCAGCCGGCGACATGGCGGCGGATCAAACGGTTGCAGGATGCGGGCATCATTGCCGGGCGCAAGCTGGATCTGGATAAGGAGAAGCTGGGCTTTGGCGTGACCGTCTTTCTGGGGGTGAAACTGGCCACCAAGGGCCGCGTCAGCCTGGAGGATTTTGAACGGGCGGTCTCTGCCATTCCTGAGGTGCAGACGGTAGAACACGTGCTGGGCATGTATGACTACCGGCTGCGGGTCACAGCCCGCGATATCGCCGATTTCGAACGGGTGCTGCGTCGTCGGATCATGACCCTGCCCGGCGCTGGGGATGTGGAGGCCAATGTGCTCCTGTCCGAAGAACGTCGCCCCGGCCCACTGGGCGGCGGCTAATGCCTCTTGGACCTCAGCGCGGGGAGGGGTAGATTGGCGTCAAACCAATCAAAGGAACTGCCATGGCTGCGCTGCTTGATACCGTCGACCCCGACGGTCTGCTGGAATTTTCGGTTGTCTTTACCGACCGCTCGCTGAACCACATGTCCACCGCCTTTCAAGCGGTGATAAACGATGTCTCCTCGATGTTGAAGGATGTCTACAAAGCCGATGCGGTTGCCATTGTCCCCGGTGGCGGCACCTACGCGATGGAGGCGGTGGCCCGGCAGTTCGGTCATGACGCCCATGCGCTGATCGTGCGCAACGGCTGGTTCTCCTACCGTTGGAGCCAGATCTTCGAGGCCGGTGGCTTCGCCGCCAAAACCTCGGTCTTCAAGGCCCGCCAGACCGGCAATGGCATCACCGAACCCTTCGCGCCTGCGCCGGTGGAAGAAGTGGTTGCCATGATCCATGAGGCCAAACCAGATGTGGTCTTTGCCCCCCATGTGGAAACCTCTGCCGGTCTGATCCTGCCCGACGCCTATATCAAAGCGCTGGCCACGGCTGCCCATGACGTTGGCGCCATTATGGTGCTGGATTGCATCGCCTCGGGCTGCGCCTGGATCGACATGCAGGACACCGGCGTCGATGTGCTGATTTCGGCGCCGCAAAAAGGCTGGTCGGCCTCGCCCTCTGCGGGTCTGGTGATGCTGTCGAAACGGGGCGAAGACCGGCTGGCCGCGACCCGTTCGGACAGTTTTGCCATCGATCTGAAAAAATGGCGCGACATCATGGTGGCCTATGAAACCGGCGGCCACGCCTATCACGCGACCATGCCCACTGACGCGTTGCGGGCGTTCCGCGACACGATGGTGGAAACCCGGGACTATGGCTTTGAGAAGCTGCGCGATGCGCAATGGGCGCTGGGCAATGGTGTGCGGACAATGCTCAGCGACAAGGGTATTACCTCGGTGGCGGCCGAAGGATTTGGCGCGCCAGGGGTTGTGGTCAGCTACACCAGCGATGCCGAGATTCAAAACGGCAAGAAATTTGCCGCCGAAGGCATGCAGATCGCGGCCGGCGTGCCGCTGGCCTGTGATGAACCGGAAGGCTTCCAGACCTTCCGTCTTGGCCTGTTTGGTCTCGACAAGCTTTATGACGTGGACGCCACGCTGGCGCGTCTGAAGGCAGTCCTCGACAAAGTGCTCTGAAAACACGGGCCGCTGCGATTGGCTTGCGGTGGCCCTTTTCAATGATCCGGAAATACTCCGGGTGATTGGGGGCAAAATCTCATTTTGATCCCAGAGGGCAGCGCCCTCTCTGCGCATCGCTCAGGTTGGCGCTACCCCTTCGCGCCCAATCCCATCTGCATCATCAGCTTGCGCACCTGTGGCATCGAATAGATCGCGTTCAGCCCCGCCGCCCGCAGATCGCGCAGCGGTTGTGCCTCCATCATTGAGGCGCGGTTCAACAGGTCGATCCCAACCGATCGCACCTGCACTTCGCGGTGACGCAAGCGGTTGAATTCTTTCAGCATCTGAGCATCGCCCAGGCCTTCAGGACGGGCCTCAGCCAGTTCCAGCAACACCCGCATGTCGCCCAGCGACATGTTCAACCCCTGCGCCCCGATCGGCGGCACTACATGGGCGGCCTCCGCCAGCAGCGCCACCCGTTCGCCGTCCATCCGTTCGGCAACCTGATTGATAATCGGCCAGACGGTGCGGCGCGACGCCAGCGTCAGCGGACCAAACAATAGGCAGGATCTCTCGTTCATCGCCGCCTCAAATTCATCTTCCGGCAGCGCGGCCAACCGTTGCACCTCTGGCCCCTGTTCCATCCAGACAATGGCCGAGGAGGGCATGCCGTTGTGATCGGGCAGAGGCACCAATGTGAACGGCCCGCCGGAGCGGTGGATCTCGGTTGAGACATTGTCATGCGGGATCGGGTGGGTGACGGCAAAGGCCAGCGCCTTTTGCCCATAACGAGTGGTTTTGGCCGAAATGCCTGCGGCCTCCCGCATCGGTGAGTGGCGCCCGTCCGCGGCGACTACCAGTTTGCAGGTTACCGAAGACCCATCTGACAGGCCAACCCGCGCCATAGAGGTGCGGGTGAAAAGGGTGGTGGTGCCGGTGCCCGCGCGAAATTCGACGTTTTCCATCCCGTCCAGATGATCGGTCAGCTCGCGCCGCAGCAACCAATTGGGCAGGTTCCAGCCAAACGGCTTGTCTGAGATATCAGCGGCGTTGAAATCCTTGACGATCCGCGGCTCTGGTTCTGTCCCGCCCGCATCCACAATGCGCATGACCTGCAAAGGTGCGGCCTCAGCCGAGAGCCGTTGCCACAGGCCAGCACGCTCCAGAAGGGCTTGGGACGGTTGCAAAAACGCAGTGGTGCGCAGGTCGGAACCTTGTGCATCACGTTCCGTCACGGGGGGTGTGGGATCGACACAAAGCACCGAAAATCCGGCCTGCCCAAACAGCGCGGCAGCAGTCAGACCAGCGACACCGCCGCCAGAAACAAGAATATCAACGTCATAGTTTTGCATGGGACGGCCTCTTTCTTGAGGCGCAACCTAGACCCTTCGGGCGGGCAGTCCAAGCGGCATCCTGTCACTCTTGCTGATCTGGGCCGAATGGCCGTCGTGTGGTGTCAGCCAACTGTGATGATCAGCAGCAGCACATAGATCACCGGCACAGCGATGACGGCGGGAATATAGAGGCCCGGCACTCCGAAGGTGAAGATCGACAGACCCCAAAGCGCCACAAGAACCAGCGCAATCAAAAAGGCAATGACCTCACCAGATAGGGCTTTTTTCGGGGCGGCAGCAGGGGTGGTGGCAGCGAGGCTCATAACGGCGGTCCTGTTCGTATGGGGGGCAGAGGGGGTTTCCGCGTCAGAGATAATGGTTCATCCCGCACACACCATTGGTAGGATTGCCGCACTGCGGCAAGGGGCCGCGCGACGTGGTCGGATATGTCGCAGCGGGGAGGCCTATAGTCCGCGCAGTTGGCCGAGGAAATCCGTCAGGTCGTCGGTGTGATGATGGATGTGCGTGGCCTCAAGCGGATCGGGCGCCACGTGGACCGTTTTCATTCCCAGCTGATGTGGCACTGCCAGATTGCGGGGATCATCCTCGAACATAGCGGCGCTTTCCGGTGCGATCCCGTCTTTGGCAAAGATCGTCTGGAACGCTTCCAGTTCGGGCTTGGGGCGGAAGTCGGCATGTTCCACTCCGTAGATCGCATCAAACAGACCTGACAGCCCACGCGCCTCCAGCACCCGTTCGGCATAGGGGGCGGCGCCGTTGGTGTAGACAATTTTACGGCCCGGCAGTGACCGGATATGGCTGGCGAGATTGGGGTCCTTTTCCAGATGGTCCAGCGAAATCTCGTGGACCTCGGTCAGATAGGGGCCGGGATCAACGTCATGTTCGCGCATCAATCCGGCCAGCGTTGTGCCGTAGGTGGCCCAGTAATGGTTGCGCAGATGGTCGGCGCGCGCCCGGTCAACCCCCAGCGCCGACATCACGTAGTTGGTCATTTTGACCTCAATCTGGTCAAACAGCCGCGCCTTGGGCGGGTAAAGCGTATTGTCGAGGTCAAAGACCCATTGGGTCACATGGGAGAAGTGTTGTTTGGGCATGGCCGCACCCTATTTCAGCGACGCGTCCAGTGCAACGCGGCTGCGACATTGCGGAAGCCGTTGAAAATGTGAGTTTCGCTTGATCCTTTGGGGAGGAGCGCTACTGTGCCGAGACCTCAATTTGGAAAGTGCCGCGATGAAAGAGCTGAAGCCGCAAAAAGATGCCTATACGTTGATCCTCGAGGCGATCGACACCGGGGTTTATCGCCCGGGCGACCGTCTGGTGGAAAGCGAGTTGGCAGAGCGGTTTGGTGTGTCACGCACCCCGATTCGGGAGGCGCTGCAACGGCTTGAGACCCAGTCGCTGCTGGCACGGGACGGGCGGAGCCTGATTGTGGCCTCACTGGACCACAATCAGCTGAGCGAGCTTTATGCGGTTCGGGCCGAGCTGGAAGGGCTCGCCGCGCGACTGGCTGCGCGCCATGCCACTCGTGAAGAGGTGAGCGTGTTGCGGGAAATGGTCGAGGAGGACCGCGGCCGGATCGGCGATCCTGCTGCCCTGTCGCGATCGAACCGGCAGTTTCACAAGCAGATCCACCTTGCGTCCCACAACCGCTATCTGGTGCAGCAGCTGGATCTGGTGCATCGCACCATGGCGCTGATGGACAGCACCTCGCTGGCGGCGCAGGGGCGGGATGAGCTGGCCTTGAACGAACACGCTGCCATTGTTGCAGCGATTGAGGCCCGCGATGAAGACCGTGCCTGCGAAGCGTTGAAAACCCATATTTCACAGGCTTTCACCACCCGATTGAAGCTGGACGCGGTGCGCCACGGCCGTTTGTGATCCGCTTTGCCGTGGGGCGGCGCGGATCGACAGGCCGTGTTGGGTTTTGTCCCAATAGACCGGTTGGAAAATCAACTCGTAAAGCGCTTTGTAAGCCGCAAATGCAGCAAGTGGAAAATAGAAATGGGTTGTCACCACCCAAGCCAGCGAGTGACGGTGATTGCGGCTTGAAACTGCTATAGCTGCGGTGGTCAGGACAACCAGTTCGGCAAAAAGAAACCCAATCCCAAGCGTCGCCAAGGTGCTGCCGGGCACCGTGTCTGACAGCGGATGGGGCAGGCCCAATAGGATGGTCCAGAACGACCACAGCAGCGGTGCCAGCAGCACCTGCGACAGGGTGGTCACGAAATGCAGCTGGAGCCCGAGGAATTGCCATAGACCCAGATCCCGCAGCAATCGCAGCGGGCGGCGCATATGCACCAGATAGGTCACCATATAGCCTTTCAGCCAGCGCGAGCGTTGCCGCACCCAGGGCAGCAGGTGGCAGTTGGCCTCTTCCAGGGTGGTGGAGGGCAGCAATTCACTGCGATAGCCAAAACGGGCCAGACGAATGCCCAGATCGGCATCCTCGGTCACGTTATGGGCGTCCCACCCGCCCACCTCAAGCAGAACATCGCGGCGGCAGAACAGGGTGGTGCCGCCCAGCGGGATGGCAAAGCCAAGGCGGCGCATCCCCGGTAACATCACCCGGAACCAGCTGGCGTATTCAATGGTGAAACAGCGTGCCAACCAGCCTTGACGCGGATTGTAATAGTCCAGAACCCCTTGCATGCAGGCCATATCCGCTGGCGCATCGGCAAACGCGTCCGCAACGCGAAGCAATTGGTCAGGGGCGGGGGAGTCTTCGGCATCATAGATGCCGATGATGTCGCCTTTGCAGAAATCTAGCGCATAGTTCATTGCCCGCGGCTTGGTGCGTGGCTGGCCGTCCGGAACCGTGAGAATGCGCACATGCGGTGGCAACTTGGCCCCTTCAAGCGCTTGTTTTGTTTGATGATCCTCTTCTTCCAGCAAGAGAAGGATTTCCAGCATCCCCGCCGGATAGCGCAGCCGGGCAAGTCGTTTCTGCAGCAATCTCACCACTTCGGGTTCGCGAAACAGAGGCACCAGAATGGAAATGCGGGGCCTGTGCTTGCTGGGGTGTTTGGCGGGGGCAAGCTTGGTCAGCGGCAAGGTGGTCAAGATCGACAGTTTGACCGTGGTGGCGCAGATAAGGGTGAAACAGGCCCAGAGGCTCAGCGCCGTAAGACCTGTCTTGGGCCAAAGCGCCAGGCCAAGCAGCAAAAGGCCAATGAGGCCGAGCATTCCTGCCGTCCAGCGCCGGCTTTGGCCGCGGGTTTTGCGAAAACTGAAACGGTCTGCGGTGCGGCGTTCGGCGCCGGGACCAAGCTCTGCCGCGGCGGTTTGCTGCAGGGCCGCCAGCACCAAGGTTTCAGAGGTAAGCACAAGTGAGACGTCCTCTGCCCCTGCGGCGCCAAAGGTTGCTGCAACAGTGGCTGGATCATATTCGGGATCCGCAATCGCAATGCGCAAGCCGTCCGCAGAGCTGGCCAGAGGCACCATCCGTTGCCGCAGACAGTCACGCAGGGTCGCAGGTGTTAACAGCTTGGGGCAGGGGAGCAGAGGGCCGTTTGCGACATAGGGCAGGCCGCGCCATTGTGCGGCCGCATCACGCAGATCTTCGGCCCGGTCGGCGTGCAGGTGCAAGGCCGCCTCCAGCAGGCTTTGACCGCCGCCGATCCTTTCCCCCCTGACCTTTAACAGCTCGGATGCGGACAGCAGGCCGCGATCCAGCAGGAACTGACCTAAACTGCCCCCGTTCTGGGGAGCGGCTGCGGAATGCAGGGTGATGGACAAAGAAAAGCCCCCTGAGGCGAAAACCACAGGGGGCAGTATGGCGCAGCGGTCTTAACAGAGGGTTAAGACGCCGATGGATGGAAGGGCACGATCAGGCGCGTGCCGCCATGTTTTCGGCAAAGCGCTCAAACAGGTAGAAGCTGTCCTGCGGGCCGGGGCTGGCTTCGGGGTGATGCTGCACCGAGAAGACCGGGCGGTCTTTGATGCGGATGCCACAGTTGGAGCCGTCGAACAGCGAGACATGGCTTTCCTCAACCCCTTCGGGCAGGGTCTGCGCATCCACCGCAAAACCGTGGTTCATCGAGGTAATTTCCACCTTGCCGGTTTCATGTTCTTTCACCGGGTGGTTGGCGCCGTGGTGGCCGTGGTTCATTTTGACGGTGTTGGCACCTAGGGCCAGCGCCAACATCTGGTGACCCAGACAGATGCCAAAGACGGGCAGGTCTGCCTCCAGCACCCCTTTGATCATCGGCACGGCGTATTCACCGGTTGCGGCAGGGTCGCCGGGGCCATTTGACAGGAACACGCCATCGGGGTTGTGCGACAGAACCTCTTCGGCGGTGGCAGTGGCGGGCAGTACGGTTACATCGCAACCCGCTGAGGCCAGGCAGCGCAGGATGTTGCGCTTGGCGCCAAAGTCGACGGCGACAACCTTGTGCTTTGGGGCCTCCTGACGGGTGTAGCCTTCGGGCCAGGCCCACCGCATTTCGTCCCATTTGTAGGACTGGGCGCAGGTGACGTCTTTGGCCAGATCCATACCTTCCAGACCGGCAAAGGCGCGGGCTTTGGCCACCAGCGCTTCGATGTCGAAGTTGCCTTCGGGGTCGTGGGAGATGGCGACATGCGGCGCGCCCTGCTGGCGGATGGCGCGGGTCAGGCGACGGGTGTCAACGCCACCAATGGCGATCCGGCCACGTTTGGCCAGCCAGGGGCTCAGTTCTTCGACGTTGCGCCAGTTGCTGGGCGCTGTCGGGTCCCATTTCACCACCATGCCAGCGGCCACCGGTTCGCCGGTTTCGTCATCTTCCGGCGTGGTGCCGGTGTTGCCGATATGGGGGAAGGTAAAGGTCACGATCTGGCCCGCATAAGACGGGTCGGTCATGATTTCCTGATAGCCGGTCATCGCGGTGTTGAAGCACAGCTCTGCCTCGGTTGCGCCGGTGGCGCCAAAGCCTCGTCCATAGAAGATCGTTCCGTCAGCGAGGGCAAGGCACGCGGTTGGGCGGGTGTCGGGCTGCTGGGCCATGGTTTTGATCTCCGATGTGGGCAAATTGGCGGGGTAATACGGCTGGCAGGGGGTGGGGTCAAGGGCCGTTTGGCCCAAGCGGGGTGGCTTTTTTGCATAGCTAGCATGTCCTGACGCCAACGTTAACGCAAAGCTTGTCACCCGCAGCGCTTGGGGCTAGGGTCGGCGGCTATCGAAAACCCTTGGGGATGGGACCAAATGGAACTGCGTGACCGTGTCATGGCCGAAATGAAACAGGCCATGAAGGACAAGAATACCACCCGCGTGTCGACCCTGCGTCTGATCAATGCGGCGATCAAAGACCGTGACATTGCCGCCCGTGGTGAAGGCCGCGACGAAGGGGTGAGCGACGCTGATGTGCTGGCAATCCTTGGCAAAATGGTCAAGCAGCGTCAGGAAAGCGCGCGCCAGTATGAAGAAGCTGGCCGGTTTGATCTGGCCGAGCGTGAGCAGATCGAGATCGGTGTGATCGAAGACTTCCTGCCGCGTCAGTTGAACGACGATGAAGTGGCCAAGGCCGTGGAGGCTGCCATCACTGCGGTGGGCGGCAGCTCGATTCGCGACATGGGCAAGGTGATGGGGGTCCTGAAGGGCCAATACACCGGCCAGATGGACTTTGGCGCTGTTGGCCCGATGGTGAAGGACCGCCTGAGCTGATCCACGGTGATATTGTTATGACGGGGAAGGGGCCTTCGGGGCCCCTTTTCTTTGGCCATTCCCTGCGTCTGACGGATGTGGTCTAGTCTGCCGCAACAAACAGATGAGGCAGGTATGTATTCAGAACTGGTGGCAGAGCTGCGGCGGCGCGATGCTGAATTGGCGGCCTATCTGGTGGCGGTTGCCGAGAAACCTCTGCGGTTTGAAGGTGACAGCGCCAATGCCCATTCAGCGCATAATCATGAACATCTGTTTGGACTCGAGGCCGCAGCATCACGGCACGGCTGGGTCGACACAGGGTTGCGCACCCGCTTTGCTGAGGCAGTACTGAACCATTGGCAGGCAAGGCTGAGAGGCATGGTGCCTTATCAGGCGCAGGGCTTCCGGCTGTATGTCTATGAGGCGATGGTGATGACGGTCTCGGCAGTAGCTGAAACCGCCGAAGGTTTCCCCTATCCCGGCCTGCCAAAACATGTGGATCATCCCCGCGAGGTGGCCCGGCGCTATGCCAAGGAAAGCGGGTTTGACCTGATAAGCGCCGCACCGGTTTCACCAGAGGACATTCTGAAGACGGTGGCGCGCAACAACGGCTCGATCAGCAAGCCTACGGCGCAGGCTTTGGGTGTGCAGGTGGGCGAATTGCGCAAATGGATCGAGTGGCTGGGGCTGGGCGACCAGATCAACGCGCTGCGCAAACGCCACAAACGGCGGCCCGCGCAGTTTCGTGGGGAGGAACACCTGCCCGAACACAGCTATCTGATCTATGAACGTCGCCTGCCTGCGGGCCGTTAGGGGTTCACCGTCGGCGTAATCCGCATCCGTCTGATGTAGTCCTGCAACTCACCATGCAGCACTTTACGTTCGTCTTCGGACAGAAAGCTGCCAATCTCGGCCCGCCGTCCATTGCCAGAGAGCGTAACGTAGAAGGGCACCTTGCCACCGCTGACATGCATCTCGGCCTTGGCCCAATAGACGTTGCAGCGCCATTCCACGGTTTTGCCCTTCACCGGCGTGTGCCGCAGCAATAGGTCATCGCCGTCCAGCATCAGCTCTTCCAGAATTTCCCCGTCCCGGTAGCTGCGCGCCAGCCCCAGCCAGAGCGCGCCCACCATCAGCAGGATAAAAGGCAGCAAAACCCACAGTAGTCGCGTGCCCAAAAGCCCATACAACGGAACGGTCCCAAGGCAGAAGGCCAGCAGGATCATCGCCGCAAACCCCTTGGGCGGCAGCGAGCGATAGGGCCAGAGACGCAGCGCGGTCAGCGGGCCGTCTTTGGCTTCGGTCAGGTGGGCGGCGGGGGTCCATTCATGCGGCATGGGCGGAGTGTAGCGCGCAATCTGGCAAGGAAAAGAGGCGACTGGACAAGGGGCGGCAATGCGCCCCTGTCCGAGTGTTTCCTGCAGCTTTTTGGGGGTTCACCGACAAGCGCCGCCATAGGTTTCGACAAACAACATTTCCCAGCTGCCGCCATAGCCCTGATACATCATCTCGGCCATATCCTCGTAGCCTTCCCAGTTTTTATGGGTCAGCACCACCTCCGTGTCGGCGCCTTTTGCGGTGAAGGTTACCTCAACCTGACCGGTTTTGTCGGCCGGCAGACCCATGTGAAAATCCATCTCCAACCGGCTGTGCGGTTCATAGATCTGGAAGGTGCCCCAGTGGTGTTCGGCGTCGTCCGCAGCCAGTTCAACAATGCGACCGCCGAGGCGGGGTTCCACATGCAGCGATTTGGCCGGCGCCCCCGCCCGCATCAGCGACATCGAACGTTTTTCTAACGGCCACCAGCTGGGCATATCAACAAAGATCTCAAAGGCGCGCTGGGGATCGCAGGGCACTGTGATGGTTTTCACAATTGGGTCTAACATAGGGTTGCTCCTGAAATGGGATTGGTAGATGTCAGTTTGGCTGCACACGTCGTTTGACCTCATCCGCATAGGCGCCAAGGGCATTCGTCCAGAATTGATCGAGGTAGTCCCTAAGCGCCTCCAGCCCACGAGTGTCCAGCGCGTAGATCCGTCGGTTGCCCTGCGGTGTGGCGCTGACCAGCTGGGCCTGTTCCAACACCCTGAGGTGCTGCGACACCGCCGGACGGCTAATGCTGCGGCCCTGTGCCAGATCACTGACCGACATGGGCTGGGCCGCCACCGCTTCGAATAGGCTGCGGCGGGTGGGGTCGGCGAGGGCGGTGAGCGAATCTGTGTAAGTCATAACTTACGGTAAGTTTGTGCTTACACTGATGTCAATCCCCACGATAAAAAGGCCCCGCCAGAGCGGGGCCATTTCTCGTCTTAACTGAAGCCGCTTTCTGCGACAGAGCTTTGTCCCGATCTTCCTGCGTGGGCAGAATCTCAAGGGTGTGCCCCGGCGTTGGGCAGGGCAGGGTCAAGGGGCCTGGGTTTCAAAATTAACGACTGCTCTCTGCGACTTTCTTGCCGCGCATCAACCCGTGCAACACGATGGCGAAGAACAGCACAACGGAGGCACATGCAATCAGCGCTCCAACGGCACTGATCTGATTCAAATGGGCATTGGTCTCTGGATAGTCGATGTACCGGCGTCGTACGGCCTGACGGCCCGGAAAGTGCTGTGCGAAGAAGGCGACGTTCACCCCGATAAATAACAGCCAGAAGTGAAGTTTGGCGGCAACTTTGCTGTAGCGCCGACCTGTAACTTTGCCGAACCAGAAATAGATGCCAGCAAACAGGAGAAAGACAGCAGCGATCGACATGGTGTAGCGGAAATGGGCCACAACGTAGTGGGTGTCAGGATAGGCCCGGTCGACGTTGGCCTGAGACAGAACGATGCCGGTGACGCTCCCGATAATAAACTGGCACAGGAAGCCAAGTGCGAACAATGTCGGTGCATTGAGCCTCGGCAGGCCCGCTAGCTTGAGAGCAATCCAGCTTACAATCGGGGTGCCTAAAAATCTGCGCATCAAATGTTTCCTGTCTTAAAAAAGCTCCCCATCAATACTGCTCTGGCGACCTTGTCAAAAAGAAAGGCCCCGGGAAACCGGGGCCTTCTGTCTTGATCTGTTAAGCCGCTTAGTGCGACGGAGCTTTGTCCCAGTCTTCCTGCTTGGGCAGGATTTCGAAGGTGTGCTCCGGCGGTGGGCAGGGCAGGGTCCACTCCAGGGTGTCCGCGTGCTCATTCCAGTAGTTGTTCTCTTCAACTTTCTTACCGCGCAGCAGGGCGTGGATCACAATGCCGAAGAACAGGATGAACGATGCAAACGAGATCAGGGCGCCGAAGGAACTGATCTTGTTGAAGTAGGCAAAGGCTTCCGGGTAGTCGATGTAACGACGCGGCATGCCCTGACGGCCCAGGAAGTGCTGCGGGAAGAAGGTGACGTTCACGCCAACGAAGAACAGCCAGAAGTGAATCTTGGCGGCAAACTCATTGTAGTGACGGCCCGACATCTTGCCGAAGTAGAAATAGATACCGGCGAAGATGGTAAAGGCAGCCCCCATCGACATGGTGTAGTGGAAGTGCGCCACAACGTAGTAGGTGTCGTGATAGGCACGGTCTACACCGGCCTGAGACAGTACGATGCCGGTCACACCACCAACGGTGAACAGGATCAGGAAGCCCAGAGCAAACAGCATCGGCGCTTTGAATTCCAGCGAGCCGCCCCACATGGTGGCGATCCACGAGAAGATCTTAACCCCGGTCGGGACCGCGATCACCATGGTGGCCAGCATGAAGTAGGACTGCTGGGTCAGCGACATGCCAACGGTGTACATGTGGTGTGCCCAAACAACGAAGCCCAGACCACCGATGGCGATCAGCGCCCAAACCATCGGCAGGTAGCCGAAGATCGGTTTGCGGGCGAAGGTTGCGAACACGTGAGACACCAGACCGAAGCCGGGCAGAACCACGATGTAAACCTCGGGGTGACCGAAGAACCACAGAATGTGCTGGTACAGGATCGGGTCGCCGCCGCCAGCAGGATCGAAGAAGGTGGTGCCGAAGTTACGGTCGGTCAGCAGCATGGTGATCGCGCCAGCCAGAACAGGCAGGGCCAGAAGGATCAGCCAGGCGGTGACAAAGATCGACCAGGCAAACAGCGGAACCTTGAACAGGGTCATGCCGGGGGCACGCATGTTCAGGAAGGTGGTGATCATGTTGATCGCACCCAGGATCGACGAGGCACCGGAAACGTGGACCGCGAAGATCGCCAGATCCATCGACATGCCGCCTTCGGTGGTGGACAGCGGCGGGTAAAGAACCCAGCCAACGCCCGAACCCAGCTGGCCATTGCCGCCGGGGCTCAGCATCGAGGCAACACCCAGCGCAGTACCAGCGAAGTAGAGCCAGAACGACAGGTTGTTCATCCGCGGGAACGCCATGTCCGGCGCACCGATCTGCAGCGGCATGAAGTAGTTGCCGAAGCCGCCGAACAGGGCCGGGATCACCACGAAGAACATCATCAGCACGCCGTGATAGGTGATCAGTACGTTCCAGAGATGGCCGTTCGGGGTGCAGGGATCGGCCATGAAGCCTTCCTGACACATGTACTGTACGCCGGGCTCCATCAGCTCCAGGCGCATGTAAACGGTGAAACATACCGAGATCAGACCGACGATTGCCGAAGTGATCAGGTAAAGGATACCGATATCCTTGTGGTTGGTCGACATGAACCAGCGCGTAAAGAAGCTACGCTCGTCTTCATGGTCGTGGCCGTGGATGGCTGCGTCTGCCATTCTTGCCTCCTGTTGGTGTGTTAGATGGCGCAAGGGGGAAGCCCCCACGCGCCCGTGATCAATTCACGTTTTAGAATGATGGACCCATATGGGCAATTGGGGAATTTGATGCAGATCAAAGTATTTTGTCGCACCCCTTGGGCCGCAGGCCTTGCAATGCTTGGATTTTTCTGTCTGCAACCCCTGTTTTGACACGAAAACAGGCGCCCAGAGGGGCGCCTGCCGTCAATTGGTCTTGAAACCGGTGGAATCACGCCCCAAGAGGGCGCGGCCCGTTTAGCTGTCGGTTGCCGCGTCGGTTTCCGCTTCTTCCGCAACCGGGGCCGGACCAACCGAGGCCAGATAGGCCGCAACATCGGCGCCGCCCTTCTTCAGTTTGAAGGTCATTTTCGACTTTGCCTTCGAATCGCCGGTGGCTTCTTTCAGATAGCCTTTGGGGTCGGCGACAAAGGCGGCCAGCGACTCTTCGGTCCAGACCAGACCGGATTCCCCGGCGGCGACCAGGGTCTTGCCGTATTTGAAGCCCTCGACGCCGCCAAACGGGCGACCGATAACGCCATAAAGGTTCGGGCCGGTTTTGCCGCCCTTCATGATCATGGTGCCATCGTCGGCTTTGACCATGTGGCAGGACTTGCATTTCTTGAAGGCTTTCTCACCTTTGGCGATGTCGCCTTCGGCAAAAGCGGGGGCGGCCAGAGCGGCCAGGGTTGCGGTTGCAATCAGCAGGTTCTTCATTGCGTGCCTCTTCGGTAACTTTGGGTTCGCGTCTGGGCCAATAGATAGCCCAACCCCTGTTTCAGCAATAGGGAACTGGGGCGCAGTATTGTCGCAGGCCGCTGGTTGCAGGTTGTGACACAGCGGTTTCACGGCTGCACGCTTGGGCGGAGAGGAAACAGTTTCTTCACGAAAGCATGAAATCCCTCTTCTGATTCGAAGGCTTTCACGTTAGGGAAGCCATGCTCGCGCGCGGGCGCGACGTGAAATACGTATCAATTGCCCAGATCTGGGCAGCAGAAGATTTATGAAGGGTAAGACCATGACCACCAAAGTATTCATCGATGGCGAAGCAGGCACGACGGGACTCCAGATCCGCGATCGCCTGATCCGCCGTGATGACATCACCTTGGTGCAGGTTGACCCGGAGCTGCGCAAAGACGCCGCCGCACGGAAGGCTGCTTTTGCTGAGGCGGATGTGGCCATTCTGTGCCTGCCGGATGCGGCGGCCAAAGAAGCCGTCGCGCTGTCCAAGGATCTGGACGTGCGCATCATTGATGCCTCCACCGCACATCGGGTGAACCCGGATTGGGCCTATGGCCTGCCGGAACTCTCCGAGGCGCAAGAGGCGCAGATCAAAACGGCCCGCTATGTGGCCAACTGCGGCTGCTACGCGACCGGCGCGATTGTGCTGCTGGCCCCGCTGATCCGCGCGGGGCTTGTGCCTGCGGATATGGCGCTGTCGATCAATGCGATCTCAGGCTACACCGGCGGCGGCAAAGGCCTGATCGCAGAGTATGAAAACGGCGAAGCGCCGGATGTGTTCCTCTATGCCACCGGCATGGCGCATAAACACCTGCCCGAGATGATGAAGTTCTCCGGCCTGACCGAAAAGCCGATCTTTGTGCCTTCGGTTGGCAACTTCGCGCAGGGCATGGCGGTGTCGATCCCGCTGCATCTGTCGCAACTGGCGGGGGATGTCACCATGGCCTCGGTCCATGCAGCCCTGTCCGCAGCCTATGACGGCGCTGTACATGTGAAGGTGGCGGATCTGGCCGATCAGGACAGCCGCATCGACCCGACCGCGATGAATGACACCAATGATCTGACCGTTCATGTGCGCGGCGATGCCGAAGATGGCCGCATCGTTCTGGTCGCGGTTCTGGACAACCTGGGCAAAGGCGCCTCGGGGGCCGCGGTGCAGAACCTTGATTTGATGATTGGTGCCTGATCTTCGCCATGAATGAATTGCAAAACGCCCCGATCCTTCTGGCCGGGGCGTTTTTCATTGGGTGCGTTTTGACTGTCACGCCATTTGCGGGGCCTTTCGGCGCAGCGACAGATTGGTGAACATCACCAGATTGCCACAAAGCGCCAGCACCAGACCGGCGGCATTCATCACGCCCCAGCTGTAGCCCTCCACAAAAGTTGAGATGGCCAGCGCCACAATCGGGAACATCACCGTTGCATAGGCAGCCTTGGCCGAACCGATCCGCGCCACCATCATCAGATAAGTGGTGAAACCCACCACCGATCCGATCACCGCCAGATAGAGCATCGCGCCGATATAGACAGGATCCTGCGGCAAGATGAATTCCGACCCGCTGGCCCAGATCAGCGCCATCAGGATCAACGCACCGTAACACATGCCCCAGGCGTTGGCGGTCACCGGACTCAGCCCGCTGGCGCTGTTGCGCCGTGACACCATATTGCCAAAGCTGAACAGCATTGTGCCGCAGGTGGCAAAGAGGATACCGATCCAGGCCTCGCCCGTTCCCGCACCGCTAAGATCGCCAGCGAACATCAACATCAGGCCGCCCACACCCAAACCACCTGCCAACAGGGTCTTGGCGGTGATCCGATCCCCGAAGAACAGCCGCGCATTCACGGCGTTGAAAATCGTGGCAAGCGAGAAGATCACCGAGATCACGCCCGATGCCAGATAGCCCGCTGCCATGTAAAAGCAGAGGAAGTTAAACGAAAACAGGCACATGGCCTGCGCCAGCACCCATTTCTGTTGCCCCGCTGAGGGCCGTTCCAACCGCCCCAGCAGGGCAAGGCCAAGGATAAAAACCACGCCAGCGGTGGCAAACCGGTAGAACACCGACACCACAACCGGCACATCGCCGACCTGCAGTGCAATGGCGATCCATGTGGTGCCCCAGATCAGGACGGTGCTTACAAAAAGGAAAAGGTTCATGGGCAGTCTGCTCGGGTCTTTGGGAATTTCTGCCCAGATCTACCCCCGGTCTAACCGCCGTGGATTGCACAATCTTGCGGTAAAGCGCGACCTTCAGTGTCGCAACCATGGTTTGTCATTTCCTCCGCGCCCGCTGCCCCCTATGAATGAAGGCAGATAACCTGCCAAGTTGTCCCGTCGTTAAGGAAGATATGCCCCGTCCCAATGCAAATACCCTCGAAGGCAGCAATGTTGCGGCTTTCCTGACCGCCTCGCCCCGGGCGCGGCAGCGGGGGTTTATTGATCTGGGTTTTGAAAGGCAGGCCTCGCTCTGGCGTAACAGTGATGACCGGATCAGCTATAGCGCCCCCGAGGGCCATTGCTTCAGTTTCTATGCGCAGGGCGGCATGGGCACCCGACGGGTGGATGGTGCACCTGTGCACGGCTGGGCCGGGGCGGTGTGCATCCTGCCGGACGGCATGGACAGCGAATGGGAAATCACCGACTCGTTCGACTTTGTGCATCTCTATCTCAGCGACGCCGAGCTGCGCCGCGCCTTTGCCGAGACGTTTGACTGCGACTCGCGCTTGATGGAACTGACCGATGAAACCTATTTTGACGCGCCCTGGCTGGCGGGACATTTCCTGACCATCCAGCAGGCCACCCAAAGCGGCAATCCGGTGCAGGCGGAAGAGGCGGTGAGCGAGTTGGTGCATGGCGTCTTTGCTGAAGGGATCGGCGTCACCCGTCGCAAACGCCAGCTGGCGGGCGGTTTGGCCCCGCATTTGATGCGCCGGATAAAGGACTATGTGCGGGCGGATTTATCCCGCACGGTCACGCTGCACGATCTGGCACTGCTCTGTGATCTGAGCGAGTTTCACCTGCAGCGCAGTTTTCGCGCGGCGCTGGGGCTCAGCCCGCATGCCTGGATCCAACGGCAAAGGCTGGAAGCCGCCAAAACCTTGATCGCCAAGCGGGAACCGCTGGCGCAGGTCGCCAGCGCGGTTGGGTTTTCCAACCAGAGCCACCTGAGCCGGACTTTCAAGGCCCAGACTGGCCTGACCCCCGGGGCCTACGCCAAGCTAGTCTGATCAGGCGTCCACGTCGTTTAGGAGCTCGGCAGGCAGTTCAACCGGCGCCGGGCTGTCGCCAAAGATCGGCGCAAACTGGCGGTGCAGGGCGACATCCAGATCGCTCATCTCAACCGGCAGTCCCATATCCACCAGCGAGGTCACCCCGTACTCGGTGATGCCACAGGGCACGATGCCGGTGAAATGCTCCAGATCCGGTTCCACATTGATCGAGATACCGTGGAAACTGACCCATTTGCGCAAACGGATGCCAATGGCTGCGATCTTGTCTTCGGCAGTCTGGCCGGTGATCGTTTTTGGCTTATCGGGACGTTCGACCCAGACCCCCACACGGCCGCAGCGGATCTCACCTTTCAGATTGAATTCATCCAGCGTGTTGATGACCCATTGTTCCAGCTGCTGCACAAATTTACGCACGTCATGGCCGCGTTTGCCGACGTTCAGCATCACATAGGCCACCCGCTGGCCGGGGCCGTGGTAGGTGTACTGGCCCCCACGCTTGCTTTCGTAAACTGGGAAGCGGTCAGGATCGGTCAGATCGTCACTCTTGGCCGAGGTGCCAGCCGTATACAAAGGTGCGTGTTCCACCAGCCAGATGCACTCTTCCGCTTCACCCTTGGCGATTTTCGCGGCGCGGTCCTCCATGAAGGCAACCGCCGTGTCATAATCGGTGAGCCCTTCGCTCAAAATCCATTCGACCATCTGTTCATCCGGGCAGCACGCCCGCCTCCTTGAGCGCTTTGACATAGGTGCGGCTGACGGGAATGTCACTGCCGTTCTGCATTGTGAGGACCGCCTTTTGCCCCTCACGTCGGGCGCTGGCGATCTGATCCAGCGCCACCCAATGGCTGCGGTGCACCTGCATGCCCTGCGTCGGTGCGGCCTCCGCCATCGCATCGGCCAGCCTCAGCAACAGCAACGCCCGCCCCTTGGTGGTGACGACTTCGGTATAGTGGTCATCCACCGAGAGCGAGACCAAAGCGCCACGCTTCTCCAAAGGCAGCCGCTGCAGCAGCCGCACTGCACGATCCTCTTGCGGGCTGTCCACCTCGGCGCGATGGGTGACGTAGAACAGGGTGGCCGTGATAATGGTGGTAATGGCCATCACGTTGACAAACAGCGACCAGAGGCAGCCAGTGCAGTCCCAATGCACGCCGAACACCAGCGTGTTCACGAGGAGCAGCATGGCAAAAACCACCAGACCCGCGGCCAGCCCTGCCATCAGGACAGTGATCCAGATCCGGCGAATGTGCGGTTTCAAGCGGGCAAAGATCACACTCGCCACTACCGAAGCCCCGCTGTAGCTCAGCCCGACCAGCACCAGCCAGTAGAGGATGCGCGGCAGCGTCGCCAGAACATCTCCGGTGCCAAACGGCCCCGCCAGACCCGCGATAACCCCCGCCGCCAGAAGGGCAGCCAGCAGGCTGCGATTGCTGGAAATCTCCAGCAATTCACGCTTCGCAAGTTGCAGCGGGCTGTTTTCCACGAGTTTTCCCATCCTCTCACGTATCTGAAATCGCGTCCCACCCAAGGATGTGCGCATTCCCAAGGCCAATGTCCAGACGGACACCGACCTCAACAAACGGAAACGCGCCAGATGATTGATTTCGCCCCATTGCTCACCGCAGCCCCAGTGATCCAGCTGCATGTTGCGGCCGCCACCATCGCCATCCTGCTGGCGCCGATCAACCTGTTGCGACGCAGGTGGGATCGGTTACACCGGACCCTTGGCTATGTCTGGGTCACCGCAATGGCGACCTGCGCGCTCAGTTCGTTCTGGATCAGCGGCATTCGGATGTTGGGTCCCTTTAGTCCGATCCACCTGCTGTCGCTGCTCACCTTTTATGCGCTTTGGACGGGGCTGCGTTTTGCCCGTCGCGGCCAGATTGAAGCCCACCGGGCCAGTTTTCGAGGGCTCACGTTCTATGGGCTGACGGGGGCAGGGGGCTTTGCCTTCTTACCGGGGCGTTTGATGAATGAGGTGTTTTTCCAGGAAACACCCGCAATGGGGTATCTCGTTCTCGCTCTGGTAGGTGTGGCAGCTGTGCTGCACATCTCTTTAGGCGGGGTACGGCGAAAACTTCGCACGCAGCGTTAAGGATGCGTTAGGATGATTCCACTATTTTGAAAAGATATAGAGGAGGAAAGCTGATGTTTTCCAAACCGATTAAGACCGCAATGGCGGCAGCATTGGTTCTGACATCCACCGGCGCGCCTGTTTTGGCAGATAACCTTGGTGCCGCGATCGTTGGTGGGATTATCGGCGGGGCGCTGCTGAATGAGGCCAATAAGAACAAGCGGAAAACCTACTCCAGCTCGGCCAACTCCGCAGTGCGTCAACAGAATCGCGAAACGCAAACCTCGTTGAATTACTTCGGTTTCCCCGCAGGCAGCCCCGATGGTGTGATGGGCAAACGCTCGCGTCAGGCAGTGGCGCAGTATCAGGCCTATATGGGCTATCCCGCCACCGGCAAGCTGACCCAATACGAACGGGATTTTCTGGTCTCCTCCTATTCCCGCGCCCAAATCGGCGGGCCGCAGGTGATCAAGGCGATGCAGGGCCCGAACGGTGTGCGCAGCCTGCTGCATACGTGGCGGGACGAATCGATGGGCACCACAACCGCCGGCCTAACCACCGGGTACGGCGGCCTCCCGGTTGAGGTCAGCCAGGCCATTGACGAAATTGCCGCCAGCTCCGATCCCAGCGCCGACCAGCTGATGCAGCGGTCTGGCTTTATGCAGCTGGCGGATCTGAACGGGGATGGCAAGAACGACTATATTCTCGACACCGCTGTGTCCGGTAGCAGCTTCTGGTGCGGGGCGGCGAATTGTACCGTTATGGTCTTTGCCTCCAGCCCGCAGGGTTATCAGCGCAGTGACTTCCTGGCCCGTGGTGTGACCACGGCCAGTTTCCAGTGTCAGCAGACCGTGTGCCGCATGGTCGATGCTCCGGCAACCACCACCGCCGCTGTACAGCAACCGGTCCAACAACCTCCGGCCCAGCAACCTGTGACCCAGATGGCCTCGGCTCAGGCGCAACCGCTCGGCGGCATTCAGCCCTTTGCCCTGGCGGGAGAGGAAACACCGGCAGCTTCGCTGGCCAGCCATTGCAGCAAGGTCAGCCTGATGACCAATTCCAATGGTGGCTTTGTCACCCTGGCAAACCTCAGCGATCCGTCCTTTGCCCTGGGCGAGCAGTTCTGCCTGACCCGCACCTATGCCATCGGCAATGGCGAAAACATGGTGGCCAAGGTGCAGGGGGCAACGGCTGCGCAGATCGATGCACAATGCGACGCTTTCGGCCCCGCCACCGCACCCTATGTGGCCCAGCTGGCAGCCGAACCCGCGATGGAGGTTATGGGCGAGGTGCAGAAATTTGTCCTCGGTTCCAACATGTCACTGGCGCAGCTGCAAAACACCGCTCAAATCTGTCTCTATTCCGGCTATCGTCGGGACAACATGGATGTGGCACTGGGATCCGCCCTGTTAATGGTCGGCACCGGCCAGGCGCCCTACGCTGAACTTGTCGGCCATCACCTGTCGCAGGGGTTCGGGGTGGAAACTTCCGCGGATCTGTCGCGCGATTGGTACGGTCTGGCCGTCACCGCGCTGGAAGGGGGCGCAGCCCCCGCCTTTGCTCCGGGCCAGCCAGAACGTGTTGCCCTGATCAAGGCTGCCTCCGAAGGTTTGGGCGGCGCAATGGCGCTTCCTGCCTCCAGCAACACCGGTGCTTTGCCAACATTTACCCTGGAATGACTGGCTAACACGCTGAAATAAAAGAAATAGAAAGGCGGTTCCCTGGCCGCCTTTTCGTCCCCCGCAACAAATTCCTGACAAAGCGCAATTTGCCCCTTCACATCGCCGAACAGCTGTTTTATACGCGCTGCACCTACCTGATCACGTGCGGTCGTGGCGGAATTGGTAGACGCGCAGCGTTGAGGTCGCTGTTCCTTAACCGGAGTGGAAGTTCGAGTCTTCTCGACCGCACCAATCTTCTTAGAGATTGAAAAGAAATCAGAAATCGGATGCTTAGGCACCGGTTTGATGCGTCGTCCTGGTGCGTCTGGTTTCGAAACCTTACCCAAACTGACCGGACAGACAGGTCGCTATCCTTTTGGGCCTGTGGCACGTCCTTTGGCCTGACCTGCGTGGAACTTGCGGCTGCTACCTCATTTAACAAAGAGGAGTCAGTCATGCCGTTCAAAACCCTGTCCACCCTTATGCTCTGTTCCCTTTTTCTTGCGGGCACGGGCGCCGCACAAGAGCAAACCGAGGCCGCGCTTTATGACCGACCCTTGCCGGAGGATGCGGTGTTCCTGCGCTGGCTTGGAAGCAAAGCGATGCCCCAGGAATTGCGGCTTGCCACGCTGCCGCCTGCCTCAACAGATTTCCATCCGCTGTCTGCGATGCACCTCCAGGGGGCAACGGCAGGGCATTATTACAGCGTGGTGCCCGGGCCTGATGGGCAGCCCCGGCTGATAGCCGAGCCACAAAGGGGTAAGAAATCCAAGGTGCACCTTATCCTGCTGAACGCCTCCCCCCAGCCGGTGCGTCTGGTATTGGCCGGCAAGCAGGCGGAGGTGGTCAAACGCACCGATGCCTTTGCCAGCGGTGGTCGGATGGTCAACCCTGTGGCGGCAGAGCTGGCGGTGCTGTCGGATGACGGCCAGCAGATTGGCGTGGTTTCGGTCGCACTGCGGCGCGGTCAGAATGTCACGGTCCTAGTCGACAGTGAAGGCGTGCGGTTGGTCGAAAATCGCTTTGGCGCCGTGCTGGGGGAGTGAGCGATGATTTTCTCCACCCCAATGTTCATTTTTGGATTCTTGCCGATCTTTCTGGCGATTTACTATCTCGCACCCAGGTCTCTGAAATCCTTGGTGATCCTAACTGGCAGCGCGGTGTTTTATGCCTGGTGGCGGCTTGATTTTCTGGCGCTGGTTCTGGCCATGGCGCTGGGCAGCTATGTGGCGGCTTATGGTGCGCACAGGGCGCAATCCGCCCGCACGCGCCGGCGCTGGGTGGCTGCTGGGGTGAGCGCGAACCTGTTGGTGCTGGGTTACTTTAAATACACCAACTTCATTGTTGGTAACGCCGGGACCGTCTGGCAGGCGATTGGCCGTGGTGAGATCACCAGCCCCGAAATCATCCTGCCCATTGGCCTGTCGTTTCTGACGTTTCAATGCATCAGCTATGTGATTGATGTCGCCCGCGGCTCTGCGCCGCCCGCCCGCAATATCTGGGATTTTCTGGCGTTCTCAACGTTGTTTCCGCAACTGATTGCGGGGCCGGTGCTACGCTACAAGGATATTGCGGCGCAGTTTTCGACGCGGCAGCATTCGCTTGCGCTGTTCCTGGCCGGCGTGCGGCGATTTGCACTGGGGCTGGGGATGAAGATCCTAATCGCAGACAGCGTGGCCCCTCTGGTGGATCGTCAATTTGCGCTGGCAACCCCAACAGGGGCGGAGGCCTGGCTGGGCGCTGCGGCCTATTCCGTGCAGCTGTTCTTTGATTTTGCCGGTTACAGCGCGATGGCGATTGGGTTGGGGCTGATGATTGGCTTCCGGTTTATGGAGAATTTCAACGCGCCGTATATTGCGCGTTCGGTGACGGAGTTCTGGCAGCGCTGGCATATCAGCCTGTCCACCTGGCTGCGCGACTACCTCTATATCCCGCTGGGGGGCAACCGCCGTGGCGTGTGGCGGACCTATCGCAACCTCCTGTTAACGATGGTGCTTGGCGGGCTGTGGCACGGAGCAAACTGGACCTTTGTTTTGTGGGGGATGTGGCATGGCGGCTGGATGGCGTTGGAACGCAGATTGGGGGCAAAAGGTCGCCGGACGGTCTGGCCACGTGGGTTCGCCTGGGGCTGGACTTTGGCGCTGGTAATGCTGGGCTGGGTGATGTTTCGGGCGCCGGATGTTGCGACGGCCTGGTCGATGTATCGCGGTATGTTTGGCCTCAATGCGTGGGAGATCCGGGGCGAGGTGTGGATGTTGATCCGGCCCAGTGAATGGATCGCCTTAGCGGTTGGGGCAGTTCTGGCATTTGCCCCTGGGCTGCCTAAATTGCCGGTGCAACGGCCGCTGGGGCCTGTGGTTCTGCAACCGGTCGGAACACTGTTGCTGCTTGGTGTGGCAGTGATGGTGATGCAGGCCCGCAGCGACTCTCCGTTCCTGTACTTCCAATTCTAAGAGGGTGAGATGATGTTGAAGTCCTATTCCTTGGCACAGCTGCAACAGCAAGTTTTTATTGGACTTTTGGCCGGGGCCGTTGGCTTCGCGGGTTGGCAGGGGCATCAGGCCGCCCGTGTTGAGGGGCCGCGTCCCCTGGCGGATGGCAGCTATCAGCGCCAGTATGAAAGCACTTTTGCGGGGGCCTTGCCGGGCCGCAGTCTCGGCACCGAGTTTTTCGCCGCTGCAAAACTTGCGCTATTGGGAGAGATGGCAGAGGGCGCTGTTATGGGGCGTGACGGTTGGCTGTTTACCACCGAAGAGCTGATGCCGCCCAAACACGTGTATGATTTGGCGGCAGAATTGCAGGCGGCCCGCGGCCACTTGGATCCATTGGGGGTGCAATTGCTGCCTGTGATCCTGCCCGACAAGGCGCGGGTGCATGCGGCGAAACTGCCGCGTCGCCGGTCCGCGCCCTATCAACAGCGTTACCCCAAGGCGCAAGCCTTGTTGGCGGCTGCGGGCTATCCCGTGGTGGACAGCCTCAGAGCCCTTCGCGCTGAGGGTTTCATGCGTACCGATACCCATTGGACACCCGCGGGCGCGCGCGCGGTTGCGGCGGAAATAGCGGCGCTTTTGCCGACAAGGGACAGCAGAGACAGAGGAGATTTCGAGACCGTTGCCTTGGAGACAGCCCCGTTTGACGGAGACCTGACACGGTTTGCCGCGACGGGAAGGTTTGGGGGCTGGGCTGGCATCACACCGGAAGCGATCCAGACTTATGAAACCCACAGCCATGTGGTGCAGGACCTTTTTGGCGATGTTGAGATCCCGGTGGTTCTTGTGGGGTCGTCCTTTTCGGCCAATCCAGCGTTTCACTTCGAAGGGTTTTTGAAGTCCGCACTGGGACAGGATGTTTTGAACATGGCGCAGGTTGGGCGTGGCCCCTTCGCGCCGATGCATGCCTATTTGGGGTCGGAAGAATTGCGGGAAAATCCACCGGAAATTGTCATTTGGGAAATACCTGAACGCTATCTTTCGTTGGAGCCTTCGCCCGCACAGATGCCGCCCCTCAAAATTTCGCACACTCAGAATTCGCAAGGAGATTGATATGAAACACCTTTTCAAACCCGTTTTCACCGTGATGTTTACGCTGGCGATGACACCTCTTGCGGCAAAACCCTATTGCGAGGCATTGCTGGACAAGGCGGCGCTGCCGGAAAAATACGCGCGCATTGCGCCGATTTACTCCGACACGGACACTGGCTGGATTTTCGCCAGCAACCAACTGCGGCAAAGCTATGAAATGAAAGACAAACCGCAGGCGTTGATGGACCGTATCGTGGCTGGGTTCGAGGCGCGGGGGGCGAAGCTGGCGATCCTGGTGGCGCCGCCCCGTCCGGTGATTGCCGGGCAGGGGGTCTTGCGCAGGACGATGGGGCAGGCCGCCGAGGACTATAATGTCGAGGCGGCGCGGGACAGTTTCCTGACCCTGCTTGCCGATTTGCGTGCCAGCGGGGCGATGGTTCCTGACCTCCAAAGCATGGTGCTGTCGGATACTGAGCTGCGTCGGCGCTATTACTTCCGCCGCGACACCCATTGGACCACCGTGGGTGCGGTGCGGTCTGCTGAAGCGCTGGCGGCAACAATTGCTGAAACCCAGCCCGATCTGATCGCTTATCAGCGCGATATTGTGGTTGAGTGGAAAGGCAAGATTGAAGAGAAAGGATCGCTTAGTGCTGTGGTGCAAAAGGTCTGCGGCGAACGGCCAAAACGCGAGGTGGCGCGCACAGCTGTCCTGGCCTCGGCCGGAGGGGATCTGCTGTCAGACATGGTTGCGGTACACAAACCGGTGGCGCTGGTCGGCACCAGTTTCTCGGATCGATACAAGCGCGATCATTACCGCGTGGCAGATGCACTGGCGGCCAGTCTGGGGGTGGAGGTTGAAAACCACTCGAAATCCGGCGGCGGCATGACCGGTTCGATGCTGGCCTTTCTGGCCTCCGGACAACTGGAAAACGGCGCACATGATCTGGTGATCTGGGAGCTGCCTTACACGCAGAATTTCAATTCCACCAAACGTCTTGGCCAGATCGTCAAAGCGCTGGAGGCGCGTCCGATGACCAACTGACCAGCTGCGGTAGCGCATAACCCAAAGGATAGGCGGGCTGACCCTACGCGGGTCGGACTGCCCACCCGAACCCTCTTTCGACGGCACAATTCTCCTAGGGTCTTCCGTGACGTGTTCAGTCTCGGAGGGTCTTATGCGGGTAGAGCACACTGCACCCAGTCCTGATCTTGACTACAAGGTTCGGGCAACACTGACATTTGAAACGCCAGCAGGCGACCGGGTGGCGATCGAAGAGTGGTCGCTGAAAGGGTTGAAATGGCCCGAGGACAGCCCGGAGCGGCCTGAAACAGGTATGCTTTCCGTGCCGTTCCAAGGCATCGACGTGCGGTTTCCGGTGGAGTTGGAACCGGCGCCGGATACGGCCGAGATCTTTTTTAAGGACCTGACAGGGCGGCAGCGCGAAGCGTTGGCGATCTTCTACCGTTCCCTTTTGTCGGGCCGGATGGTCAGTTCTGGCGACGTGATCACCAGCCTTGATACCCCGATTGATCTGGTGCCGATTGAGGAAACCGAAGCCGAAGCTGAGGTGAAGGTCGGCCATCGCTGGCGCTTTGCCAATCTGGTGCGCTCGGTCCTGCATGTCTCGATCTATAGCGCCATGTGTTTTGGCGTGATCGCCATTATCGGTTCCAATGTGTTTAACGCGGTGAACCGGATCGACATTCAGCATGGCCGCGTGATTGCCCCTGTAGGGGTGCTGGCGGCGCTGCAATCCGGACAGGTGACCGAGGTTCATGCCGCCAGTGGGGATATGGTCGCAGTTGGCGATCTGCTGGTGACCATTGAGGATCCGGAAATTGCCGCCAAGTTGAAGTCGGCACGGGTGATCTATTCCAACACATCGGCGCAGCTGAAACAGGTTGAGAAGGCGCTGGCCCGTTTGGAAAAGCTGCGCAGCGTGAAAGACGAAGCGCTGCGTCTTCATGAGGTGCGGCTGGTGTTTGAGGCGCATCTGGGGCTCAAAGGGTTTCGCGATCTGGTGCAGCAATGGCAGCGTCTGCGCGATCAGGGATCGGAACTGGCGCTGAGCCGCGATCCGCTGGAGGTGACCCACCGTCTGCTGTTGCAGGAAACGCTGGAGCTGCGCCGACTGATGAAACGGCAGCGGTCCACACGCGACGGCTTTAAGGCATCGTTGAAAACCGCTCAGATCGTGGCCACCCAAGACGGTGTGTTGCGTGATATCCTGGTGCGCCCCGGTCAGTTTGTCCTGCGCGGCCAACCGGTTGTGGAAGTCGAAGATGACGCCCCGCGTCAGGCTGTCGGCTGGGTGTCGGAAAAATATGCCGAAACAATTTATGCAGGGATGCCGGCTTCGCTGGGGTTCAATGCCCGTGGACAGAGCACAGAGGTTCAGGGCCGGGTGAGCCATGTGCGGGCCGGTGACATTCCCAACCGCCCCGGGGAATACGGTATTGAGGTTACGGTCAGCGTGGACGGGCTCAGCAATGCCGCGCTGCGTCAGGCTCTGCCGATTGGGGCGCCGGTTAATCTGGATGCGGACCGGCTGATGCTGGCCACGCCGCGCCGTTGGTTTGCCGGGGTTTGGGCAGGCGTATTTGGCGGGGGGGCATAGGATGTATAGCCCCGAAAGTGAATATGAGTTCGACAAGGACCTTGCCGTCCGCTTGCGCACTTTTGAGCAGCCCGCGCCCAGCTATCTGCGCCGCTGGGCCTTGCCGCATGTGGTGATCCTGCTGGTCACGGCGCTGGTGTTGCAATGGTTGCTGTTCAACAAACCGAACCGGTATTTCAACCCCGAGGTGCTGCATATCTCGCTGATCCTGGGCTTCCTTGGAATCTGGCGGTTTGGCTGGTGGTTTACCCATTCGGTACGCGCGGCTTATTGGGGCAATCTGGTCTGGCCGGGCATGCGGCAAAAGGCGGATGACCTCTGGGCGGCGGGCTGGCGGCCAAAACGTCTTCATGTGCAGATGACCACCTATTATGAGGAGCCTTCGATCACCAAGCGGGTCATCGGTTCAATGCTGGGACAGGTGCGGCGCGAAGGTATCCCGACCACGATTTATATCGGCACCGGCAGCCCTTATGACGAAAACATCATTCGCGACTTTGTCGAGACCTACGCCCAGGACATCCCCGATGAATTGGCGAAACTGGTCTTTGTGCGGCAAAACCAGCCCGGCAAACGCATGGCGATCGGCTTGATCCTGCGGGCCATGTGCCGCGAAGAGGTGGATCCTGATGATCTGGTGATCTTTATGGATGGCGATGCGCTTTATGGCGGCGATGTTTTGCAGAAATGTCTGCCAATGTTTGCCGCCGATCCCGAACTGGGCGCGCTAACCACCGACGAAGAGGTGATCTGCTACGGCCCGGATTGGATTGCCCGCTGGTTGGACATGCGATTTGCCCAGCGTCGGCTGGCCATGCAGAGCCATGCGCTGGCGGGGCGGGTGCTGACCTTGACCGGGCGGATGAGTGTCTTTCGGGCCCAACATATCCTGACCCGAGAGTTTATCCGCAACATCGAGGCGGATCATCTGGATCATTGGCTGTGGGGCCGGTTCCGTTTCCTGTCGGGCGATGACAAATCAAGCTGGTATCGCCTGCTGAGCGGCGGTGTAAAAATGACCTATGTGCCGGACGCCACAGTCTACACTATCGAGGTCATTAAGGAAAACGGCATGGCGCGGATGGTGCAGAACTTCCGTCGCTGGTCCGGCAATATGCTGCGCAACGGCGCCCGCGCCATCGCGCTGGGGCCGCGAAGGATGCCGTTTTTCATCTGGTGGTGCGTGGTGGATCAGCGGATTGCCATGTGGACCATGATGGTCAGCCCGATCATGGCGGTGCTCGCCTCGTTCATTCAGCCTGGATATTTCTGGAACTGCATTATCTGGGTCGTGTTCTCGCGGGTGGTGCTGTCGCTGTTCCTGTTTGGCTATTCCCGCAAGGCCGATATGAGCTGGCCGTTCATCCTCTACCTCAATCAGGTGATCAACGCCTCGGTGAAGATCTATATGATCTTCCACCTGTCCAAACAGAAATGGTCCAATCGCGGCAATCAGTCAGCCGGTGGCGGCACCAGCCTGATGGATCGCCTGCGCAATGGGTTTGCGCTGTTTCAGCTGTTCACTGCGTTGGGCGTTTTTCTGACTGCGATCATGAGCTACATGGGCATGCTGGAAAACCCGTTCTTCTGACCAGCCCTACGCCTCTGCGCCCCGCCTATCCTTTTGCGCATTTTACTAATCCACCGCACAGGCCCGCCGCGTCTGAGATCCCCTAAGCTGAAGACATCATTCAAGAAAGAGAGGGTTCTCATGATTATTCCAGTCATTCTGGCCGGTGGCACCGGCACCCGTATGTGGCCTGTGTCGCGTAAGGCAAATCCCAAACAATTCGCGCGTATCCTGGGGGCAGAAACCCTGTTTCAGAAAACCGTGCGGCGGTTGGCGGATGACCGCTACGATCGCCCCTGCGTGGTCACCAGCGAAGACTGCCGTTTCATCGCGCAGGAGCAGATGATTGATGCCGGTGCAACCAACGTGCTGCATCTTGTGGAACCTGTGGCCCGCAACACGGCCCCGGCTGTGCTGACCGCTGCGCTGGCCCATCGCGACCAGCCTGACGCGCTGCTGCTGATCTGCCCCAGTGACCATGCGGTTGATGATGACGCTGCCTTCCACGCCGCGATGGAGCTGGCGCGGGAACCGGCCTCCGGGGGCGAGGTGGTCTGCTTCGGGGTTTACCCCACAGGCCCCAGCACCGCCTATGGCTACCTGGAGGCCGATCGCGGCAGTGACCTGAAAGTGCAGAAAGTCACCTCTTTCACCGAAAAGCCGGACCTGGCCACCGCACGTGAACTGCTGGGCCGTGGCAATTACCTGTGGAATGCGGGCATCTTCATGATGCGGGTTGATACTGCGCTGGCGCTTTATAAAGACCACGCACAGGACCTGCTGTCGCCCTGCCACGGTGCGCTGAGCCTTGGCGGAGAAGACCTTGGGTTTCACCGTCTCAACCGCGACGCGTTCAAACGGTGCTGCGCCATCTCCTTTGATCGGGCGATTATGGAGCGACTTGGAGGTTGCACCATGGTTGCCATGGATTGTGGCTGGGCGGATCTCGGCAGTTGGTCTGCCGTACGTGACAAACACGTCGAAAAACCGGGCGGAAATGTCCTGATGGGGGATGCCAGCGCCATTGATTGCCGCGACAGCCTGCTGAAGTCCAGCAACAAGGACATGGCGCTTGTTGGGCTGGGTCTGGACGGGATCGTCGCCATCGCCACCGATGATGCGGTGCTGGTTGCAGATGCATCGCGGTCGGAAGACATTGGGCAGGCCATTGAGGTGCTCAACGCCAAATCCGCCCCACAGGCCGAAGAGTTCCCGCGCTGCTACCGCCCTTGGGGGTTTTATGAAACCCTGTCGCTGGGCGCACGGTTCCAGGTCAAACGCATCATGGTGAAACCCGGTGCTAAACTGTCGTTGCAAAGCCACGTTCACCGGTCAGAGCACTGGGTGGTGGTCGAAGGCTCGGCGCTGGTGACTGTGGGCGAAGAGACCAAGCTGATCAGCGAAAACGAAAGCACCTATATCCCGCTTGGCGCGGTGCATCGGTTGGAAAATCCCGGCAAGCTGCCGCTGTCGCTGATCGAGGTGCAGTCGGGCTGCTACCTCGGGGAGGATGACATCACCCGCTATGAAGACATTTACGCCCGAAATGTCGAAGAAGACGTTGCCTGATTGGGATCCTGAAGGGAGGTTGCCAGGGGGTGGTCTGACCCTCTACAGCCCCGGTTACTGAACTGAAGGGTATCCCGGTAGAGAACCCGTGCGAGCGCTAGCACGGGTTCTTTTTGTTGTTATTTTTCAGCTGTATACCAAGGGTTAGTTGTGCTGATCTTCCGCCCCTTCTCCTCTCCTTTTTGACGCCCCTGTGCCTTGGCCCAGCCCGCTAGTCTCAAGAAAACCATAGGAGGGTTGTCATGGAACTGTTTAAGCTTGATCCCCGCACAGCGGACATCGTGGCCCAGCCGAAAACGGCAGCCAAATCGGCCATTAGCGTTGTTGGGCTCGGTTACGTTGGTGCAGTTTCTGTAGCCTGTCTGTCGAGTTTAGGTCACCGCTGTGTCGGCGTCGACGTAGACCCTCGCAAAGTGGAACAAATTGCCGCCGGTGAAAGCCCGATCCACGAAAAGGACTTGGGTGAAACACTGGCAGCAGGGGTGTCGGCGGGGCTTGTTGAAGCCACCGATGACCTGGAAGCTGCGGTCTGGGGCACGGATGTGACCTTTGTTTCCGTCGGCACCCCCACTGCTGCAGATGGTGGTTGTGACTACCGCTATATTGAGGCTGCCGCCGAAGGCATGGCGCGGGGTCTGCGGCGCAAACAAGGGTTCCACGTCTTTGTTATGCGTTGCTCCATTCCGCCGGGCACTACGCTGTCGGTGATGGCACCGATCATCGAGCGGATTTCGGGCCGTAAGGCGGGCCGTGATTTTGGCATCTGTTTCAACCCGGAATTCCTGCGCGAAGGTGTGGCGATTGCGGATTTCCACAATCCGCCGAAAACCGTCATTGGCACCACCGATCTACGCAGCGCCGAGATCCTGCGCGAGATCTACGCGCCGGTGGATCCCAATCCGATCTTCACCACCATCGAAGCGGCGGAAATGGTGAAATATGTCGACAATGTCTGGCATGCCACCAAGGTATGTTTCGCCAATGAGGTGGGGCGGCTGTGCAAACCCTCGGGCGTCGACAGCCGCGAGGTGATGGACATCTTCACACAGGATCACAAGCTGAACCTGTCCGCTTATTACCTGAAACCCGGCTTCGCCTACGGCGGGTCCTGTCTGCCCAAAGAGGTGCGGGCGGTGCAGCATATGGCCGAAGCAGCGGGCATTGATCTGCCGATGATTGGCAATCTTGAACGCTCCAACCGAGAACATATCGACGAGGCAATCCGCATGATCCGCGCCACCGGCGCACGCCGTGTTGGCATCCTTGGCCTGGCCTTCAAGCCCGGCACCGATGATCTGCGCGAAAGCCCGATTCTGGAGGTCATGGCTGCACTGCATGAAGAGGGCATTGCCCTGCGCGTTCATGATCAGGCAATCACGCCGGACACCCCGCTGGAGGGGCAGTTGGCCTATGTGCGCCACGGCTCAACAGGGGGCGCCGCACTGGCGGAAAAATTGCCCAGCCTGCTGCGCGATGATCTGAACGAAGTGGTGGAAGGCGCTGAGGTGCTAGTGGTGACCCATGCCGATCCGGCCTACCGCAAGGCCGTTCGCCGCTGCCACAACCGTGCCGTGATCGATCTGGTTGGCCTGTTTGACGAACGTGGTCAGACCGAGACTCGTCTGGAAGGCATCGGCTGGTAATCCCTGATCGTTCATCCCCACAAAATACCGCAGTGAAAGGAGACATTCTTATGCCGACGCTTCATGACGATCTAATTCAGGGTTCTGGCCTGTCCGATGACCTTGCAGGGGGGGCGGGTGCTGACACAATGGTGGGCCTCTCCGGCGATGACACCTTGGCCGGCGACAGCGGAAACGACCTGATCTATGGCGACTACACCGAGGCCAATCTGCTAGGTGATGCCGGGGCTGCCCTCAGCTTCTCGGACTATGCGGCGCTGGGCGCTTGGCAGGCCGCGACACAGGCCAGTGGCCATCAGCAGATCAGCCAGACCGTCAGCACCGAGGCAGGTGGCGTCTATGAGATGACCTTCTCGATGGCTGCGAATTTTGCCGGTGGCCATGTGGATGCCGGGATCGAGATCTTGGTGGACGGGGTGGTTGTTGAAACCGTGACCAGTCAGAGCGGTGTATTCTCCGATCACACACTGACTTTCACCGCCAGCGATGACAGCAGTGAAATCACCCTGCGCGCGGTGGATGGCGGTGGCGGTGGGCCGGATATCGACACCTCCGGCGCAGTCTATACCACCCCGGTCACGGTGACCCTTGGTGGCACAGAGGTGGAGGTCGCCGGTTTTGCACCGGGGCAGGCCAATCTTTATCAGGTGTTCAACGGCACTCTGCATGTGTTTGACACTGAAACCGCGACCTATCAGCAGGTGGGGGCGGATGGCAGCGTTAACGTAAATGCCATTGGTTTTAACCAGGAAGACGGGTTGATCTACGGCGTGGCCGTGGGCAACGGGCAGGATGCGCTGGGCAATGCCGTGTCCCGTGACGATCTGGTGATGTTTGACGCCGAGGGCAATTGCTACCGCATTGGCGAAGGCCCGTTCCGCAGCTGGACCGGGGATTTCGACGATCAGGGCAATCTGTGGATCTTCAACTCACGCCTCAACTTCCTGAGCCGGATTGATGTGAACACGCTGGATGCCAATGGCAATCCGGTGGAAACGCGGATTGATCTGAACGACGCCCTGTTTGGGCAGAATGTCTATGACCTGTCATTTGATGCCAGCACGCAAAGTTTCAGCGGTGTGGCGCGGGGGGGCTCAGAGGGGGCACCGGCGACCTTGGTAACGGTTGATATCTCGGGCGACACGCCGCAGGTGTCCAGCATTCAGGTGACCCATACCCAGATCGGCGACACGTTGATGACTGGAACCCCTGCCATCACCTTTGGGGCAGCGATCTATGACACCGATGGTGTGCTCTATGTCGGCGGCAACTCGGGCGATCATGACATGAATGATGCCACGCCCAGGGCGGGCGGCATCTACCGGGTTGAGATTGATCCGGAGACACAGACTGCTCGGCTGGTGCTGGTTTCGGACGCGCCGCGGTCCTATTCCAACGACGGGGCGGCGGATCCCAATGCGCTGAGCCCCTTTGTGCCGATCGACCTCGAGTCGACGGTTCTGGTCCGCGACCTGGAATTGGTGGCCACTGTTGAGGGCGTTTTGAGCTACGACGATGATCTGTCCGGCGGCGGCGGTGCTGATACGATGGAAGGCGGCATCGGTGAGGATCTGCTGACCGGCGGTGCCATCGGCGACAGCCTGATGGGCGGTGACGGCAATGACAGTTTGCATGGTGGTGCGGGATTTGACGCGGTACCGGCCGGTCCGGCCTCGACCTATGATGCGGAGGGGCTGCGCTATGACCATCTGGGCAATCTGCTGCCTGAAAATGATGACTGGCTTGCCGGAGGGGCGGGTGATGACCTGATCGCAGGCTCGGCTGGACACGACACGTTGCTGGGCGGCACCGGAGCTGACACATTGGAAGGCGGCACCGGTTTTGATCACCTTATGGGCGGCGCAGGCGCGGACCATCTGAATGGGGGCAGCGACCGTGACACGCTGGAAGGCGGCAGCGGCGATGACACGCTGGACGGCCGCGTCGGTGATGATCTGCTGCAGGGCGGCACCGGGGCGGATCTGCTGCTGGGCGGCAGCGGCGACGATACCCTGCAAGGGGGCGAAGGGGCTGACGATCTGCGCTCTGGCAACGATGATGATGTGCTGGAAGGCGACGGCGGCGCCGATACGTTGGACGGTGGGCGCGGCGATGACCTGCTGGATGGCGGGGCCGGGGCTGACAGCCTGCTGGGCAATTCCGGTGATGACACGCTTACCGGCGGCGCGGAGGGCGATACGCTGAGCGGCGGCTCCGGCCATGATGTGCTGGACGGCGGTGAAGGGCGCGACCGGATGAACGGTGGCTCAGGCGACGATGTGCTGAACGGTGGCGACGGCCGCGATACGCTGGCGGGTGCCTCTGGCGCAGACACGCTGGATGGCGGCGCGGGCCGGGACAACCTGTTCCTTGGCGCTGGAGATGACATCGCCACCGGCGGCGACGGTGCCGACCGCTTTATCTTCCGTGACCGGGATCTGGATGGATCAACGGTGGAGATCACCGACTACAACATGGGTGAGGGGGATTACCTGGATCTGCGCGGCGTCGATATCGCTGACAGTCTGAATTGGTTTGAAACCTCTGTCACGCAGTCCGGCACCGGTGACATCACCGTGACGCTGGACAGCTGTACCATTCAGCTGACGGGCACCGGGCTGGATCTGACAACCCAATCCGGTGACCTCTACGATAGCTTCGTCTTCTGAAGGGAGGGCAGGATGCGCGTTTTAACCAAACCCGGCTTCTTTGGCGATCACCGCCGCATGGGTTCGGTTGCGCGCATCCAGCTTTTTGCAAAGGGTCCGTACATGCAGTTTGATCGTCACTTCCTGAAGACCAAGATCGCGGGCGATCTCTTTGTTGGACTTGCCATCACAAAGCCCCGCCAGCACCTCGTTCTCACGCTGGCTCAGCTGGTTGTCGAAAGGATCCTCAGTCGAGTTGGCGGCCTGCATGACATCTGCCGGAATGTAGGTTTCCCCAAGCGCCATGAAACGGATTGCGTTGACCATGCTTTTGGCGCCCATCGTTTTGGGCAGGAACCCCAGCGCCCCGGCGTCAACCGCCTCTTGCGCCACGGAATTGGGAGCGGTGCCGGACAGGATGGCAAAGGCCTGTTGCGGGTTGCCATCAATGGCTTTGCGCAGACCTTGCAGCCCGTTCATGCCAGGCATCTTGTAGTCCAGCAGCACGAGGTCAAACGGGCCTTTGGCATCAATCACCTGCAGCGCTTCGTCCAAAGTGCCGGCGGAAAGCACCTGAATGCGCCCCTCGGCGTTCAGGAAAACCGTCAGCGTGTCGCGCACCATTTCGTGGTCGTCAGCAATCAAAATTCGCATTTTTCACCCTCTCCTCTAAACCAAACTCGTAAACTCTGAACTCGTCTCAATATGTGCGACGCTCTTAATAGTAACGGAGCATAACACGGATTCGTTAAATTTGCTTTCCTGACCTTAAGGCGAATGCCGTTCTGGCGGATGCGGCCAAGAGGTTATGCTGCAAAAGTGCTGGGTTAGGGGAACTAACCCAAAGGATAGTTTTCTATCCTCCTGAACCGAACAGCCTGAGGTTGCCCTATGTCAATTTGGCAGCACGCAGAAAAAGAGGTTCAAAATGTTCGGTCTTCCCAGCCCCCGTAAACGTCTCACACCCCGCAAAACCATCCCCCATCTGGCAGTGGCTGCTGCGCTGGCGCTGGCCTGTGTTGCAGCGCCCATGACACCCGCGCTGGCCAATGCCGTGTTAAAGGTCACACCCGCCGCCGAGGCGCGGGTGGTAGAATTGGATCTGGACACATTGCGGCGCATGCCCAGTGAGACGATCACCACCACCACCATCTGGACCGAGGGCGAGATCGCCTTTACCGGCGTGTCGCTGAAGACACTTGTGCTGGAAATGGGGCTGACCACCGCTGAGATGAGCTTTGTGGCGCTGAACGACTATGCGGTGACCATTCCGCTGTCGGATGCGGTCGAAAACGGGCCGATCATTGCCTATGAAATGGACGGCAAACCGATGTCAGTGCGGGACAAAGGTCCGCTTTGGGTGATTTATCCCTTTGACAGCAATCCCGAGTATCAGGCAGAAAAATACTACTCACGCAGCATATGGCAGCTGCATCGTGTCGAAGCTGTGAATTAAGCCGGTGCAATGACCGGGGTGCCTCAACCAGGCAACACGGCCGAAGACAAAGACCCGCTGCCACAAGTGAAAAGAGCAGGGGGTCTATTGTCACAACCCGTATTGTCCTTGAAAAGTAGGATCAAACTGGCGATTGCCGGTCTGGTCCTGACCGGCATGTTCGCCCTGACCGGGTTGCTGCTGGTTGAGGTGACGAACCGCCTGCGCGATCTGGCCACGGCCTCTACCGACAATTTGCAGTGGAACCTTGCCCAGCTGGAGGTCGAGCTGCTGCGGCTGGACCGTGAGATCGCCAGCGCCCGCAGGGGGGAGGCCACAACGGGCCAGTTGAACGCTGTGCGCACCCGGTTTGATATTTTTTACAGCCGCGTGGGCACCTATGAACGTGGGGCGTTTTATCAACAACTGTGGCAGACCTCTGAAAATCAGGAAGTTCTGCAGGGGCTGCGCGGCTATCTGCAACAGGGCGCGGCGCTGGTCGATGCGCCCGAGGTGCAGTTTCGAGCAGGTCTGGAAGAGCTTGCCGGTCTAACAGAGGCCCAGAAGCAACCGGTACGGACCTTGTTGCTCACCGGCGTGCAGATCTTTGCACAGAACTCCGACAGCGACCGCCTTGAGTTGTCTCAGACCTTGATCCGGCTAATGGCCTCCACCGTTTTGCTGATTGTGGTGCTTGTGTCCCTGTCATTGACGCTGTTGCGCCTGCTGCGCAGCGGCCGGCGGGTGGCGCGCGAAAGCGATGAGGTGCGCGCCCGTCTGGAGGCGATGGTGACCTCGTCGTTGGATGCGATTGTGGTGGCGGACACCCTTGGGCGCATCGTTGAGTTGAACAAGGCCGCCGAAGAAGTTTTTGGCTACAGCCGCTCCGAAGCGCTGGGCGCATATATGGCTGAGCTGATTGTGCCCGAGCCCCTGCGCGACGCGCATCGGGCGGGGATGAAACGGTTTGTGGCGGGCGGTGAAAAACGGGTCATCGATGCCGGTCGTCTGCGGCTGGAGGCTTTGCGGAAGTCGGGGGAAGTCTTTCCTGTTGAACTGTCTATTTCGGCCGCACGCATGAGCGGGGCACAGGTGTTTGTATCTTTCCTGCGCGACATTACCCAACAGGTTCAGGCGGAGGTTGACCTGAAACAGGCCCGTGATGAGGCGCGTGCGGGCGAAAAGGCCAAGGCGGATTTGTTGACGGTGATGAGCCACGAAATGCGCACCCCGTTGAATGGGATCCTTGGTTCGCTGCAATTGATGCAACGTGACCCCCTTAGCGACCGGCAGCAGCGCCATGTTCAGGCCGCAACGGTTTCCGGAGATCTGTTGCTCAGCCATGTCAACGACGTGCTGGATCTGTCACGGCTGGATGCCAACATGTCCGAAGCGGTGCTGGAAGAATTTGATCTGGGTGCCCTGATCGACGCCGTATTGACGGGCCAACTGGCGCCGGCCAAAGCACGGCAAAACCGGTTGCACGCACGGTTCCTGAATGACGGTCTGGATCATGTCCTTGGCGACAGGGCAGCGCTTAACCGCTGTCTGATCAACCTTGTGGGCAATGCGGTGAAATTCACCGAGTGCGGCGAAATCGCGGTGGAGGTTGAACGCCTGCAGGGCGATCAGGTTGAAATTCGGGTGACCGACACCGGCATGGGCATCCCCGAGGACAAGCTGGAGTCGGTCTTCGAGGAGTTTGTCACGGTGGATCCAAGCTATGGTCGCAAATCCGGCGGCACTGGTCTGGGCCTGTCGATCACCCAGAAACTGGTGGCGCAGATGGGCGGTGATATCCTCGTCGACAGCATCGAAGGGGAAGGCAGCATGTTCCAGATCAGCCTACCGCTGCCCGTTGTTGCAGGTCCCGAAACGGTGGCCAGTGTGGCGCTTGATACAGGGGCAGAGCTGCCGGCGAAATCCATTCTTGTCGTGGAAGACAATGCCATCAACCGCGAGATCCTGACCGACATGCTGGAAGATTTGGGTCAAACCGTCACTTGCGCGCCAGATGGGGTGGCCGGGGTAGAGGCGGCGTTGGCCACGGAGTACGACCTGATCCTGATGGACATTTCGATGCCCGGTATGGATGGCCCGCAGGCGCTGGCCAAGATGCGCGAGGGTTGGGAGCAGGGCCAGGGACATAGACAGGGGCAAGGCTGCCCGGCAATTGCGGTCACGGCCCATGCCTCGGGTGAAGATCACCAGCGCATCATCGCGGCGGGTTTTGTGGGGATTGTCACCAAACCTGTCAGCCTTGGGCAATTGCACCGGGCTTTGGCCGTGATGGCAGAAGAGCGCCCAGCAAAAGGCTGGGTCTTTGAGACCGGCCTCGACCAACAGGGCAGTAAGACGCGGGACGATTTTGTCAGCCGCATGGGTGAAGACAGCTACCAAAAACTGCGCGGGAGTTTTTCAAGTGAGGCGGCTGCGTTGTTGTCTGAGATCGAAGCCGAAGGGTTAAGCGAGGCCCGTCAGCTGAACCTGCACAATCTGGCCGGTGTTGCGGGCCTGTTGGGAGAGAGTGCCCTGCAACAGGCGCTGAAAGCATTGGAAGACGTCCCGCCTGCCGATTGGCCACAGCAAACGGCGGCTTTGTTGGATGCGGCGCAACAGGCATTGGCGCGCCTGTCAGGAGAGGTGGTCACGCATCCCAGTCACTGACGTCACGGTCCTTCACCGCCTCCATCGCCACATAGGTCGAGGACGAGGCCACATGCGGCAGGCGGGAAATGCCATCGCCCAGCACACGTCGGTAATCGCGAATATCGCGGGTACGCACTTTGATAAGGTAGTCAAAACCGCCAGCGATCATGTGGCATTCCTCAACCTCCGGCAGACGGCGCACGGCGTCATTGAACGCGGTAAGCGCCGCCTCGCGGGTGTCGGACAGCTTCAGCTCGATAAAGGCCACGTGGTCCAGTCCCAGGCGGGCGGCAGACAGTTGGGCGCGGTAGCCGGTGATGATGCCGTCCTTCTCCAGCCGTTTGACCCGCGCCAGCACCGGGGTTTTGGACAGCCCCACCCGTGTGGCGAGTTCGGTCATCGATATGCGTGCCTCGCCCGACAGGATTTCAAGGATTTTGCGGTCAAAGCTGTCTAGCTCTGCAGGAGGTGGGGGTGTGTGGCTCATTTGTCTTTGCACGCGCTTTGAAATGGACGATTTGACTACCATATCCAGATCAATGGTCAAAAGGTATCATTCATTTCGGCTATTCTAAGTGAAATGAATACAGCTATGCATGAGGCCCCCATGATCAACCTAGACCCCCGTTGGGACCAGAACAAACGCCGTGACGAGGCCGAAACGGTGGCGAGTCTGATCGCTGAGGCCGATCTAGATCAGGCCCTCCGCGATCAGATTGTGACCCGCGCCAGCGATCTTGTGCGTCGGATCCGGACTGAATCCAAACCTGGGTTGATGGAGGTCTTTCTGGCCGAATATGGTCTGTCCACCGACGAAGGCATTGCCCTGCTGTGTCTGGCCGAAGCTCTGTTACGGGTGCCGGATGCTGATACGATTGATGCGCTGATTGAGGATAAGATCGCCCCTTCGGATTGGTCCAAACACCTTGGCAATTCGGCCTCGCCGCTGGTCAATGCCTCGACCTGGGGGCTGTTGCTGACCGGAAAGGTGCTGGCTGAGGAATCGCCGGTGAAATTGGGTGGCCTGACAGGTACGTTGCGGGGGGCGGTGAAACGTCTGGGCGAACCGGTGATCCGCACCGCCGTAGGCCGTGCGATGCGCGAAATGGGACGGCAGTTTGTGCTGGGCCAGGACATCAAGGCGGCGATGGAACGCGCCAAGGGAATGGAGGCCAAAGGCTATTCCTATTCCTACGACATGCTGGGTGAGGCGGCGATGACTGCTGCGGACGCGGCACGTTACGCCAAAGCCTATGCCGATGCGATCTCCGCGATCACCGACCGCTGCAAGGGGGGTGACATTCGCATGAACCCGGGCATCTCGGTCAAACTCTCGGCGCTACATCCGCGCTATGAGGTGGCCAAGACCGAACGGGTCATGGCTGAACTGGTGCCGGTGGTGCGCGATCTTGCAAGGCAAGCGGCAAAGGCAGGCATGGGGTTCAATATTGATGCGGAAGAGGCGGATCGTCTGGGCCTGTCGCTGAAGGTGATCGAAGCCGTTCTGGCCGATGAGCAGCTGGTCGGTTGGGATGGGTTCGGCGTGGTGGTGCAGGCCTATGGCCGCCGTGCAGGGGATGTGATCGACGGGCTTTACGAAATGGCCGAAGGTTTGGACCGCCGCATCATGGTGCGGCTGGTGAAAGGTGCCTATTGGGACACTGAGGTGAAACTGGCGCAGGTGGAGGGGTTGACCGACTTCCCTGTCTTTACCCGTAAATCCGCCACCGATGTCAGCTATGTCTCCAACGCCCGCAAGCTGCTGCGCCTGACGGACCGGATCTATCCTCAGTTCGCCACCCACAACGCCCATACGGTTGCGGCGGTGCTGGAAATGGCCAGCGATCTGCCGAAAGAAGCCTATGAATTCCAGCGTCTGCACGGCATGGGTGAGGCGCTGCATGATCTGGTGCTGTCGGATGAAAACACCCGCTGCCGCATTTATGCGCCTGTCGGGGCGCATCGTGATCTGCTGGCCTATCTGGTGCGGCGCCTGCTGGAGAACGGGGCAAATTCGTCTTTTGTGAACCAGATTGTGGATGAGGATATCCCTCCTGCGGTTGTGGCGGCCTGTCCCTTTGCGGAGGTCGAAGATGATCTGGCGGCCGAGCTGAGCTATCTGAAATACGGGCCGGAGCTGTTTGGCAAAGACCGCAAGAACGCTAAGGGGTTTGATATCTTTGACGTCAACGTTCTGCGTGACATCGACGTGGCGCGGGGTGGCAAGTCGCTCACCGCGGCAGAGCCGCAGATCGCGGGCACCCCGCGGGGCGGCGAGGTCACCGCCTCAATCAACCCGGCAACGGGGGCAGAGATTGGCCAGATCACCCTGTCGTCTGAGGCGGATGTTGCTTTGGCGCTGGAAGCTGCCACCCCTTGGGCGGCGAGCACAGCAGATCGTGCAGCTGCGCTGCGCAAAGCGGCGGATCTTTATGAGGCGCACTATGGCGAGCTGTTCCAGCTGCTGGCACGAGAAGCGGGTAAAACGTTGATGGATGCGGTGGGGGAGTTGCGTGAAGCGGTTGATTTCCTGCGGTATTATGCGCTGGAGGCCGAACGTCTGCGCAATCCGGCCCGCGGTGTGTTCACCTGTATCAGCCCGTGGAACTTCCCCCTGGCGATCTTCTCGGGGCAGATCGCAGCGGCTTTGGCGGCGGGCAATGCGGTGTTGGCGAAACCGGCGGAAACCACACCGTTGATTGCAACCCGTGCGGTGCAATTGCTGCATGAGGCCGGTGTGCCGAAAACGGCCCTGCAACTGCTGCCCGGACCAGGGTCGGTGGTGGGCAAGGCGCTGACCTCGGACCCGCGGATTTCTGGCGTGGCCTTCACCGGCTCCACCGCAACGGCAAAGCGTATTCAGGCCGCAATGGCCGAGGCGATGGCTCCCGGCGCGCCATTGATCGCGGAAACCGGCGGGCTGAACGCCATGATCGTGGACTCCACCGCGCTGCCGGAGCAGGCGGTGCGGGACATCGTGGCCTCCAGTTTTCAGTCTGCGGGGCAGCGTTGTTCGGCGCTGCGGTGCCTCTATGTGCAGGAGGATATTGAACCTGCCCTGCGCGAGATGCTGATCGGCGCGATGAACGAACAGCTGGTGGGCGATCCCTGGGCGCTGGAAACCGATATTGGCCCCGTGATCGACAGCACCGCCAAGGCCGAGATTGACGCCCATATCGCCAAGGCCAAATCCGACGGCCGTTTGCTGCATCAGGTTGAGGTGCCGGGCGAGGGTTATTTTGTGGCGCCGTCGCTGATCAAGGTGGGCGGGATCGCCGATCTGGGCAAAGAAATTTTTGGCCCTGTGTTGCACATCGCCACGTTCAAGGCGGGTGAGATCGATGATGTGATCGCGGCGGTGAATGCGACGGGCTATGGTCTGACCTTCGGGTTGCACACCCGGATCGACACCCGTGTGCAGGAGGTGGCCGATGCAGTGCATGTGGGCAACCTCTACGTAAACCGCAACCAGATCGGTGCCATCGTCGGCAGCCAGCCCTTTGGTGGTGAAGGCCTGTCGGGCACAGGCCCCAAGGCCGGTGGGCCAAACTACCTGCCACGCTTCACCCGTGCAGCTGTGACGGCCGAGGGGGGGCAGGCCACCAATCCGGTGGCGCGCGAACAGGTGCAGCGTCAACTGCTGGCGGCCGAGGTGCCAAGTGGCCCGATCCTGCAGCGCGATATGCCTGGACCAACCGGTGAGATGAACCGCCTCAGCGCCTATGCCCGTGGGCCGGTGCTATGTCTGGGGCCGGGGGTGAAACTGGCGGCGGAACAGGCGGCGTTGGTGCGTGGGCTTGGCGGCGTGGCTGTGGAACAACCCGGCGCCGTGGATCCGCGTGCCTTGACCACGTTGGAACGTCTGGCAGGGGTTGTCTGGTGGGGCGATCTGGGGCTGGCGCGCGGTTATGCGGCGGCTTTGTCTGAACGGGACGGGCCACTGGTTGCGCTGATCACCGATGCGCCGGATGCGGGCCATGTGCTGCATGAACGTCATCTCTGCGTGGACACCACGGCGGCTGGCGGCAACGCCAATCTGCTGGCCGGTCAGGACAGTTAAGCGCCATCAAATGAACGGGGGCGGGCTGCAGGTTGCATTCCGCCCCAACGTCACAACACAGCAGCCTTTCCCTGAGGGCAATCCGGTGGTCTAGTCTTCCCCAAGTGGAGGAGAATGACGATGGATTTTGGTATTCGCGCAGAAAACCGCAAGCTGCTGGATCGGGTGATCGAGATGATCGACACCGAGATCGCGCCTTTGCAGGAAGACTATGAGGCCGAGGTCGCCAAGGGGGATCGGTGGCAATACACCGACCGACAAGCCGAGATTCTGGAAGGGTTGAAAGCCAAGGCCAAGGCCGCTGGGCTGTGGAACTTCTGGCTCACCGACGGGGATCGGGGGCTTGGCCTGTCGACCGTGGAATACGCCTATTTCGCCGAGGAAATGGGCCGTGTGGGACTGGCGGCAGAGGTGTTCAACTGTTCAGCACCTGACACTGGCAACATGGAGGTGTTTCACAAATACGGCACTGACGCGATGAAGACGCAGTGGCTGGAGCCGTTGCTGCAGGGGCAGATCCGTTCGGCCTATCTGATGACCGAACCGGATGTGGCCTCTTCGGATGCAACCAATGTTTCGATGACCTGTGTGCGTGACGGGGATCACTATGTGCTGAACGGCGAAAAGTGGTGGGCCTCCGGGGCAGGGGATCCGCGCTGTAAGGTCTATATCACCATGGTGAAAACCGGCGGCGAAGAGACCGCCAAACATCAGCGCCATTCGATGATTGTCGTCGATGCCGCGACGCCGGGGATTGAGGTGCTGCGCCCGATGCATGTTTACGGTGCAGATGATGCGCCACACGGGCATATGCATATCCGCTTTACCGATGTGCGGGTGCCTGCGGAGAATATGCTCTTGGGCGAAGGGCGGGGGTTTGAAATCTCGCAGGGCCGGTTGGGGCCGGGGCGTATTCATCACTGTATGCGGGCCATTGGACAGGCGGAATCTGCGCTGACCCTGATGTGTAAACGCGCGTTGGAGCGTGAAGCCTTTGGCAAGCCGCTGGCGGCTTTGGGCGCGAACTATGACATCATCGCCGAAGCACGGATGGAGATTGAGCAGGCGCGGCTGCTCTGTCTGAAAGCCGCCTGGTTCATGGATCAGGGGGATGCGCGGGCCGCGGCGCCGTGGATTTCCATGATCAAAACCGTCGCGCCCCGGATGGCGCTGAAGGTGATTGATGAGGCGGCGCAGATGTTTGGGGCGATGGGCATTTCGCAGGACACGCCTTTGGCTTCGAAGTGGACCCATGTGCGCACCCTGCGTCTGGCGGATGGGCCGGATGCGGTGCATCGCCGCCAGATCGCCCGCACCGAGCTGCGCAAGTACACGCAGGAACGGATCTAACGACATCGGCTTTGGCGGATCACTCCGCCGGCTGGAACCCTTCGATCAGCTGGCGCAGACCAAGCGCTGCGCCGGCAAAGATCGCCGCAAAGGTCACAGGGGCCGACCAGGCAAGGGTAGAAAAGGCGCTCATCCCCTGACCCACGGTGCAGCCGAGCGCCACAACAGCGCCGACCCCCATCAAACCTGCGCCGATGATCTGACGGCGCAATTCGCGTGGGTCTTCGCAGGCTTCCCAGCGGAAATGGCCTTTGAGCAATGAGCCGATAAAGGCGCCGAAGGCCACACCGGTGATGGAACCAACGGCAAAGCTTGGCTCGCGCACGGAGGCGGTCATGATGTAAAGCAGGCTTTCGCCCACCGGCGCCGAGAAACTGTGGGACACCACGTTCATTTCTTCGAAGCCAGCGGTGGCCGCATAATAGCTACCCGCCCAGCCCGAGGTAATGGCCAGCCCCACGGCGGTGCCCCAGAACAGCGCCGAGCGCTCTGCCAGAAAACTGCGGGAGGCAAGGGTGGTAAGGATCACGATCAGACCAATGGCGATCCCGATCGTGGCAGGTGCGATGCCGGACCATTCGGCCACAACATGTGCAAGCCCCGGCGGGGTGTCAGAGGTGACATCGACCTGTGGAAAGGCCCAGTTACGCAACGCGGCCAGCGGGCCAAACAACGTGGCATAGGCGCTGACACCCATCACCAGCACGATGACAAAGGCACGGAAATCGCCGCCGCCCAGACGCGCAATTGCGCCGTAGCCGCAGTTGCCCGCCAGCGCCATGCCATAGCCGAAAACAAGCCCGCCCAGTATTGAGGCCAGCGGCATCCAGCGAATGGTCAGGTAAAGTGAACGGGAGGGATCAAACATATCCGCCGCCATCAGGGTGAAACTGCCGGTGATCGCCACCCCAATGGCCAGAAGCCACATCCGCAAGCGGATGTCAGAACCGCCGTAAAGCAGGTCTTCGATGGCCCCAAGAGTGCAGAAACGGCCCAGCCGTGCGGCTAAACCCAAGACAAGTCCACCCAAAGCGCCTAACAGCGCTGCAGTCCAAAACTCGCCGATCAGATCGATCAGGTTCAACATGGAGCGCGCGCCTCCCACCGCGGGCCCTGTCATATGCGGGTGGGTTTACGCCTCCGACCCTTCCGCACAGAACAGTTCATAGACCAGCTCCAGCATGCGCTTGGGGCGGTCATCGGCCAAACGGTAATAGATCGCCTTGCCTTCGCGGCGGGGGATCACAAGTCCTTCGAGGCGCAGGCGGGAAAGTTGCTGCGACACCGCGGCCTGACGGGCCGAGAGCAGATCTTCGAGTTCCGTGACGGATTTTTCGCCCGTGACCAGATGGCACAGGATCATCAGCCGGCCTTCGTGGCTGACAGCTTTCAGGAAGTTGGACGCTTTGGTGGCATTGTCCACCATCCGGTCCATTTCCGCATCCGAGATTTTGTCATCAAACACAGGCAGTCCCATGTGACCCTCACTCTTGTCCTACTCTCACCCTTCGCGCTGCATAGCGCTTGCGGGCTCTACGGTAAAGTCGCAGCCGCCTTTCTGCGGCCTTCTGCCCGAAATACGGGCGTTTATGTGCCACTTTCGGCGGTTTCACCGGTGGCGAAACTCGTTTTGGCCTTCAACATCATGTCCAGCAGTCCCCAGAAAAAATCTTCGCCAGGGTAGCCTTCGACGCGGCCGATTTCCTGCCCGTTCTGCACCAGAACAAAGGTGGGCGTGTAGACCGCCTTGCTCTGGAAGGTGATGCCCGCGGGCAGGGGATCGTCGATATCGATCATCTGCAGCGGGGCAAATTTGCCCTCAGCCGTTTTGGGATAGATCGGGCCGATTTCTTCTTTCCATTGCAGGCAATAGTGGCAGCCCGGGCTTTCGAACATGAACAGCTGGGCCGTTCCTTCCGGCACGCCTGCGGCCGCAGCAAAGGTGCTGGGCAAAGCCAGTGCAACTATGGCAAGTGTTCTGCGCAGGGTGCGTATCATTGACGGTCCTCTTTCATACAACGTAATGTGAATATGTGCATTCATCAAGGGCGGGGGCCGGGGATTCTTCCGGAAAACATATGCTGGACATTTCATTCGCGGCGGCGGCATTTGCGGGGTTGCTGAGTTTTTTCACCCCCTGTGTGCTGCCGATGGTGCCGTTTTACCTGTGTTACATGGCGGGTCTGTCCATGGCGGAATTGCAGGGTGATGGCAAGATCACCATCGGCGCGCAACGGCGGCTGGTGCTGTCGGCGATCTGTTTCGCCCTGGGTGTCAGCACGATCTTTGTGCTGCTCGGAATGGGGGCAACCGCGCTGGGGCAGGCCTTCGCCCAGTGGAAAGACAGCCTGCGTTGGGTTGCGGCTGGGGTGCTGCTGATCTTTGGCCTGCATTTCCTTGGGGTGATCCGGGTTGGCCTTCTGTACCGCGAAGCCAAGGTCGAAACCTCTGTTGCCCCAACCAGCATGGTGGGGGCCTATGTGATGGGACTGGCCTTTGGCTTTGGGTGGACGCCCTGTGTTGGACCTGCGCTGGCGTCGATCCTGATGATTGCCAGTGGCATGGGCGATATCTGGCGTGGCGGACTGTTGCTGCTGGTCTACGGCCTCGCGATGACCGCCCCTTTCGTTGTGGCCGCCCTGTTTGCCAAGCCGTTTCTGGCCTGGGTTGGGCGGCATCGATCCAAACTACAATATGCCGACAAGGCGATGGGCGTGATGTTGATCGTGTTTGCGGTGCTGATTGCCACCAACAGCGTGCGCCTGATTGCGGATGTGATGATCCGCTGGCTGCCCGGTTTTGCAAGCCTCGGATAAGGAGAGATCAATATGAAACGAATCCTGTTTGCTCTGGCCCTTTTGCTGACCACACCGCTGAGCGCGCCCGCGCCCGCCGCAGAGGTGGGCGACGACGGCCTGCACAAGGCCGAATGGATGCGCGACACCTTCAAGGATCTGGCGGAAGATCTGGAGGAAGCCAGCGCCGAAGGCAAACGTCTGTTGCTGATCATCGAACAGCGCGGCTGCATTTACTGCACCAAGATGCATGCGGAAGTTTTCCCCGATCCCGACATCCACGCGGCCCTGATGGACGACTATTTTCTGATCCAAATCAATATGTTTGGCGACATTGAGGTAACAGATTTCGACGGTGAGAAGTTGAGTGAAAAAGAGATGGTGCGCAAATGGGGACTGATGTTCACACCAACCCTAGTTTTCTTGCCGGAAGCGGTGCCCGAGGGACAGACTGCTGCGCAGGCGGCCGTTGCAACCGTTCCGGGCGCATTTGGGCGTGGCACAACATTTGCTATGTTGCGTTGGGTAAAAGAAAAGGGATATCAAGGGGATGAACCATTTCAGAAGTATCTGGCGCGAATGCTGGCTGCGAAATAATGAAACCTAAAGAGTTCGCTGCAAGCACATATCGCTAAATTCACTTTAATGAATTTGTTGTTGCGTCGACGAGATCCGTCGACTAGCGTGTGCGAGCGAGCTTAGCCACTGAACGGGTAGCCATGGGAGGAAACATGAGGCTTACTTCATTGACACTGGCGGCATTGCTGACAGCTGGGACGGCTTACGCCAACCCGGTTGCACCTGCCGATGTTGTTTTCACCGAGGACGGGGCCATCGAAGCCTCCCTGACCGGCGTTGCGGGAGATCCCGAAATGGGCGCCAAGATCATGGCCTCCAAAAAGATGGGCAACTGCATTGCCTGTCATGCTGTGACCGCTCTGAACGACTCGCCCTTCCACGGCGAAGTTGGTCCTGAGTTGGACGGCGTGGGGGAGCGTTGGAACGCTGCCGAACTGCGCGGCATTCTGGCCAATGCAAAGGGTGTCTATGACGGCACCGTGATGCCCTCTTACTACAAGGTCACCGGCTTTATTCGTCCGGGTGACGCTTATACCGGCAAGGCGCCAACCGCGCCGCTGGATCCGCTGCTGTCTGCGCAGCAAATCGAGGATGTTGTCGCATTCCTTGGCACTCTGACCGAGTGACCGGACTGCGCGAATTATCAAGGAGATCATAATGGAATTCTCACGACGCGACACGCTGGCGTTGGGCCTGGGCGCAGCAGCTCTGACCGTGCTGCCGTTTCAGGTCAACGCTGCGGCGGATGACTTTATCAGCAACTTCACCGGCGGCGCCGATGTGATCGAGGGTGGCGAAGGCCTGACCCTGACCGCGCCGGAAATCGCCGAAAACGGCAACACTGTTCCGGTTGCCGTCGAGGCTGCAGGGGCCACCGCGATCATGGTTCTGGCCATGGGCAACCCGGTGCCTGGCGTTGCGACCTTCAACTTCGGTGAACTGGCCGGCAGCCAGTCTGCTTCGACCCGGATCCGTCTGGCCGGCACCCAGGACGTTGTGGCTGTGGCCAAAATGGCTGACGGCAGCTTCGTCAAAGTCGGTCGCACCGTGAAAGTCACCATCGGCGGCTGCGGCGGCTAATCAGGATCCAAGGAGAAGAAACATGGCAAAAGGTGTAAAGCCCCGCGTCAAAGCCCCCAAAAAGGCGGCTGCTGGCGAAACCGTTACCCTGAAAACCCTGATCAGCCACAAGATGGAATCGGGTCAGCGTAAGAACAAGGATGGCAGCGTCATCCCGCGTTCGATCATCAACCGTTTCACCTGTGCGTTTAACGGCAAAACCGTGATCGACGTGAAGATGGAGCCGGCCATTTCGACCAACCCCTACTTCGAGTTTGAAGCGGTTGTGCCCGAAGCTGGCGAATTCCAGTTCACCTGGTACGACGATGACGGTTCCGTTTACGAGACCGCCAAAAAGGTCGCCATCGCCTAACAATCATTAGCGCCCTGTTCCCAACGTGGGACAGGGCTGCTTCAGGGAGGAAGCTAGATGAATTTCAAGCCAACAACTGCACTTGCGGCTCTGGCCCTGGCGCTGCCGACCATGGGCTTTGCCGAAGCCGATGACGACACGCTGATCATCAACGACGAGTTGGAAATGGTCACCAAAACCGCCGCCCCCGCCCATATGGCGGATGATCTTGATGAGATCATGTCGGGATGGCATTTCCGTTCGGACGAAACCCAGTCGCTGCAGATGGACGACTTCGACAACCCGGGTCTCCTGGGTGTTGAACTGGCCATGGATGACTGGGCCGCCGTGGATGGCAGCGAAGGCAAGTCCTGCGGGTCCTGTCACGGCGACGCCGAAGAAAGCATGGCCGGTGTCCGTGCGGTCTATCCCAAGTGGAACGAGGCCGCAGGCGAAGTGCGCACGCTGGAAATGCAGGTCAACGACTGCCGCGTTAACCAGATGGGTGCCGAAAAGCTGGGTTACACCAGTGGCGCAATGACCAATATGGTTGCGCTGATTTCGCTGCAGTCGCGCGGGATGCCAGTGGACGTGGCCATTGACGGTCCGGCGCAGGCCACATGGGAAGCGGGCAAAGAGCTCTACTACACCCGGACTGGCCAGTTGGAACTGTCCTGTGCCAACTGTCATGAGCAGAACTACGGCAACATGATCCGTGCCGACCACCTCAGCCAGGGTCAGATCAACGGGTTCCCCGTTTACCGCCTGAAAAACGCCAAGCTGAATTCGGTTCACGCACGTTTCAAAGGCTGTGTGCGCGACACCCGCGCCGAGACCTACAAGCCCGGCTCTGACGCCTTTGTAGCGCTGGAGCTTTATGTTGCGAGCCGTGGCAACGGCCTGTCGGTTGAGGCCCCTTCGGTCCGCAACTAAACACATATAACCGGGGCGGCACAGGTGGCCCCGGTCCTCCTCCTTCTCTCTTAAATTGATCGCCGCCCGCGGGCTAACATCGGCAGTTCGCGCTGTGGGGTGATCCATCACATCGTTTCGGAGCAACACGGATATGATCTCGCGTCGTGATTTCCTGCAGGTCTCTATGGCCGCCACCGCCATGCTGGGCGGGTCCGCCTATGGCAACTGGGGCCGTCTGGCCGCGCAGCAGAAGCTGACCCAGGACCAGCTGCTGGAATTTGACACCTTTGGGAATGTCTCGCTGATCCACATCACCGACATTCACGCTCAGCTGAAACCGATCTATTTCCGTGAGCCTTCGGTGAACCTTGGGGTTGGCCCCGCGAAAGGCCATGTGCCCCATGTGACCGGCGCTGATTTTCGCAAGATGTACGGGATTGAGGACGGCTCGGCCTCGGCCTATGCGCTGACCTATGATGATTTCACCTCGCTGGCACAGGGCTACGGCAAGGTTGGCGGCATGGACCGTGTTGCCACGGTGATCAATGCAATCAGGGCTGACCGTCCCGACGCGCTGCTGCTGGATGGCGGCGACACCTGGCATGGCTCCTACACCTGTCACCACACCCAGGGTCAGGATGTGGTCAACGTGATGAACGCGCTGAAGCCGGATGCGATGACGTTCCACTGGGAATTCACGCTGGGTTCGGAACGGGTGCAGGAAATTGTCGATGGCCTGCCGTTTGCGGCCCTTGGTGCCAACATTTTTGACGCAGAATGGGACGAGCCGTCGGAGAACTTTGAGGCTTATAAGATGTTCGAGCGTGGCGGGGTGAAAATCGCCGTGATTGGACAGGCCTTCCCCTATATGCCCATTGCCAACCCGCGTTGGATGTTCCCCGAATACTCCTTCGGGATCCGTGATGAACGGATGCAGGAAGTGGTGGAAGAAGCCCGTGCCGAAGGCGCAGAACTGGTGGTTCTGCTCAGCCACAACGGGTTCGACGTGGACAAAAAAATGGCCAGCCGTGTGAAGGGCATCGATGTGATCCTGTCGGGCCACACCCATGATGCTGTGCCGGAACCGGTGCTGGTGGGCGAAACGATTATCGTGGCCTCTGGCTCCAACGGTAAATTCATCAGCCGGGTCGATCTGGACGTGCGTGGCGGCCGCATGATGGGGTTCCGCCACAAGCTGATCCCGATCCTGTCCGATGTGATTGAGCCGAACAAAGAAGTTGCCACCGTGATCGACGCGCAGCGCGCCCCGTTCAAGGACCAACTGGAAGAGGTTATCGGCCGCACCGATGAAGACAGCCTGCTGTACCGTCGCGGCAACTTCAACGGCACCTGGGACGATCTGATCTGTGACGCGCTACTGTCTGAACGTGAAGCTGATATTGCCCTGTCGCCCGGTGTGCGCTGGGGCCCGTCGATCTTGCCCGGTCAGGACATCACCCGCGAAGACATCTGGAACGTCACCTCAATGAGCTATGGCGAAGCCTACCGGACCGAAATGACCGGTGAGTTCATCAAGGTGGTGCTGGAAGATGTGGCGGACAACATCTTCAACGTGGATCCCTACTATCAGCAGGGCGGTGACATGGTGCGTGTGGGTGGCCTTGGCTACAAGATCGACATTAACCAACCGCAGGGCAGCCGGATCAGCGATATGACCTTGCTGAAAACCGGTGAACTGCTGGATCCGGCCAAGAACTATGTGGTGGCAGGCTGGGCCTCGGTGAACGAGGGCACGGAAGGGCCGCAGATCATGGATGTTGTGGAAAATCACATCAAGAAGCTGGGCACCGTCAACGTGACCCCGCGCGACAACGTGACAGTTGTGGGCGCCTGACGCCGCATCCTTTCCGCAGGGGTGATTTCTGAGGGAAGGTTTCAATATCAATAGGTTGCAGGTCGGATGCTTCGGCTTGTCCTGCAACCTGCCTCTCGAATTAGTGGCGCAGAACAAGTGGTTTTCGGGTTCACTTTGCCCAACTAATTCATTAAAATGAATTTGATTATAGGTGCAGGAGGCAGAATCAAAATGTCGAATGAAGTGAAGGGCTCCCAGCCTTCGCGGCGGGCCTTCCTGAAAGGGGCCGCAGCCGTGGGCGGCAGCTTGGCCGGAGGTGGCGCTGCAATGGCCGCGACGCCGGATCCGCTGATTGTAGAGAAACAACCCTGGGCGCAGGGCACCGGCGACGGGGTGGATGCGACGCCCTATGGCCTGCCGATCCAATACGAAAGCGACGTGGTGCGTCGTAATGTGGAGTGGCTGACGGCCGATACGATCAGCTCGATCAACTTCACCCCGATCCATGCGCTGGACGGCACCATCACCCCGCAGGGCTGCGCGTTTGAACGCCACCACTCGGGCGCGATTGACATGCGCAAAGACGATTTCCGTCTGATGATCAACGGTTTGGTCGATACGCCGCTTGTCTTTACCTATGAAGATCTGGAACGCTTTCCGCGGGAAAACCGCACCTTCTTTCTGGAATGTGCGGCCAACACGGGCATGGAATGGGCCGGCGCCCAGCTGAACGGTGCGCAGTTCACTCACGGTATGATCCACAATATGGAATACACCGGCGTTTCGCTGCGCACGCTGCTGAATGAGGCAGGGGTAAAGCCAGAAGGCAAATGGGTCTATGTTGAGGGCGCGGATGCCTCCTCCAACGGGCGTTCGATCCCGCTGGAAAAGGCGCTGGACGACTGCATGATCGCTTTCAAGGCCAATGGCGAAGCGCTGCGTAAAGAACATGGCTATCCCGCCCGCCTGATTGTGCCGGGTTGGGAAGGTAACCTCTGGGTTAAGTGGATGCGCCGCATTGAGGTGACAGACCAACCCATTGAAAGCCGGGAAGAAACCTCAAAATACACCGACACGCTGGAAGATGGCACCAGCCGCAAATGGACCTGGGTGATGGATGCTAAATCCGTTGTCACCTCGCCTTCACCGCAGGCGCCGATCAAACATGGCAAGGGGCCGATGGTTATCACCGGTTTGGCCTGGTCCGGCCGCGGGGCGATCACCCGTGTGGATGTGTCCAAAGATGGCGGCAAGACCTGGGAAACCGCGCGTCTGGCCAATCCAGGTCAGCCGATGGCGCTGACCCGTTTCTATCTGGACACCACATGGGACGGCGAAGAGATGCTGCTGCAAAGCCGCGCAATGGACGAAAGCGGCTATGTTCAGCCGACCAAAGCGATGCTGCGCGAGACGCGGGGCGAAAACTCGATCTATCACAACAACTGCATTCAGACCTGGTGGGTCAAATCCGACGGGGAGGCCGAAAATGTCGAAGTCTCGTAATCTGCTGCTGACGGCTACACTGGCCTGCGTTGCGGCAGGGCCTGTTCTGGCGGGCACCTACGGTCTGGGCCGCGAAGCCCTGCCGGAAGAGATTGCCGCCTGGGATCTGGACATTGCCCCCGATGGCACCGGACTGCCTGCGGGCAGCGGTTCGGTGCTGGACGGCGAAGAAACCTTTGCTGAGTTCTGCGCCTCTTGCCACGGTGATTTTGCCGAAGGCGTCGATAACTGGCCCAAACTGGCCGGCGGAGAAGACACGCTGGCAGACAAGGACCCGCTGAAGACCGTGGGGTCTTACTGGCCCTACCTGTCGACCACATTTGACTATGTCCGCCGCTCCATGCCCTTTGGCAATGCGCAAAGCCTGACAGATGACCAAGTCTATGAAATCACGGCCTATATCCTCTACTCCAACGATCTGGTGGATGAGGATTTTGTGCTCAGCAATGAAAACTTCCTAGAGGTGAAAATGCCCAATGCGGGCGGGTTCATCGTCGATGACCGTGACACGGCGGAGGCCCATTTCTGGGCGGAACCCTGCATGGAAAACTGCAAGGACAGTGTTGAGATCACCATGCGGGCGCTGGTGCTGGATGTGACCCCTCAGGATGAGGTGGTTGAAGCCTCGGCCGAGGCCGCGCCCCAACCCGCAGATGCAACAGCACCCGCCCCAGAACCGGTGGTGGAAGAGGTGGCGCTGGATCCCGCTCTGCTGAAGAAAGGCGAAAAGGTCTTCAAAAAGTGTAAGGCCTGCCATCAGGTCGGCGGTAAGGCCAAGAACAAAACCGGCCCCATTCTGAACGGCATTGTTGGCGCGCCCATAGGTGCTGTGGAGGGGTTCAAATACTCCAAAGCGATGAAGGCGCTGGGGGAAGAAGGCGCAGTCTGGGACGACGAAAACCTGACGGCCTTCTTGACCAAGCCGAAGAAATTCCTGAAAAAAACCAAAATGAGTTTTGCCGGACTGAAGAAGGAGGCCGATATTGAAGCGGTCACCGAGTATCTAAAGTCCCACGGGAATTAACAGATGCGTTTTCTTGCGATCATATCAATGTGGGCGGCCCTGACAGGGGCCGCCCTTTCTGATGAAGGGGCGGAGGCCATTGGCGACACGGATCGCGGTGCCAAGGTTTTCAAGAAATGTATGGCCTGCCACCAGGTTGGAGAGGGCGCGAAACATCGGGTGGGTCCGCATCTCAACGGCATCTTCTTCCGTCCCGCGGCCAGTTTTGACGACTACAAATATTCCAAAGGGTTACGTCGCGCGGCGGAGGGTGGTCTGGTCTGGGATCTGGCCCAGATGGAGGCCTTTCTGGAGCGCCCCAAAAAAGTGGTGCCCGGAACCAAGATGAGCTTTGCTGGCTTGAAGAAGGCCAATGACCGCGCCGATGTTCTGGCCTATTTGCGCCAGTTCTCGGACAGCCCGTCCGACATTCCCGAAGCTGCACCAACCGCCCGGAAGGTGGAGATTGACCTGCCACCTGAGGTGCTTGCCATTGACGGGGATCCTGACTATGGCGAGTATCTCTCCAGCGAGTGCACAACCTGTCACCAGCCAGATGGCAGTCACGACGGCATTCCGGCCATCGTCCAATGGCCGGCGGAGGATTTTGTGATCGCAATGCATGCCTACAAGCAAAAGGCCCGTTCGCATCCGGTGATGCAGATGATGGCGGGACGTTTGTCAGATGAAGAGATTGCAGCGCTCGCGGCGTATTTCGAAACACTTGAATAATTTGAACCATCACCAACTTGGAGGATGAAGTATGAAACTGAACAGACGGGTCTTTCTAGGCACCGGTGCGGCGGCTGCGGCCAGCCTTTCGGCACCGATGGTACAGGCTGCAGGCAAACCGCGTGTGGTTGTGATCGGCGGCGGGGCAGGCGGGGCCACCGCGGCGCGCTACATCGCCAAAGGTTCCAAAGGGGCAATTGACGTCACTTTGGTTGAACCCAGCCGCAGTTACTACACCTGCTTCTTCTCCAACCTCTATATCGGTGGCTTCCGCAGCCTGTCGTCTATTGCACACAGTTACGGTACGCTGGCGTCTGAATATGGCATCAACGTTGTGCATGACTGGGCTGTCGGGATTGACCGCGATGCGCGTACCGTGACTCTGGCCGGCGGCGCTGCGCTGCCTTACGACCGGCTGGTGCTGTCGCCCGGAATCGATTTTGTGGATGGGGCGGTGCAGGGCTGGGATGTCTCCAAACAAAACAAGATGCCGCACGCCTATAAGGCCGGATCGCAGACTGAATTGCTGAAGGCACAGATCGAAGCGATGCCAGAAGGCGGCACCTTTGCTATGGTCGCCCCACCAAACCCCTATCGCTGCCCTCCGGGACCTTATGAGCGTGTCTCGATGGTGGCGCATCTGCTGAAACAGAAGAATCCAACGGCCAAAATCATTGTGGCTGACCCCAAGCCCAAGTTCTCGAAAATGGGTCTGTTTCAGGAAGGCTGGGCGGATCACTATGCCGGAATGATCGACTGGATCGGCGCGGACTTTGGCGGTGGCAACGTTGAGGTCAACGCGGACGAGATGACCGTCACCATCGACGGTGAGGTCACCAAGGTGGACGCCTGCAACGTGATCCCTGCGATGAAAGCCGGCCGGATCTGCGAAATGGCAGGCATCACCGAGGGCAACTGGGCACCTGTCACCGGCCACACCATGCAGAGCAGCCTGGATGAAAACATCCACGTGCTGGGCGATGCGACCAATCAGGGCGACATGCCGAAGTCGGGTTTCTCAGCCAATTCGCAGGCCAAGGTGGCTGCGATGGCCATCCGCGGCGCGCTGACCGGTTCCAAGGTCTTCCCGGCGAAGTTCTCCAACACCTGCTGGTCACTGATTACGTCCGATGACGGCGTCAAGGTCGGGGCCACCTATGAGGCCACGGATGAAAAGATTGCCAAAGTGGACGGCTTTATTTCGCAGACCGGGGAAGATGCCGATCTGCGCAAAGCCACCTATGAGGAATCGATCGGCTGGTATGCCGGCATCACCGCCGACATGTTTGGCTAAACGGCTTCAGCTTAAGCAGAGAAACGGGGCGGATTTCCGCCCCGTTTTGCGTTTTCGCGCGGCCGTGTCACAGTGGGGGGAATTGGACCGGCTGAGATTTCTACAGGAGGCGTAGATGATTACACGACGTGGGCTGTTACAGGGAACGTGGGCTGCTTTGGCGCTGGGGCCTGGTGTGCTGGGACCCGGTGCGCTGCGTGCCGCAGGTGCAGCGGAGGGGCTGGAGGTGGGCGATGATGGTCTGCACAAACAGCCGTGGTTCATGGACAGTTTTCTGGAGATGGGGGACGATCTGCAAACCGCAGCGGATGAGGGGCGCAGCCTGATGGTGATCTGGGAACAGCAGGGCTGCCCGTATTGCCGTGAATTGCATGCGGTGAATTTTGCTCGTTCCGAGATCAGCGACTACATCCAGCAACATTTCGATGTGGTGCAGCTGGATATGTTCGGATCACGCGAAGTTCTGGACTTTGACGGCGAAGCGTTGGAGGAACGTGCGCTGGCGGAGAAGTGGTTTGTGAATTTCACCCCCACCACGCAGTTGTTCCATCTGGAAAACACCGGCGCAGGCAGTCTGCGCGCGGCGGAGACCTTTCGGATGCCGGGTTATCTGAAGCCGTTCCACTACCTCAGCTCTCTGGAATTCGTCGTGGGGCAACATTACCAAAACCAACGGTTCCAGCGTTACCTACAGGACAAATTCGCCGAGTTGCGGGCCAAGGGGATAGACCCCGACGTCTGGTGAGCAATGCGGTGATCCAGCCTCAGGCCCAGGATTTGCGATGCGCATTTGGGCTGGAGCCGTATTTTTCGCGGAAAACCCGCGCCATATGGCTGGAAGAACGGAACCCTGTGGCGGCAGCGATCTCGGTCACCGTCAGGTCGGTCTCGTTCAGCATCCCATAGGCCCGCGACAGGCGCAGGTCGTTGTAATAGGAAATCGGGCTCTGGTTCAGGTAGCGTTTGAACAGCCGCTCCACCTGCCGCCGCGACACGCCCAGACGGTCGGCGATGTCATCCATCGACAGGGGGTCTTCGATCTCTTCTTCCATGATGCGGATGGCTGCCAGCAGGTTGCGGTTGCGGCAGCCGATCGCCACCGAGTTGGCCGAGCGCTGCGGCGCGTGATGGGCGCCGGACCGCATGTGGATGCACATGTCCGCCACCATAATGGCCAGTTCTGATCCGTGCCGCTGTTCAATCAGGGTCAACATCATGTCCAGCGCCGAATTGCCGCCGCCGCAGGTCATCACCCGGCCATCGACCTCAAACAGGTTGGGTGAGGGCTGCAGATCGGGAAACTCTTCCAGAAACCCGGGCTGGTTTTCCCAATGCATGGTGAAACGACGGTTGGTCAGAATGCCCGCCCGCGCCAGCGCAAAAGCGCCCGAACAGATGCTACCCAGACGGCGGCCAAACCGGTCTTCCTTGCGCAACCAGTTCAGAGCGGCAGGGGTGACGGTGTCCTGTGGCTCCACACCGGAACAGACAAACCCGTAGGAGTTTGACGGCAGCGGTTCCAGCGCCATATCGGGGGTTACGGTCATGCCATTTGAACAGGTGACCGGCAGACCGGTGTCGCTCATCGTATACCAGCGGTAGAGCTGGCGTTTGGTCAGCTGGTTGGCAATCCGCAAGGGCTCAATCGCGGAGGCCACGGCCAGCATGGTGGCCTTGGGCAAGAGGAGGAAGTAGAAATCTTCGGGTGGCCCGTCGAAATCCATTGGAAAATTGGCAGAGGCGGCACGCTGGATAAAGCGATCTTGCTGCATTTGGTCCTCCCTCCGAATGCCTGGACCGGTGTCGCAAATTGTCCGGTCCTGGGTGTTTTGCGGCAAATCCTGTGGGGCAACCGGAGGGTGCCCTAAAGGAAACGCCAGAATTGCGACGCAAATTATGCGACAGCGACAGGCGGTCTTATACGTCATGCGGCACATATGCGTAAATTCACGACAAATTGTAGTGGGGGTGAAATTCATTTCGCGTCTGCTTGCGACAAAGGGGTCGCATTCACGTCAGGCGCCCCTATTTGTCGTGTCTGGCACAGAACTTGAACTTCTCTACCGGATGGGGAACCGTACGCTCTGGTTAGGCGGTGGTAACCCCAAGACCCATTAATTAGGAGGGGTCCCCTTGCAGGTGCTGGGGGGCGAGACTAAGACTCAATTAGCACCTTGGTGATAAGCGTGCTTCTGACAGCAACAGGCAGGCGACAATGAACGATCCGATTGATACATACATGAATACCCTGGTGCCGATGGTGGTGGAACAGACCAGCCGCGGTGAACGGGCCTACGATATTTTCTCGCGCCTGCTGAAAGAGCGCATCATCTTCCTCAATGGTCCGGTGCATGATGGCATGTCGTCGCTGATCGTTGCCCAGCTTCTGCACCTTGAGGCGGAAAACCCGTCAAAAGAAATCTCGATGTACATCAACTCGCCCGGCGGCGTTGTGACCTCGGGCCTGTCGATCTACGACACCATGCAGTACATCAAACCGAAGGTGTCAACGCTGGTGATTGGTCAGGCGGCCTCGATGGGGTCGCTCTTGCTGACCGCAGGTGAGGCGGGCATGCGCTTCAGCTTGCCGAACTCGCGGGTGATGGTGCACCAGCCTTCGGGTGGCTATCAGGGGCAGGCGACGGACATCATGATCCACGCTCAGGAAACCCAGAAGCTGAAGACTCGTCTAAACGAGATTTACGTCAAACACACCGGTCGCACCTACGAAGAGGTTGAGGCAGGTCTGGAGCGCGACAACTTCATGTCGCCGGAAGAGGCCAAGGACTGGGGCCTGATCGACGAGATTGTCACCAACCGCGCCAAAACCGGCGACGAGGGCGACAGCTGATAACCGAGCACACGGGCGTTAACGCGCCCGTGTGACGTTTTTGCATTGTGGCTGCCTGAGGGCTGTCCTAAGCTATCTCTCCAAGGGATGCGGGACGTCTGACGGCAGCATCTGAGTAACCTGAGACTTCAGGCCTGAAAGGGACGAAATGGCGACGAATACCGGTGGCGACAGCAAGAACACGCTTTACTGCTCCTTCTGCGGCAAAAGCCAGCACGAGGTGCGCAAGCTGATTGCAGGCCCGACCGTTTTCATCTGTGATGAATGTGTCGAGCTGTGCATGGATATCATCCGGGAAGAAACCAAGAGTGCCGGTCTGAAATCCTCGGAAGGGGTGCCGACCCCGATGGACATCTGCAACGTGCTGGATGACTACGTGATTGGTCAGGCCATGGCCAAGCGGGTGCTCTCGGTTGCGGTGCACAACCATTACAAACGTCTGAACCACGCGCAGAAATCCGGCGACATTGAATTGTCGAAGTCGAACATTCTGCTGATGGGGCCCACCGGCTGTGGTAAAACCCTGCTGGCCCAGACCCTTGCGCGCATTCTGGACGTGCCCTTCACCATGGCAGATGCCACCACGCTGACGGAAGCGGGCTATGTCGGGGAAGATGTTGAAAACATCATTCTGAAGCTGTTGCAGGCGTCAGAATATAATGTGGAACGCGCCCAGCGTGGTATCGTCTACATTGACGAAGTCGATAAGATCACCCGCAAGTCGGAAAACCCCTCAATCACCCGCGACGTGTCGGGCGAAGGGGTGCAGCAGGCGCTGCTGAAGCTGATGGAAGGCACCGTTGCCTCGGTGCCGCCGCAGGGTGGCCGTAAGCATCCGCAGCAGGAATTCCTGCAGGTCGACACCACCAACATCCTGTTCATCTGTGGCGGCGCTTTTGCCGGTCTGGACAAGATCATTGCACAACGTGGCAAAGGCTCGGCGATGGGCTTTGGCGCGGATGTGCGTGAAAACGACGAACGTGGCGTAGGTGAGGTGTTCAAAGACCTTGAGCCCGAAGATCTACTGAAATTCGGTCTGATCCCGGAATTTGTCGGCCGTCTGCCGGTTCTGGCAACGCTGGAAGATCTGGATCAGGACGCGCTGGTCACCATTCTGACCCAGCCGAAAAACGCTCTGGTGAAACAGTACCAGCGTCTGTTCGAACTGGAAGAAGTCGACCTGACCTTCACCGAAGATGCGCTGGCGGCGATTGCCAAACGCGCCATCGAACGCAAAACCGGTGCCCGGGGCCTGCGCTCGATCCTAGAAGATATTCTGCTGGACACCATGTTCGACCTGCCGGGTCAGGACAGCGTGACAGAGGTTGTGGTGAACGAAGAGGCGGTAAATTCGGATGCGCAGCCGCTGATGATCCACGGTGAGAAAAAAGAAGAGGCCAGCGCCAGCTGATCCGCTTCGACCCTGAATTGACAAAGCCCGCTGCGGAACCTCCGCTGGCGGGCTTTTGCTTATCTGGGCCAACGATGGGTCAATCTGATTGAAAACGCGGGGCAATCAGCCCACGCCACTGGACCTTGGGTGCCATTTGGTCCATATCTTCCGGTAACGTATTGCGGAGAGACTCAATGGGCCTTCTGAACACTATTCTGCGTGCCGTCACCTGGTGGGACGGGCAGACCCTCAACACTCAGCTCTATACAGCGCGTAAAGGCGTGAAGGTGGGCGAGGATGATCAGGGCAATGTGTTCTACACCTGCAAGAACGGCAAGCGCCGCTGGGTGATCTACAACGGCGAAGTTGAGGCAAGCCGCATCAGCCCCGATTGGCACGGCTGGCTCCACCACACCTTTGATGAGCTGCCCAGTGACAAACCGCTGGTCCATAAGGACTGGGAAAAGCCGCATCTGGAAAACCTCACCGGCACCGCCAACGCCTATGCGCCGATTGGCTCGATCCGTCGTTCAGAACCTGCAGAGCGCCGTGATTATGAGGCGTGGTCGCCGGAATAGGGCGGCCCACGGGTTTCTGATCCTCAGAACGTAAGAGGCGGGACATGTCCACCAATCCAACAGAAGTTGCCGTCGGTGCTGCGGTTCTGGCCGCAGCCGTGGGCTTTGTGCTCTATGCGGGGCAAGTGACTGGTTTCACCACATCGACTGCGGGCAACAGCTACAGCGCCTCTTTCCGGTCGCTGGAGGGCATTAGCGTGGGATCGGACGTGCGACTGGCGGGGGTGAAAATCGGCACCGTCACCGACATAGAACTGAACCCGACCACCTTTCGGGCAGACACGGATTTTGTCCTGAAAGAAGAGATCATGCTGCCCGAAGACAGCGCGATTGTGATCAGCTCTGAAGGGCTCTTGGGGGGCAATTTCGTTGAGATTGTGCCGGGCGGTTCGCCGTTCAATCTGGAACCGGGCGCCGAGATTGAGGACACGCAGGGCGCCGTGTCGCTGGTGTCTTTGCTGATGAAGTTTGTCTCCGGCGGGGGGGAAGAATGATCCGGTTTGCAGCTGTTGTATCACTGGTCCTCGCCCTGCCGGCTGTGGCCGAAGAAGTGACCCCTGGCACCGGCGCGGTGCTGCGCGGATTGGATAAGGTCAACGGGGAAACCCAGGATCTGGATCTGGCCAACGGCAGCTCTACCATCTTTGGCGATCTGCGGGTGGAACTGGGTGAATGCCGCTATCCGGTGGGCAACCCGGCAGGGGAGGCTTATGCCTTTGTCACCATTCAGGCGGTGGACGAACAGCAGCCAATGTTTCGCGGATGGATGATGGCCTCCGCACCGGCGCTGAACGCGCTGGATCACCCGCGCTACGACGTCTGGGCGATCCGCTGCAACACGCCCTCGACCGAGTGATCGACCCCTTCGACATCAAAAAACGCGCCCTCGCGCAGCGCTTCTGACAAGAGCGCCTGATAGTCTGCACGGGGAATCTCGATCGCGCCTAGCGACGCAAGGTGTGGCGTGATGAACTGTGTGTCAAATAGGGTGAACCCCGTCTGCACCAGATGATCCACCAGATAGGCCAGCGCAATTTTGGATGCATCGCGGCGGTAGGAAAACATGCTTTCGCCAAAAAACGCCCGGCCCAGCGTCACGCCATACACACCGCCCGCCAGTTCGCCCTCCATCCAGACTTCCAGCGAATGGGCACGGTCCATCGCATTCAGCCGCATATAGAGCGCGTGAATGGTGGGGTTGATCCAGGTCTCCTCGCGGTTGGCACAGCCGTTCACAACCCCCTCAAAATCGCTGTTCACACGGATCTCATAGGCGCCACGACGCAGGGTGCGCGCCAGTGAGCGGGAGATATGGAACTGATCTAATGGGAAGATGCCCCGATGGCGCGGATCGACCCAGAAGACTGCGGGGTCATCGCGGCTTTCGGCCATGGGAAAGATGCCTTGGGCATAGCCCGAAAGCAGGATCTGTGGGGTGAGTGTGAAGTCGTCTTTCAAACCCGCATCCTTTGATCCGAAAAGGGGCCGCGAGGTGTCCCGCAGCCCAAAGAGCCTTAGCTCATGTTTTCTTCAAGCCACTTTTCCAGCCAGTGGATGTTGTAGTTGCCGGTGTGGATATCATCCTCCTGCAACAGGGCGCTGAACAGCGGCAGCGTGGTGTCGATACCGTCCACGATCAACTCGCCCAGAGCGCGGTCCAGGCGGGCCAGCGCTTCGGCACGGCCACGGCCATGCACGATCAGCTTGCCGATCAGACTGTCATAGTAAGGCGGGATCGAATAGCCGTCATAGAGCGCCGAATCCATCCGCACACCCAGACCACCCGGCGCGTGATACGCGGTGATCTTGCCGGGGCAGGGGGCAAAGTTCGGCAGCTTTTCAGCGTTGATCCGGACCTCGATCGAGTGGCCGTTGATCTCCAGATCGTTCTGACCAAATGACATCGGCTGACCTGCGGCGACGCGGATCTGTTCGCGCACCAGATCAACACCGAAGATGGCTTCGGTCACAGGGTGTTCCACCTGCAGACGGGTGTTCATCTCGATGAAATAGAACTCACCGTTTTCATAGAGGAACTCGATGGTGCCGGCACCGATGTAGTTGATCTTGGCAACCGCATCCGCACAGACTTTACCGATCTTGGCGCGCTCTTCTGCAGTGATGGAGGGGCCGGGGGCCTCTTCAAACACCTTCTGGTGGCGGCGCTGCAAAGAACAGTCACGTTCGCCCAGATGCACCGCGTTGCCTTTGCCATCGCCAAAGACCTGAATCTCGATGTGGCGCGGCGTGGTGAGGTATTTCTCGATATAGACTTCATCGTTGCCGAAGGCGGCTTTGCCTTCTGCACGGGCGGTCATAAAGGCCTCTTCCATATCCGCAGCGGTCTTGGCCACCTTCATCCCTCGGCCGCCGCCACCGGCGGTTGCCTTGATGATGACCGGATAGCCCATCTCTTCGCCAAGTTTCTTGGCCGCTGCCAGATCCGGTACACCACCATCAGAGCCAGGCACGCAGGGCACGCCCAGTTTGATCATGGTGTCTTTTGCCGTGATCTTGTCGCCCATGACGCGGATGTGTTCCGCGGTGGGGCCGATGAAGGTGATGCCGTGGTCCTCGACAACCTGCACAAAGTTGGCGTTTTCCGACAGGAAGCCATAGCCCGGATGGATCGCCTGCGCGCCAGTGACTTCACAGGCGGCAATGATCGCGGGGATCGACAGGTAGCTTTGGGTGCCGGAGGGCGGGCCGATACAGACGGATTCATCTGCCATGCGCACATGCATGGCATCGGCATCAGCGGTCGAATGGACCGCCACCGATTTGATGCCCATCTCGCGGCAGGCACGGATCACGCGCAGCGCAATCTCCCCCCGGTTCGCAATCAGGATTTTTTCGAACATTGCGCGGCCTTACTCGATGATGACCAGCGGGGCGCCAAATTCAACGGCGCCGCCGTCTTCGACCAGGATCCGCTTCACGGTGCCCGATTTCGGGGCCGGAATCTGGTTCATGGTTTTCATGGCTTCGATGATCAGCAGGGTCTGGCCTTCGGAGACCTGAGCGCCAACGCTGATAAAGGAGGGGGCGCCGGGTTCGGGCTGCAGGTAAACGGTGCCCACCATCGGCGAGGTCACGGCGCCGGGGTGGCTGGCCGGATCGTCTGCGGCTGCAGCGGGTGCGGCGGCTGCAGCCGGTGCAGCGGCAGGCGCGGCTGCGGGGGCCGGAGCGGCAGCAACAGCAACCGGAGCAGGTGCGGCGGCAACCATCTGGGTCTGGCGGCTGACACGCACGTTCAGGCTGTCGTCTTCGCCATATTCACGCATGACCTCAAGCTCGGTCAGATCGTTTGCTGCCAGCAGCTCTGCCAGAGCCTGGATAAATTCGACGTCGGAGTCGTGTTTCTTCTTAGTCATCATTCCCTCGACCGGTTTCTGGTGGGCGTTTATACGGATTTGTCTTCCGCCCAATCCCCATCTGGACGCCTTATAAGCTATCCTTGACGGAGCGGAAAGCGCCCATCTGCGGGCCAAAATGGGGTTTTCTGCAAAAAATGCGAGGGGAAATTTCGAAAATTTCCCTCTCTTTGGTCCAAAACCGATGGGAATCAGAGCGGCATACCGGACAATTTCGCCACCAGTTCGGCCAATTTGCGGGCCTGAAACTTCTCCAGCAGGCGGGCGCGGTAGACTTCGACCGTGCGGTAGGACAGTTCCAGTTCCAACCCGATCTCCTTGCTGGTGAGACCGCGACAGGTCAGGATTGCCACTTCGCGTTCGCGCTGGGTCAGTTCTACCACTGGGCGTTCTTCGGACAGGTCGGTCACCGACCAGATGCCGCGCTGAAACGGATCGTCGGGGGTCAGTGACTGGCCCCGCACGCGGCACCAGAACATCTCCCCGGAACGGCGTTTCATGATCCGTTCGTCCGAATATCGCCCGGTTTCCTGCATCGCCGCCAGACCCCGGGCGCCAATGGCTTCATAGTCTTCCTGGCTGGCGTAGAAATCCCCGAACGGGACATTGGCAAAGCTTTCAACCGTGCCGCCAAAGGTTTCGGCAAACAGGCGGTTGCAGCCGCGGATGATGCGGTTTTCCAACATGCAGAGGCCGACAGGGGCGTATTCAAAGCCCAGATCGTTCAGGTCCATCCGCTCACTCCCTCTGCGTTCCTTGTGGTTTTATCAAAGAAAGCGGGGTTTTACAGCGAGAAATCGGGGAACGGTCCGTGGCTGGGATCACGCCCCATCGAAATCGCGGTTCTCGGCTGCGGGCAGGGTGAAGTCTTCGGTATGAACCACAACGTCGCGGTCGCGGGTCAGCACAATGCCATAGGCGCCGGGTTCATCCACCGAATGCCCCGAACCATGCTGTCCAAGAAGCATCGGCATCTGGTGGCAGGGGCTTTTGAAGACGGTCATGGGCTGGCCGCCAATGGTGGCCGTGATGGTCCGGTGGATGTGACCGGCGAAGATATGCACCACCCCTTTGGCTTTAATCCGTTCCAGCTGCTCCTCGGCATTGGCAAGGCCGATGTCATCCATGCCAGTGAAACCGGTGTTGAAAGGCGGGTGGTGCTGGAAGATCAGGCAGGGCTTGTCACCGGCACTGTCGATCTGCTGTTCCAGCCACGACAGGCGCGCCTCGCAGAGCAGCCCGGCATGTTCGACCTCGGGCTCTTCGTCGAGGGTGTCCAGCGTGATCAGTCGCACATCGGGCAGATCGACCACGGATTGCACAAAACCCGCCTCCGTTACCGGCGCATCGGGGAAGGCCGCGCGGAAGTTGGCGCGGCGGTCATGGTTGCCCAGCATCAGCGACACGGGCCAAGGCAGATCGGCAAGGATCTCTTTCAGTTCGGAAAATTGCTCGGGGCGGCCGTGGTGGGTCAGATCCCCCATCAGCAACAGATGGTCCGCATCCGGATGCATACGTGCGGCATGGGCCAGCCCCTGACGTAGGCGCGCCCGCGGGTCGAGGCCGATGATGGTTTCGGGCGGGGCGACGATGTGGAGGTCGGTGAGGATCAGCAGTTTCGACATCAGGCGTTCCTTGCGCAGTCTGGGTCCGGTGGGGGGATCGGTTTGCGCCCAGCATTGTCCGATTCGCGGGGCGTTTGCAGCACCTTAGCGACATCGGATGACACAGAATGTGTCGCAGCCGCACTATCTGCAACCTGTCTGCTGACAAAAGAAAAGGCCCGATCCGGTGGATCGGGCCTTCGGTTTGTTCAACCTGATGGGATCAGCGGTTCATGCGGTTCTCGATCAGATCGTCCACCACCGAAGGATCGGCGAGGGTCGAGGTGTCGCCAAGCGCGCCAAAGTCGTCCTCGGCAATCTTGCGCAGGATGCGGCGCATGATCTTGCCCGAGCGGGTTTTCGGCAGGCCGGGGGCCCATTGGATTAGGTCTGGGGCGGCAATCGGGCCAATTTCCGTGCGCACCCAGGTGCGCAACTCTTTGCGCAGCTCTTCGCTGGGTTCTTCGCCGTTCATCAGGGTGACATAGCAGTAGATGCCTTGGCCCTTGATGTCATGCGGGTAGCCCACCACGGCGGCTTCGGCCACTTTGGCATGGGCCACCAGTGCGCTTTCGACCTCTGCTGTGCCCATGCGGTGGCCGGAGACGTTGATCACATCGTCCACACGGCCGGTGATCCAATAGTCGCCATCGGCGTCGCGGCGGCAGCCGTCGCCCGAGAAGTAGTAGCCTTTGTAATCGGCAAAATAGGTCTTCTCGAAGCGCTCGTGATCGCCCCAAACGGTGCGCATCTGGCCGGGCCAGCTGTCTTTGATCGCCAGCACACCTTCGGCGGCGGTCTCTGTGATCTCCTCACCGGTGGTCGGTTCCAACAGCACCGGCTGCACACCAAAGAACGGCTTGGTGGCGGAACCCGGTTTCAGAGCGGTGGCGCCGGGCAGCGGGGTCAGCATGTGACCGCCGGTTTCGGTCTGCCACCAGGTGTCCACAATGGGACGGGCGCCTTTGCCCACAACCTCATTGTACCAATTCCAGGCCTCGGGGTTGATCGGCTCCCCTACAGTGCCCAGCAGTTTCAGATCGCTGAGGTCGTATTTTTCAACAAACTCGTTGCCCTGACCCATCAACGCGCGGATGGCGGTGGGGGCGGTGTAGAACTGGTTGACCTTGTGTTTCTCACAGACGGCCCAGAACCGGCCTGCATCGGGGTAAGTGGGCACACCTTCGAACATCAGCGTGGTGCCACCATTGGCGAGGGGGCCATAAACGATATAGCTGTGGCCGGTGACCCAGCCCACGTCGGCGGTACACCAGTAGATGTCCCCTTCGTGGTAGTCGAAGGTGTATTGATGGGTCATCGCAGCATAGACCAGATAGCCGCCGGAGCTGTGCACCACCCCTTTGGGTTTGCCGGTGGAGCCAGACGTGTAGAGCACAAAGAGCGGATCTTCGGCGTTCATCGGGCGCGGCGGGCAGTCGGGGCTGGCGGTCTCCATCAGCGCTTTGACGTCCACATCACGGCCGTCAATCCAGGTGGTCTGATCGCCCGTGTGTTTCACCACCAGACAGCGCACCTTGTCCGAGCAATGCAGCAGGGCGGCATCCGCATTGGATTTCAGCGCGGTGCGACGGCCACCACGGGGGGCGGTGTCGGCGGTGATCAGCACCTTGGCTTCGGAATCGTTGATCCGGTTGGCCAGCGCATCGGGGCTGAAACCGGCAAATACGATCGAGTGGATGGCACCGATCCGGGCACAAGCCAGCATGGCATAGGCCGCTTCGGGGATCATCGGCAGGTAAATCACCACACGGTCACCGCGCATCACACCCTGTGACAGCAGCACGTTGGCGAAACGGTTCACCTTCTCCGACAGTTCATTGTAGGTGATATGCAGCGCTTCGGCGTCGGGCTCATCCGGTTCCCAGATGATTGCGGTCTGTTCGCCACGGGTGGCCAGATGGCGGTCGATGCAGTTGGCCGAGACGTTCAGCACCCCGTCTTCGAACCATTTGATGTCCACATTGCCCAGCTCGAAGTTGGTGTTTTTCACCTTGGTGAAAGGCTCGATCCAATCGATGCGCTTGCCGTGTTCTGCCCAGAAGGCATCGGGGTCATTGACCGAAGCGGCATACATTTCCTGATACTTGGCGTTGTCGGCATGTGCCTTGGCGGCGAAGTCCGCCGGAACCGGATAAACGGCGTCCGTCATTTTGGGGTCCTCCCTCGACCTCAATAAAGTGCGTAGGCCCGCCTCTGGCGGAGGCGGGCACACGTAGAAGCGTCTTGCGTGGATCAGATGGCGAGGTATTCCTCGCGCAGCTCTTTGTTCTGAAGAACCTCAGCTGCGGATCCGTCGTAGACTACGTTACCGGTATCAAGGATCACGGAACGGTCGGCAAGTTCAAGGGCACGGACCGCATTTTGTTCCACAATTACGGTGGTGATGCCCTGTTCCTTGATCTTGCGCAGGGTGCGCTCAATCTCATCCACGATGACCGGTGCCAAACCTTCGTAAGGCTCATCCAGCAAGAGAACCTTAATGTCACGCGCCAGCGCCCGGGCAATCGCCAGCATCTGCTGTTCGCCACCCGAAAGGGTCACACCTTCTTGATTGCGGCGCTCGCCAAGGCGGGGGAACAATTCGTAGAGACGTTCAATCGACCAGCCAATTGGCGGCGCGATCTGAGCCAGCTTCAGGTTTTCCTCCACCGTCAGACCGGGGATGATTCTACGGTCTTCCGGCACCAGCGAGATCCCAGCCCGCGAAGCCTCATGCGCCTTCATCAGGTGCAGCGGCTGGTGATCCAGCCAAACCTCACCCTTGCGGATTTCGGGATCATCGAGACGGGCGATGGCCCGCAGGGTCGAGGTCTTGCCCGCCCCGTTCCGGCCCAGAAGCGCCAGAATCTCGCCCTCGTGGACGTTAAACTCGACACCCTGCACGATGTAGCTTTCGCCGTAGTAGGCGTGCAGATCCCAGACCGACAGGAAGGCCGGCGCGGTTTCGGCAAGGTTGTGACCTTTGGAAAAATCGGGTTTCACATTCATGGTCGTTCTCCTTACGCGGTCTCGCCCAGATAGGCTTCGCGAACCTTCGGGTTGCCCTTGATGTTTTCCGGATCGTCCTCAACCAGAGGGGTGCCCTGCGCCAGAACGGTGATCCGGTTGGCCAGCGAGAACACCACATGCATGTCGTGTTCAATGATCGCGATGGTGATATCGCGTTCGTCGCTGATCTGTTTCAAGAGGTCGATGGTGTTGTTGGTGTCCGCCCGCGCCATACCGGCGGTGGGTTCGTCCAGCAGCAGAAGACGCGGCTCCTGCGACAGGCACATGCCGATCTCTAGGCGACGTTTGTCCCCGCGTGACATCGAGGCGGCGTTCATGGCGTGTTTGTCCGCCATGTTCATCTCTTCCAGCATATGCTCCGCCCGTTCGACAACCTCTTTCTCGGTCATCATGTCCTGCACAGCATGCATCCGGAACGCGCCGTCCCGTTTGGCAAAGATCGGGATCATCATGTTTTCCAGCACGAAAGCTCACCAAAGATTTCCGGGGTCTGGAACACGCGGCTGATGCCCATCTGGTTGATCTCATAGGGGGTGCGGCCCAGCACCGACTGGCCATTGAACATGACCGAACCGGTGTCTGGGATCAGCTTGCCTACCAGACAGTTCAGCAGCGTCGACTTGCCAGCGCCGTTGGGGCCGATGATGGCGTGAACGGAGTTTTCCTTCACGCTGAGGTTCACGTCCCCAAGGGCCTGCAGACCGCCGAAGCGTTTGTTGACGCCTTTGACTTCAAGGATACCCATTGTTGTCTCCTTATTCCGCAGGCTCGGTCGAAGCCGATCCGCTGTCGTTGGTTTTCTTGCGGCCAAGAACAGCCCGCAGGCGCTTGCCCAGTTCAACCAGCCCGCCGGGCAGGAAGATGATGACCAGCATGAAGATTACACCTGTGGTGATGTGCCACTGTTTGCCAACAAACAGGTTGGTCACAAAGACAAACAGGTCGGACATGCCATCGGGCATAAAGCTGAACCAGCCTTCCAAAACCGATTTGTTGATCTTGGACAGGATGTTTTCCATGTACTTCAGCAGACCTGCGCCCAGTACCGGACCGATCAAGGTGCCAACACCGCCTAGGATGGTCATCAGAACAACCTCACCCGATGCGGTCCACTGCATACGCTCGGCGCCTGCGAGAGGGTCCATTGCAGCCATCAGGCCACCGGCCAGACCGGCGTACATGCCCGAGATTACAAAGGCCGCCAGCGTGTAGGGACGAGGGTTCAGGCCGGTGTAGTTCAGACGCTGCTGGTTCGATTTCACCGCCCGCAGCATCATGCCGAAAGGCGACCGGAAGATGCGGATCGACAGGTAGAAGGCAAAGATCATCACCAGTGCGCAGAGGTAGTAACCAATGTTGAACTGGAAGGTCCAGGCGCCCAGCTCCCACTGCAGGGTGTCGCGCATCTCGAGGCCAAACAGGTTGGTCACCGGGATCGAGCCATCTGCCGTCGCCGACTGCCCCAGAATACGCGGATCGTCCAGCGTCAGCTGCAGACCGGTTTCACCGTTGGTGATCGGGGTCAGCACCGAATAGGCCAGCGCAAAGGACATCTGAGCAAAAGCCAGTGTCAGGATCGAGAAGTAGATCCCCGAACGACGCAGTGAGATATAGCCGATCAGCAGGGCAAACAGGCCCGCCACAATCACCGACAGGATAATTGCCGGAATGATGTTCATGCTCAGCAGTTTGAACATCCACACCGCTGAATAAGACCCCACACCCAGAAAGGCCGCATGACCGAAGGACAGGTAACCGGTCAGGCCGAACAGGATGTTAAAGCCGATTGCGAAGATCCCGAAGATCACAAAACGCTGCATCAGGTCAGGGTAGCCTGCGTTGAACTGCGCCAAACCACTGTCCGTCGGGAAGGGGTTTAGGATGAAGGGCGCCAGCATGGTCAAAGCGATCACGACCAGCAGGAGAGAGAAGTCTTTTTTATCTAGTCCAAACATAGTCTTAATCCTCCATCACACCTTTTTTGCCCATCAGACCACGCGGACGGGTCAGCAGGATGACAATGGCAACAAGGTAAATGATGATTTGGTTGATGCCGGGGATGGTGGTGGTGGCCCAGGTGGTTGAGGCAAAGCTCTCCAGGATCCCCAGAAGGAACCCAGCCGCCACAGCGCCCGGAAGCGACCCCATGCCGCCGACAACCACAACCACGAAGCTCAGCACCAGGAAGTCCATGCCCATGTGATAGTTCGGCGCGTTGATCGGGCCGTACATCACACCGGCCAGACCGGCGACCGCGGCAGCAAGGCCGAACATCACAGTGAACTTCTTGTCGATATCGATGCCCAGCAGGCCCACGGTTTCACGGTCGGCCATGCCCGCGCGTACAACCATCCCGAAGGTGGTGAATTGCAGGAAGGCAAAGACGCCACCGATCACGATAACGGCGAAGAAGAAGTAGACGATGCGCCAGACCGGATAAACGATGCTGCCCGCCAGTGTTGCCACGCCCGACAGATCGTCAGGGGCAGGGGTCTGGATCGGGTTGGCGCCATAGAAATACTTGATGATTTCCTGCAGAACGATCGCCAGACCGAAGGTCACGAGGATCTGGTCCGCATGGGGGCGTTTGTAGAAGTGTTTGATCAGCCCGCGCTCCATGATGAAGCCAATGGCAATCATCACCGGGATGGCAAACAGGATGGCCAATGGCACTGACCAGTCGATAATCGCCGCACCCATCTCGGGGCCGAACCAGCTCTCGACGTAGGGCGTTTTCACCTTCAGCGGGTTGCCCAGAAAGTCGGTCTTTGTTGCGTCGACGGTTTCATACGAAAGATTCAGCAGCCGCTGCAGGAAAACCGAGCAGAAGGCGCCGATCATGAACAGCGCGCCGTGGGCGAAGTTCACCACACCCAGCGTGCCGAAAATGAGTGTTAGACCCAGCGCGATCAGCGCATAGGCCGAGCCCTTATCGAGCCCGTTCAGGATCTGCAGGATAATTGCGTCCATAGTCCCCACCTGTGTTGAAAGTCATGGATCAGCGAGCGGCAGAGCTCAGCTCTCCATGTGAAAGTGTTGCGGGCCGACCCAGTTAGGATCGGACCGGCCCGCAGTAGGTCACCGATTAGGCGCCGGGGTTGCAGCTGCCCAGCTGGCCGCCAGCAAACATCGGGTGATCCGGTGCGTAGGTTACCTGCGCGGCCGGGGTCACTTCGACAACTTCCAGCAGGTCGAACTCGGAGGCCGGGTTCTCTTTACCCTTCACAACAAGCACGTCCTTGAAGCACTGGTGGTCATCGGCGCGATACAGCGTCTTGCCGTTGCCCATACCGTCGAACTCGAAGCCTTCCAGAGCTTCTGCCACGGCGCAGGGGTTGAACGAACCGGCACGCTCGACAGCATCTGCATAAAGCAGGGTCTGTACATAGCAGGTGTGCGCGGCCTGGCTCGGCGGGAAGCCGTATTTGGTGCCGAAGGAGCGTACAAAGGCTTTCGAGCCTTCGTCCTGCAGCGACCAGTGCCAGTTGGTCGAACCCACGATGCCTTTGATGTTCTCACCCGCACCACGGGCCATCAGACGCGAGAACAGCGGCACAACGATTTCGAAGTTCTTGCCGTTCACTTCTTTGTTCTTCAGGCCGAACTGAACCGCGTTGGTCAGCGAGTTCACCATGTTGCCGCCGTAGTGGTTCAGAACCAGAACGTCTGCACCCGAGTTCAGAACCGGCGCGATATACGACGAGAAGTCGGTTGCGGCCAGCGGGGTCAGCACGTTGTTGACGGTTTCCCAACCCAGCGCTTCGGTCGCGGCTGCGATCGATTCCTGCTGCGTCCAGCCCCAGGTGTAGTCTGCGGTCAGGTGGTAGGCTTTACGGTCATCGCCGTAGAGCGACTTCAGAACCGGTGCCAGAGCGGCGCCGGACATGTAACCGTTGAAGAAGTGACGGAAGCCGTTGGCTTTCTTGTCCTTACCGGTGGTGTCGTTGGAGTGGGTCAGACCCGCCATGAAGATCACGCCAGCTTCCTGACACAGACCCTGCACAGCAATCGCCACACCCGAGGACGAACCGCCCGAAATCATCACGGCGCCGTCTTTTTCGATCATCGACTTGGCCGAGGCACGTGCGGCATCCGACTTGGTCTGGGTGTCGCCGGTCACATATTCGACCTTCTTGCCCAGTACGCCGCTGCCGTTCAGGGCTTTGGACGAGAAGGTTTCCAGCATACCATTGTCGGTGCCAGTGCCGTTGAGATGCTCAACAGCCAGCTCATAGGCGCGCAGTTCGTCGGCACCCTCGTCAGCATAAGGACCGGTCTGCGGCACGTTGAAGCCCAGGGTCACGGAGCTGCCGGTCGGCTCATTGGTGAACGCGGCGGCAGATTGTGCGGTAAAGATCGTCGGTACCGCCAGCCCGGCACCGGCAACGGCCCCCGACTTCAGTACACCACGACGCGACATATTGGTCTTGGTCATAAATTCCTCCCATTTCAAGAAGTGTGGTGGCGCCTCCTCTTGCGCCCCCACGCGCACTTTTGTGCAAATTCAGTATCAGGGCGGGGTGTAAAATTTCGCAACAATTGCTTTTTACGTAACAATTTTTTTGTAAATATTTGCACAATGCTATGGTATGCATTGTAAAGAAATTATTCTGCAGTGCAGAAGCGCCTTGTTTTTGATGGGAAAAGAAAATGCCGCAGGGGCAGCTTACCGGAACGCGGATCCGTGAACGGCGGATCATGCAGGGCATGCGTCAGGCCGAATTGGCGCAAAAAGCCGGTATTTCGGCCTCATATCTCAATCTGATCGAACATAACAGGCGCAGAATCGGCGGCAAACTGCTGCTTTCTCTGGCCGAAGTGCTGGGGGTGGAGCCCTCGGCGCTGTCAGAAGGGGCGGAGGCGGCGATGATCGCCACCCTGGGCGAGGCACGCGCAGCGGACCCAAATGCCGCCCCGGTGGAAGAAACTCCCGAAGCCTTTGCCGGGCGTTATCCCGGCTGGGCCGAACTGCTGGCGCGGCGGCATCGCCGGGTGAACGAGCTTGAACGCACGGTTGAGACATTGACCGACCGGTTGACCCACGACCCCTATCTGGCGGCGGCTCTGCATGAGGTGCTCTCGACCGTGACCGCCATTCGGTCAACCGCCGGTATTTTGGCTGACACACCAGAGTTGGAGCCGGAATGGCGTGACCGGTTCCACCGCAACGTCAATGAGGACGCCGCCCGCCTGGCCGAAAGTGCCCAGGCGCTGGTGTCCTATTTGGATGAGGGGGCAGAGGAACAGGGCAATCTGGCCTCACCGCAGGATGAGCTGGAGGCCTTTCTGAAAGAGGCGGACTATCATTTTGCCGATCTTGAAGGCGGTAAAGGCACCGCTGTGGACGGGATCCTGTCAAAAGCACAGGTGTTGCAATCCGCAGCCGGCAAGGCTTCGGCGCGGCTCTATCTGGATCGTTATGTCGGCGACAGCAAGGATATGCCGCTGGAACCCGTCGTCGCGACCTTGAAAGCGATGGGGCCGGACCCCGCGGCGCTCGCGCAGGAGTTTAACGTCAGCCTGTCGCGCGCCATGCGCCGCATGGCGGAACTGCCTGCGGTGGAGGGGGTGCCAAGGGTTGGCATGGTAAGCTGTGACGCTTCGGGGACGCTGATCTTCCGCAAACCGGTGGAGGGTTTTGCCCTGCCCAGGTTTGGGGCCGCCTGTCCCAAGTGGCCGCTGTTTCAGGCGCTGTCGCGGCCGATGGTGCCCCTTCGCCAGACTTTGCGGCAGGACGCGCGCGGAGAGGTGCAGTTCACCGCCTTTGCCATTTCGGAACCCGCCAGCGCCCCGAGTTTCGGGCAGGAACCGCTGTTCAATGCCCATATGCTGCTGGTGCCGATAGAGCACATGGATCGCAGCGCAACCTCACCGCAGGATCTGGGGGTGAGCTGCCGGATCTGCCCGTTGAAAGCCTGCGAAGGGCGGCGTGAACCCTCGATCCTGACCGAAGGGTTTTGACTCGTCCCGACAAAGGGGCAATAAATGGCGCTAGAATTTTGAAATGAGTGCTCAAGGGGGGGGCGATACATGGGCAAACATGTCCTTGTCATCGAAGATGAGCCAAACATCATCGAGGCAATTTCCTTTATATTGTCGCGGGATGGTTGGACGGTGGACACGCATTCCAACGGGCATGACGCGGTGGATGTGGTGCGGGCGAAGGCGCCGGACCTGATTATTCTTGACGTCATGCTGCCGGGCAAATCCGGCTATGACATCCTGACCGAACTGCGCGCCCTGACCGAAACCGCAGACCTGCCGGTGCTGATGCTGACAGCCCGCGGGCAGACCAAGGATCGCGATCTGGCCGAGAAGATCGGCGCCAGCCGCTTTATGACCAAACCCTTCTCCAACGCCGAGGTGCTGGAGGCGCTGCGCGAACTGGTGCCGCAATGAGTCGCAAACAGTCGCCCCTGTTTCTGGAACGGCGCAGTTATCGTCTGCGCCGCCTGATGGACGGGGCGCGGCTGATGCCCTTCCTTGGGGCGGCGCTCTGGGCGGTGCCGATGCTCTGGACCCGGGAAGGGGAGGCGGCGATTTCGACCAGCCGCGCCATGCTCTATATCTTTCTGGTCTGGTTCTGCCTCAGCTGTCTGGCAGGGATCCTTTCAATCTGGCTGAATGGCAACGCTGAAACCGAAAGTCTTGCCCCGAAAGGGGATCGCTGATGGGCACGTTGAATCTGCTGATCGCGGTCTGTCTGGCCTATGTGGCGCTGCTGTTTGTGGTTGCCTTCATGGCCGAGCGTACAGCGCTGCGGGGCAAGGCGAAATGGCTACGCTCGCCGATCATCTACACCCTGTCGCTGTCGATCTACTGTACCGCCTGGACATTTTACGGCGCGGTCGGCTTTGCAGCCCGGTCGGGGTTGGAGTTTCTGACGATCTATATTGGCCCGACGCTGGTGATGATCGGCTGGTGGTGGGGCCTGCGCAAACTGGTGCGGATCGGGCGGACGCAGCGGATCACCTCGATTGCGGACCTGATTTCGTCGCGCTATGGCAAGTCGCCTTTGCTGGCGGTGTTTGTAACCCTGATCGCGGTCATCGGGACCACACCCTATATTGCTCTGCAACTTCAGTCAGTTACGCTGTCTTTTGGCAGCTTTTCTGCCAATGCGCCTGAGGCGGCGCAGTTCGGCGATCATGATGCCACGGCGCTTTGGGTGGCGGCGGGGCTGGCACTGTTTACGGTGCTGTTTGGCACCCGCAACTTGGACGCCAACGAACGCCACCACGGGGTGGTGATGGCCATCGCGCTAGAGGCGGTGGTGAAACTGTTTGCCCTGATTGCCGTCGGGATCTTTGTGGTCTGGGGCATCGGGGGCGGCCTGAGCGAAACCTTGGACAAGATCGATGCCTCCGCCATTGGCACCTGGCAGGTGCCGGACGGCCGCTGGGCAGCGCTGACCCTGCTTTCGGCGGCCGCTTTCCTGACCCTGCCACGGATGTTTCAGGTGCTGGTGGTGGAGAATGAGGACGAAAACCATCTGCGCACCGCAAGCTGGGCGTTTCCGGCCTATCTGATGTTGATGAGCCTTTTTGTGGTGCCCATTGCGGTGGTGGGTCTGGACCTGATGCCGGAGGGCGCGAACCCGGACCAGTTTGTTCTGACCCTGCCGCTGAGCCAGGGCCGTGAAGGGTTGGCGATGCTGTCCTTTCTTGGCGGTTTTTCCTCGGCCACCTCCATGGTGATTGTGGCGGCGATTGCGCTGTCGACGATGGTCTCGAACCACATTGTCATGCCGATCTGGTTACGTGTGGCCGAGGGCGGCGCGATGATCTCGGGCGATGTGCGCAATGTGGTGCTGCTGGCCCGCCGGCTGTCGATCGCAGGTGTGCTGGCACTGGGCTATCTTTACTATCGTTTCTCCGGTGGCGGCGCGGCGCTGGCGTCGATTGGTCTGATTTCTTTTGCCGGTGTGGCGCAGTTCCTGCCGGCCTTGATGGGCGGCATCTTCTGGCGCGGCGCCAACCGGGTGGGCGCGCTGGCCGGTTTGGCCGTTGGGTTTGCCATCTGGGCCTTCACTCTGTTTCTACCCAGCTTTGGCCCCGGCGTGTTCCTGCCCGAAACCGTGTTTGAGACCGGGCTGTTTGGGGTGGGGTGGCTGCATCCACAGGCGCTCTTTGGGATCACTGGCTTGGATCCGGTGGTGCATTCGGTGATGTGGTCGATGACGCTCAACACCGCCGCTTTTGTGTTGTTCTCTTTGCTGACGTTCCCCGAACCGCTGGAACGGCTGCAAGGGGCGCAGTTTGTAAATGTCTTCCAGCATACCGGCAACCCGCAGGGCTGGTCCGGTGGTGTGGCACAGGCCGAAGATCTGATGGTCATGGCGCAGCGGATCCTGGGGCCTGTTGAGGCGCAATCCTTGTTCCAACGTGCCGCCACGGCTCAAGGGCTCGCGGGTTATCTGCCTGATCCCACACCGGAATTTCTGCAGATGCTGGAACGGGAGATGTCCGGCTCTGTAGGCGCGGCGACGGCGCATGCGATGGTCAGCCAGATTATGGGACGCGCCACGGTTTCGGTTGAGGACCTGCTGGCGGTGGCGGATGAAACCGCCCAGATGATGGAACACCAGAGCCAGCTGGTGGCCAAATCGGCCGAGTTGACCCGAACCGCCCGGCAGCTGCGGGCGGCAAACGAAAAACTGACCCAGCTGTCAGTCCAGAAAGACGCTTTCCTCAGCCAGATCAGCCATGAGCTGCGCACCCCGATGACCTCGATCCGGTCGTTCAGCGAAATCCTGCGGGATGCCGAGGGTCTGGGGCAGGAACAGCTCAGCAAATACGCCAGCATCATCCACCAAGAGGCGATCCGCCTGACCCGCCTGCTGGACGATCTGCTGGATCTTTCGGTGCTGGAGAATGGGCAGGTGAACCTGAACATCCGGCGCGGCTCCCTGACCGAGATGCTGGACCACGCCATTGCCTCCACCGGGGTCACAACCGAAGGTCTGCGGATCCATCGGCGCGGGCTGGATCTGGACATTGAGATGGAAACCGATCTGGACCGGCTGGCACAGGTCTTTATCAATCTGATCGCCAACGCCAAGAAATACTGCGATGCGCCGCGCCCCGAACTGACCATTCGGGTGGCGCAGCGCGACAACTATCTGGTGGTGGATTTCACTGACAACGGCGCGGGTGTGCCCCGGGACAAACAGGACCTGATTTTTGAAAAATTTGCCCGTGTCAGTGACCAGAAAGCGGGTGGCGCGGGTCTGGGGCTGGCGATCTGCCGCGAGATTATGGCCCGGCTCGGCGGGGCGATCACCTACCTGCCCGGGCAGGGCGGTGCCTCTTTCCGTGTCAGCCTGCCAATGCGGTTGAAAATGGCGGCGCAGTAGCCGGTTCTGCCTCGCTGGGTAAATTTCTCTGCATGGCGTCAACCGATTGGTAACGCTTGGGCCTTAGGGTGACTTTCGCAACCGCAGAAGGCGGGTCAGAGGGTCATGGTTTACAAAGGCGAAACATCAGTGCTGCGCCGGAAGACGGCTGAGCGGGAGGCGCGCGGGATGTCCCCCCGCCGCGCCCTGCGTCTTGTGCTGGCGCGACTGTCGGAAACAGCGTTTGGCCAGCCGGTGATTGTCTCTGCCATCTCGCGTTGGCGGGCCGATCAACAGGCGCTGCTTGCTCGGGTTGAGGGCAGCCCAATGATGACCACCATCCGTAATGACGCCGGGCAAACTGGGGCGGTGATATTGGATTTGCAGCTGGTCTCGGCCCTTGTGGAGGCGCAAACCATTGGCACCATTCTGCGGCGTCCGGCGGTGGATCGGCTGACCACCCGCACCGATGCGGCCATCTGTCTGCCGTTGATTGACGATATGCTCAGCGGTTTTGAGGCCGAGATGCTGGCCCAGATCGACACCTGGCCCAGTGGATTTCGCTTTGCAGAATGGCTGGGGGAAAAACGGGCGATGGATCTGGCGCTGACCGCATTGGATTACGACGTTTTCCGGGTCGAGTTTGAGCTGGGCCAGGAGGGGCGGAGCGGCATCTTGCTGCTGGCCCTACCGGTTGCCGAAGCGCCTGATGAACCCGTGCCGGAAAAACGACCGGTCGCCTCCCTGAAACCTGCTGTACTCGCCGCGCAGGCCAGCTTGGCGGTGGTCCTGCATCGACAACAGATGACGCTGAAGGAGGTCAGCGCGCTGACGGTCGGGTCCCGTCTGAACATTCCGATTGCCGCGCTGGACCGGGCCCATCTCTGCCTGCCCGATGGCGGCCAAATATTGGCAGAGGGGCGTCTGGGTCAACGCGGGGGGCGCTGGGGATTGCAGGTGAACTATCTAAATGACGGCGCATGTATCACGGGGCCGCTGGACGCGTTGCCGCATCGCAATTCTGAACCTGCTGCAGCCGCAGAACCCATTGATAAGGCAACGCCTTCTGCGGCAGCGGGATTGCCGAAGCCCTTGGAGCCAACCGCGGGGATCCCGGACTCGCAGGTGCTGCCAGAGGCGGCCAGTAAACGTGTTGGAAACCAGGGGTGACCATTGCAAATATGCGCACGTGCCCACATGAAAAAAGACGGCGGGGGTGCCGCCGTCTTTGTCATAGTCTTCACCCTTGCGACTGGCGACGGTTAGCCTTCCAATCGGGGGCGCAGCTGTTCCAGCATGTAGCCCGCCTTGGCCGCAGTGGCCAGAATCTCATCCGCCGACTGTTTGCCCGCCTGGTTGAGTGCCCAGATCACCGTGCACCGAGTACCGGAGGCGCAATAGGCCAGAACCGGGCCTTCGGCGGCATCTACCATGTCAAACTGCTGGGCAACATTGTCCGGCGTCATGGTCTGGTGGGTCAGCGGCAGCACTTCAAAGGCGATGCCGGCTTCCGCTGCGGCATCGGCCATTGCGGCGGCTTGATGCGACGGCGGGATCTCCTCGTCGGGGCGGTTGCAGATCACCTTGGTGAACCCGGCCGCCTTGATGGCAGCCAGATCAGAAGGGTCAATCTGCGGCGAGACGCTATAGCGGGGGGTAACCTGTCGAATATCCATGCAGGAAGCCTTATTCGGCAGGGACCGCTCTGTCCAGTCTTGCCCGCAGCGACGGGGCCAGAACCATGCCAGCCAGCATCGCTGCCAGGAAGATCCAGTGGCCTATCCCCCCGTAAGAGAGAGAGGCAATTGCCGGTCCCGGGCACAGGCCCGCCAAACCCCAACCCATGCCGAACATCACCGAGCCAACCACCAGATTACGCCCAAGGCGGGGTTCAGGCGGGGCCGGAAAACTGCCCCCTGTCAAAGGTTCGCGTCCCGGAACAAGCTGCCAGGCCACCGCCATCGGTACAATGGCGCCCCCCATTACAAAGGCCAGCGTCGGGTCCCAGTTGCCAAAGATGTCCAGCCAGCCCTGCACCTTGGCCGTGTCGGTCATGCCCGACAGGAACAGGCCGGTGCCAAACAGGCCGCCTGCGAAAAAGGCATAGATCAAACGCATCAGATCACTCCCAGAATGTGGCGGAACAGGATGACGGTCAGCCCGCCGGCCATGATATAGAACACGGTGGCCACAATACCGCGCAGCGACAGCCGTGAGATGCCGCAGACGCCGTGACCTGAGGTGCAGCCATTGGCAATCCGGGTGCCGATGCCCACCAGCAGGCCAGCCCCAACCAGCACCAGCCAATTGTCGGTCACATGAGTGTCCACCGGGCCAGTTGCAGGCAGCAGCAGCAGCGGCAGCAGAAAGACCGCGGCCAAAAACACCACACGTTCGGCCCAGTTCGACCAGCCCGAGCGATCGACAAGACCGCCGATGAGGCCGCTGGCGCCCATGACACGGCCGTTGGCCAGCAAAAAGACCGCGCCGCCAAGGCCGATCAGCAACCCGCCGGCAAGGCCCCAGATCCAGTCTGAGGGAATTGAACTCAACATCGCGTTTCCTTTCCTGATGTCGGTTTGTTTCTGGCAACACCCGACAGATCCTGTCACGAGCGGACAGGGCGCAGATGCTGCTTCTTAATCGGGAAAGCCCTCTTAGAGCTTGTTCACAGGCACTTTCAGAAACACGTCACCCTGTTCGTCCGGTTCCGGCATCTGGCCTGCACGCATGTTCACCTGCAGCGAGGGGATGATCAGCTTGGGCATTGCCAGTGAGGCATCCCGCGCATCGCGCATTTTCACAAAATCTTCCTGATCGGTGCCTTCGCCAACATGCACGTTTTTGGCTTTCTGTTCGCCCACAGTGGTTTCCCAGGCGTAGTCTTCGCGGCCTGGGGCCTTATAGTCGTGACCAACAAAAATGCGGGTCTCATCGGGCAGGGTCAGGATCTTCTGGATCGACTGGAACAGGGTCTCGGAGGAGCCACCTGGGAAGTCACAGCGGGCGGTGCCGAAATCGGGCATGAACAGCGTGTCCCCAACAAAGGCCGCATCGCCAGACACATAGGTCAGGCAGGCGGGTGTATGGCCGGGGGTGTGCAGCACATCCATGCGCAGCTGGCCGATGTGGATGCTGTCGCCCTCAACAAACAGCTGGTCAAACTGGCTGCCGTCCCGCTGAAAGGCGGTGCCTTCGTTGAAAACCTTGCCGAAGGTGTCCTGCACGATCCGGATTTGATCGCCGATGCCGATTTTCCCGCCCAGCGTTTCTTGCAGATAGGGGGCGGCGCTGAGGTGGTCGGCGTGGACATGGGTTTCCAGCAACCATTGGATGTCCAGCCCTTCTTTTTGCACAAACGCGATGATGCAATCAGCTGAAGCGGTGTCAGTGCGGCCGGAGGCGTAGTCGAAATCCAGAACGGAATCGACGATGGCAGCAGCCTTGCTGTTTGGGTCCTGCACCACATAGGAAATTGTGTTGGTGGCGTCGTCGAAGAAGGCGGTCACGATGGGGGTCATTGGTCTGTCCTTAGAGGTTGGGCCTCGGTGTTGCAAATATCATATATCAATATTTGAATGCGTTTCAAGTCCTCCGCCAGCAAGTTTTTGCACCCTTGACCTGCATCAAGGTAGAAGCCCTTAAAAATATGCCAGAATTTGGCTGAAAAATGAAGGAGGCCCCGATGATTTCTGTGTCAGACCGCCGTGTGCAACTGCTCCACCGCCTGTCCGAATTGGACAGCCGCCTGCATCAGATTGAATCGGATCTGGATGCGCCGCATTCGAAAGACTGGGATGAGGCGGCGGTCGAAACCGAAGGTGATGAGGTGCTGGAGGGCCTGGGCCATCAGGGCGAGGAGGAGATCCGCCGCATCCGCGCCGCGCTGCAACGGATCCGTGAAGGGGAATATGGCTTCTGCGTGACCTGTGGGGCGCAAGTGCAGCCGGCACGGCTGGACCTGCTGCCGGACACGCCGTTTTGCGCCAAATGTGCCAATGCACAAGGCTGAGTGAACTGGAACTGCCTGATCGCAATGGAGGAGACTGCGATGACCGACCCGAAAACCCTGACGGCCCTGACGATGATTGAGCAGACCTTTGCGGTGGCAACGCCGCCGGAACGGGCCGAGATGCTGCGCGATCTGCGCAAGCTGGTGCATCGGTTGGAACTGCGCAACCGTGACGCAGTGGGCATGGAAGACAGCGGCAATGACGATCCGTTTGACAATATGCCGGTTTAGCGGCGATTTCTGTTGCGGGTGCAACCTCAAGCCGCGCCTTGATTTTCCGGGAATTTCCTTGGCACTATACACTTTAACGAGTGGTGTGGTGAGGCAGGTTGCCTTGAGGAGGCGTCGTGACGGGGCAGGTCAAGGTTGAGATACGCGCAGGGGCGGGGGAACAGCCCGATGTCGCGGTGCTCTGGTTCGAAAACGGGCCGGTCAATACGCTGACCGCCAAGGTGCGGCAGGACCTGTTGTTGCAATTGGACAATCTGGAGGCCGCCGAGATCGGCGCCTTGGTTTTGGCCGGGCGCGGCAAAAGCTTTTCGTCAGGTCTGGATCTGGCAGAGCTTGAGGGTCCCGCGCAGGCTCCGACCGTGATGACGCTCTGTTCCCGTTTGGCCGATTTTCCCAAACCGGTGATCGCCGCCCTGAAGGGGGCCGTTTTGGGCGCGGGCGTGGATCTTGCCGTGGCGACCCATGGTCGGGTGGCCGCGCCCGGCACACATTTCGGCTTTCCGGCAATGGCCTTGGGGCTGTTGCCTCTTGGCGGGGCGACGCAACGACTGACCGAAGTACTGGATGGCCCCCGCGCCCTGCGGTTGTTGCAGGGACTGGGCATGTATGATGTGGATGCGCCCGAGCTGACGGGGCTGGTGGATGAGGTGGCCCGCGACGGGCCGGTGGTGGAACATGCGCTGGCGCTGGCGCGGCTCTGGGCCGATCATCCGGAACAATGGCAGGCCGCCAAGGCTTGGCAAGCCGCCGTGCGTGATCCTCTGGGGTTTCAGGCGGCGATACAATCGGCCCGTTCCAAGGCTGAAAAGGCCGGGGATCCCAGCGCGCTGCGGCTTGTAGATTGTGTCGAAGCAGGTCTGTTGCTGCCGCGTGAGGCGGGTTTGGCCTATGAAGCCACCGCTGCAGAGGAATGTCGCCAATCCGATCATTCGACCGGGTTGCGCTACGCACAGATGGCGCGGCGTCGGGCGTCGAAATTTCCGGAACGCCTGCAGGCTGAGGCACAGCAGGTGACGCAGCTGGGCCTTATTGGCGGTGGCAATACGGCGGCTTCCATTGCGGTGCTTGCCGCACGCGCCGGGCTGAAAGTGGCGGTGTTTGAACGCAACAACAGCACCGTCGGAGAAGCGCAGGCGCGGATCACCCGTTTGGCAGCCAAATCCGCCGGACGTGGCAACGCGGCGCAGTTGACCGATGCGATCTCGGTCAGTTCCGATCTGACCGCTTTGGCGCAGGCACAGGCAGTTCTGGAAACCGTGGCTGAAAATCTTGAAACCAAGCGGCAGATCTTTGCCGCATTGGACGCGGTGCTGCCACCGGACGCGCTGCGGCTGTCCCATTCGCCCCTGTTGTCCATTGCGGATATGGCGGCGGACAGTACGCATCCAGAGTCCCTTCTGGGGCTGCATTTCCACGGGCCGGTGATGCGCGGCGAAGTGGCAGAGCTGATCCCAGGGCCGGAAACCTCAGCCCATGCGCTGGTGACGGCGGCAGATCTGGCCGCCAGGCTGGGCCGGATCACCGTGCGGACCGGTACTGGCGGCGGCACAATTGGACAGGCCATTATGGCGGCGCTGCATGAGGCGGGTTGGTATTTTATCCTGCAAGGGGTCAGCCCCTATGAGGTGGATCGGGTCATGGTGGACTTTGGACTGCCGCTGGGGCTGTTTGGGGCGCTCGACCGGTTTGGCCTTGCCCGCGCCGAGGCCCGTCTGTCCCTGCTGCACAATCGCGACAGCTACCCACACACTCACGCGACCCTCTTGCGGTTGATGCTGCAACACGGGCGTGGCGGCAAAGCAGAGGGGCGTGGCTTTTACCTCTGGGAGGGGGAGGTCCCGCGTCCCGACCCTGACCTGATCGATGTGCTGAATGACGCACAGCCCTGGCGCAGCCCACCGCCAGACGGCGCGATCCTGAAAACCCTGCTGGCGGCTGCTGCCAACCAAGGGGCGCGGTTGTTGCGCAGTGGCGCGGCGTTGCGGCCTTCGGACATTGATGCGGTGATGGTACTGGCGCATGGTTTCCCACGCCATCAGGGCGGGGTGATGCATGCGGCCGAACGCTACGGTATGTTTGCCATCCTGCAGGACCTGAAAGCGCGCGCCGCAGAGGTGCCGCTGCTGTTTGACCCCGAACCGGGCATCGCGGCATTGGTGCGCGATGGGCGCGGATTTTCGGATCTCAACGGGATCGGACGGGCGCGGCAGACGCTACCCGAATAGGCCGCAATAGGCCCGCATAGGCGTGGAGAGAGGGGTTAGGCGCTGGGCCTTAGCCCATGAACACACCCATGATGACCATCATCAGGCCAAAAACCGACAGGAACAATGCAGCCAGATTGATAGGCACCACGCCCTTAACGGCGTTGCGCAGCTCTTCATCTGACAGGCCAGCCCGTTTGGCGCCTGCCACCTTGAAGATGCACCAGACCAGCCCGGCAAGCCCTGCAACCGACAACACGGCACCGATCCAAATCAACCATTCCATATCACATGTTCCCTGCGCGTTTCCAAAGGCGATGCGCTGCCCTATCGCATTGCGAAAGCTAAGGCAACGTGGCGCATTTTCGCGGCTCTGTCCGGTGGCAGGAGGTTGGGACTTGCGGGGGCAGGGCAGGGGCGGTAGGGAATGGCAAACTGAATGGAGATGAGCGCCATGGAAGACGAAGATTACAAAACCGACAAAGACTCCAGCTATCGCGTCACCGCCGATGAACTGCGCCAGTTCATCGAACGGTTCGAACGTCTGGAAATGGAAAAGAAAGACATCGCCGATCACCAGAAAGAGGTGATGGCCGAAGCCAAAGGCCGTGGTTATGACACCAAGGTCATGCGCAAACTGATCGCGCTGCGCAAACGCGACCAGGACGACATCGCCGAAGAAGAAGCGGTGATGGAAATGTACAAAGAAGCGCTGGGCATGTCCTAAGCCCCGCTGATCTGGATTTGAATGTAGAAAACCCGGCCCCTGCGGTCGGGTTTTTGTTTGACAACTATTCGTTGTCGATGTGTGTGGTTGGTGCGAAAGCACTCGGTTTGGGGGAGCTATTTATGCCAGATTTATTAGAGTTCGTTGTGCAAAACGGAGGGGCATGGGGACTGGGCGAAGGCCTCGACTGGTTAAACAGTGGTGGTAAAGCGCTCGCCGCCAAATACTCCGCAGCGACGACAGATTTTCTTAACCATGATCCAGCTTTTCTTAACAGGGTCTACGCTGATGTTTCGCCCAAGTTGGCGGGGACTTTGCCATACCTCGAACTAGCTGATTTTTCTATGAAGATACGTGCTGGTGAACCTGTAGAAATCCCTGTGTCAGTTGATCCATCGGTGTTTTTTACGCAAGCCATTGATCCAATTTGGGCACAAGCTCGCGCTAAGGCGTATCTAGACTACCGTTCAAAGGGCAAAGCAGGATCCGACAGCGAAGTGCTGCGTATTTCGAAGGCAAGCGTTGAGAGCGGAGAGCTACGTCTAAGTGCCCAGCCAACCCGCTACTTCTGCCAAGCGGAAAGCAACTTGGTGCTAGATCGGAAAGTCACCATTCAGAACCAATTGGGCGAGGCTGATCAGGTGAGCTTGCGCGGTTTGATTACGCAAAGCAACGGCGCGCGTTTGCCGGATCTGGCTGATCCGAGATTGGCGAATTCACTTGGCGTTGCGATTTGTTTTCTCTCAAAACATGATGATGGTTCCTTGAGTGTGCGGATGGTGCATCGCAATCACAATGTCGCGGTATTTCCAAATGGAATTCACCCGGCGATGAGTTGCGCAATCCGCTGGCCAGACGACGTTCGGCAAGTAACAACAATGGATCTGATGGACATGATCCTGCCTGATATTGAAGAAGAGATGCGGCAGGAAACGGGATTGTCACCCGCGCACTACAGTCGTCCAGTGCCGCTATCGTTCTGCAGAGAATTCTTGCGGGGCGGCAAGCCACAGTTGTTCTGCCTTTCGGTCACGGGACTTTCTCCATCCGAATTGATCGCAGCACGGGATCAGCAAATGGCCCACAACAAACGTGAAAGGCCAGAGAAAGTTGAGATGCGCTGCTCTGGTCTGATCCGTTCTAATGATCCAAGTGTGGTTCTGGGCAAGAATGCGCCCATTGGGCTGACCCATGAAGGGGCCGCGAGCTTGTTCTTGATCGATCGGTTCTTCCGCAAGGCAAACCCCGACGGTGAAAGCGCAATCACCCCTTAAGGATCGATCATCGTCACCCCGGGGATGCGGGAGATTTGGAAGACGTCTTCGTCGTAGAGGTCGCTGAGGGTGTCGACCATTTCATCGGTCCAACCGGGCAGATCGACCTCTTCTTCCAGCTCATCCTCTTTGGCGAATTTGTCGAGGAAGGCGGCGATCACACGGCGTTTTTGCATCTCGTTCATGTTGGGATGCTCTTTGAGATAGGCGCGGAAACGTTTCATACCTTCGGGCACCATGATCTCGCTCAGCAGGTCAAAGCCACCGGTGATTTTCTCGTTGTGTTCCAGCCCGGCGATTTCCCGCACCAGCTGGGCCCACAACAGTGGCGTGTCCTCATTGCACCAGATCGTCATCGCCACCTGCGGCACACGGTCCCGGATACGCTGGATCAGCTCGCTCCACAGCACATGACGCGGATCGGCACCACCCATGAAATCCAGGAAATCCTCGGTCGGCGACTTTGCATAGACCGCCGGGAAAAAGGTGGCGGGGTTGCGGATGGCCAGAAACAGCTCCACCTCATCACGTTCAAACAGGGCACAGAACCTGGCCACTTTTTCCTCGGCGCCGGGGTAGATCACCCCTTTGTTGATCGCGACCTTGGGCACCGAGAAGAAATTCTCGTTGGACAACAACAACCTGTCCGGAGCCTCCGCCCCCTCCAGAATAGAACTCAGCAGCGTGTCACGCGCTTCTGGGGCCAACGCGCCTTTGTCCATCGCCTGCAGCACATCGCGGATCAGCCGCCGGTAGGTGGCAGGGCGCGGCACCCCGATTCCGCGTTTGCCAAATGCGTCGCGGTTTTTCATCAGGCAGCGCGACAGGCGGTCCTCATCTGTATTGTGGGCGCCAGCGTGGAGAACAACTTGCATCGAAATTCCGTGCGTCGTTATGAGTGTGTTATCAGCACTATAAGGTCTTTTCTGGACAGTTAAACCGGTTTCAGGCAAGGAAGGCGCCATGACCGAGGCATCCACAAATTCCCCGAAGAAACGGCTGAAGCTGGCTGGTTTGAACCCCTGGTCTCTGGGCGCGATGGCAATTGCCGCTTTGGTGCTGATGCCGATTGCTGCGGTGATCTGGATTGCCTTTAACCCAACCGACAATATCTGGCCGCATCTGATTTCCACCACATTGCCGCGCTATATGCGGACCACGCTGTTTCTGATGCTGTCGGTTGGTGTGCTGGCCGGGGCGGTGGGGACGGGGGCCGCCTGGCTGGTTGCACGTTACCGGTTCCCGCTGTCGCGCTGGCTGGAGTGGCTGCTGCTGCTGCCTTTGGCGATCCCGGCCTATGTGGGGGCCTATGCGCTGGTGGATCTGCTGGAATATGCCGGGCCAGTGCAGACCTGGCTGCGTGATCTGATGGGCTGGAAAACCTCGCGGGACTATTGGTTCCCCGAGATCCGCAGTTTTGGCGCGGCTGTGCTGGTGCTGTCTGCGGCGCTTTATCCCTATGTCTACCTGCTGGCCCGTCAGGCCTTTCGCGAACAATCCGCCGCCACCGAGGAGGTGGCGCGGTCGCTGGGATCTGGGGCCTTTGCCCGGTTCTTCCGCGTGGGCCTGCCGCTGGCGCGACCGGCGATTGCAGCGGGGATGGCGATTGCCATGATGGAAACCGTGAATGATTTCGGCACCGTCGACTATTTTGCGGTGCAGACCCTGACCACTGGGATCTTCATGGTTTGGCTGGAAAGCAACAACGCCGGTGGCGCGGCGCAGCTGGCCTCGGTGGTCCTGGTGTTGGTGATCTTCCTTGTCACAATGGAGAAGGTCAGCCGCAACAAGACCCGTTTCTTTGCAATGACCAACCGCCACCGTGCTGTTGAGCGGGTGACGCTTCGCGGTCTGCCGGCGGTTCTGGCGCTGATCGCCTGCGCGATCCCCTTTGTGATGGGTTTCGCCCTGCCGGCCGGGGTGATCCTGCATCATGCGTTGAAAAACGCTGAGGTCTGGCAGGATGCGGCGCTGTATGAGGCGCTGTGGAACACGGTGCATGTGGCGGGGATCGCGGCGGTGCTGACGGTTCTGGCGGGTGTCTTTATGGTCTACGGCGTGCGCCTGTCGGGGCGACAATTGCCGCGCCTGCTGCTGCCGGTGACCACGATCGGCTACGCGGCGCCAGGGGCCGTTCTGGGGGTCGGAATTCTGATCCCGCTGGCCTATTTTGACAACTGGTTGGCCGATATGGTGGAGGCGGGCACTGGCGTGGACCTCGGGTTGATCCTGACCGGTTCCTCGGTGGCGCTGATCTTTGCCTATGGGGTGCGGTTCTTTGCAATTGCGCAAGGTGCGGCGGATGCGGCGATGGGGCGTGTTTCGCCTTCGTTGCCCATGGCGGCGCGGTCGCTGGGGCGGACCAAAGGCCAGGTGTTGTTGCAGGTCTATGCGCCGTTGATCCGGGGTTCGGTCGGCTCGGCGCTGTTGCTGGTGTTTGTCGATGCGGTGAAAGAGCTGCCCGCAACCTTGCTGCTGCGGCCGTTCAACTTTGAAACACTGGCGACGCGGGTGCACGAACAGGCCTCTCTGGAAAACCTGGGGGATGCGGCGCCTGCTGCCATTCTGGTCATTCTGGTGGGGCTTGCCGCCGTTGGTATGCTGGCGCGCGCCAACCGCTGAGGCCGCCGTTCGGGGCGTTAACCGAATCCTCACAAGTTCGTGCCTAAATTCTGTGCAATTGAGGGCTTCCCGCCATCCGCGGGGCAGGATAACCTGCCCCGAACGGAGAGCGTCATTGGGGGAGGGACCAGGCGATGCATCATCCGACGTTTCTGCCAACCCATTGGGATGGCCCGCTATTTGCAGCCCGGTCGCAATGCGCTGTCCGTAACTTCGGACCTGTCTAAAAAAGGACGCCTGCGATGGGACGCTATATGGTCTTTATGATGGTTGCTGGGTTGACGGCTTTGTCACTCTTTGCAGCAGCCTTTAACTCTTGGTTTTTGATCCCGTTTTTACTGTTTTCGGGTTTTACGATCTTGGGGATTCGCGACGTGGTTCAACCGCGCCATGCGATTTTGCGCAACTACCCTGTAATCGGGCACATGCGCTTTCTGTTTGAAGGGATTCGACCGGAAATTCGGCAGTATCTGATCGAAAGCGATCAGGACGAAGAGCCGTTTTCGCGCGACGCTCGTTCGTTGATTTATCAACGTGCCAAAGGGGTTGAGGATAAACGCCCGTTTGGAACGCGACAGCGAGTTTACGACTCGGGCTATCAGTGGATCACCCATTCGGTGGCCCCGAAACATATTGAAGATCATGATTTCCGGACCACCGTGGGCGGGTCGGAATGCAAACAGCCCTATGAGGCTTCGATCTACAATATCTCGGGGATGAGCTACGGGGCGCTGTCCGCCAATGCCATTCTGGCGCTGAACACCGGTGCCAACAAAGGCGGCTTTGCCCACACCACCGGTGAAGGCGGCATCAGCCGCTATCACAAAGAAGGCGGCGGCGACCTGATCTACCAGATCGGTTCGGGCTATTTTGGCTGCCGCACATCGGAGGGGCGGTTTGACCCTGATAAATTCACCAAGGTGACTGCAAATCCGCAGGTCAAAATGATTGAGGTAAAGCTAAGCCAGGGTGCCAAACCCGGTCACGGTGGGGTGCTGCCAGCGGCCAAAATCACACCAGAGATTGCCGAAGCCCGTGATGTTCCGATGGGGGAGGATTGCATTTCCCCCGCGCGCCATCCCGAATTCGAGACTCCGATTGAGTTGTGCCAGTTCCTTGGTCGCCTGCGTGACTTGTCCGGTGGCAAGCCGGTGGGGCTGAAGATGTGTATCGGTCACCGGCGTGAATTTATGTGTCTGGTCAAGGCGATGCTGGAAACCGATATCGTGCCGGACTTCATTGTTGTGGACGGCAAGGAAGGCGGCACCGGTGCAGCGCCGGTGGAATTTGCCGACCATCTGGGCATGCCACTGACTGAGGGGCTGACGTTCGTGCACAATACGTTGCGTGGGGTGAACCTGCGGCACCGGCTGAAAATCGGGGCTTCGGGCAAGATCACCTCGGCCTTTGATTTGGCGCGGATCATCGCGCTGGGGGCGGATTGGGCGAACTCGGCACGGGGCTACATGTTCTCGATCGGCTGCATTCAGGCGCAGGCCTGTCACACCAACCACTGTCCGGTCGGCGTGGCAACGCAGGATCCGCTGCGGCAACGGGCGCTGAACGTGCCGATCAAATCCGAACGAGTCTACCGGTTCCACAACAACACCATGCATGCGCTAGCGGAAATGACCGGCGCTGCCGGTCTGGACCACCCCAGCCAGTTCCTGCCACATCACCTGCTGATCCGTGAAAAAGATGCGGATATGAAAACTGGCGATGAAGTCTATCCCTATCTGCCCGAAGGCTTCCTGTTACGGAACGAAGAGGTCGGCGGCGGCTACATGAAACGTTGGGAACGGGCCCGCGCCGAAAGCTTTGCGCCGGTGGATTACATTCCCTAACCGGTCACGCAGCAACAAACGAAAAACGCCCGCCAATTTGGCGGGCGTTTTTTGTTGGGGTGATCTGGTGCCAATACGGCCCCGTGTTGATCTGGGGCGATCACTCGCTCTGCAGCTTAATCACCTGGGTCAGTTCACCGGTGTCGCGGCTGTAGATCAGGATGCGGTCATCCGTCGTCACCACAGCTTGCCAGCGTTTGGTTTGGGTGTAGGCCTCGGCCGTCACACCCTCGGGCAGGGTCAGCACGACGGGGAAATCCAGAGATTTGTCGTTGAAGCGGATGACAATCACCGCGATCAGCACTAAAAGCCCGACAATCATCGTCCCTGTAAGCCCTGTGATCAGCAGGCGCAGGAATTTCAGATCCGCCGGAAGCTCTGGCGCGGTTTTCTCTTCGGTCTCTGGCTCCTGGGGGTTGTCCATGTCTTCCACCGTGTTTTCCGTCACCATTCAGGCGGATCCGCCCAAGCGTCTTGATAAGGCGCTTTCGCGTGATGTGCCAGCCGAAGCTTCCCTGTCGCGCACCCGTCTGGCCAAGCTGATGGCCGAAGGGATGATCACTCGCGACGGCGCAGCCCTGCGCGATCCCAAAGGCCGCGTGGCAGAAGGCGATGTGATCGAAATCACCGTGCCGCAGGCCGAAGACAGCCACATCGGCCCCGAGGACATCCCGCTGGAGGTGATCTATGAGGATGACGATCTGATCGTTATCAACAAACCCGTTGGCATGGTGGTGCATCCGGCGCCGGGCACACCTTCGGGCACTTTGGTGAACGCGCTGTTGCATCATTGCGGCGATACCCTGTCCGGCGTGGGCGGATCGAAACGGCCGGGCATTGTGCACCGGATCGACAAGGACACCAGCGGGTTGCTTGTGGTTGCCAAATCCGACAAGGCGCATCACGGATTGGCGGAACAGTTCGAAAAACACTCGGTCGAGCGCTATTATCAGGCGGTCTGCTACGGCGTGCCGGATGCCAATGATCCCCGTGTGCGCGGGGTGAAAGGTGTCAATTTCGAAAGCGGCAACATCATGAAGATCACCACCCAGCTGGCGCGGCACAAGACCGACCGTCAGCGGCAGGCGGTGTTGTTTGAAGGCGGCCGCCATGCAGTGACACGGGTGCGGATTGTCGAAACCTTCGGCACGCCCGACGTTGCGGCGCTGGTCGAATGCTGGCTGGAAACCGGCCGGACCCATCAGATCCGCGTGCATATGGCCCATGCAGGTCATTCATTGATTGGCGATCAGACCTATGGCGGGCGGCGCAAACTGTCTGAAAAGACACTGGGGATCAAAGGGGTGAATGCGGCGAAGGCGTTTGAACGTCAGGCGCTACATGCGGCGGTGCTGGGCTTTGTGCATCCGGTCAGCGGAGCAGAGATGCGGTTTGAGGCGCCGCTGCCCAGTGACATGGCGGCCCTGATCGAGGCTATGCGGGCCGGTGCGGGCAGCTAATACCGCCGCTCCAATCAGATCCAAACAATTCCGAAGAGCCTTCATGCAAAAATGAAGGCTCTTTTCATTTGTGCCGATCTGGGCGGACTGTCACAAACAGCACATGCGCGTGAGCGCACTGACATCAGGGTTTAACCCCGGCAGTTGTGCGCCGATATTGCGTATCAAGGATGAATATTTTTCGAAGGGCGGCCTTGAAAGGCGCTAACAGCGTCCTTAACTGGATGTTAAGCTCTTAAACATTAAACTTGGAACAGGGAACCATGAGCAACTACGCAAACCTCCCGGCACCGACCCCCGAAGGCGGGCTGAACCGTTATATGCAGGAAATCCGGAAGTTTCCGATGCTGGAGCCGGAAGAGGAATACATGCTGGCAAAACGCTGGGTGGAGGAGCAGGACAGCGCCTCGGCCCATAAGATGGTGACATCGCACCTGCGTCTGGCGGCAAAGATTGCAATGGGCTACCGCGGCTACGGGCTGCCTCAGGGTGAGGTGATCTCGGAGGCCAATGTTGGCCTGATGCAGGCGGTGAAACGTTTTGACCCGGAAAAAGGGTTCCGTCTGGCAACCTATGCCATGTGGTGGATCCGGGCTTCGATCCAGGAATACATCCTGCGCTCGTGGTCGCTGGTAAAGCTGGGCACCACCTCGGCGCAGAAGAAGCTGTTCTTTAACCTGCGCAAAGCCAAAGCCCGTATTGGTGCTCTGGAAGAGGGCGACCTGCGGCCTGAAAACGTCGCCCGCATCGCCAATGACCTTGGCGTGACCGAGGCCGAGGTTGTCAGCATGAACCGCCGCATGTCCGGGGGCGATGCATCGCTGAACGCGCAGGTCGGCGCAGAGGGCGAAGGCTCGATGCAGTGGCAGGACTGGCTGGAAGACGAAGATGCCGACCAGGCCGGCGACTACGCCGAACGCGACGAGTTGGAAGCGCGTCGGGAACTTCTGGCCGAAGCGATGGGTGTGCTGAACGAACGTGAACGCGACATTCTGGTGCAACGCCGCTTGTCGGATGAGACCATCACGCTGGAGGACCTGTCGGGCCAATATGACGTCAGCCGCGAACGTATCCGCCAAATTGAGGTAAGGGCATTCGAAAAGCTACAAAAACGTATGCGAGAGTTGGCCGAAGAAAAGGGAATGCTCTCATTGGGTTAGATATCCTTCCGAGTAATAGCTTTTCTTTGCTCGCCTAAATAATCTCCTGTCTGCTCACAGATGGGAGATTTTTTTATGAGTGATGCGGGTGTGGTGTTCCATCTGCCGGAAAACTGGATAGCGCGGGCAGGGGGCGATGGTCCTCTGACACAGGCGTGTCCAGAGTTCTACGCACGGGCTCTTGCGGGGCTCAGCCAGCAACGTGTTCCGGTATCCACCGCGGTTCTGGATCGCGACGCTCTGCGCGACCAGGTCGAGGCGGACAACAGGTTTCATATCGTGCACGAAGGGGCGCTGCGTCATGAACGGGCGATGATTGCCGCGCCGGCCTATGTGGCCCCTTTCTGGCATCTGGATGCCTCTGGCGGGCGGCGCTGTTCGTCGATCGCGGGCAAAACCTTTCAGGCCCATCCGATCGACAAAACCCGTGCCATCAACTTCTTCAACGCCATGCGGCAGGTCCGTGTGGTGCAAGACCCGGCCGAGGTTGCGCCCGACAGCCTGCTGGTGCTGTTTCAGAAACCCAACGCGACGCTTGCGCCCGCCTATTTGGACCGGTTTGAGATGCTGGAGACCGCGCTGGCGCATTGGTCCGGTCCGGTGCTCTTGCGTTTGCACCCCGAAGCCCGCAAGGATCAGGCGGTGATGGACCGCATCACCACATTGCAGGACGCACATCCAAACCTCGCCCTCACCGAGGCTCATATCACCGCGCTGCTGCCCGCCGTTGCCCGGGTGCTGTCGGTCAACTCCGGCATGACGCTGGAGGCTTATCTGCACCGCACCCCGGCGATCCTCTGTGGCAAAGCGGATTTCCATCATATCGCCGAAGTCGCCCGATCAACCGAAGCGCTGGAAGAGATCCTGAAAGCGCCTGCGCCCGGTCGGGCCACGGCAAAATATCTCTACTGGTATTTCGCGCAGAACTGCCTCAGCGCCAATGCCTATGACTTGCCAGAGCAGATTGTCCGCCGCATCCATGCCCAGGGCTATGAGATCTACGATCTGATCTTGTCCTGAAACCCGCTGCAATCTAAGCTCCCACAAAATCAAATGGGAGCGCTAACATGACTGACCAACCGATCCGCTGGGGCATTCTGGGTGCGGCGCGTTTTGCCCGTCAGCACATGGCCCTGGCCATCCATGCAGCAAATGGCGCGGAACTGGCCGCGCTGGCGACCTCCAGTGCGGAAAAACACGCAGAATTTGCCCGCTTTGCCCCCGGTCTGACCCATCACCAAAGCTATGAGGCGCTACTGGCGGATCCGGATATTGATGCCGTCTACATCCCGCTGCCCAACCACCTGCACGTCGAATGGGCGATCAAAGCGCTGGAGGCAGGCAAACATGTGCTGGTAGAGAAACCTGTTGGGCTAGATGTGGCCGAGGTGGACCGGCTGATCGCGGCGCGCGACCGCACCGGATTGCTGGCGGCTGAGGCCTATATGATTGTGCACCATCCCCAATGGCAACGCGCCAAGGCCCTGATTGCCGAGGGCGCGCTTGGCGATCTGGCCCATGTCAACGCCGCCTTCACTTTCCGCAATCTGGACGAAAGCAACATCCGCAATCAAGCCGCCAAAGGCGGTGGTGGCCTGCGCGACATTGGCGTTTACACCCTTGGCTCGGCCCGCTGGGCAACCGGTCAGGAACCTCAATCGCTGACCCATGCCCATTTGCAGATGGAAAACGGCATCGATATCTTCGCCGATGTGGGGTTTGCTTTCCCCGATTTCACCTATCAGGGCTTCACCTCAATCCGCATGGCCAATCGGCAAGAGGTGCATTTCCACGGCACCGAGGCGCTGTTGACGCTGACCTGCCCGTTCAACGCCAATGTATTCGATCAGGCGGAGCTGCACCTGAAACGCCCCGATGGCACCACAATTGTTGAGCGGTTTGCCGGTGTGAACCAATATGTGCTGCAGGTGCAAAACTTCGGTCAAGCCATCCGACAGGGCCAGCGCTTCCCCTGGACGCTGGAAGACGCCCGCGGCACGCAGGCCATGCTGAATCAGATCCTCGCCACGGTCTGACCATCTGCGAAAACCAAAAGGGCCGCGTAAACCGCAGCCCTTTCATCTTGCCCAAAATACTCCCGCCGGAGGCGTCCAACGGGCGCAGCCCGCGCTTACTTCAAACTGGCGCGCAGCACCCGCAGCATGTTTTCACCCATGACCTTGCGGATCTGCGGCTCGCTCACCCCGGCTGCAATCAGCTCATGGGTCAGGGCGGCCAGTTCCGAGGTGTCAAAGGCGGTCTCAACCGAACCATCAAAATCCGACCCCAGGGCGACGTGATCCTCGCCCAAAGTGTCAATTGCGGCTTTGATCATGCGGGCGATGCCTTTGGGAGTGATGTCGTCACAGGCGGCGCCGGTCCAGTATCCCATGCCGATTACGCCGCCTTTGTCCGCAATCGCTTTCATCAGGCTGTCCTGATAGTTGCGTTTCACCGGGCAGTAGCCGTGCAGACCGGAATGGCTGACAATAATAGGCTGATCGACCATGTTCAGCACGTCTTTGGTCACCATCGGGCTGGAATGGGCCACGTCAATCACCATGCCACGCGATGCGGCCTCGGCCACAACGGATTTGCCGAACTCATTCAGACCCGCATTGCTAAACCCGTGCAGGGATCCCCCCAGCGCATTGTCAAAGAAATGGTGCAGCCCGATCACGCGGTAGCCCGCCTTTTCCAGCGCATCCATGTTGTTCAGCTCCCCTTCCAGAGGATGCGCCCCTTCAATGCCCAACAGGCCGGCGGTGATCTTCTCACCGCGGGCGCGGGCCGCCAGTACCTCTTCCAGCTCGGCCAGGTTGGTTACGATCTTCAGGTGATCCGGGGCCGCCTCTTCAAAACGGTGCAGTTTCTCGGCCTGATAAAGCGCGCGTTGCAGCAGGCTGTCCCAAGTGCGGATCGGCCACAGCTGCCCGATGGCAAGCAGGGTGATGTTGTCAAAGGCCTCGGCGGAGTTCTGGTTGTAGTTCTGACCCGATGGCGATTTGGTCACTGCTGTGAAAATCTGCAGACCGACGTTGCCTTCGCGCAGGCGCGGCAGGTCCATCTGCCCGCGATCGCTGCGCTTGGTCAGGTCCCGTTTCCACAGCAGCGGATCGGCGTGCAGGTCGCCCACCAGCAAGGTGTCATGCAACGCCTGCGCCTCGGGTGAGACGGGATAGGGATCATGTGCAATCACGTTGTTGCGCTGCCGCTCCACATAGGCGGGGGCAAAGGTCACAAAGGCCCCAGCCGCCACAATCACAACCAGCAAAGCTGTCAAAAACAGCCGTTTGATCCATTTAAACATTGATCCCTCCCTCAGATCCTGCAGCGGATTTCTTGCACGGAGCCTACGGCCATCCCACATGTACACCAAGGGTTACCTGACGGAGCCTTCGCTGTATTATAGCGCGCAAATCGCCCTTCTCTGTGAGGGGCTCAGACCAAGACCTTGTAAGGAGAGATCATGGCCGACCCCAACGAATTTGATGAGGTCATGCCCGACCGCGAACCGCCGCGTGGGCCGACATCGCTGACCGTGGTGGAAAACACCGGGACAAGGATTGTCTATTCGGTGCTGATCTGGGTGATGATGGGGTTCGCCTCCACCGTGATCGGGGTGCTGGCGTTGTTGCAGGGCATTATTCTGCTGACCAATGGCAAACGTCGCAATGAGCGGATCGCTGGGTTTGGCACCGATATTGGCATCTGGTTTGCCAAAGCCACGCGCTACATCACTGCCGACAGCGAAGACAAACCCTGGCCCTGGACTGAGTTGGACTGACCTGAGCTGCCCCCCCCCTGGGTGCGTGCTTGTTGGCCTATGCCTGTTGGCGCGCCAGTTCGGTTCGGGCCAACTGGTCGACCTCACGCAATAGTGTTGGGATCCGGTACGCGCCGTGCATTGCCCGGATGTGGGCTTTTGCGGTGTCCAGGTCCACGCCCGCGGCAGTCACAAACAGCGGCTGGGCGCTTTGACCACGGTGAACCGCGCAGTTGGCCGGCGTGTTGCGGTAGGCGGTTTTGGCCACTCCAATCACAGGGATCCGCGCCTCAAGCGCTGCAAAAAGATGTGCGCCCAGTCCGGGCTGCTGCTCTGTCCCCAGGGTCACAAAGCCGTCTATCACGATGGTTTCGGGCTGTTTGTCCAAGCCGTTGATCAAGGCTATCAGGCAGGGCAGTTCACGCTGGTAGAAGGCGCCGGATTGATACGGCGCAATGGGGCTGATTGCGGTGGTCAGCCGTGACTGCGCGCTGGCATCCTGCCAATCCGCAAACAAAACCCCCGCCGCAATGGCGGCCTGATCGCCATCGTAGTGCACATCCGTGGCCAGGATCATAGGCTACGGGACTACTCCAGCACCTTGGGCCAGTTGGCATCCGCGGCTGCGATCCGGCCGGGGATGTCCTTGGCCCAGCGTTTCTGGATACGGCGCGAATAGTTGAGATACAGTTTGCCGTCCACAATCCGCCAGGCCTCCGGCACGGTGGAGGCGGTGTAGCCTTCGCTGACCGCATAGGCGCAATAGCCGCCATATTGCGGCGCATAGGCCACCGGATCGGCGGCAAAGGCAGCGCGATTGTCCTCTGAAGCAAAGCGCCAGGTGGCCCCCATCCAGTCATGGGTGATGTCTTCGGCCCCGGAGACCGGTTTGCCTTCGGTGAAATAGGCCACCACATCGGTGCCATCAACGGCGATGCCATCCTCTGTATAGATCTTGGCGGTGCCTGCGGTGGCCAGACCCGGCAGGGCGGCAGCGGTTACCGCAACGGCAGGCACGGCCAGCAGAAAGGCGCGTCGGTTCAGGTTCAGGGGCATGACAGGTCTCCTCCGATTTGGTTGTCACCAATGTGGAGGAGGTTTCGCCCCCGCGCTACCGCTCTCACGCGGCTGTGAATTTATGTCAGATCATCACGTTGCCGCGTTGATGGTAACAGACCCAATTGCCCAAGATGAACGAGGCGTTATCGGCAGGGGCGCCATGGGCTGCAGGCCATCGAAGGAAGAATTCGCTTTATCTCAAGTAAACTTGAGGGATTACGGTGGAAGGGCACAAAACATGATCGCACAAGGAGATCGCCATGATTTATCACGTAACGGCCACGTTGAAACAGGCCCATGCGGCAGAGCTGCTAAGGCGTTTGCAGGATGGCAGCACTGCGAGGCAAAGGCCCGATGGACCTGAGTTGGTGGCGTCAATGCATCGCGCCGTGATCAACGCCGACGGGCGGGCGAAGTGGAGCGAGCTGTGTTACTGCAACCCACCCCTTGCGCATGAGCGGGCGACTGTCCTGGACCACCATTTCACCGATATTCGGACAACCCCTATCGATGAACATCGCACCGTAGAGGGGCAGCCTCTGATGGAGATACTGCGCAGCCTGGCTGCACGCGCCTCCGCCTAAATGCAAACGGGCCGCCAAGGTTTCCCAAGGCGACCCGCAAAGCGGTGTTGGCTTAACGAAGGATCAATCCTCCATCGCTTCCAATTCATCAATCATCGACGAAATCATGCTGAGGCCCTTGTCCCAGAAGGTTGGGTCACTGGCGTCCAGACCGAAGGGGGCCAGCAGTTCCTTGTGGTGCTTCGACCCGCCTGCCTTCAGCAGGTCGAAATACTTGTCCTGGAAGCCCTCGGGGTTTTCCTCATAGACCGCGTAAAGCGCGTTCACCAAGCCGTCGCCAAAGGCATAGGCGTAGACGTAGAAGGGCGAATGCACGAAGTGCGGGATATAGGCCCAGAAGGTTTCATAGCCTTCCATGAAATCAAAGGAGTCGCCCAAGCTTTCGGCCTGCACCGACATCCACAGATCGTTGATGTCATCCGGGGTCAGTTCACCTTCACGGCGGGCGGCGTGCAGCTTGCATTCAAAGTCGTAAAACGCGATCTGGCGCACCACGGTGTTGATCATATCCTCGACCTTACCGGCCAGCAGGATCTTGCGCTCTTCTTTGGTCTCTGCCTTTTCCAGCATTTTGCGGAAGGTCAGCATTTCCCCAAAGACCGAGGCAGTTTCCGCCAATGTCAGCGGGGTGGAGGACAGCATTTCGCCCTGTTCCGCCGCCAGCACCTGATGCACGCCGTGACCCAGCTCATGCGCCAGGGTCATCACATCACGCGGTTTGCCAAGGTAGTTCAGCATCACATAGGGGTGCACCTCGGTCACGGTGGGGTGGGCAAAGGCGCCGGGGGCTTTGCCGGGTTTCACACCCGCATCAATCCAGCCTTTGGTAAAGAAGGGATCGGCAATCTCGCCCATACGCGGATCAAAGGCGTTGTAAGCTTCCATCACGGTGTTGGTGGCCGCCTCCCAATCAACAACCTTGGTGCTTTCCATCGGCAGCGGCGCGTTGCGGTCCCAGACCTGCATGCGGTCCAGCCCCAGCCATTTGCGCTTCAGCTCATAATAGCGGTGGCTCAGCTTGGGGTAGGCTTTGACCACAGCGTCGCGCAGCGCCTCAACCACCTCAGGCTCCACATCGTTGGATAGGTGGCGGGCGGTCTGGGCAGTGGGCATGGTGCGCCAGCGGTCAATCACCTCTTTTTCCTTGGCCAGCGTGTTGTGAACACGGGCAAAGGTTTTGATATTGGCACCAAAGACAGTGGCCAGTTCCCGCGCCGCCGCCTCGCGTTTGCTGCGATCCTGTTCGGTCAGGAAGTTCAGGGTGCCTTCGATGTTGTACGGCTCCCCGTCTACCTCAAAGCCGAGACCGGCAATGGTTTCGTCAAACAGCTTTTCCCAGGCATCAGCGGTGACCGACAGATCGTGCAGGAATTTCTCCAACTCATCGGACAACTGATAGGGTTTCATCGCACGGGTACGGTCGAACACCGGTTTGTAGCGTGCCAGATCGGCGTTTTCGGCCTGCATGGCGGCCAGTTTGTCATCGTCGATCCGGTTCAGTTCCAGAGAGTAGAACACCAGCGGCGTGGTGAAATTGGTGATTGCTTCCTGACAGTCGGACATGAACTTGGCGCGGTCTGCATCGACGGTCATCTGGTAGTAGCGCAGCCCTGCATAGGACATGACGCGGCCAGCTTTGGTGGAGATCTTTTCGTTACGCTGCACACATTCCAGCAGACCAGCGGCGTCCAGATCGGCCAGCTTGCCTTCGTAATCAGCGGCAAAGGCGGCACATTCCTGTTCCAGCCAGTCCAGATCGGCCTGCAGTTCAGGGGCATCGGGGCTGGTGTAGAGATCGGTCAGATCCCACTCGGGCAGATCCCCCAGATCTTTGGCGCCGGTGTCGGCAGATACATCGCGAAGCGGGAAGGGCAGTTGAAACATGGGGCACCTCATTTTCGTGTTGGCACAAGACATATGCCGCCCATCGCGATGTCTCAAGGGCAGAGACCCGCATAGGCGGCATTCACGGGTTTAACGGGTCAGAACATCAGATAGGATGGATCGGCTGGCCGTCCGCCGGATCAGGCGGAAATGCTGCGGTTCACTGGCTGGTCAGCAGCGGCGCGGAAATGGGCGATGATCTGTTCAAGGATGGCGCCGCGGGTTGCGGGATCCTCCATCAGGACCTCATGTTCGCCGCCTTCGATCATCACCAGTTCGCTCTCTGGCCAAGAGGCCATCCGGTCCCGAATGCGCTGTTTGTCAACGATCCGCTCGTTGGCGCCGCAGAACGTCAGCCCGGGCAGGGCAGGGGGCGATTTGCGCGACAATTCCAGCATTTCAAGCAGCGCATCATGCAGCCAGTTGATGCTGGGCCCACCCAGCGACAGTGCAGGTTTTTCCCGCAGCTGGTGCTGCATCAGATCCCACATCTCACGGTCGCGGGTCAGGGTGTTGCCTTCAAACTCGGCCGTGGCAACATAGGATTCAGGGCTGGTTTGCGGCACCAGCAGGCTCGACAGGCCCAGACGTTTGCTGGCCCAGCCCACCACCCAAGCCGTTGGGCGTTGGGCGCGGTTCATCTGGATGCCCCACATCGGACCGGTGAAGGCAGCGGCTTTGACCGGCAGGCCTTCGTAAAGGGCGCGCAGACCAATGCAGCCGCCCATTGAGTGGCCCAACAGGTAGAAAGGTTCCGGCAGTTCCAGCTCCCGCGCGGCTTCAACTGCGGCTTTGACGTCCAGCTGAAAATCGGCAAATCGACGCACATGGCCGATCATCGGATCGCCGGTCAACCTGTCGGCAATCCCCTGACCGCGCCAGTCGATTACCAGCGTGGCAAAGCCCGCCGCGGCCAGATCCCCGGCGGTGTGGGCGTATTTCTCGATATATTCGGTGCGTCCGGGGAACAGGAGGACGGTGCCCTCCGCTGTGCCCTCCGGACGCCACTGGGCAACGCGGATGCGCACCCCATCCTCGGCTTTGATCCACCAGGCCTCCCCTGCGAGGAAATCGGCAATGATGTCGCTGAAGAAGGGGGCTGTTTCCATCGTTGGTCCTGTTCGTTTTGCGGCTTTAGGCGAAGGCGGCGGCCAGCGCCATGGCCTGACCCATGTCACCGTCGATCACCAATTTGCCGCTCATGAAGGCGGAGGTCGGGTTCATCTCACCGGTCATCATCGCCTCAAAGGTTTCTTCATCGGCGGTCAGGGTCACATCGGCCTCATCATCGCTGGCACGGGCGCCATCGGCATCCACAACGATCGACGCTTCGCCTTCGATCACAAATTTTGCGGAACCGGTGAAATCGGCGTCCGCCAGTTTTTCATTCAGTGCGGCAACGGCGGCTTCGAGTTTATCGCTCATGGCGGTCTTCCCTATCTTTTGATCTGCCGGGGCTGTTCAAAACCCGGCATCGGTCTAAACTGTTTGGTACTATGAGCGCAGAAATCACCAGCCCCAAGGCTATCGTCGCGGCAATCCTGACCGTAGCCCTGTTTGCCACACCCGTCAAAGGCGAAAGTGTCGCTATTGACGATCTGTTGAGGCGACTGGAGCAGGCCGAGCCAACCGAAGCCGGCAAGATTGCCCGTGAGTTGGAGCTGGAATGGTCCAAGTCCGGCTCGGCTGCGATGAATTTGCTGTTGAAACGCGGCAAGGAAGCGTTGGAGCGGGGCGAGGCTGCACTGGCGGTGGAACATCTGACCGCCCTGACCGACCATGCGCCAGATTTCGCCGAAGGCTGGGCGCTGCGGGCACAGGCCTGGCATCAGATGGAAGAGCTTGGGCTGGTGCTGGCGGATCTGCAGCAAGTTCTGGCGCTCAATCCGAATCATTACGAGGCGCTGTTTGGTCTGGCCGTGACCCTTGAGCAACTGGACGAGCATGAACTTGCCCATCGGGCCTATCGGCTTGTGCTGACCATTCACCCGCATTACGACGAAGCCAAAGAGGCTGTGAAACGTATGGACCCCAAGGTTCAAGGTAAAGCTCTCTAACGCGCGAGAAGAAAGTCAGGGACAGGCCCATGGCCCAGAATTCCCGGATCACGGCGGTCCTAGGGCCGACCAATACCGGCAAAACCCACTATGCAATCGAACGGATGCTGGCCTATCGCTCTGGGGTGATCGGTTTGCCGCTGCGCCTGCTGGCGCGCGAGGTTTATGACAAGATCGTTGCCGCCCGTGGCCCATCGGTGGTGGCGCTGGTGACCGGGGAAGAACGTATTGTACCCGACCGCGCGCAGTACTGGGTCTGCACCGTTGAGGCGATGCCCGAGGGCATGGGCTGTGATTTTCTGGCGATTGATGAGATCCAGCTTTGCGCGGACCCTGAGCGGGGCCATGTCTTTACCGACCGGCTGCTGCGGGCCCGTGGCACCCATGAAACGGTGTTCCTGGGCGCGGACAGCATGCGGCCAACCATTGCGGCGCTGGTGCCCGGTGTACAGTTTGTCCGCCGCGAACGGATGAGCCAGCTAGAGTATACCGGTTCGCGCAAGGTGTCGCGGATGAAGCCGCGTTCGGCCATCGTCGGGTTCTCGGTCGATGACGTCTACGCCTTTGCGGAGCTGCTGCGGCGTCAGAAAGGTGGCGCAGCCGTGGTGATGGGGGCGCTGAGCCCGCGCACCCGTAACGCGCAGGTTGAGCTCTATCAGAACGGGGATGTTGACTATCTGGTGGCGACCGATGCGATCGGTATGGGGCTGAACTTGGATATCAACCACGTGGCCTTTTCCTCGACCGTGAAGTTTGACGGCCGCCGGATGCGCATGCTGATGCCCAATGAGTTGGCCCAGATCGCTGGCCGGGCCGGGCGGGGCATGTCCAACGGCACTTTCGGTGTTACCGGTGAGGCTGAGCCGCTGGACGAAGACGTCGCCGAGGCCATCATGGACCACCGGTTTGCACCGGTGCGCAAACTGAACTGGCGCAACGCCCGGCTGCAGTTCGGCTCGGTCGAGGCGCTGATCCGGTCTTTGGAACAGGCACCGGACCATGAATTGCTGATCCGGTCCCGAGATGCGGATGACCTGCTGGCGCTGAAATCGCTGCATCAGGTTGCCGAGGTACAGGCCCGCGCCAGCGATGGTCCTTCGGTGAAACTCCTGTGGGATGTCTGCCGCATTCCCGATTTCCGCGGCATCAGCCATGCGGAACATGCCAGCCTTCTGGAAACCGTCTTTGGCCATCTGCACGAACGCGGCAGGGTGCCAAATGACTGGATGGCCCAACATGTGCAACGGATCGACCGGACAGAGGGAGACATTGACACATTGTCGAAACGTCTCTCATTTATCCGCACGTGGACTTATGTCGCACAACGTTCCGGTTGGGTAGATGACGAAAGTCATTGGCGCGGAGAGACTCGCGCTGTAGAAGACCGATTGTCAGATGCGCTGCACGAGCGTCTGACCCAAAGATTTGTGGACCGGCGCACATCCGTGCTTTTGCGCCGGCTCAAGCAGAAGGAGGCCCTTTTGGCCGAAGTAAACGATAAGGGTGAAGTGACCGTCGAAGGCGAATTCGTTGGTCGTTTGGAAGGGTTCCGTTTCCGTCAGGACAAAGACGCAAGCGGTCAGGAAGCCAAGACATTGCGTCAGGCCAGCCTGCAAGCACTGGCGCCGCATTTTTCGCTGCGCGCTGACCGGTTCTACAATGCACCCGATACCGAAATTGATTTCACCGAGCAGGGTGGCCTGATGTGGGGCACCGAGGCGGTGGGCAAACTGGTGGCGGGCGCTGATCCGCTGAAGCCAACTGTCGCAGCCTTTGTGGACGATGAAGCCGGTGCCGATGTGGCACAGAAGGTGGAACGTCGCCTGCAGCATTTCATTGATCGCAAAATTGCCGCCCTGTTCGAGCCGCTTCTGGCGCTGGGCCGGGACGAAGAGCTGAACGGTTTGGCCCGTGGCTTTGCCTTCCAGATGGTGGAAAACCTCGGCGTGATCCCGCGCGCACAGGTGGCAGATGATGTGAAGGCTCTGGATCAGGATGCCCGTGGCGCGCTGCGCAAACACGGTGTGCGTTTTGGCCAATTCACCATCTTCATGCCGCTGATGCTGAAACCGGCGCCGACCCGTCTGCGTCTGGTGCTTTGGGCGCTGGCCAAAGGTCTGGATATCTTCCCCGAATCGCCGCCCCCCGGTCTGGTGACCGTGCCGACCGACAAAGGTGCGGCGGAAGGCTACGATTCGATGGCGGGCTACCGCGCGGCGGGTGAACGCTCGATCCGGATCGACATGCTGGAACGTCTGGCGGATATGCTGCGTGTCGAAGACAGCCGTGGCGGCTTTGAAGCCAAAGCCGATATGCTGTCGATAACCGGTATGACGCTGGAGCAGTTTGCCGACCTGATGCAGGGTCTGGGCTACAACGGTGAGCGTGGCGAACGTGTGAAGGTCAAGGCTGCTCCGGTGGCTGAAGCCGCTGAAGAAGTTGCTGAAACTGCCGAAACAGTCGAAGCCCCTGCGGCAGCAGCAGACGCCGAGGCAGCCCTAGCAGAAGCACCGGCAGAACCTGTTGAAGTGGATGCAACCGACGAGGCCGTTTCTGAAGCTCCGGCTGAAACACCGGCCGAAACGCAAGCCGAGCCAACAGACGCTGCTGAGCCTGAGATGGAAGTGTTCTACACCTTCACCTGGGGCGGTCGTCGCAATCAGGGTGGCAACCGTGGCCGTGGCCGTGGCGACCGCAACGAACGCGGTGGTGAGCGCGGTGAGCGCAAAGGTGGCGGCAAGCCCCGTGGCAAAGGCGGGAAAGCCCGTGGCGACGGCAAAGGCCGTGGTGGCCCGAAGGCTGCCAAATCCTATGAGGCGCGTCCGCCCAAGAAGGAAAAGGCCATCGACCCCGATAACCCCTTCGCCGCAGCGCTTATGGGGCTGAAAAAGGGCTGATTGCCCGCCCATGAGGATGGTTTGACCCGCAAAGGTGTGTTTTGACCGACCCCGCTTCGCAACACGGGCCGAAACAACGGCTTGATAAATGGCTCTGGCACGCGCGTTTCTACAAGACGCGCGGGCTGGCCGCGAAGATGGTCTCGGCTGGGCACGTGCGGGTCAATTCCGACAAGGCCGCGAAACCGGCCCATTCTGTCAAACCCGGTGATGTGCTGACCTTCCCGCAAGGCAATCAGATTCGCGTCGTGCGGATCGAAGCCCTTGGCGAACGGCGCGGCCCTGCGCCCGAGGCACAAACGCTGTACACCGATTTGACCGAACCGCAGGAGAACGTCCCACGCAGCCCACGATTTGAGGGCAAGGGGCGTCCGACCAAACGAGACCGGCGAATGATCGACCTTGATCGTCAGCGAGGCTTGAATGATCTCCCGCAGTGAATTAGCTAATGCGCCAACCACAAACGTAGAGAGACACCCATGACTTACGTCGTCACAGACAATTGCATCGCCTGCAAATACACCGACTGTGTAGAGGTCTGTCCGGTGGATTGTTTCTATGAGGGCGAGAACACGCTGGTGATCCACCCCGACGAATGTATCGACTGTGGTGTGTGTGAACCCGAATGCCCCGCTGACGCGATCCGTCCCGACACTGAGCCGGAGATGGAGAAATGGGTTGAGTTCAACCGCAAATACTCGGAGCTGTGGCCGGTGATCCTGGAGAAAAAGGATCCGCTGCCGGGCGCAGAAGAAAAAGATGGCGAGAGCGGCAAGCTGGAGAAATACTTCTCTGAAGCACCGGGTGAAGGCAGCTAAGCGCTGCGACTCAGTGATTCGGCTGGGATTCGGCTGATTCGGGTCGAAAACTGGTCCAATCGGTAAAAATAGGGAGAATCGGCAGGGATTCTGCCCTAGATTCCCCTTTGGCCGCTGTTGGGGCGCTTTCGAGAGGCCCCAAAATGTGCTATATTGCAGAAACATGACGAAGACTGCCTGACGTTTTGTCCGCGCCTCACGAAACCAGCGGATGAAAACTTTGCGACCAATCCCGACTGACGAGCGTACTTTGGTGCCTCGCCCGTCTTTTTGTCGCCCATGACCAGGCGGTCCTTGCGGAGAAGGATTGCATGAGCAAAGCGAAGAAATCTGAATTCAGCCCGAACGATTACGTGGTTTACCCGGCGCATGGCGTTGGTCAGATCGTCTCGATCGAAGAACAAGAGATTGCCGGCATCGCGCTGGAGCTATTTGTGATCTCCTTTGAGAAAGACAAGATGACCCTGCGTGTGCCCACCAACAAGGCCACCGAGATCGGGATGCGTTCACTGTCGAGCCCCGATGTGGTCTCGCAAGCCATGAAGACGCTCAAAGGCAAGGCCAAGGTGAAACGTGCCATGTGGTCGCGCCGGGCCCAGGAATACGAACAGAAGATCAACTCGGGCGACCTGATCGCCATCGCCGAAGTGGTGCGCGACCTGCACCGCACCGACGATCAGCGCGAGCAGAGCTACTCGGAGCGTCAGCTTTACGAAGCCGCGCTGGAGCGTCTGACCCGTGAAATCGCCGCCGTTGGGGGCGGGGATGAAGTTGCCGCCGCCAAAAAGGTGGATGAGGTGCTGGTGTCGCGTGCTGCGGCGTGAACCAGTGATCGGACGGATCTCTGACTGAACGAGAAAACCGCGCCTGTTCTGGGCGTGGTTTTTCGTTTGCTAAGGTCTAATGCGTCAGCTGATCAGCGCCATCAGCAGCAGCACCTCCAGCGCCTGCTGGGTTGCCCCCAGCGCGTCACCGGTTTGGCCGTTGATCTTGGCCTTGGCCAACAGGATCACGCCCCAGACAGCCAGTGCTGAAATTACCAACAGACCAAGAGTTGCCCAACCAATGGTCACAAGGCCCACCACTGCGGCCACGGCAACCGCAGCCAGAGCCACACGCCGATCCGGACGGCCCTGTGCATGGCTGAGGCCATAATCCCGCGCATGGGGCAGGGCGCCCATCACCACCGGCATCCCCGCCCGGCTAAGCGCCGCCACACCGATCACGGCCCAGAGCATCTCTTGCTCCACCAAAGTGGTCAGACCAAACCAGCGGGCCGCCAGCGACAGAACCAGTGCAATCACCCCATAGGTGCCGATCTGGCTGTCCTTCATGATCTCCAGCCGTTTGATCCGTTCCCAGCCGCCCCAGAATCCATCGGCGCAATCGGCAAGCCCGTCTTCGTGCATCGCCCCGCAAGTCACGATCATTGTTGCGAGAATCGCCAGGGCCACAGCAGGGGCTGGTAGGCCCATCCACACTGTCAGAAGCCCGACACCTGTTGCAATAAGGCCAATTGATACACCCACCAGTGGATAGGCCCAGCCCGCTTGCGCACCGCGCGTGTAGGCTTCGTCCGGAAGTCGGATCGGAAGTCTTGTCAAAAGGCCAAGAGCAACGGCAATATCTCTTGGTTGAAAGGGCGACGTGTCGTTTTCTTGCATGTAAAGTCTCATTCAAAGGCTTGTTCCCCGATAGCATTGGGGTAAACAACAGAGCAAGGAAGACGAGAAGACGGGGCCCCGGATGCAGCAGAGTTTCAACACGCTTGACGAGTTTCGCGCGATTTTGGCAACGGCGCCCGCGCCGAATGCAAATGCCCGCAAAGAGGCAGAAGCCCGCAACGGTCAACTGACCAAACCGCCTGGCGCACTGGGCCGACTTGAAGATATCGCGATCTGGTACGCCAGCTGGCAGGGCCGGGCCGAACCCAAATTGCGCTATCCGCAGGTTCTGATCTTTGCTGGCAACCACGGCGTTACGGCACAGGGGGTTTCGGCCTTTCCGGCGGAAGTGACCGAACAGATGGTGCTGAACTTCCAGCACGGCGGCGCGGCGATCAACCAGCTGTGCAAAACCTTCGGGGCACAGATGTCGGTGCATGCGCTGTCGCTGGACACGCCCACCGTTGATTTCACCCAAGGTGCCGCCATGTCCGAGGCCGAACTGGTCGAGGCGCTGCAGGCGGGTTGGAACGCGGTCAGCAAATCTGCGGACCTCTTGGTCACCGGGGAGATGGGCATTGGCAACACCACCCCCGCCGCCGCCATCGCCGCGGCGCTTTATGGCGGTGAGGCTGCGGACTGGACGGGACGGGGCACCGGTGTCGATGACGCCGGTCTGGCCAATAAAACCCGTGTGGTGGCAGAAGGACTGGCGCTGCATGCAGGCAAGGGCGACGGGCTGGAAACCCTGCGCCGTCTGGGGGGACGGGAATTGGCCGGTATGGCAGGGGCCATCGCGCGCGCCCGCAGTTTGGGCATTCCGGTGTTGCTGGACGGGTTCATCTGCTGCGCCTCTGCGGCGGCACTGCTGCAGACCGAGGCCAGCGCGCTGGACCACTGTATCGCAGGTCACGTCAGCGCCGAAGGGGCGCATGGCAAACTGCTGGAAAAGCTGGGCAAGGAACCGCTTCTGTCGCTGGGGCTGCGCCTCGGCGAAGGTTCAGGCGCGGCGCTGGCCATTGGGGTGCTGCAGGGCGCGATTGCCTGCCATTCCGGCATGGCAACCTTTGCCGAAGCCGGTGTGTCAGACGGCTGATCTGACGGCTTTACATGGCTGGCAAGCAAAAGGGGCCATAGGCCCCTTTTTTGTCTTCACAGAGTGTCTCTTACTCTTTGCTTTCGTCGCTTTCTGGCGGTTTTGCCTGGCTTTCCAGTTGCGCCAGCAGGGCGGTTTCCAGCTCTTTCTCCAGTTCCTGCGCCCGTTTCACATAGGCCGGGTTCTGCGGCGAAGGCACGTTCGGGTCCCAGACCTGTGCCAACTCGCGGATGGCCATGCGGTCATGCTGATAGAACACACGCTCAGCCTCGGCCGCTTCGTATTCGCTGAGGCCAATGTTCTCCAGCACATAACGACCTGCCCGCAGTGAGCTGTCAAAGGTTTCGCGCACGATGTCATTGGCACCGGCCTGATAAAGTTCGAACACATGGGTGCGGTCGCGCGCGCGGGCGATGATATGCAGATCCGGCCGTTCCCTGCGGGCAAAGGCGGCCAGACGGGTTGCGGCGTCCCGATCATCCAGCGTGATCGCCAGCACGCTGGCCTCTTTCAAACCAGCGGCGTGCAGCAGTTCGGGGCGTGAGGGGTCACCGAAGAAGCCTTTGAAACCGAACTTCCGCATCAGCTGAATGGTGCCCATGTCATTGTCCAGAACCACGGTTTTGTAGCCGCTGGACTGCACCAGCCGGTTCACGATTTGCCCAAAGCGGCCAATGCCTGCGATGATAACCGGACCGGCCTCGTCGATCTCATCCTCTTCAAAACTGTCGCTGTCCTTCATGGTTTTCGACAGCAGATCGTAGATGATGAATAGCAAGGGGGTGGCCAGCATTGACAGCGCCACTACAAGTGACAGCGTATCCACCAGAGGATTGGGCAGCACATTCTGCTGCCGCGAGAAAGAGAGCAGGACAAAGCCAAACTCACCCGCCTGCGCCAGTGACAGGGTGAACAGCCAGCGGGCGCGGCCGCGGATGTTGAACAGATGGCTGAGCAGGTAAAGGATCGCGCCTTTGATCAGCAGCACAGTCAGTGTTAGCCCGATCAGATCCAGCGGTGCGGCAAAGAAAATGTCGAAGTCGATGCCGGCGCCCACGGTGATAAAGAACAGGCCCAGCAACAGCCCTTTGAAGGGTTCGATATCGCTTTCCAGTTCGTGGCGGAATTCTGAGTTTGCCAGAACCACACCCGCCAGAAAGGTGCCAAGGGCCGGGGACAGGCCCACCGCCGTCATGATGGCGGCAATCCCCAGCACAATCAGCAGCGCCAGGGCGGTGTACATCTCACGCAGGCGGGCATGGTGGATGAAGGCAAACAGCGGGCGGGTGAGGAAGATCCCCGCCAGAATGACGGCCGCGACTGCGCCCAATGTCACCAAGGTCACCCCCCAGCCGGGCAGCCCCTCAACCAATGACACGCCTCCCGGTGCACCTGCATGGCCGCCGCTGCCACCGCCCGGTGTTGGACCGCTGTTGGACATCGCCAGAAGCGGCAACAGCGCCAGCATGGGGATCACCGCGATATCCTGCGTCAGCAGCACCGAAAAAGTTGAGCGCCCGCCATTGGTCTGCATCAGCCCCTTCTCGGACAGGGTTTGCAGCACAATCGCGGTGGAGGAGAGGGCAAAAATCATCCCCACCGCCAGCGCCGGTTTCCAGTCCAGTCCCAGCGCCATCGACAGCGCTGTCATTGCCGCCATTGTCAGCCCGATCTGCAAGCCGCCCAAACCGATCAGCCGGTGCCGCATCGCCCAAAGCGCCCTTGGGTCCAGCTCCAACCCGATAAGGAACAGCATCATCACCACGCCAAATTCGGCAAAGGTCTGCAGGTCCTGGGTTTCCGATCCGACAAGCCCCAGCACGGGGCCGATGATAATGCCCGCGCTGAGGTAGCCAAGGACAGAGCCAAGCCCCAGCCGCGCGGCCAATGGCACAGCAATCACGGCGGCGATCAGATAGATAGAGGCGGAAAAGAGAAAGTCTTGCATGGGTTTGCGGCGTCTCCGGCAGGGGCGTCAGGGGCAGGGCGTCTGGTACAGGGTCTCTGGGGCGCGTTCAGCGCGCTTAGGCTCACTGTAGGTTATTTTGGGAAGATGTCAGGTGGGCAAAGGGGCGTCCTGTTTGAACTGGTCCATAACGATTTGGCTTTGCACCCGGCTGACCGCCTCATGGCGCAGCAAAACCTCATGGATCAGGCTGTTAAGTGCGGTCAGATCCTCGCAATAGACCCGGAGCAGGTAATCGGCGTCGCCGGTAAGGGTCCAGGCGCTGGTGATTTCGGGCCGCAGGTTGACGAGACGGGCAAAGCTCTGGCTTTGCTCGGGGCCGTGGGTGCCCAGCTGCACCTGCACAAAGGCCTGCACGCTGAGGCCCAGCCGCGCGGGGTCCAGTTTTGCGGCGTAGTTGCGGATATAGCCATCCGCCTCCAGCCGTTGCCGCCGCCGCCCGGCCTGAGAGGCCGAAAGGTTCAGCAATTCCGACAACTCCTGAGTCGTCAGATGGCAGTTCGTTTGCAGCGCGGCCAGCAGCCGTTTGTCGGTATCATCCAGCATAGTGTCATCTCGTGCGTGAAATTGTCACTTTTTCCCTAAATAGTGCGGTGAAGCCGCATGGCAACTGCTTTCCACCCCTCATAATGCGCAAAATTCCCACATCTTTTGCGGCATACTTAACACAGCAAACAAATTAGCAAGGGAGGCACCCATGGGTCCGTTTCCGCATATGGCTCCAAAGGCCGTTATCAGCCCCGAAAACCCCGCCGGTACCGATGGTTTTGAATTCGTCGAATTCGCACACCCCAACGCCGAAGAGCTGCGCGAGCTGTTCGCCAAAATGGGCTATGTGAAGGTCGCCAAACACAAGACCAAAAACGTTGAACTGTGGCAGCAGGGCGATGTGACCTACGTCCTGAACGATGAGCCAGGCAGCTTTGCCAGCCGCTTTGTCGAAGAGCACGGCCCCTGCGCCCCCTCGATGGGCTGGCGCGTTGTGGATGCGCAGCATGCCTATGATCATGCGGTGAAAATGGGGGCAGAGCCCTATGACGCCGATGACAAAACCCTCGACTGGCCCGCGATCAAAGGCATTGGCGGTTCGCTGATCTATTTCACCGACGAAAGCCATGACCAGTCGCCCTATAACGCCGATTTTGACTGGCTGGGCACCTCCAAGCCGGAAGGCGTTGGGTTCTATTACCTAGATCATCTGACCCACAACGTGTTCAAAGGCAACATGGACAAGTGGTTCAAGTTCTACGGCGATCTGTTCAATTTCCGTGAAATCCGTTTCTTCGACATCGAAGGCAAGTTCACCGGACTGTTGAGCCGCGCGCTGACCTCGCCCTGTGGCCGAATCCGGATCCCGATCAACGAAGACCGCGGTGAAACCGGTCAGATTGTGGCCTATCTGAAGAAATACAACGGCGAAGGCATCCAGCATATCGCGGTTGGCTCCGAGGATATCTATGCCTCGACCGACGCGATCTCGGACAATGGTATCAAGTTCATGCCAGCCCCGCCCAACGCTTACTATGATCTCAGCCATGACCGTGTGGTTGGCCACGAGGAACCGATCGACCGGATGAAGAAACACGGCATCCTGATCGACGGCGAAGGTGTGGTTGACGGCGGTGAGACCAAGATCCTGCTGCAGATCTTCTCCAAGACTGTTATTGGTCCGATCTTCTTCGAGTTCATCCAGCGTAAAGGCGACGATGGGTTTGGCGAAGGCAACTTCAAAGCGCTGTTTGAATCGATCGAGCGTGAGCAGATCGAAAACGGTGAAATCGAGGCCGCGGAATAAAAGACGGCCAGACGGGGAGGGTCCGGCTTCGGCCGGGCCCGTCTTTCAGTCGGGGCTCCACCCCCGGCAATCGCCCTTGCCTTGCGGCTTTCCTCGCAAGGCAGGGCTTTTTCATTTTTGCGATAGGGATCGGCGCAGACGCCTGAATGCGTTGCGCCTGAGACAGAAGCGCCGCCTTAGCCGCGCGGCATCTTCAAAGTAATGGTGCGACCCGATTTGGTGTAGCGCAACTCTGTCTTGCTGATCGAGGCCACGCGGCCACCGTCAATCCGGTCACCCACGCCAACTTTCTTGTACCGGCCCGAGGCCAGGCGGACCAAAGCCTGGCGATCGCTGGATTGGCCAAAGACGCCGATCAGGTTGATTTTGCGCAGGTTCAGCTGGTTCTTCACCGTCGCCTGACGGGCCACCGACGCCGATGTCGGCAGCTGCGGTTGCACACGTGCCGAAGCGGTCTGGACGTCTTGGGTGATGTTGGTGTTCAGATTGGCTGGACGCGCGCGTGGTTTCAGCACCGATTGTGCCACCGCTTCGTTGATGGCGTTGCGGGTCTCCCCGGACAGATCAACCAAGGGGGCGGAGGCGCTGTTGAGCAGGGCCAGACGGTTGGCTTCACGCTCGGCGGCGGTGATATTGGGGCGGGCTTTCGGGCGCAGAGTGGCCAGCTCGCTGCGGGTGCGACCGCCAAGAACACTGCGTTCGTTGGATTCGATCAGATCGTCGGGACGGGCGCGCGGGCGGATCTTGGCGCGGCGCTGCAGCTCTTCTTCGCTGATGCCGTCAGGCGTAACAATAGCACGGGCGGGAAACTGTGACGGGCGCACATCAGGACGCCCTTTGTAGACCAGAATGCCATCCGGGGTCATCGCGCCGTCAGGTGTCGCGGTCACCAGACCACGCTGGTCAAAGGCAAATTCGGTTCCGGCGGCGGCGGGGACGTTCTGGGCTGGCGGGGTGGTGTCGGACTGCACGCGGCGCGCATCGGGCAGGGCCACGGCGTCAAACGACGGCACTTTGGGATCAATGGAGGCGATATAGAAATCATCCAGCTGTGCCCCTTCGGGCATGTCGGGCTGGGCCGGAGCGTCTTGCCAGATGCCGCTGGCGGCGTAGCGTTCGGCGGTGGTCATCTGCTGCTCAGGGGTGAGCGCGGCAGGCGGCGTGACGTCGGGTTCGGCCTCCAGCTCAACATCAAGATCGGGATTCAGCACCGGATCCAGAGTGGGCGCGCGCGAGGTGGTTTCGGGTGTCAGATCCGTTTCCGGGGTCAGCCCAGCGGGGGCTTCGGGTTCAAATTGCAATTCGGTCGGCAGCGAAGCGATTTCGGCAGTGTCCGGCGCCGCTTCGACCGCCGTGCCTTCGACCGCAGGCAGGTCGACATCTGCCAGCGCATTTCCCGCCTGCGACACTTCGGGTGTTGTGTCGGTGGCGCCATCTGGCGCGGTTTGGACCGCCGTCAGAGCCACAGGTTCAGGCGCTTCGATCACCGGGGCGGAATCTGCTTCGGCCTGAAGCACCTCTTCGGTGGTTTCCGGGGTCGCGCGGAACAGATTGGCTAGACCTTCCTCGCCCAAAGACGCCCAAGCCGCCATTGCCACCAAGAACAACAGCAGCAGCGCGGTCAGGATCAGCCCAAGGAACTTGGGTTTGCCTCCGACTACAACCTCCTCTTCCGCGGGACGGGCGCCAAAAACGGTCATCCGCTGCTTTTCACGTTTCGCCGCTTGTTTCTTGGTTGCCTTGCTGGGCTTGGATTTGCCTTCCGCAGCCGCACCGGGCACTGGCACGCTGGGGGCGGTGACGATGTCTGCCACTGGAGCTTCTGCCGTCAGGGTTGAGGCCGCAGCCTCGCGCATGGCGGCTTCGGCCTCGGCTTCGTTGGCGGCGGCGATAGTCATGTCGCCAGCTCCGAGCGGCACCTCAGGGGCGTTCACATCGACCTGCGGCGTTGCAATTGCGGGTTCGCCGGGCAGGGCCGGATCGCCCTGCGTTGGCGCCGCGATTGTAGGCTCGATCTTGGCCGGTGCTTTGGTTTCTGGCTGCGCCTTCTTGTCCGGGCGCAGCGTCAGCTTGCGTACGCTTTCAAAGGCCCCGGCACGGCTGGCGCCATCCAACGCGGGCGCAGCACTAGGCGGCACCGCATCGGCATCCCTGCCGCGACGGGCCCGCACGCTGGAGAAGGAAAATCCACCCTCGGAGGGTGCAGTAGCTTCTTGCTCAAGGGCTTGCGCTGCGACATCAGTGGGAGCTGCAGCGCCTTCCGGAGGTGTTTGATGGGTAAACAGCGGTGGCAGATCAGGCTCCGCAGACGGAGCCGCGGGCGCAGCGGCCTGATCTAGCTTCAGATCTGGCAAGTCTGTCTTCAGCGCCGTCTCGGCAGGGTCAGGCGAAACCTCAACATTGCCGCGCTTTTCAGCCGCGTCGATAAGTTCCAGTTCTTCCGGTGTCAGCTCCGCTGCGGGCCCCAGCTCGTTTTCGATGTCCAGCGCCATCTGTTCATAGTCAACAGATTTGGGCGCGGCCGGCGCAGGGGAAGGCGCGGGGACATCAGGGGCTGCAATGGTTTCCACCACTGGGGCGGCAACAGGTTCCGGTGCCACAGGGGCGGGCTCTGCAGTAGCAACCGGCGCAGGCTGGGCAACCTGTTCCACGACCTGTTCCACTACGGGGGCCGTGACGGTTTCAACCACCGGGGCCGCAACGGGTTCAGGTTCTGGCGCGGGCGGAGGGGCTGGAAACTTCGCCGGTCCCACAACCGCCACCGCATCTTCGTCCGGTTGCACCGGGCCGCCAAACAATTCGGTCGCCGCATGGGTGCCGCCAAAAAACGGCTCACCGGGGAAGCCGCCTTCGGGCTGACCAACAAAGCTGACGGGGTTGAACTGATGCTCGTGGGCAAAGGCCTCGGCCTCGGCCAATGTCTCGCGTGCAACCGCCGCGATTTCCAGATCCGCACCGTTCTGACGCCAGTCAATCGCCAGATCGTCCAGCTCATAGGGGGTGGCGCCTTCCAGCGCGCGATGGGCCAGGCTTTCGAAACCGTCCATCGCAGTGCCGTTCACCGGCACCGTCACATATTTGATTTGATCTTCGGGCAGGATCAACTTGCTGGTGACGCCATCCGGCGACAGGGTCAGCGCCTGTTCCCGCAAATTTGAAAGGGCTGCGCCCAGATCTTCGGATTCAAAGGGCACAGACCCCACTGCGCGCCAGCCGTCCGGGGCGCGGTGCAACAGGTCAATGCCTTCAAACGAAAGCGTTAATGCAAAACTTGGCTTCATGCGTTTGCTGTAGCATCCTCCGTGAAACAAAGGGAGACCCTTTGCTTTTTTCCGAAAGAATAAAGCAGCTTCCCGCCGAGGGGAAGGGAGCCCACGACCTCCCCCTTGCAGTCGCCGTGCCAAAGACGCACCTCTTAGGGCAGCAATTCCTTAAAGGAGGAAGTTCGATGCAGTTGATGAAGAGATTTGCCACCCCCGTTTTGATGGCCGCCCTGATGGTTGCGCCGGTGGCCGCCACAGCCGAGGTTCAGCGCCAGATCACCGTCGTGGGCGAAGGGGTGGTCACCGCCACGCCTGATATGGCGACAATCAATCTGGGCGTGCGTCATCGCAACAAAGATGCCGAACAAGCCATGCAACAGACCGCCAACGCGTCGCAGGACATTGTGGCGCGGTTGAAGTCCCTTGGCATTGCCGCAAAGGATCTACAGACTTCCACCCTGTCGCTGCAACAGCTGGAAAGCTACGGGTCGGGCAACAAACGTCGGATTGACGGCTATGAGGCCGCCAATACGTTGACGGTGCGTATCCGGGACCTCGATAGCCTTGGGCCGGTGCTAAGCGCGGTTCTGCAGGATGGGGCGAACTATTTTGGCGGCCTGAGCTTTGCCTTGCAGGATCCCAAGGCGGCGCAGGATGCGGCCCGACAGGCGGCGGTGAAAGATGCGCTGGCCAAGGCCGCGCTTTATGCCGGGGCCGCAGGGGTTGAGCTGGGCGATGTCCTGTCGATCTCGGAGGCGCGCGACCATGCGGTGCCGATGATGCGGATGGAAATGGCGATGGCGACGGATATGGCGGTTGAGCCTGGGGAACTGAGCCTGAAACAGCAAGTGACATTGGTGATTGCGTTGAAATAAGCCGGGTTCCGCCCGGGTTTAATCGCAAAAGGCCGGGGAGATCCCCGGCCTTTCCGTTTCTCCGCAAAGGCTTAGGCCGAAGCGGTCAGCGCCTGTTCCAGATCCGCGATGAGGTCTTCGGCGTTCTCGATCCCGATGGAAATCCGGACCACATTCGGGCCGGCACCCGCCGCAACCTGCTGCTCTTCGGTCAGCTGGCGGTGGGTGGTGGAGGCCGGGTGGATCACCAGCGAACGGGCGTCGCCGAGGTTGGCCACATGGCTGAAAAGCTCCAGGCTGTCGACGAATTTCACGCAGGACTCATAGCCACCTTTCAGCGCCACGGTGAACAGGCCACCGGTGCCTTTGGGGCAGATCTTTTCGCCGCGCGCCTTATAGGGCGAACTGTCGAGGCCCGCGTAGGTGACAGCTTCGACATGGTCGTTGCCTTCCAGCCAACCGGCGATCTTCTGCGCGTTTTCGCAGTGACGCTCCATCCGCAGCGATAAGGTTTCGATCCCCATCAGCGTGTAATGCGCCGCCTGAGGGTTCAGGGTCATGCCCAGATCACGCAGACCAATGGCGATGCCGTGGAAGGTGAAGGCCAGCGGGCCAAAGGTCTCGTGGAACTTCAGGCCGTGGTAGGCGGGTTCCGGCGCGGACAGGGACGGGAATTTGTCGCTGGCGGACCAGTCAAACTTGCCCGAGTCGACAACCACACCGCCAGTGACCGAACCGTTGCCGGTCAGGTATTTGGTCATCGAATGCACCACCAGAGTCGCGCCATGTTCGATCGGGCGGCAGAGGTAAGGCGTGGCCGAGGTGTTATCAACGATCAGCGGCAGGCCCACCTTGTCCGCAATGGCCGAGATCGCCGGCAGATCGGTTACATAGCCGCCGGGGTTGGCCACGGATTCACAGAAAATCGCACGGGTGTTGTCATCCACAGCGGCCTCAACCGCGGCCAGATCTTCGAAATCGACAAACTTGGCCGACCAGCCGAACCGTTTGATGGTCTGGCTGAACTGGGTGATCGAGCCACCATAAAGGCGGGTGGAGACCACCACGTTATTGCCAGGCTGCATCAGCGGGAACAGCGCCATGATCTGGGCAGCGTGACCCGACGAACAGCACACCGCACCCACGCCACCTTCCAGCGTCGCCACACGTTCCTGCAGAACCGCCACGGTGGGGTTGGTCAGGCGCGAGTAGATGTAGCCGACCTCTTGCAGGTTAAACAGCGCCGCCGCGTGGTCTGCATCGCGGAACACATAGGCCGTCGACTGGTAGATCGGGGTTTGACGGGCACCGGTGGCCGGATCGGGGCGGGCGCCTGCGTGGATTTGCAGCGTGTCGAAGCCATAGTTCGGGGCGTCGGTCATGCGGGGTTCCTCCTTAAGAGCTCTGTTGGGCAAGTTTCTGATTTGTTGACAAAATGGATAGGGGATCAAAGAACGATCGACAACTCCAACGGGATTATCGGGGGTTAAAAACGGAAAAATATCCGTTTCAAAAGGCTGAAACGGACGTTTGTTCCGGAATGGTGGGAAAGGATGAATGAGCGGCCGAGAATCACAGCTGTCTCAGCCCGCGCAGATTACCGGATCCAAAGATTGTGGTTCTTCAGGCGCTGGCGGATCTTCTGCTCTTTGCGTGGCAGGTCTTCGCGGTCAAACAATCCCCGCGCCTTATTGCCCTTGTTCTGGTAAATGAACCGTTTCATCGGCTCATATTCCTTCAAGATCCGCTTCATCCAGTTTGGACTGGCCAGATCCTGCACCAGCTCAATCACCGCATCACTTTCCCGCGCATAAAGCAGCGCCATCCAGCGATAGTGGCAGCTGACCGATCCGTCCAACAGTCCCTCCGGCAATGCACCATGCCCGCCGCCAAGCGAATGGATTACCAGTGGCAGAACCACCTGATCCAGCCAGGGATTTAACTGCTGACAGACCAACGCCTCGGGCGGATCTGCGCGCACCGAGGTGGCATAGTCCGCAAACCGGCGGCCAAACACATGGGGGCAGCGGTAGAAAAAATAGCCCGCATTGAAATAGAGATAGCGCCGCCAGAATTCATCCGGCTGGCTGAGGTCCAGCGAGCTTTCGAAATCCAGATCAAAGCGGTCGTAAAGTGACTGCCAGATCTCGGTGTAGCCGGGCCCATAGAGTTCAATTTTTGGCCAGGTTCCCTCCACCTGTTCCGAGGCGCCGGGGGTGTCAAAATCAAACGGCACCTTGGTCAGATCATCAAGGATCAGCGTGTCGGTGTCGAAGAACACAAACGGCTCGCCCTCGGGCAGGGCCATCAGCGCCTCGATCTTATTGCCATAGGGGTAGCTTTCACCGAAATGGCGCGAGTCAAAGGGCAGGATTTCAGCCCCAAACCCCTCCAGACGTTCGATAACATCCGGATCCAAGATACGCGGATCGTTCAGCCACAAAGGGCCGGGCTGCGGCACAGCAACGAAAAAACGACCGGGAAAATCGGGGTTGAACCGATGAAAAGACGCGGCAAACAGCAACGCCTCATATTGCAGCCGCCCGGATTGGGCGACGATCATCACGTTGAAAAGTTGGCTTTTCGGCTTGGCTTTGGCCATAGTTGAACTGCCCCGACCTCATTTTTCACTCACTATAGGGGCTGGCTGGCCCGCGTGACAGGGCTTGATGCAATTAATTGTAAATGGAGGATATTATGATCGACATTATGTTGATGCTCATCGGAATGGCCGTCGGCGGTGGCGGAGACTCCACGGGCGAAGAGATGGCGACGGAGATGGTCGAGACCCCGGCGGCCACCGTGCCGGCGACGGAAACTGCCGCCATTCCCACCGTTGCAGAGCCGCAGACGCCAATGGGCAAATTCACCACCGCAACCGAGGTGAAGCCGATCCTGACCATGACCAAGGGCAGTTGGGTAGCTGTGCGCGAATATGACGGCAAGGATCTGGTCTATTTCACCCATCTGATGAGCTGGCGTTGTGGCCTTGCGGCGATGCGGTATTCGCTGAATGACGGGCCGATCCAAATGTATGAGCTGCCACCCTGCGATGAGGCTTCGCCCACCCCCAATGCGATTCCGACAGGTTGGAACCCGATCTCAGGCTTACCGCCGCAGTCGGTCAAAAAGGTCTATGTGGAAATTTTCTACGATGATCTGACTACCGACAGCGCCAGTTTTGATCGCGCCGGGGTGGAGATTCAGTAGCGTTTCAGCCTGCTGCCTTGCGCAACCGGCTGAGGGTAACAGGCGTTATGCCCAGATAGCTGGCGATGAATATATGCGGGAACAGGGTTTCGTGACCGGGATGAACCTTGCGAAACCAGGCCAGCCGCTCGGCCGCGGGCAGGGCGGCCAGCGCCCATTCCCGCTGGGCGCGGCGGGTGATCTCGGCGCGCATGATGCCGTTGGCCCAGTCCCGCACATCCTTGTCGCGCAGCATTTCCGCCTCCAGATCTGAAGCGTCAATTGTGGCGATTGTGCAGTCGTTTAGGGCGCGCACTTCAACCAAAGAGCATCCGTCCTGACTGCGCGCGATATGTGGCGGCAGGACTGTTGGGCTGTGATGCAGGCCGGTGCAGACCTCGCGCCCCTCAGCATCGCAGATCAGGCTGACCATCGTGCCCGTGAGCAGCAGAATCTCCCGCTGTTCCGGCACACCTTGTTGGCAGACGGCTGTGCCTTTCAGGGCGACCTCCCGTTCAAAGAGCGGGACCAGTCGTTTGGCCGTGTCCGGTGGCAATTCCACCGACTGAAAAAGATCAAGAAGGGTGCGCATTTAAAAGCTGTCCAAACTGGCTTGGTCTTATCCGATGATAATGCATCCCGGAGGCTTAGGCGGCTAGATCGACACCAACGGAAACAAATTTGGAAGTGAAACGATGACCAAAAGGAAACAGACAAGCGGGCGGCAGGTCTTGGCCGTTCTGGCACTGGCGCTGCCGATCTATCTGATGATGGTGCTGGGACCCCTGGCTTGGATGGCGGAAATCGCCGGGCAGCCGGTGTTTGACCTGCGCCCGATGGGCTACTCTACAGCAGAGGCTGCTGCGCTGCTGGCCGCGCTGGGGGAGGCGGGGCAGGCGATCTATCTGTGGCGACAGATCCCACTGGACCTGATCTACCCCACACTGATGGCGCTGTTGTTCTGGCGGCTGGCGGGCTGGATCTCTGCAGGTGCCTACGCGAGGGGTAGAGAATCACGCGGGCTGCTGCAGGTCACCCGATTCGCGCGAGCCTGTGCGCTGTGCGCGGGCGCGGCAGACTATGCCGAGAATCTGCTGGTGGTCACTCTGTTGATCGAGGTGGCACCGCTGGAACAACTGGTGCCTTGGGCCAGCGCGGCGACCATCACCAAATCGGTTTTGACAACGGTGACCGTGCTGTTGTTGGCCCTCGCCGGCGGTCTGGTGTTGCTGAGAAAGAGAGAGGTCGTAACGGGAAAATAACGACATAAAACAGCGCCTTGCGCTGCGTTCTTACCATCTAACTTTAAGAAGAAGATGGTGGGCGACCTTGGAATCGAACCAAGCGTGCGTCTCCGCGAGGGAGTTACAGTCCCCTGCCACACCTTGCGGCCTGTCGCCCACTACCGAGCGGCGCTGCCGTTCGGTGAGGCGGTGTTTACGGTGCCGCGCGGAGGGCGTCAACCAGAAAATATCTTGCAGCTGACAGTTCTCCGGCGCATTAAGCGCGGCAACCCGAATGGAAAGGTTTTCGGCATGAAAAAGCCAAAGTGGGTGGTCGCCAAAGAACAGACCAAAAAAGCAGCCGCGGCTGAAACAGTCTGGCTGTTTGGCCTGCATGCGGTGCGGGATGCCTTGCAGAACCCGAACCGCCAGAAGCTGCGGCTGATCGTGACGAAAAACGCCAATGACAAGCTGGCCGAGGCCATTGCCGCATCGGGAATCACCCCCGAGCTGGTGGATCCGCGCAAATTCAACGCGCCGCTGGATCCGCAGTCGGTGCATCAGGGGGCTGCCTTGGAGGTGAAGCCGCTGGATTGGGGCAAGCTGGATCATGTCTGCGCCGGCGAGCCGGGGCTGGTGCCGCGGGTTGTGATGCTGGACCGGGTTACGGATCCGCATAACGTCGGGGCGATTCTGCGGTCGGCGGAGGTGTTTGGCGCCTGTGCCGTGGTGGGCACCCGCCACCATTCCGCGCCAGAAACCGGTGCTTTGGCAAAAACCGCCAGCGGCGCCTTGGAACGGCAACCCTATCTGCGCATCCGAAATCTGGCCGATGGCATGGAGGTGCTGCGCAACATGGGCTACCTGATTCTGGGCCTCGACGGGGAAGCAACGGAAACCATCGATTCGGCGGTGGAAGGCCACCGAGACCAGCCGATTGCGCTGGTGATGGGGGCCGAGGGGCCGGGCTTGCGCCAGAAAACCAAAGAGACCTGCGACAAGCTGGTAAAGATTGACTTCGCCCGTGGCTTCGGCTCGCTCAATGTGTCGAACGCCGCCGCGGTGGCGCTTTATGCGGCCAAGCCCTAAGCCGGTTTGTGCAACAGATTTCCCCATGAGGGCTTGAGTTTACGCCGTCAGCGCTTAACTCTGCCCGCATGGGTCATTCACGAAAAATCGCCACCTGTTGTTATTGCGGCCGCCGCTCAGAGCTGGTGCTGTCGGGCCGGGTGCAACATGAGTTGAGCTGCGGGTCCTGCGGCGCGCCTTTGCACAATATGAAACGGGTGCCGACACAGCCGGTGCCGCCCGAGGTTTCGGGCAAGCCTGCACGGGAGCCAGTCTATTACCGCGATCCCTATCCACAGGCGCGGCCGGACAGCTACAGGCCTCACAAAACCCGCAAGATGAAGCGCAGAAAACCCTGGGGTCGCAAGCTGTTGGAGGAAATTGTGGATGTGGTTGAGGACATCTTTGATTGAGCCCACCAAGGCCCCTCCACACGCGCTGATCACAAAGCCTTGAGGGTTTAATTGAATTTTAACAATACGCCCCTATCTCAAGGGATGAGAGACGCAGGACCGGAACTCCGCGTCTCAATTCACTGTCCCTCGTTCCGTACTGGCGCCCAGGTCCCCCCTTGGGCGCCTTTTCTTTGTCCCAAACTCCGGGTACCCCTAGGGCATGACAGAGAGCTACAGTGATCCCGAACTGAAAAAGATCCTGCAACGCACCAAACGGGTGGCAGTTGTTGGGGTGTCGATGAATCCGGTGCGGCCCAGCTATTACGTGGCGCGCTATCTGGGGCTGAAGGGGTACACCGTGTTGCCGGTCAATCCGGTCCATGCGGGCAAACGCCTGTTTGGCCAGCCGGTGGTGGCCACGCTGTCTGACATCGAAGCTGGGGTGGATATGGTGGACATTTTCCGCCGCTCCGAACATGTGCCTGCCATTGTGGATGAGGCTTTGGAGGCCTTCCCCAACCTACAAACAATCTGGATGCAGATCGGCGTGGAACATGCTGAATCTGCGGCGAAAGCCCGTGCGCGCGGTGTGGATGTGGTGATGAACCGCTGCCCCAAGATCGAGTATCAGCGCCTGTTTGGGGAGCTGCGCATGGGTGGCTTTGCCACCGGCGTCATCTCCTCCAAACTCTGACCTGCCTATTTGTCGCGCGATGCCTTTTCGGCAATGCCCGACTGGCCCTGACGGCGGGCCAGTTCGGCCATCACGTCACTCAGCGCCACGCCGCGCGATTGCAGCATGACCAGCAGGTGAAACAGCACATCCGCAGCCTCGGAAGTGAGGCCCGCTTTATCAGCCTTCACCGCTTCGATGATGGCTTCGACGGCTTCTTCCCCAAATTTCTCGGCGCATTTCTCCGGGCCTTTGGCCAGCAGCTTGGCGGTCCAGCTGCTTTCTGGATCCGCCTCGGCACGGGCTGCGATGATGGTGGCAAGATCGTCGAGGGTCATGCTTCAATCCTCATCGCAATGCCGGCGGCGGCCATGTGCTCTTTGGCTTCGCGCACGGTGTAGTCTCCGAAGTGAAAGATCGAGGCCGCCAGGACCGCGCTGGCACCGCCTTTGGTCACGCCTTCGACCAGGTGGTCCAGGTTGCCAACGCCGCCCGAGGCAATCACGGGAATGTCCACCGCATCGGAAATCGCTTTGGTCAGCGGCAGGTTGAACCCCGCTTTGGTGCCGTCGCGGTCCATCGAGGTCAGCAGAATCTCTCCGGCGCCTTTGGATTCGACCAGCTTGGCAAATTCCACCGCGTCGATTGGGTTGCCCTCGGTATCCAGCGCCGCCTTGCGGCCACCGTGGGTGAAAATGCCCCATTTGTTGGGGGTGCCGTCTTCGGCATGGCCGATGGTTTTGGCGTCAATCGCCACGACGATGCATTGGCTGCCGAACTGATCGGCGGCTTCGGCCACCACATCCGGATTGGCCACGGCGGCAGAGTTAAAGCTGACCTTATCCGCGCCCGCCAAGAGCAGGTTGCGCACGTCCTGCACCGTGCGCACGCCGCCCCCCACGGTCAGGGGGACGTAGCATTGTTCAGCAGTGCGCTGGACCATGTCATACATGGTGCCGCGGTTTTCATGGGTGGCGTGAATGTCGAGGAAACAGATCTCATCGGCGCCAGCGGCGTCATAGGCCTTGGCAGATTCGACCGGATCGCCTGCATCGCGCAGACCAACGAAATTCACACCCTTCACCACACGGCCATCGGCCACGTCCAGACAGGGGATGATGCGGGTTTTCAGCATGTTGGCATCCTCTTATGCGGCTCAAGCACCGTCCGCCCAATCCATAAGGGGCAGGGCGCTGGGATGCAATCGGGGATGCATTTGAGATGCGAAGTCCGCGGGCGAAGCGGCAGGTTTCGGTGCGGCTCAGGCCATGACCGGGCTGCCTGCTGCCACCCGTTTGATGGAGCCACGGCAGATCATGACATGAAACGGCATCACCACCTGGAGATAGGCGCGGCCCAGCCAGTTGTGCGGATGCACCCAGGTGGACATGTAGACCCGACCTTCATGTTGCAGCACCGCAATGCGGAAATCGAGGTGGCTATCATTGGTGCCCAGCAACAGCTCGCTGTCGCTTTCATAGGTGATCGGGAAGATCGCGTCACCTGCGTCACGGTTGTCGATCCCGGTTTTCAGCCCCAGCGGTTTCACCAGCGAATTGCGCAGTTTCAATAGGCCGTCGACCCAGCCGGGCATGGTAAAAGCCAGTTCCACCGCCTGCTGCGGTGGCAGGGTGGAGGCACAGCTGTAGCAGTCGAGGAAATCCCCGTCGCTGTGATGGCTCCAAAGATTTGAATGGGCGGGAAGCTTGTCGGATTTGAACTTTGGGGCAGGCATGGTGTTGCCTCCTTTGATCCTCTGTTGCGCTGAAGCGAGGGGATCATATTGCGCAGGCACAGGCCACGCGGCCTGCTGTCGCGCTGCGGCAATCTGCGCATCTTAGGCGATTTGACTGCAGGCTGGCAGAGGAGGAAAAGGGGGGGGGCGTTGCCCCCGGCGCTGCGCGCCTCCCCCAGAGTAATTTTAGCAAGATGAAAGGCTTAGTCTTTCAGAACCTTCAGCGCTTCGGCAAGGTCGATCGCCCCGTCATAGAGCGCGCGGCCTGAGATCGCCCCGTTCAATGGCGCGCCGCAGGATTTGAGGTTGCGCAGATCGTCAAGCGAGCTGACACCGCCTGAGGCAATCACCGGGATCGAGACCGCATTGCCCAGATCCGCCGTGGCTTCGACATTTGGGCCCTGCATGGCGCCATCGCGGTTGATGTCGGTGTAGATGATCGCCGCTACCCCCGCATCCTCAAAGGATTTTGCCAGATCGGTGACCATCACATCGGTTTCTTCGGCCCAGCCCTTGGTGGCCACACGGCCATTGCGGGCATCGATGCCAACGGCGACGTGACCGGGGAAGGCTTTGGCCGCTTCGCGCACCAGATCGGGGTTTTCCACCGCAACGGTGCCCAGGATCACCCGCGCCAGACCTTTGTCGAGCCAGCGTTCAATGGTGGCCATGTCGCGGATGCCGCCGCCCAGCTGCGCGGGCACTTTGCATTGTTTCAGGATTTCTTCGACCGGGGCGGCGTTGACCGGCTCACCGGCAAAGGCACCGTTCAGGTCTACCAGATGCAGCCATTCACAGCCCGCCTCGACAAATTCCAGCGCCTGAGCGGCGGGGTTGTCGTTAAAGACAGTGGCCTGGTCCATCTCGCCTTTGTAGAGGCGCACGGCATTGCCGTCTTTCAGGTCGATGGCGGGGTAGAGGATCATCGGGCGGACCTTTCTAGAATGCGTCCTGCGCCTTTTGCACGGGGGGCGGGGGAAATGCAACTTGCCCCTATGTCATGCTTGATCGGAATCGCCCCAACGGGTCAGGATTGTCGCAGTTAGGGAGGATCTCGAGATGAAAAAACTGGTTTTGGCAGCTGTTTTGACAGTTGCAGGCGCAGCAGGGGCCATGGCGGACCCGGTGCTTGGTGTGTGGAAGACGCAGGTGGATGATGGCAACTATGCCCATATTACCTTTGCCAATTGCGGTGCCAATCTGTGTGGTGTGATCAGCCGGACCTTCAACGCCGATGGCGAATGGCAGTCTGACAATATTGGCAAGCAGATTGTCTGGGACATGGAGGCGCGCGGGGGTGGGTCTTACAAAGGCGGCAAAATCTGGCAGCCTTCCACTGGCAAGGTCTATAAGTCGAAAATGTCCCTGTCCGGCAACACGTTGAAAGTGTCAGGCTGCGTGGGCCCGATCTGCAAGAAACAAACCTGGAGCCGGGTGAAGTAATCTCGGTTCACCACACGGGCATAGAACTGTGTTACGATACGCAGCATTAGAGCTTGGAGGCTTTGATGCTGCGTTTTCTTTTGTGCCTTTTGCTAATTTTTCCCGCCGCCCCATTGTGGGCGGAGCCGCTGATGGGGCTTTGGCTGACGCCGGAGGACCATAAGGGGCAGGTGGCCCATGTGCGGGTGCGCGCTTGTGGCGCGGGCTATTGCGGACGGATCGTTGCGGTACGCAAAGGCGGGCAGACGATTGAGCATCACAACATCGGCAAGGATCTGTTTACCGATATGCAACCGCAGGGGGGCGGAGCCTATGCCGGCACCGGCTGGGTGCCAGTGCACAACGTGAAGATCAAAGGCAAGGCGCAAGTGCGCGGCGACACATTGGTGTTTTCCGGCTGCGCGCTTGGCATGTGCCGCCGCCAGATCTGGCAACGGCTCAAATAGGCTCAGGCCCGCGCCCGCAGGTACAGCACACGTGCCTGCATCGCCAAGAGGCCAATCGCACCGGAGATACACAGAAGCAGCGCCCAGCGAAGCGGTGCCATGCCCAGCCTGCGTGCTTCGGGTAGCATTGCGGTGAAGGCCACGGCAAATCCCAGCATCAGATCAACCCAGATCTGTCCGGCCCAGAGCGAGGCGTCCATATCTTTGATAAATCCCGTTGGCCCTTCGCCCCAGACCGCAATCAGAGATCCGGCAAGGAAAACAGCGGAGGTGGCGGCGGGAAGCCGCCACAGGCCCTGGCCGGTGGGGCGATCCACAAGGGCGGAATAAAGCGCGGTGGCAATAACCGCAGCGGAGGACAGGGCAGTGATGAAAAGCAGCATGGTGAGTCTCTTTTGTGATTCTGTAGCACTTGCTACATAATGCAAATTGTAGCACATGCTACAAGCATGAATGTTGAGACGAGTCTGGATCCGAAACGCCGCGCCTGGTTGCAGGATATGGCGGCACATGTGTTGCAACACGGGTTGCGGGACGCCAGCCTGCGTCCCTTGGCCAAGGCGGCAGGCACCAGTGATCGGATGCTGATCTACCATTTTGGCAGCAAAGACGGGGTGATCTCGGCGTTGTTGCTGCATCTGGCGCAGTCTCTGACGGCACATCTGGATGTGGCGCTGCCCCCGGGGCGCGCCGAAACCGCGCGGGAGGTGGTGGAAGAGGTGCGCGCCCTGATGCAGAGCGACATGGGGCAGGGCTATATGCGGTTGTGGTTTGACATCCTATCGGTCGCGGCGCAGGGCGACGGGCCGCACCGGCAGGCGGGCCATGTGCTGTCAGAACTGTTTGAGGGCTGGCTGCAAAAGCGTCTTCCCGACCCGGCGCAGGCGGAGGCGGTGCTGACCCTGTTTGAAGGCGTGCTGGTGATGGATGCGCTGGATCTCAGCGCCCGCGGCGATGCGGCGCTGGATCTGTTGGACTAAGCGCCCGACGCGCGTTTAGGGCTTCCAGTTCAGGAAGTTTGCGATCAGGCGCAGCCCGGTTTTCTGGCTTTTCTCCGGATGGAACTGCATGCCCAGCATATTGTCGCGGCCCGCAATCGCCGTGATCGGTCCTGCATAATCTACATGCGCCAGCAGGGTCGCAGGATCGGTCACCTTCATGTGGTAGCTGTGCACAAAGTAGGCGTGGTCCCCGGTTTTGATACCATCAAACACGGGGTGCGGATTGTCGATCACCAGATCGTTCCAGCCCATATGCGGCACCTTCAAAGCAGCATCCGCAGGGGTGATCTTGTCCACCTCGCCGCCGATCCAGTCGAACCCAGCGGTTTCGTGATACTCCAGCCCGCGGGTGGCCATCATCTGCATGCCGATGCAAATGCCAAGGAAGGGTTTGCCACCTTTGATGACAACCTCTTCCATCGCCTCAAACACACCGCGGTGGTCAAACAGGGCCTTGCGGCAGGCGGGAAAAGCGCCGTCACCGGGCAGCAGAATGCGGTCCGCGGTGCGGATCAGCTCAGGGTCAGAGGTGACCACAACCTCGCCCGCATCGGTTTCCCACGCCATGCGCTGAAAGGCCTTCTCGGCAGAGTGCAGGTTGCCACTTTCGTAGTCTACAATCACTGTCAGCATTGCTTGGGCCCTTCGTTTGGTTTCGCTGATCAAGTGACGGGAAAATGCGCTGTGGTCAAGGGGATGTGGGGCTGGGGGCCGGGCCGACGTGGTGCAACAGTGTCATGACCTGATCAAACAACGCCTCTGTGTGATCTATGCCGTCTTCGATGAAACGACCGGGCAGCGCCAGCAAGGTGAAGCCATGGGCCAGCGACCAAACCTGAATTTCCACAATCCGTGGATCTGTGCCAGCGGGCACAAAGGGGGCGCAGGCCTCGGACAGGATCTGATAGGCGTTGGTGCCTTTTTCATGGTCACCCGGAGAGTCTGTGTCTGCCGCCTCCATCTCTTCCGGGGTGACGCCGAATATCATCTGCAGCAGGGCCGGATGGGCCTGACCGAAATGAAGATAGCCACGACAGATAGATTTCAGCCGCCCCTGCGGTGACGGATCACCTGTATCCGCCGCAGCCAGCATCGAGGCGGAGAAGCGGCGAAAGGCCTCTTGCGCGATCGCGGCTTTTAACCCGTCTATCCCGTTGAAATGATGGGCTGGAGCCGCATGGGACACGCCCGCCTGTGCGGCGCATTTGCGTAAAGTGAGTGCAGGCAGCCCGCCGTCTTCCAGCAAATCAATCCCCGCCTGCACCAAAGCGCTGCGCAGGTTGCCGTGGTGATGTGGTTTTTTGCGGGCAGCGGCGGAATGTGTGTTCATGCCACCAATTTACAGAGCGACTTGACAGTGTCAAGTTGATGCTATCTTTGCAGTGTCAAGTTTGCCCAATTAGGAGATTCTCCGATGACCCCAAGACCTCTTGATCCGATTTCCAAACCCAATCTGTTGCTATCCCAATGGCCCCGCATCCTCTTGATCTGGGTGCTTACACCGTTGATCGCGCTGGCCTCGTGGCGGTTTCTGATCGGTGGGGTGGAAATGACGATGCCGCATATGATGCATCACGTTCCGGCGCGGGAGTTGGCGTTCTATCTGCATATTTTTCTGGCGCCTGTGGCGTTGATGCTTGTGCCCTTTCAGTTCTGGACCCGGCTGCGCACCCGTCGCCCCGGGTTGCATCGTTGGCTTGGGCGCCTCTATGCGGTGGCGATCCTGATTTCAGGGCTAGCTGGCCTGCAGATCGCGATCGGGACCAACGCCGGGCCGGTGGCGGCCTGGGGCTTTGGTCTGTTGGCAGTGCTTTGGGTGGCGGTCACGGGCTATGCGGTCTGGTTGGCGGTGCTGCGCCGGATTGCCAATCACCGCCGTTGGATGATCCGTTCGGCGGCGCTGACGCTGGCGGGGACAACGCTGCGGTTGGAACTGCCGTTGCTGGCGATGGGTTTTGGGTTTGAGACCGGCTATGTGATTGTCGCCTGGGCCTGCTGGGTGCCCAATGCGCTGCTGGCAGAGTGGCTGGTCCGGCGTTAGGCGTCCATTCATAGTTTGGTTCGACTGCTGGCGGCAGGACAAATGACTGAGACCCAAAAGAAAAGCGCCCTCATTGGGGCGCTTTTTCAAGGCTCTTATAGCTAGGGTGCTTACAGCGCGCCTTTGGTCGAGGGGATCGCATCCGCTTTACGCGGGTCGGTCTCAACGGCGGTGCGCAGCGCCCGGGCAACCGATTTGAAGGCGGCTTCGGCGACGTGGTGTGCGTTGAACCCGTGGATCTTGTCGACATGCAGGGTGATGCCGCCGTGGGTGCTGAAGCCCTGGAAAAACTCGCGCACCAATTCGGTATCGAAGGTGCCAATCTTCTGGGCTTCAAACGGGACGTTCCAGATCAGGTATGGCCGCGCCGACAGATCCAACGCGCAGCGCACCTGGGCATCATCCATCGCCAGATGGCATTCGCCATAGCGGTTGATACCCTTTTTATCACCAAGCGCCGCCGTCAGCGCCTGACCCAGCGCGATGCCGGTGTCCTCAACCGTGTGGTGATCATCGATGTGATAGTCACCCTTGGCGCGGATTGTCATGTCAATCAGCGAGTGGCGCGACAGCTGATCCAGCATGTGGTCAAAGAACCCGACGCCGGTCTGGTTGTCATAGGTGCCGGTGCCGTCAAGGTTGATCTCAACGGAAATCTCGGTCTCTGCCGTCTGGCGCGTAATGGTTGCGGTCCGCATGGGGGCCTCCTGCTGATGTTGCGCCGCTTATACGGCGCAGGCAGGGGCAATCCAAGCGGACATTCGGGGCATGGGAAAATGGGGAGGCAGCCGTTGCGATGCTGCCGCGCTTGCCGTGCGGGCAGGATGTCAGGGCGTTAAGGCACCAGTTTAACGCTGACCGAGCCTTCGTTGTGCAGCATTTCCAGCGTGTCTTTCAACGTCTGCGGCAGTGCTTGACGCAGGCGGTTCACCTTGCTGGTGCTGCCCGCTTTGCCCGCCAGTTCAATCTCGACCAGCAGTTTTTGCAAGGGCAGGGCGCCAAAGACCGCCGCGCTGGAGGCAAACTTGTGGCACTGATCAGCGATTTCAGACAGATCATCGGCACCGCCTTGCAGCCAATCGTTCAGCTCGACCAATTCGGTCTGCATCTTGTCGAGCAGCATGTCGTAGGCCTCACCCACGCTTTCACGCAACGCGATATTGGTGGGGTGATCAACCAGTTGGCGCAGTTGGTTTTCCCGCACCGAGCTGGGGCAGCTGTCGCTGTTGGCCACATCGGTGTGATCGCGGATGATCCGTTGCAGGTCAGGGCGCATCAGCGGCTTGGGCAGCACGTCCTGCATGCCCATCGCCAGGAATTCTGAGACATTTTCGGGCAACACATGAGCGGTCAGCGCCACAATCGGGCTGCGGGCCGAGGCCCCTTTGCCCGCGCGGATGGCGCGGGTGGCTTCGCGCCCGTCCAGAACCGGCATGGAGATATCCATCAGGATCAGATCGTATTCTTTCTGGCTGGCCAGTTCGACGCCGGATTGACCGTCATGGGCTTCTTCCACCTGATGGCCCTCGCGGGTCAGCATGGCGCGCACCACATCACGGTTGATCTGGTTGTCCTCGACGACAAGGATCGACAGACGGTCTTTTTCTTCCAGTGTTTCGGCTTCGGACAGATCGGTTCTGTTGTTCTCCGGCTCTTCCGGCGCTTCCGACGGCGGCATTGGCAGACGCACGGCAAAGGTGGATCCCACCCCAAGTTGGCTTTCAGCCGTGATGGTGCCGCTGAGCGCTTCGGTGATCCGGCGCACAATGCCAAGGCCCAGACCGGTGCCTTCGGTCTTGCGGGCGAAACTGTCGTCGTGGGTGAAGAAGTCTTCAAAGATGCGATCGATGTCGGTTGCGCAGATGCCGATTCCGTCATCCTTGATGCGCAGCTCGATGTCATTGCTGTCAGGGCGGCACCGCACATCCACGATAATTGAACCATCGTCGGTGAACTTCACCGCGTTGCTGAGGAGGTTCAGAATGATCTGTTGCAAACGGCCCGGATCGGTGCTGACCCAGCCACGGCTGGGTCCGGACCAGATCAAGGTCAGGGTGTTGCCCCGTTCCTCGGCGGCGCCACGCTGGCTTTCGACCGCGGATTCAATGACTTCCCGCAGTTTGGTCGGGCGATAGCGCACCACCGGCTTGCCGTCCTCATACCGCGCGATGTCCAGCACATCGTTGACATGGCTGAGCAGCAAGGCACCCGAGGTTTCCATCTTGCCCAAATAAGATTGCTGTTCGTCGTTCAACTTGGTTTCGCGCAGCAACGACATGTTGCCCAGCATCCCATTCATCGGGGTGCGGATCTCATGGCTCATCACCGCAAGGAAACGCGCCTTGGCCTTTTCGCCGGCAAGGGCCTGATCGCGGGCTTCGATCAACTCGCGCTCGGCCCGGACGCGATAAGAAATGTCACGGACAAAAGCGATATATAGCGTCTGGCCGTTGCTTTCGCTTTTCTGTAGGGCCATTTCGATGGGAAACTGGCTGCCGTCCTGACGTTTCGCTTCCATCCGGACGCGGCCTTTGCCAACCATGTGGAAACCGCCCCCATGTTTGACCCGTTTCATGCCACGTTTATGGGCGTCGATATGGCCTTCCGGCACCATCAGCTCAGCCACAGTGCGGCCAATGGCATAGTCGCGGTCATAGCCAAAGATATCCGCCGCCGCTTTGTTGTATTCCTGAATGATCCCGTCCGCATCCGACACGATCACCGCATCAAGCGAGCTGGACAATACCGCGCGTGACCGTTTGCTGGACGACAAGAGCGACCGGCGACGTGCCTCTGACAGCCGGCGCAGGCGGTTGAAATAGAAGGCCAGCAGCACCAGAGAGGTCATCAGCAGACCACTGGTGCCCGCCATCACCTTGAGGGTGGTCGACAGACCGATCTGGTCACGATCCAACAGCACCGACAGATTGGCCTGGCCGATCGCCGCCATTTCACGGACAAAGGGCGCCATGTCGATGGATTCTTGTTCAAGCTGGCGCAGGTTCACGGCCACAGCCTGTTCCGATCCCATCAGGAAGGGACGGGAATGTTCGATATGTTCTTGGATCCGGTTCAACGCTTCGTCAAAGCCGGGCACGTTGCGCAGCGGCTCATAGACGGCTCCGTAGCGGAGATAGTCCAGACGGTTCTGGAAGATCGCAAATTCCTGCCGCACAGTGACCAGAGTGTTCTCTGTGCCATGAAGTGCCTGACGCAGTGCGTAGGTGTAGGACAGAAACTCGACTTCGGCCTCGTTCAGCGACCATTCGATTTCATCGGTGGCCGATTGGCGCAGGGTACGGACGTCCTTGATCACCTGCATGGCCAGCAGCGACATGACGGTGATGCTGATTACGGTGAGAACCACCAGCAGCCAGGGATTGCCAAAGACCCGGATGGCCTTGCCCGATTGGGAGGTAAAGAGCTCTTCTTCGCGGTAGCGGTCCGGCGGCGTGCCAAACGCGGCCCCAAACAGCCACCCACAGAACGTTTTGAAACGTCCTGACTGGTCCGCCTTGCTGGCGTCTGCGATGGGGTCTGTCGGGTCGGTCACTTGAACGGTTTCCGGTACTCTTTACGATATTCGGTCTTCACTCACTTGGCCCTAGCGCAAGATCCGTGCCACATCGCAAATTCGCCATATGTGCGCGCGGGTCTCAAACAGGGCCGAAACCAATCAGCGGCAGAGAGCAATGTCTTTGAGGGCGGGGGCCCTCGCATCCACTGGGTAGCTCTCGTGCCGCCTTGGCCCCGAATATACCTTTGGACAGGGTGCCCTGTCTCAGGCGCATAAGGCGGGGCGGCACCCCAATTGGCAGGTCCTTCGGACAGGGATACATCCCAAAGGATTGGTGGATTTGATCAGATCAGCCTTGCTGGTAAGCGTTTTGTAGGAAGTCGCGCAGCGTCGCAGAGGCCAGTGGCTTGGTCATCAGGCTGACCTTCAACCTGTCCGCCGTCTGCTGCACAACGTGGTCCCGTTGTGCAGTGATCAGGCAGGCGGGCACCGGCCCCATGTGTTCGCCAAGATCCGCCAGAAGGTCGCTGCCCAAAGCGCCACCGTCCAACTGGTAGTCCGCGATGATGGCGTCAGGTGTCACGTCAAACTCCGCCAGCAACTGGTGCGCCTGCGCAGTGGTCTGGGCAGCCAGCACAGTGGCGCCCCATTGCTCCATCGTCAGGGTCAGGGCGCTGAGCAGGTCGGCGTCATTTTCCACCAACAGCACAAACATGTTTTCCAAATCTTGCAGTTCCGCCTGTTGCTGCGGTCTGTGCGGGCGTCGGCTGGGGGGCTTGGCCGCGCGCTGCAGGTCCACCGCGAAACAGGTGCCTTGATGCGGTTCCGAACGCAGATGCAGCGGATGTTTCAACAATGCACAGGCCCGCTCCACAATGGCCAGCCCCAGTCCTAGCCCCTCGGAGGCGCTGCTGGGGGCGGCGATGCGGTGAAACTCGTCAAAGATCAGCTCCTGCTGATCGTCAGGGATGCCGGGGCCGGTGTCATGCACCTCGACCCGAACCTGTGTGCCGTGCCGCCGCACCCCGATCAGCACTTTGCCACGCGCGGTATAGCGCACCGCATTGCCGATCAGGTTTTGCAGGATGCGGCGCAGATAGGTGGCGTCGCTGGTGACGGTCACGCTGGTTGGCACAACCCGCAGGTCAATGCCTTTGGCCGCCGCCACGGGGGCAAGTTCATCACGCAGCTGCAACAACAACCTGCCCAGCGGAACCTGACCCAGATGCACTGCCGCCTGTCCGCTGTCGAGTTTCGAGATATCCAGCAAAGCGCCAAGGATATGTTCGACGGAGTTCAGCGCGTTTGACGCCCGTTCCAGCACCGAGCGGGTCTGCGCATCCCCCCGATCCGCCAGCACCGAGCCGACATAGAGTTTTGCCGCCGACAAAGGTTGCAGCAGATCGTGGCTGGCGGCGGCCACAAAACGGGATTTGGAGGCATTGGCGCGTTCGGCCTCGGCCAAGGCATCCTCCAGCTCCAGCGTGCGTTCGATCACCCGCTGTTCCAGCTGCTCGTTGGCCTCATAGACCGCTTGAACCGCGGCACGTTCGGCGCTGACGTCACTGAAAGAAAACACAAATCCCCGATCTGGCATTTCCTGCGCAGAAACCGTCAGAACGCGGCCGTTGTGATGGCGCATTTCAAAACTCAAGGGCGCACGGCTGGCTTCGCTGCGGACCCAGCGTTCGACCTGATCGGCACTCATGCCACCGGTGAACTGAACTTCATCGCGGAACCGTTCGAACAACCCGTCAAACCCGATGCCCATGCGCAGCTTGGTCACTGTCAGCGACAACAGTTCGCCAAACCGTTGGTTCCAGCCGACTAGACGGGCCTGATCGTCAAAGATGCAGACACCCTGATCCAGATGTTCCAGCGTGGCCCGGATCAGTTTGGCCTGTGTGTCCAGCATCCGGTCACGTTCAGCCCGTTCAAGCCGCATGATGTCGGTCACATCGGTTTGCAGGATCACGGTGCCGCCGTCTGGCGTTCGGTGTTCGCTGACCTGCACCCAGCGGTTCCAGACCATACGGGCGTTGAAAATCACATGGCGGTCCTGATGCCGTTCCATGCGACGCGCCGCCCAGCTCTCGGCAGTTTCGCCCTCGGCGAGTGTCAGAAATTGCGACCGGCTGATGGTGTCGACATAGGTGCGAAAGCTGATGCCGGGCTGCATCCGGTCGCGAACATCAGGCATATGCAGGCCAAAACGGCTGTTGCACATGACCAGCTTTTCGTCCGCGTTGAACAGGGCAAAACCTTCCTGCACCGTTTCAATTGCATTGGTGAGGTTGCGTCTTGCCGCTTCGGTTTCTGCGTTGGCTTCGGCCAGTTGCGCGTTGGACTGGTTCAGCAGATCCAGCGCACGGCCCAATTCACGAGTGCGTTCGCGCACCTCCTCTTCCAGCAGCGCAGCCCGCTGAAACTGCGCATAGGCCGCGCCCAACCCGTCCGAGCCCTGTTCAACCCGCCGCATCAGGGCGGCGCTGATCTTCTTCAGTTTGGCGTTCTGCCGTTCCAGACTGTCGGCGGGGTTGATCAGGCTGTCAGGGCTTGCATTTGGGGGGCTTGCGTTGGCGGGGGTCATGACGCGCCACCCGTATCATCAGGGGCATAGAAAGCCACACCGGTGAGCGTCTGGTTCACATGCATCGAGTTCCACTGTTCGCCATAGGTTGAAAACCCCACGACCCCACGTTCGGCCATCAGATCAGACAGTTGGCCGGTCATCTGCTTCTGTTCCGCCTCCAGTTTGCGCAGCAGGCAATCGCAGGCAAGGATCGCGGCTGGCGGGCCTTTGGCGGCCAGCGCATCCAGTTCGGCAGCCAGATGGTCCACCATGTCCAATGGCTCTGCCAGGGTCAGCACAAGGCCCTCGTCGATGGCTGAGAAAAACACCAGATCGCCATTGTCTGCCACCCGCTGGATCGAGCGCACGTGATGCTGGTCGCCAATGCGCACCACCACCGGGTGGGCGGCAAAGGTAAACGTGTCGAGCTGTTCTGGATCCTTGCCGAGAATGCGGGCGTATTCACGGGCGGCGGGTTCGGCGTTGATTTCGCGCACCAGCCGTTCTTCGGGGTCAGCTTCGGTCACAACCATTTTGCGCGGGCTGGGCACCAGATGATCGGATTTGAACACTTTGATCGGGCAGCGGCTGCGAATTTGCGCCAGCACCGCGGCGTTCTGGTAGAGCTTGCCGCCGCTGAGCACGAAGGTGGCGCCGAACCGTTCCCCATCCCCGGCAGAGCCGCCGAACAGAGGCACTGGCCCCAGGCCAAGGGACAGATCCGCCGCCAGCACATCTTCGCGTCGGGACAGGCCGTCGATCAACAAGAAGTTGAACTCATGCCGGAAGTCTGAAGCCTCCTGCGCCAGCTGATTGCGGTTTTGCAGCATTTGAGCAACCAGCCCGTCGCTGTCATAATCGGTCAGGTTTTCAACCATAAGGTTTCGCGCGCGAAACAGGCTGTGGGGCAGGGCAATGGCGATGATCTGGCCTTCTTCATAGCCGTTGCGGGTCAACTCCCCGGCGGTGGAACAACCAATGACCGTGGCGGGGGCAAACACCCTTTCTGCCTCTGCCGCCAGTTGTGTCACCTCCGCCTTGGGGGAAAAGAACAGCAACACCAGTTCCAGCGGCTCCGGTCCCAGCTCTGATGCCAAAGCCCGCAGCACATCCGGCGTGTCATGGGGCAGATGCACCACACGCAAAACCTCGGGGTCTGTTGCTTGCTGGTCTTTCACGCGGGCGCTCTCCCTTCGCTGGCGTGTCGCTTGCAGCGTCAGAATGCGGGCTTAAGCGCCGTCTTGCAAGATATTGGCAAAGCTTGTTTCCTTGGCGATCAGAACCGCCTGTGTCCGGCTTTGCACCCCAAGTTTGCGCATGATCGCGGTGACATGGGCTTTCACAGTGGTTTCTGCGATCGACAGGTCAAAGGCGATCTGCTTGTTCAGTTTGCCCTCACAGATCAGTTGCAAAATGCGGGCCTGCTGTTTGGTCAGCGTGGCCAGACGGGCGGCGGCATCGGCGCTGTCGGTGTCGGGCGCATCCTCGATCAGGTCGCAGCCGTCAGGAACAAACTGTTCGCCCCGTTTCACCGCGTCAAAGGCAAGCGCAAAGACATCCCGTTGGCTGTGTTTCGGCACAAATCCCGCCGCTCCGGATTGCAAAGCTGAGGTGATGACCCGTGCGTCGCTCATGGAAGACACCACAATCACCGGCACATCTACCGCTTTGCGCAGCCGGATCAATCCGTCAAAGCCGTTCACATCCGGCAGGTTGAGGTCCAGCACCACCACATCCGGCACACCCTGGTTGCCAATATCCTCCAGCGCGGCCTCCAGACTGGCGGCCATGCGAATGTCCTGCGTGCCGGTCACGGCCCTGAGCGTCATCGCCAATGCGTCGCAAAACAGCGGATGGTCATCCACCACCAGCGCGGACTGGATCTGTTTCGGGGCGGATTTGGCAGCGCTTGCGGGCAAGGCGTCCTCCTGAAGGCGAAAAGACAGGTGCATTTTATCCAAATTGGACATTGACCGTATAGTGGCCCTTAGTCGTAACCTGACAGGGTTATTTTGACGCGATTGCGATTTACCTTCTGTTTACCAATACCGGGCCAGATTGGTCTTACACCTTTTCCGGTTCTTCTGGCGTCCTATTTTGCGCCGCAGCCGCATCTACACCCTTGGTCGCATAGGCGGATCCGCCGCTTTGCGCTTAGCCTCTTGCCCAAGAAGGAGGACAAACACATGCAACTGACCGATTCCCGTGAGATCAACACGGCTCGCGCCACTGTCTGGGCGGCTTTGCTGTCGGCGGAGGTGCTGAAGGAATGTGTGCCGGGCTGCAAAGAGATGTCCGGCACACCCGAAGACGGGTTCGAGGCCACCGTGGTGCAGAAAGTTGGTCCGGTGAAGGCAACCTTCAAGGGGGCCGTAAGCTTTTCCGATATCGTCGCGGGGGAGGCCCTGACCCTGACTGGAGAGGGCAAAGGTGGCGCAGCAGGCTTTGCCAAAGGCGGCGCGAAAGTCACGCTGGAAGATCTGCCCGAAGGCGGCACCCGGCTGAGCTACGATGTGGAAGCCAAGGTCGGCGGCAAACTGGCCCAGCTGGGCAGCCGCATCATTGACGGCTTTGCCAAGAAAATGGCCGATCAGTTCTTTGAGAACTTCCAGAATGCTGTGGAAGGTCCATCTGAGGCGGAAGACGCTGAGGAGCAAGCCGGAGATCAGGCCGGAGATCAGGCCGACGAGCAAACCGGAGAGAAGAAGGGCTGGTTCAAGAAAGTCCTCGGCTCTTAAGGGGCCGGAAACACTGGGCGGGGCCTTTGGGCCCTGCGTCTTCATCAACGCAAGTACCAAGATTATCTGCTTTAGGGAGGGCACGATGACAGAAGTGAAAATGACGGTGAACGGCCGTGCGGTTTCGGGCGATGCGGAGGGGCGGACATTGCTGTCGACCTTCTTGCGCGAAACCCTTGGGATGACCGGCACCCATGTGGGCTGTGACACCAGCCAATGTGGCGCCTGTGTGGTCCATGTGAACGGTAACGCGGTGAAAAGCTGCACCATGTTTGCGCATGAGGCCGCCGGTGCAGAGGTTGCCACCATCGAAGGCCAGGCCGCACCGGATGGCACGCTAAACAAGATCCAGCAGGCGTTTCAGGATTACCACGGCCTGCAATGTGGTTTCTGCACGCCGGGCATGGTGATGTCTGCGGCGGCGCTGCTGAAAGAAAACCCGCAGCCGACCGAAGCCGAGGTACGTGACTATCTGGAAGGCAATATCTGCCGCTGCACCGGCTATCACAACATCGTCCGCGCGATCATGGCGGCCTCTGGTCAAGAGGTGCCAGCGGTGGCGGCCGAATAAGTCATAAACCCAGATCCGCTGCGCCTGCGAGAGACCTCTGGGCGCGGTTTCATTGAGGATTTTCAGATCATTGAAAGAGAAGGGCTGGAGGAGGCCTTACTGTTTCTAGGGAGGATAATATGCCGAAGGATCAAGGCATTGGCGCCAGCAGCAAGCGGCGCGAAGACGTAAGGTTCCTGACCGGAACCGGCAATTACACAGATGACATCAACCTGATGAACCAGACCTATGCGCATTTCCTGCGCTCGGATGTGGCGCATGGCACGATCAACAGCATCGACGCCTCCGCCGCCGAGGCGATGGAGGGTGTGGTCAAGGTCTTCACCGCGAAGGATCTCGAAGGGGTGGGCGGCATTCCCTGCGGCTGGCAGGTGACAGACCGCGAAGGCAACCCGATGCAGGAGCCGAAGCACCCCATTCTGGCCGAGGGCAAGGTGCGCCACGTCGGCGATCCCATCGCCGTTGTCATCGCCGAAAGCCCTGAGTTGGCGCGGGATGCAGCCGAAGCCGTTGAGGTGGACATTACTGAGCTGCCTGCCGTGGTGGATATGAAAGCCGCCTGCGCTGAGGGCGCCACCAAGGTGCATGACGATCTGTCCTCAAACCTTTGTTACGACTGGGGCTTTGTGGAAGAGAACCGCGATGCGGTGGATCAGGCGATCAAAAACGCCGCCCATGTCACCACGCTGGAGCTGACCAACAACCGTCTGGTTGCCAACCCGATGGAGCCTCGTGTGGCGGTGGGGGACTACAACCGCGCCAATGATGAGCACACGCTCTACACCACCTCACAGAACCCGCATGTGATCCGCCTGCTTATGGGCGCCTTTGTGCTGGGTATCCCGGAACATAAGCTGCGGGTGGTTGCGCCTGATGTGGGCGGTGGTTTTGGCACCAAAATCTTCCACTACGCGGAAGAGGCCTTTGTCACCTTTGCCGCCAAGGCGCTGAACCGCCCGGTGAAATGGACCTGCTCGCGCTCGGAGGCGTTTATCTCGGACGCGCATGGCCGCGATCATGTGACCAAGATCGAACTGGCGCTGGATGCGGACAATAAGTTCACCGCGATCCGCACCGAAACCTACGCAAATATGGGTGCTTACCTGTCGACCTTTGCGCCTTCGGTGCCGACCTGGCTGCATGGCACATTGATGGCGGGCAACTACACCACGCCGCTGATTTATGTGAATGTGAAGGCGGTCTTTACCAACACGGTGCCGGTGGATGCCTATCGCGGGGCAGGTCGCCCCGAGGCAACCTTCCAGCTGGAGCGGGTGGTGGACAAAGCGGCGCGCGAGTTGGGCATGGATCCGGCGGAGCTGCGGCGTTTGAACTTCATCAAACCCGATCAGTTCCCCTATGAGACCCCTGTTGCGGTGGCCTATGACACTGGCAACTACCACGCCACGCTGGATAAGGCGCTGGAGCTGACCGACTACGCTGGCTTTGACGCCCGCGTGGCACAAAGCACAGCCAACGGCAAAATGCGCGGCTTCGGCATCGCCCATTACATCGAGGCCTGCGGCATCGCACCGTCGAATCTTGTCGGGCAGCTGGGCGCACGTGCGGGGCTTTATGAATCGGCCACTGTGCGGGTCAACGCCACCGGATCGATTGCCGTGATGACCGGCAGCCACAGCCATGGGCAGGGGCATGAAACCACCTTTGCCCAGGTGATGGCGGATATGATCGGCATTGACGAAAGTCAGGTCGATATCGTCCACGGCGACACCTCGAAAACCCCGATGGGCATGGGCACCTATGGCTCGCGCTCAATCGCGGTCGGCGGCTCGGCCATGGTTCGGGCGGCGGAAAAGGTGATCAACAAGGCCAAGAAAATTGCCGCCCACCTGATGGAAGCCGCCGATGCGGATATCGAACTGAAGGACGGTCAGTTCTCAGTCGCAGGTACGGATAAATCCGTGGCCTGGGGCGATGTCTGCCTGGCAGCTTACGTGCCGCACAATTACCCGCTGGAAGAAATCGAACCGGGGCTGGAAGAGACCGCGTTCTACGATCCGGCAAACTTCACCTACCCGTCGGGTGCTTACTTCTGCGAAGTAGAGGTGGATCCCGGCACCGGTAAGATCGATATCCTTGGCTTCACCGCGGCGGATGATTTCGGCAATGTGATCAACCCGATGATCGTCGAAGGTCAGGTGCATGGTGGACTGGCACAAGGTCTGGGCCAGGCAATGCTGGAAAACTGCGTCTATGATGACAACGGCCAGCTGCTCAGCGGGTCCTACATGGATTACGCCATGCCAAGGGCCCATGATCTGCCGAACTTCACCGTCGATCATTCCTGCCAGACACCTTGTACCCACAACCCGCTTGGGGTGAAGGGCTGCGGTGAGGCAGGGGCCATCGGGTCGCCGCCGGCCCTGGTCAACGCTGTGATTGATGCGCTGCACCGCGGGGGCTACCCTGTAGAGCATATCGACATGCCACTGTCGCCCTCGCGTGTGTGGAACGCGATGCAGTCGGTCAAATAAGGAAGGACAGTCAGAATGTATAACTTTGACTTTGAACAGCCCGCCAGCGTCGAAGACGCGGTTGCAGCGCTGAAGGAAGAAGATGCGCTGGCGCTTTCTGGTGGCCAGACGCTGATCCCGTCGATGAAACAGCGGCTAAACGCGCCCTCAAAACTGGTGAGCCTGACGGGCATTGAGGCGCTGAAAGGCGTCTGCCAGAACGGCGATACCCTGTCGGTTGGTGCGGCCACCACCCATGCCACTGTGGCTGCAGAGGGCGGTGCCTATGCAGCACTGGCCGCGCTGGCAGGTGGCATCGGTGACCCGGCGGTGCGCAACCGTGGAACACTGGGCGGCTCTCTAGCCAACAACGATCCGGCGGCCTGTTATCCGTCGGCGGTGCTGGCCTCTGGCGCAACCGTGGTGACCAATGCGCGGGAAATCGCGGCGGATGACTTCTTTGACGGGATGTTCGCCACCGCGCTGGACGAGGGGGAGATCATCACCTCGGTCAATTTCCCGATCCCGGAAAAGGCCAGCTATCAGAAGTTCGAACAACCCGCGTCCCGCTTTGCGCTGACCGGGGTGTTTGTCGCCAAATACGCAGATGGTGTGCGGGTGGCCGTGACCGGGGCGTCAGAAGAGGGCGTGATGCGCTGGGCCGAGGCGGAAGCCGCCTTGTCAGCAGATTTTTCTCCGGAGGCTGTCGACGGGCTGTCGGTTGCCGCTGACGGGTTGATCAGTGATCTGCATGGCACGCCGGAGTATCGCGCCAATCTGATCAAGGTTCTGACGAAACGGGCTGTAGCGTCAGCCTGATCCAGTGAAACCGTTGAACAAAGAAGGGCGCTCCATAACGGGGCGCCCTTTTGTGTGGCCACCGTTGCTGCCTGCGGCGGGAGTATTTGAAGATCGATGAAAGGCGCTTTCAATGATCCTGAAATACTCAAATCCAGTCCCTGACCAGCGGCTCAAACCTCTGGCTTGCGCGCAATCAGGTCCACCAGCGCAGACATGCCGGAATGGCCGCGGCCTTCTTGCACTTCGCGTTCGTAAGCCTCCAACGTCACAATCTCCCAGCCCGAGAAACCGGCGCGGAGCATTTCGGGTGTGTAGAGGTTTTCCAGAAACGGCGGGCCGCCGGTGCCGTATTCCAGTTGTTTCTGGGTATAGCCGTGCAACATCACCAATCCGCCGGGCCTTGTTGCGGCCTGCATGCGCGCGAACTGCAAGGCGCGGCCTTCGGGGCCGACGAACTGAATGAAGAGGCCAGCAACAATGTCGAACTGCGCGTCGGGCCAGGGATCGTTTAGGATGTCGCAGTGCCGGAATTCCACCGTGACCTCCTTGTCGGCTGCCAGGGCGCGGCCACGGTCCAGCGCGGTGGGGGCAAACTCCAGCGCGGTCACTTCAAGGCCGCGTTCCGCCATGAAGACGGAATTGCGTCCTTCGCCATCGGCCACAGCCAAGGCGCTGCGGCCAGGGATCAGATGGTCCAGATGGTCGCGCAGAAACTGCGCAGGGGCCGTGCCGAAGACAAAATCTTCTGAAGCCGCGTAGCGTTCTTCCCACATGTGTGTTTCTCCTTTGCTGACAGATAGATGGGGTCAAATGCGCGTCCTCAAAGGGGGGCAACAAAAAACGCCCCCGCAATCAAGGCGAGGGCGTTCTAACTGTCGACAGAAGCGCGGTTTACTTGTTCAGCGGGCCGATCATCATGATCATCTGACGGCCTTCCATCTTGGGCATGTTTTCAACTTTGCCCAGCTCTTTGATGTCTTCAGCAACCCGCAAGAGCAGCTCACGACCCAGGTTCTGGTGCGCCATTTCACGGCCGCGGAAACGCAGGGTGACCTTCACCTTGTCGCCATTTTCCAGAAATTTGAACACGTTACGCATTTTGACGTCATAGTCATGCGTATCGGTGTTGGGGCGGAATTTGACCTCTTTGACTTCGATGGTCTTCTGCTTTTTACGCGCCTCGGATTCCCGCTTCTGCTGTTCGTATTTGAACTTGCCGAAGTCCATGATCTTGCAGACGGGCGGGTTCGCGTTGGGCGAGATTTCCACCAGGTCAAGGCCTGCCTCTTGGGCCATGACCAAAGCTTTGGCAGGCGAGACAACACCGACATTTTCACCTTCTGCGCCAATCAGGCGGACTTCGGGGCAACGAATACGATCGTTGATCCGGGGGCCGGTGTCGCGTGTCGGGGGCGCGTTATGAGGTCTGCGAGCTATGGGTTCAATCCTTCAATCGTTGGCGAATTTGAGGCCCAAACCTAATCCCGCTCAAGGGAATCTTCAAGCGGTTAATGCTGCGGGATGCGTCAAATCTTGGGGTTTTCCCCCTAGTATGCGGCGGCGCAGCATGAAAGGAAGGGGGCAATAGAAGCGCGCCCAGGCTTGGGGCGGGCAAATTAGGGGGTAGCCTCATGAAATATGTTATTGGGATTGTTGTTGCAGCTGTTGTTGTGGTGGCCGGATATTTGGCTTTTGTGAAACCGGGCGACTTAGAAGAGGCCGCGGCCGTACCTGCGGCGCCGGAAGTCTCTGAAGAGGCGGCTGTGGTGGAAGAGGTTGCCGAAGGGGTGGTACCCGACACCGTAGAAGCGGCGGTCGAAAGCGCGGTTGAAGAGGCCGCAGCAGAGGTGCAGGAGACCGTTGAAGCGGTGAAGGAAGAGGTGACCGAGGCCGTTGACAGCGCGGTGGAAACTGCAACCGATGAGGTGGTTTCGGCTGCGGCAGAGGCGACCGAGGGGCTCGGCGAAGGTGTTTCCGAGGCGGCACAGTCGGTTATGGAAGGCGCGGCAGGTCAACTGGCTGAGCAGGTCAACGGTGTCGTATCCGTAGCGGTAGGTGACACTGTTGACGCGGCAGGTGACACAGCCGCCGCAGCGGCAGAGACCGCCGTGGAAGCGACCACGGCGGCAACGGACGCGGCGACTGAGGTTGCGTCGGCAGCCACAGATGCGGCGGCTGAGGCGGCAGAAACTGCGGCGGCGGCAACCGAGGCAGCGACCGAGACCGCAGCGGCTGTAACCGAAGGCGCAGCTGAGGCGACTGAGGAAGCGACTAAAATCTCGCCAGCGGAACTGTTTTCCGTGGAAGGGTTCGATTTCGACAAGGCAGCAGAGTTTATCAAAGGCTCGGATTTGAACCCGCTGGCCCGCAATGCGCTGACACAGGCGCTGGCCACGGCACGGGACAACCCCGAAATGCTGGCCGCAGCACTGGAAGCAGCCCGTGGGCAGCTGGGCCTCTAAGCCTGCGCGAATTCTCAGATCGTTCAACGCCGCCCTCGCTGGGCGGCGTTTTTTGTTTTGCAACACCGGGCGGCGCGGCTTGCTGCGGTCAGCTGTTGCGGAAAACCGTACATTGCGCCTGTGTGGCGGCAACAAAGGCACGCATCCGTTTGTTAAGCCGGCGGTTCGGGGCGTGGATCAGTTGAATGCTGAACGGGGTGAAATCTGCGTTAGGTAGAACAGGGCGCAGCAGACCCGCTGCCGCCGCTTCCTGCACCACAAAATCTGGCAGCCGGATGATCCCGTGCCCGTCAATTGCCGCCTGTTTCAGAAACGCCCCAGTGTTGGAATTCAAGGCGGGCTTGAAGGTCAGATTGACCGGTTTGCCCGCATAATCAAAATGCCAGGTTGGACGCCGGTCCGCACCTCGGTGCAAGAGCGCATGGGTTGCAGGAAGCTCATGCCAAGTTCCCGCGCAATGGTGACCTTGAGAGGCCCGTGCAGCGCCTGTCTGGCATGGGTGAAATCGGCCGTCAGATCCTCGGTGTCGGCAAGGATGGGCAGGCTGCGCTGATAAAGTTCGCGGCCCGCATCACTCACCCCCCAGTTGCCCGGCTGGCGGTCGACCAGGGTCACATCAAAATGCGCCTCCAGTTGCGCCAAACGGCGGCTGACGGCAGATTTGGCGATGCCCAGGGTCGTGGCGGCCTTGGTGATGCTGCCGTGTCCGACAACGCTGACAAACAGTTTGAGATCTTCGATCTGGCCCATCGTGTTCTCATTTTGTGACCTCTTTGGGCATATCTTTCGGTCTTGGTGCCGAAACTGCAACCCTTTATCCTTGTCGCAACCGGACAGTGCAATCGCCATGCGGGGGCACCGCCCTATACATAGAGGGACGCGCCTGCGTTTCAGAGCCGTTTGACAGATGAAACAAAACCCTTTCGCCAGGAGGTCTTATGCCCCAAGCCGTGCCCATTATCGCCGCCAAATCCCCAGCCAAAGTCACCCTTGAGAAGGGCAAAAACTACTACTGGTGCCAATGCGGCCGGTCGCAAACCCAACCCTTTTGTGATGGCAGCCACGCGGGCACCGGCATCACACCAGTGAAATTCACCGCTGAGAAAGATGGGGACGTTGTGCTTTGCCGTTGCAAATCGACGGCCAACGGCCCGTTTTGCGACGGATCACACAGCCGGCTGGGCACGGCAGAGGTCGGCGATCCTGCGCCAGCGCCCAAGTCTGACGTGCCGCAGGCCACCCCAACACCCGAAGAACCCACCGTGGCGCGCATCCATGCGCTGGCCAAGGACGGGCTGTTCAAACTAGGCCATCATGGCGAAATGGGGGCGATGGGGGTGCCACGCAAAGACCTGCCGCATTGGGATGATCTGCAAATCCTGCCAGCGCAGATGGCGCGCAAACCCTTGCTGGATGACGCGGCTGTGGCAACTTCGGTGACGATTGGGCCGCGGGCGGCAAAGCCGTTGCAACTCGAGATCCCGCTGTTTGTTTCGGACATGAGTTATGGCGCCCTGTCGGAAGAGGCCAAAACCGCCCTGTCGCGGGGCGCAGAGTTGGCAGGCACTGGAATCTGTTCCGGCGAAGGCGGGATGCTGCCCGAGGAGCAGGCCGAAAATCGGCGCTATTTCTATGAATTGGCCTCGGCCCAGTTTGGCTGGTCACTGGATCACGTCACCAAGGTACAGGCCTTCCACTTCAAAGGGGGGCAAGGGGCCAAGACGGGCACCGGTGGGCATCTGCCGGGTGACAAGGTGCAGGGCAAGATTGCAGCCGTGCGCGGGCTGGAACCGGGGCAGGCGGCCATTTCACCGGCAACTTTTACTGAATTGCACACACCGCAGGACTTCAAACGGATTGCCGATCAGGTGCGCGAGCGCTCGGGGGGGATTCCCATCGGCTTCAAACTGTCGGCCAACCATATCGAAGAGGACATCGATTTCGCGCTGGAGGCTTCGGCGGATTACATTATTCTGGATGGTCGCGGCGGAGGCACCGGCGCGGCACCTTTGATCTTCCGCGATCACATTTCGGTGCCAACCATCCCAGCCTTGGCCCGGGCGCGGGCCCATCTGGACCAGCGCGCGGGTCGCGAAGTGACTTTGGTGATCACCGGCGGGCTGCGGGTGGCCGAAGATTTCGCCAAGGCAATGGCGCTGGGGGCGGATGCGGTTGCGGTGTCCAACGCGGCCATGCAGGCGGTGGGTTGCATTGCGGCGCGCATGTGCAATTCCAACAACTGCCCGGTGGGCGTCGCCACCCAAAAACCGGAACTGCGCAAACGGTTGGATGTGCAGGTCGGGGCGGACCGTCTGGCGCGTTATTTCGGGGCTTCGGTCGAATTGATGCAGGTTTTGGCCCGTGCCTGTGGTCACAACAGCCTGTCAGGGTTCAACCAACGTGACCTGACCAGCTGGAAACGAGAGGTCGCTGACCTCAGCGGGGTGCGTTTTGCCGGGGTGCGTTAACAGGGGATGTGGCGGCCGGAAGAGGCGAGGCAGGGCTGGCCCTTGCAGGCAGGCCCGCCGTCCCACATTTAGAACCCAGTTCCAAATCAAGAGATCCAGATGACCAAAAACATTTCAACCGAAGAAAGTCAGACCAATATCGACGCCCGCCGCGCCAAGGGGGAATTTGTCCGCGGCGTGTCCGGGTTTCGTCATTGGATCGGGGACGCGGATTTTCCCGCAGAGCCGGGGCGTTACCACCTCTTTGTTGCGCTCAATTGCCCCTGGTGCCATCGCGTCTCTCTGGCCCGTGGGGTGTTGGGGCTGGAAGACAGCATTACGATGGATGTTGCCTTTCCCAATCGCACGGATGAAGCGGATCCGGTAGCGCCCAACCTCTGGGAGTTTGCGCCGCAGCGTCGGGCCAGTCTGACCGGTGAGACGCTGCCGGAATGCACGCGCGAGACCGGCACGGGGGAGGGGCTGCGGCTGGCAAAACAGATTTACCAGCGCGAAGGGGCACAGGAACAATCGGTGCCGATCCTCTTTGACAAGGTGGCGGGCCGGATTGTGAACAACGAAAGCGCCGAGATCATACGGATGCTGGATGCCCATGCAGCCGCTTTGGGAAGCACCAAGGCGCAGCCGCCGCGACTGTTGCCGGAGGATCCGGCGGTGCAGTCTCAGATTGAGACGCTGAACACGCGGATCTACACCACCATCAACAACGGCGCTTATAAGGCCGGGTTTTCGTCCGATCAGGCGGTCTATGCGCAGGCCTTTGCAGCCTATTTCGAAACGCTTGAGGCGCTTGAGGCGCTCTTGTCAGACGGGCGGAAGTTCCTTACCGGGGAAGCCTTTACCGAAGCAGACCTGCGTCTGTTCCCAACGCTCTACCGGCATGATCCGGTGTATTACCTGCGGATGAAGCTGAACGGGGCGCGGGTCCTGGACTATCCCCATCTGTGGCGCTGGCTGTGCCGTGTTTATGCCCTGGACGGGGTGGCTGCGGCGGGATCCCTGCTGCATTGCCGGCAGGGCTATTTCGGCAGATCCTGGAATGGCGTGGTGCCACTGGGGCCTTTGTTGCCAATGCCCTATCCCGAGGCCTATCTGCATCCCGAGCTGGCGGATGTCTGACGGGGCATCCTGTTCAGCAAAATGTAAAAAAGCCGGACCCAACAGGCCCGGCTTTTGCGATTTGCGACCCGGTCCGGGGATCAGTCGAGGAAGGCTTTCTCGACCACAAAATGTGCGGGTTTGGAATTGGCACCCTCTTCGAGATTGTAGGTGTTCTCAAACAGGTCCTTGAGTTCCAGGTTGAACGCCAGGTTGCCACAGATCATCGCGCGGTCGGTGTCCGGGTTCAGCGGCTCAACCCCCAGATCTGCGAAGGCTTCGCCCGAGCGCATCAGGTCGGTGATGCGGCCCATCTTGGGGCTCTCTTCGCGGGTGGTGGTGGGGTAGTATTTGATTTTCTTCCAGAAACCTTCGCCAATCACCTCATTGAGCAGCTCGTCTTCCTTCAGGCCTTCAATCAGCTCACGGCCATAGGTCAGCTCACCCACTTCGCGGCAGGTGTGGGTGATGATGATCTCATCAAACTTTTCATAGGTTTCCGGTTCGCGCAGCAGCGAGGCAAAAGGCGCAAAGCCGGTGCCGGTGGCAAAGAACCAGATCCGCTTGCCCGGGATCAGCGCATCATGCACCAAAGTGCCCACGGGTTTCGGACGCAGGATAACCTCATCACCCACCTTGATGTGCTGCAGCTTGGAGGTCAGCGGACCGTCCTGCACCTTGATCGAATAGAACTCCATCTCTTCGTCCCAAGAGGGCGAGGCAATAGAATAGGCGCGCAGCAGCGGCTTCTGCTTGCCGGTCTTGGGGTTCACATCCCCCATCAGGCCGATCATCACAAATTCACCCGAACGGAACCGCAGCGACGCGGGGCGCGTGCAGCGGAACGAGAACAGGCGATCGGTCCAATGCTTGACCTCGGTGACGGTCTGGGCATCGGGAAGGGCGGGCACTTTCGGGGCCTTGGCGGCAGCAACATCGGTCACAGGTGTCATCTCGGTCATAATGGCTCTGGCCGGTGTGTAATCCGGCATCCTTCAGATAGCTTTGATTCAGGTCAGTTGGAAGGGACGAAATTTCCTTATTTCGCTGGGTATTTCCTCAACGATAAGGATTTACCGGACCCCATCCCGCCCGCAGGCGGTTCTGGTAATCATTGGCCCGCCAGTCGGCGCGGAACTTCCATTCACCTTCGGGCTGGCGTGTGGCAAGATCAGCCGAGATTTCTACCTCGTCAAACCCGGTGCGACGCGCCATGGCATATTGATCCGAGATCACATGCCCCTTGGCCCGCAGGCGGCCCTGATAGCCCATCAGGCGCAATTCACGCGCCAGGGTGAACCCTCGGCCATCCGCGAAACTGGGAAAATCGATGCGGATCAGCTGCAGCCGGTCCAGATGATCGGTCAGGACCGATGTATCCGCGTCCGAGGTCAGATCCACCGCGGTGGCATTGTCCACATTTTCCAGCTCAGCGATGGGGCCGGTCCAGTCATCGGCCGCAAAGCCGGTATCGGTGACGATCACGCTCATTGTTGCGCTCCAATTCTTACCATTTTGCCATCCACCATGTGGATGCCGCATTCTTCTTTCTGGGTGCCTCGCCAGCGGCCCGCCCGTTCATCTTCGCCCGGTTTCACCTTCGAGGTGCAGGGGCGGCAGCCGATCGAGGGGTAGCCCTGCGCGATCAGCGGGTGTTTTGGCAGACGGTTGTTGATCAGGTAGTCCTGAACATCCGTCTTTTCCCAATGCGCCAGCGGATTCACCTTGATCCGCTTGTCCTCTTCGTTCTCAAAGAACTCCAGCGCCGCGCGTGATCCAGCCTGAAACCGTTTGCGTCCGGTGATCCAGGCATCAAAGCCGCTGAGCGCCTTTTCCAAGGGCCGCGTCTTGCGCAGGTCACAGCAGGCGTCAGTGTTGCTGAGGTGCAGCGCGCCGTAGGGATCTTCCTGGGCCACCTCATCCTCTGCCGCACGGATCACCCGCACATCGGTTAGCCCCAGTTTCGCGGCCACCTCTTGCTGATAGACCAGCGTTTCGGGAAACAGCATCTGGGTGTCGATGAACAGCACCGGTGTGGTGGGATCAACCACCGCCACCATATGCAACAAAGCCACGCTTTCCGCGCCAAAAGAGGACACCATCGCGATGCGACCCACCTGTGGATCGGTCATCGCCCGTTTCAGCACCGCGCTGGCCGCGTGGTGCTGATAGCGGCGGTTCAGGTGGTCGACCCGTTCCGCCACTGCCTGAAGAGGCGCCTCAAGCGGCATTTCTCTTCGCAGCCTCCGGATAAAGCGCGGCTTTGAACGGGTCCGGTCCCAGACGGCGGTAGGCGTCAAGGAAGGTTTCGCTCTCATCTTCGCGCAGCGACAGATAGGTGGTGATGATGGTCTCAATCGCGGCAACAACCTGATCGTAGGCAAAACCCGGACCAACACGCTGACCGATCACCGCATCTTCGGTGCCGTCGCCGCCAAGGGTGATCTGGTAGTTTTCAACCCCAGCCCGGTCGAGGCCAAGGATACCGATGTGACCCACATGGTGGTGGCCACACGCGTTGATGCAGCCCGAGATCTTGATCTTCATCGGGCCAATCTCATGCTCCAGCTTCAGCTCGTCGAAACGTTCGGCGATCTGCTGGGCCACAGGGATTGAGCGCGCGGTGGCCAGTGCGCAGTAATCCATGCCGGGGCAGGCGATGATATCGCTGATCAACCCGATGTTGGCGGTGGCTAGACCCTGATCTTTCAGCGCCGCATGGATGGCTGGCAGATCTGCCATATGCACATGCGGCAGGATGACGTTCTGTTCGTGGCTGATCCGCAGCTCACCGTGGCCGTATTTCTCGGCCAGATCGGCCATCAGGCGCATCTGGTCACTGCTGGCATCCCCTGGTGTCTGACCATGCGCTTTGATCGAGATCGAGACAATCGCGTAGCCTTCGGCCTTGTGCGCCGAGAGGTTGGTATCCGCCCAAGAGCGGAACACAGGATCGTTGCTATAGGCCAGCTCATAGGGCGCCACGTCTTTGTTCACAAAGGCGGGGGCGGCGAAATGTGCTTCGATATCGGCGAGCATTGCCTGATCCACACCTTTGAATAGGGGGCGGATTTCGTCGAACCGTTTCTCGACGCGGGCACGCACCTCATCAATACCGTTTTCATTCACGGTGATCTTGATACGGGCTTTGTATTTGTTATCGCGACGGCCCAGCGTGTTGTAGACCGAGACGATCGCCTCAAGATAAGGCAGCAGGTCGGCCTGCGGCAGGAAGTCCCGCATGACTTTGCCCACTACGGGGGTGCGGCCCAGACCGCCGCCCACGATGACCTCAAAACCAGCTTCGCCGTTCTGTTCGACCATGCGCAGGCCAATGTCATGCGCCTTGGTCACGGCGCGGTCGTTGGGGGATCCGGTGATGGCGATCTTGAATTTGCGCGGCAGGAACTGGAATTCCGGGTGGTCGGTGGACCACTGGCGGATCAGTTCGGCCACGGGGCGGGGATCGGCGATCTCATCAGCGGCCGCGCCAGCGAAGTGGTCAGCGGTTACGTTGCGGATGGTGTTGCCAGAGGTCTGGATCGCGTGCAGCTGCACCTCGCCCAGGCTGTCGAGGATATCTGGTACATCCGGCAGTTTCGGCCAGTTGTACTGAATGTTCTGACGGGTGGTGAAGTGGCCGTAGCCCTTGTCCCACTTGTCTGCGATCAGCGCCAGCTGACGCATTTGCGCGCTGGACAGCGTGCCATAGGGGATGGCCACCCGCAGCATATAGGCGTGCAGCTGCAGATAGAGACCGTTCATCAGGCGCAGCGGACGGAACTCTTCCTCGGTCAGGGCGCCTTCGATGCGGCGTTCCACCTGGGCGCGGAACTGCGCGTTACGTTCAGCCAGAAAGGCGTCGTCAAAGTCGTTATAGCGATACATCAGCTGGCCTCTGCCTGTTTGCCGTGGAAGTAGTTGGACGGGCCGGTGCGGCGGAAGTCCTCACGGAAGTGGGTGGGTTCTGGGCCGTTGTCGCCCGCTTTCACGTCGGCCAGATAGGCACCGACAATCTCGGCCTGCTGGCGAGAGGCTTCGATCAGGCGCAGCTCGGCATGGGCCTGATCTTCCAGCACCTCGGCCTGACACATCTCGCGCGACCAACCGTCATTTGCGGTGAAATAGACGACGTCCCCTTCAAGCAGGGCGTTTGCGGTGATGACTTTGGGCGTAAAGGGGCGGGGCATCGGGGCCTTCTCCTCTGGTTGACTTGACGCTCTATATAGAAAATATTCCCCTTAATGCGCTATGTGCTGGAACAAATAAGGACTGTATCCAGTGTGCCTGCGCCAAAACGATAACGATGTTCTAAAATTGGGGGAGGGGGCGAAATGAAGGTTCGTCTGGATCAAACTGATCGGAAAATTCTGGCAGAGCTGCAGCGTGATGCGGGCCAGTCTTTGGACGAAATTGCCAAAAAAGTGGGGTCTTCCAAGACGCCAGTGTGGAATCGCATCCGGAAAATGCGCGAAGCCGGGATCATGGGGCAACAGACCGTGGTGCTGGATGCCGAGAAGCTGGGGTTTGACGCCTGTTTCTTTGTGCTGATCCGCACGTCGGAACATGAGGCAGAGTGGCAGCAGAAATTCCTGACCGCCCTGCGCAACCGCCCCGAGGTTATGGAAGCCCACCGTCTGGCGGGGGACATCGACTATATCCTGAAGGTGCGGGTGCAGAACGCACGTGCCTATGATGTGTTCTATCAGGCACTGATCTCTGAGGTGAAGGTGCACAATGTCACCGCGCTTCTGTCGATGGAAGAGATCAAATCCACCACGGAACTGCCACTGTGACGGGGCAGAAACCGCTGGTGACCATCGAATACTGCACCGGCTGCAACTGGTTGTTGCGGGCGGGCTGGATGGCGCAGGAGCTGCTGCAGAGTTTCGGTGAGGATCTGGGCGGTGTCACCCTGGTGCCGGGCTATGGAGGCACTTATGAGGTGCGTCTGGATGGTGACCTGCTGTGGGAACGCAAACGTGACGGCGGCTTTCCTGAGGCTAAAGAGCTGAAGAAACGTCTGCGCGACCGGATCGATCCGGCGCGCGACTTGGGGCATCTCGATCGCAAATAGCGGCGCCCGCCCTTTATTGGGGCGGGACGCAGTCTGGCGGTCAGCTCATCCAGTAGAACAGCAGCGATCCGCTATAGAGGAAATCCACCCCGAAACAGCTGAGCGTATACCAGCTGAAAAACGGCACGCCCGCGCCAAGGTGTTTGGCAATGTCCCAGCAGCCGTGGCCAAAAATGGCGGCGATCACCAAGGGCGGCCACCAGAAGGCACCCAGCAGCGACAGGCTAATCAGCACTGTGGCCACAAGGGTTTCGATCCTGACAAACTGGCGCAGCGACAGGGCCTCGGTCAGGTAGGTAAAATTCATAATTACCGAGAAAAAGCCCGCAATCAGCCAGACATGGGCCGAGGGCAGCTGCCAATGCGACAGGGTCAGAAGGATCACATAAAGGCTGGCCAGCAGAAACAGTAGCTTTTGGCGGGCATGGAAGAAGGAGAGGGTTGCGCTCATCTCAAGTCCAATTCACTCAGGTTGTATGCCTTTAATGAAGGTTTTGGATACAATATTTCAAGAGGCGCAGAAGGCTGTATGCAGGTGTATACCTAAGGGGGTGTGCACGAAAAAAGGGGCCAAGGGCCCCTTTAAAATGCTTGTTTTTAAAGGTGAATCAGTAAGTCACCTTCAGCCCGGTCAACCCGTGGAAATGGTAAACGTCGCCATACTGCGGCAATCCGTCCAGCTTTAGGTCCGGCAGACGTTCAAACAGGATCGGCAGGGCAATCTTCATTTCCAAACGTGCCAGCGGGGCGCCGACACAGAAATGCACGCCGCTGCCGAAGGCCACATTTGTTGCAACAGGACGGTCAGGGTTGAAACGGTCGGCCTCTTCCCATTTGCCCTCATCCCGATTGGCCGCGCCCAGCAGCAGCGCCACCTGATCGCCGCGCTGGAAGGTGTGGCCGGCGACCTCAACCTCTTCGTAGGCGTAGCGGGTGAACATATGCAGCGGCGGATCAAACCGCAGGCACTCCTCAATGGTGCCGTCGATCTTGTCCGCCCCCAGATAGCTGAGGTCGGTGCCTTGTTCGAGCAGCGTTTTCACCGCGATCCCCAGCGAATGCACGGTCGCCTCATGGCCTGCGTTCAGCAGCAGGATACAGGTGGTGATCAACTCATCTGTTGAAAGCTTTTCGCCCCCTTCTTCGGCTTCGATCAGGCTGGTGATCAGGTCATTGCCCGGCTTGTTGCGGCGTTCATCCACATAGCGGATCATGAAGTCGCGGAACTCGGTCGAGGCCTGCATGGCAGCATCCTCGATCGCGCGGGTGCGGCGGGCCTGATACATCGAGACCATGGCATTCGACCATTTCAGCAGATCGTCGGCCATCTCCTCGGGCACCCCCAGAAGACGGCAGATCACCACGACGGGAACACGGGTGCAATAGGCCTCCAGCAGGTCCACGCCGCCTTCGGGGAAAGCGTCGATCAGATCGTGACACAGGGTTTCCATTTCTGGCGCCAGTTCTACAATCCGGCGTGAGGTGAAGGCGCGCAGCACCAGCGAGCGCAAGCGTTTGTGTACCGGCCCGTCCAGTTCCAGCATTGAATGCGCCTCAATGTCATAGAAGGGGCGCAGACGTTCAGGGATGTTTGGGGCAAATTCGGGTGGGCATTCGCGGCCAAACCGGCGGTCCTTGAACAGCGCCATGGTCACCGCATAGCGGGTGGCGCAGGGCATGTCATAGTCGTCCCAGAACACCAGCGACGCTTCGGCGCGGGCGCGGTCATAGAAATCATAGGGGTTCTGTACGAAGGCGGGATCTGTTGGCGATTGGCTTAGTCTTTTCATCCCACCAGCTAGTCCAACCCCTCTGGTCATTGCAAGCCCGCACGCGGTAGGTTTGATCTCATGAAGAACTCTACCCTGCGTCGTTTGCTGATCATCGTGCTGTTTCTCCTGTCGGTCACTGCCATTTCGGGCGGTGTCTGGCGCTATGGCTATGTGCAGGCGCTGGGCCAGCTGGCGCAGCGCGGGCGGGTGGATCTGGCGCTGGCGACGGACCGGTTTACCGGCCAGTTGCAACAGTATCAGCAGCTTGCGGTGCTGACAGCGGACCATCCGGTGGTGCGCTCAGTGCTGGCAGGGGCGGGGGTGACGCAGGCGGAAACCCATCTGTTGCAGGCGGCAGCCAAAACGGCGGCGCTGGACCTGGCGCTGGTGGATCGTGACGGGCAGGTGGTGGTTTCGGCCAACGCCACGGTGACGGGCGATCTGTCGGCCACGCCCTATGTACGCCGCGCCCAGCAGGGCGCCATGGGCGAGGCGCATGGCATCCTGCCGGCCACGGGCAAACGGATCTACACTTTTGCAGCCCCGGTCTTTGGTCCCTCGGGCGCGGTTGATGGTGCGCTGGTGGTGGTGGCCGATGTAGACCGGATTGAGGAAGAATGGCGCGGCGCGCGGCCTTCGATCTTTTTCACCGATGCAGGCGGTGAGGTTTTTGTCACCAACCGGTCCGAGTTGCTGTACTGGCGGCGGCAGGTCGACGGGCAGCTGATCCCGCAGGATGGCTCCAGCACTTATTTCGGCGTGCGCTATGTCGGCGGCTATGAACTGTGGTTGACGGATTGGTCGGCTTATGTGCCAGTGCGCGGTCTACATCTGGCACAGGAACTGCCCGCCATTGGCATGATGGCGGAGGCACTGATTGACGTCGATCCGGCGCGGCGGCTGGCGGGATTGCAGGCGGCGGCGGTGGCGGCGGTGTTTCTGGCGTTCGGGGCCCTGTCGTTTCTGGCGACGGAACGGCGCCGCGCCTTGGCGCAGGCCAACACCGTCTTGGAAAGCCGGGTGGCAGAACGCACCGCCGAACTCTCTGAAACAAACGAGACCTTGCGCCGTGAAGTTGCGGAACGGATCGCGGCGGAACTGGCCCTGAAAAAGGCGCAGGACGATCTGGTGCAGGCCGGCAAACTCTCGGCGCTGGGGCAGATGTCGGCGGGCATCAGTCACGAGTTGAACCAGCCGTTGATGGCGATCCGGCAATATGCCGACAATGGCACCGCCTTTATGGAGCGTGGCAAACCCGATCGGGCGGAGGAAAACCTGACCCGCATTTCCGCGATGGCGGCACGGATGGCGCGGATTATTAAAAACCTGCGGGCCTTCGCCCGCAACGAAAGTGAACCCGTCGGCAAGGTGGATCTGCTGCAGGTGATGAATACAGCGGTGGAGCTGACCGAGGCCCGACTACATGCGGATGGGGTGCAGCTGCACTGGGATCCGGCGGCAACTGATAGCCCGCTCTGGGTGCGTGGTGGTGATGTGCGGCTGACACAGGTGTTTGTGAACCTGATCAACAATGCGGCGGATGCTATGATGGATCAGTTGGAGCGGGCCGTTACGATCACCATATCGACGGGTGAACGGCTGTCGGTTTCGGTGCAGGATGTGGGGCCGGGGATCAAAGAGCCGGATAAGGTGTTTGAACCGTTTTACTCCACCAAAACCGTTGGCAGTTCCGAAGGCATGGGGCTGGGGCTGTCCATTTCTTACGGTTTGGTGCAGAGCTTTGGCGGCAAGATCCGCGGCACCAATGTGGCCACGGGGGCGATGTTTACGGTGGAGCTGGACCATTGGTCCAAGGAGGATGCGGCATGAGCGCTTTGGTTGACCCAGCGGCGGGCCTCGACAGTTTGGGCTTGCGAAAAGTTCTGGTGGTGGATGATGACGTCGCTGTGCGCGATGCACTGTCGCAAACACTGGAGCTGGCTGATCTGGAGCCGCTGGCGATGAGCTCTTTCATTGAGGCAAAGGACCATATTGGGCCGGATTTTGCCGGGGTTGTGCTGTCCGATATTCGGATGCCGGGGCGCGATGGCTTTCATCTGCTGGAATACACCCAAGGCACGGATGCGGAACTGCCGGTGATCCTGCTGACCGGGGAGGGGGATATTCCCATGGCGGTGAAGGCTATGGGGCAGGGGGCCTTTGGCTTTCTGGAAAAACCCTGTGCGGCTGCGGATCTGCTGGCTGCGTTGGGCCGGGCCTTGCGGACCCGCGCGTTGGTTCTGGAAAACCGGCAGATGAAGGCACAGCTGGAAACCGGAGATGCGGCAGCACGGATGCTTTACGGCCAGTCGCAACTCTCTGAGGTGCTGCGGGATCGGGCCCGGCTGGCGGCGCGTGCGGGGACGGATGTGCTTGTGACCGGTGCGCCGGGGTCAGGTATCTACAAAGTGGCTGAGGTGGTGCATCTGTGTTCTGCCAATGCCAAAGGCCCTTTTGTCAAACGGGCCGCACCCGCGTTGGATCGCACGGCCCTGTCCGAAGCCGTTGCCGCCGCGCAGGGGGGAACGTTGTTTCTGGACGACATTGGCGGATTGTTCCCTGATGCGCAGATCGCGCTGATTGAGGCGCTGGAAGAGGGTGGCGTCCGGCTGATCGCCGGCACCACGCAGGACCTCAGCCAGGCGGTGGAACAGGGGTTGCTGCAGGCGGATCTCTATTACCGTGTTGAGGTGATGAAGGTGCGCATCCCCTCGTTGAAGGAACGGCCTGAGGATATTCCCGTGCTGTTTCGCCACTATGTCGCGCAGGCCTCGGAACAATCAGGCCTCGAAGCGCCCGAGGTGACGGCGGATCAGATCTCGCAGTTGATGGCGCAGGATTGGCCGGGCAATGCCCGCGCCTTGATGAGTGCGGCCATGCGGTTTGTCCTGGGGGAAGAGCAGTCCCAAAATGATGACGGAGAAGCCCTTGGTCTGGCCGAGCAGCTGGCGCGCGTAGAGCGGTCCCTGTTGATCGCAGCCCTGCGCAAAGCGGAAGGCCGGGCCAGCGAAGCCGCCAAAACGTTGAAAGTCCCCCGGAAGACGTTCTATGATAAGTTGAATAGATATGGGGTGAAGCCGGAGGACTATCGCGGCTGACCTTGGGGTTTCAGGGCTTTGCATTGATTGTGGCAGGTGGTTTTTGCTATCCTCGGTCGTGCGCGCTATCGGAGGATTTGGCAGATGTCAGCAACCGGAGCAGATATCAGAAGAGTGTGTCGTCCCTTTATGGAGGCTGATGACACACGCGCGTGGATCGAGTTTGGCGTTACATTTGTGCTGTTTGTGCTGTCTTTGCTGACGGCGCTGAACAGCATCGGAAATTGGTTTATCCTGCCCTTTGCCATCGTGGCGACCACGGCCACAGCGCTGCGGATCTATATGATCCAGCATGATTGCCTGCACCGTGCGTTTTTTGCCTCCAACCGGATGAATGACATCCTTGGCACGCTGATCTCACCCATCGCGATGACACCCTACCAGGCCACCCGCTACATTCATAACCAGCACCACGCCCATGTGGCAGATCTGGACCGGCGGGATACGTTTGAGATCTACGTGATGACGCTGAAGGAATGGGAAGCCTCCAGCGGGTTCCGGCGGCTGTGGTATCGCCTGTACCGCTCGCCCGTGACCCTGATCCTTGTTGGGCCGTTTGTGTTCTGGGTGATCCTGCGGCGGCTGCCCTTGGCGGGTTTCAAGACAGGCATCTGGGACCTTGTGGTGCACAATCTGCTGTTTGTTGCGATGAACTACGCCATCTGGCTGTATGCGGGCTGGCCGGGCATCGCGGTCTGGGCGGCGGCGGTTTATATTGCCTGCGCAGGCGGGGCGCTGATCCCCTATTGTGTGCATAACTTTGAGAATGTGCATTGGGGAGTGAAGCCCGGTCTGGACTTCGAAACCGCCGCATTGGAAGGGTCATCTGTGCTGGACTGGGGGCGGGCCTTTGATCTGGTCACAATGAACATCGCCTATCACGATCTGCATCACCTTTATGCTAAGATCCCCGGCTACAAATTGAAAGCGGCCCATCAGGCACTGGAGGCAGAGGACTTGATCCAATCCGAGAAAATCGGTTTCATTGACTCGCTGAAGTGTCTGCGCTGGAAGCTCTATGATGAGGATAACCTCAAAATGGTGCCGTTTCCCAAAGGCCGTGTGTTGGTACCGGCCTCAGAGGACGCCTAGACACCTCAGCATTCCGCGGCCAGAGGAGCGCTGGCCGTTACACGACCAAGACCCAAGACTGAAGATCCAAGACACCTGAACTGTCATCAAACGGGGTGGGCCAACGCCGCAGCTGCGGCGCAGGGAGGGCCTTGCCATGTCGTTATTTCGTTTGGGTATTGTTGTCTGTTCTTTTCTGATGTTCGGCTGTGTGCCGGTGCCGCAAGAGGCCTCTGACCCGCCAAGCCGCGCCGCGCTGGATCCGGAAGCCATCGCTTTGGTGCCCGAATGGGTGGAGCCAAATCTGTTTGTGCCTGCCAGATCTGCAAGGCTGCCAACTTACCGCTGGGGCGAAGTCATTTTCCACGCCAAGCAAGGGGATTGCACACATGTGGTGGATCCCGCAGGGGCCAGTGATTGCGCCACACGTCGCACCCGGGTGGTGATGGCCAAGAACCGGGTGTTCAAACAGGAGTTCGATTTCAAACTGGGGCAGCGCTATCTGATCTCATTTGACTTCCACATCACGCCGGATCAATTGCCCAGGGGCACTAGGTTCTCAATGGCGCGGTTTTATGGCTCGCGCCATCCGGTGAACCCGCTGTTCGATGTACAGGTGGATGCCAAACGCGGGGTGACCTTTCACGGCACCCAATGTGTCGCCCCTGAGGACATGGGCGGCTGGCACCGGTTCAGCATTCGGATGCGGCTGGCCAATGACAACACCGGCTTTCTAGAGATGCGTTGTGACCGGCCTTTGCGGGTCGGCTTGCCCCTGTTGGCCAAAAGTGAGTTGAACACCGCACGGCCGTTCGACTGTGTTCTGGGTCGGCGATGCCGCCGTGGGCCAGTGCCGCATCAGTTCAGCGTCGAAATGGGGATCATCGCCGATCCTGTGGCGGGCCGGTTTGCACCGATGCCCGCCGAGGGGCTGACGGTACGTATGAAACGGGTGATTGCCAAAAGACTGTTTGTGATCATCGGACGGGTTGAGGATTACTGAACCCGCACCAGCCGGTTGAGGGTGTTGTGGAGAGTATCACGAAACCTCCACCCATCCTCCTGCCGGTTCATCCAGATCCTGCCTTGGGTGCCATAGATCATCAATCGGCGGCGGCTGCCGCGGGTTTTGGTGATCTCGGCAAGGGGCATTTCGGCGATGATTCCTTCGGGTTCCGCTATGAGCACACGTTGGGTGGTGATCATATAGATTTGCGGTCGAAACAGCCGATGGATTGACTGTGCCAACAGAAACGTCAGCAGGATCTTCAGGTAAAACAAAGAGAAGATCAGCAGAATTGGGTCGGGCCAGCGGCGCGCCTGAGCGGCATGCACAACCTGTTCTCCGTCGTGCAAAGTCAGGGGGGAAAATTCAATTGATAGGGCCAAAGGGATGTCCTGAAAATGGGCTTTCAGCTATTAATTGTCGGTGGTTCCTAAAATCAACCCCAATGTCCATCCCATACTCTGCACGGCAGCCTTCTGCCAGCGCATCATACAATTGGGGCCTGCGCACCCGCTTCGCACTTGTCAGGGAATCGAAGGCCTCCTGCATTTCAGCAGAACAATACTGTGCGGATTTCCGCACAGTTGCCAGAGTTGCCTGTGTGGGATTTCGCACAGCGCGACAAGGCTGTGCTGCGTTTGATTGTTTTGCTGTGAAATTAGTTCATTAAAATTAAACCCTTAGCGACACCTGTCCGCAAGCTGTCACTTTTCCTTGAGCGTATCTTTGGGAATTGAAACTCTGTCATTGCTGCGCCCGGAGGGGGCGCTCTGTGAAAGACCAAGAAACAAATGATCTCTCGGGAGGAGACATTATGAAATTTCTGACCACCGCCGCGGCCGCAATGGCCCTGACCGTGTCCGCTTCGGCCGTTATGGCTTCGGGCGCCTGTGACGACGGCGAAATCGTCATCAAGTTCAGCCACGTGACCAACACCGACAAGCACCCGAAAGGCATTGCTGCCTCGCTGCTGGAAAAACGTGTAAACGAAGAGATGAACGGCAAAGCCTGTATGGAGGTTTTCCCGAACTCGACTCTCTACAACGACAACCAGGTTCTGGAAGCAATGCTGCAGGGCGACGTTCAACTGGCCGCACCTTCGCTGTCGAAGTTTGAGCAGTTCACCAAGCAGTTCCGTATCTTCGATCTGCCCTTCATGTTCAAAAACATCGATGCGGTTGATGAGTTCCAGAACTCCGAAACCGGTCAGGCGATGAAAGAGTCGATGACCCGCCGTGGCCTGCTGGGTCTGGCCTTCTGGCACAACGGCATGAAACAGATGTCGGCCAACAAGCCGCTGGTAGATCCGTCGGACGCATCCGGCCTGAAATTCCGTGTGCAGAACTCGGAAGTTCTGAAGGCACAGATGGCAGCGCTGGGCGGCAGCCCGCAGCCGATGGCCTTCTCGGAAGTGTATGGCGCGCTGCAGACCGGCGTTGTGGACGGTCAGGAAAACACCTGGTCGAACATCTACGGCAAAAAGTTCTTCGAAGTGCAGGACGGTGTCACCGAAACCAACCACGGCATCATCGACTACCTGGTTGTGACCTCGACCGATTTCTGGGACTCGCTGCCGGACGATGTACGTAACCAGCTGGGCACCATCATCGCTGAGGTAACCACCACCCGGAACGCGGAATCGACCGCTGTGAACGCCTCCGCCAAAGACTCGGTCATCGAGGCCGGTGGTGTTGTACGTTCGCTGACCGACGAACAGCGCGCGGCATGGGTTGAAACCATGAAGCCGGTTTGGGAGCAGTTCAAAGGCGACGTTGGCGAAGACAACATCGCAGCCGCTCAGGCGATCAACGCGAAACACTAAGCGTTTTGTCATCCAGGAAACCCGGTCCGCACCATCGGGCCGGGTTTTCTTTATCCGAAATTCCAAAAAAGAGGGGCGGGACATGTCGGGACACTATGAACCCAAAACAGCGTTTTCCCGGTTCGTACACGAGTTCGAAGAGACCTTAATCGCGGTCATTCTGGGGCTGATGACCATCATCACCTTCATCAACGTGATCCTGCGCTATGGTTTCAACACCGGTCTGATCTGGGGGCTGGAGGCGACGGCCTTCTTGTTTGCCTGGCTGGTGCTGTTTGGCATGAGCTATGCGGTGAAGGTCACCGCACATCTGGGCGTGGACGCGATCCTGAATGCGGTGCCGCGCGGGGCACGTCGGGCGATGGGGTTCATCGCGGCCACCATCTGTATCGCCTATGCTTTCCTGTTGTTCAAAGGCGCCTGGGACTATTGGGCCCCGTTTGCCGGCTTTGACGCCACCTCGGGCCGCTGGTTCCCGACAGGTTTTGCCAACAGCCGCGACCAAGCCTGGTATGAGGTCGGCGACATCTACATGGTTGAATGGCTGCGCTGGATCGAGCCGATCTTCAACCAGGGTGAAGCCTACGAGAAACTGCCGCGCTTCATCCCTTATGTCATGCTGCCCATCGGGGCCGGCCTGCTGTTGTTCCGCTTTGTTCAGGCCACGCTGCGCTTGATCCGCGGTGAGCAGGAAAGCCTCATCGTCAGCCACGAAGCCGAAGACGCGGTCGACGAAGTCCGCCACCAGAACGCAGAGGACTAAGTCAGATGGAAGTTGTTGTTCTCTTTTCGATGATCATTGGCCTGTTGCTGATCGGTGTGCCGATCGCAATCTCACTGGGCTTTTCCTCGATCATCTTCCTGTTGGTGCTGAGCGATACCTCGCTGGCCTCCATCGCGCAGACCATGTTCCAGGCGATGGCCGGACACTATACCCTGCTGGCGATCCCCTTCTTCATCCTCGCCTCTAGCTTCATGTCGACAGGTGGCGTGGCAAAACGGATCATCCGTTTCTCGATCGCTATCGTGGGGCATTTCCCCGGTGGTCTGGCGATTGCGGGCGTTTTTGCCTGTATGCTGTTTGCCGCACTCTCGGGCTCGTCCCCGGCGACGGTGGTTGCCATCGGTTCCATCGTGATCGCAGGCATGCGGCAGGTGGGCTATTCCAAGGACTTCGCCGCCGGTGTGATTGCGAATGCTGGTACGCTGGGCATCCTGATCCCGCCGTCGATCGTGATGGTGGTATATGCCTCGGCTGTTGAAGTGTCCGTTGGCCGGATGTTCCTGGCGGGTGTGATCCCGGGCCTGATGGCGGGGTCGATGCTGATGATCACCATCTATGTGATCGCCCGTGTTAAGAACCTGCCGAAAGGTGACTGGCTGGGCTGGGGTGAGGTCTTTGCCTCGGGTCTGGATGCGGTTTGGGGCCTGTTCCTGATCGTGATCATTCTGGGCGGTATCTACGGCGGTATCTTCACCCCGACCGAAGCCGCTGCGGTTGCTGCTGTCTACGCCTTCCTGATTTCCAGCTTTGTCTATCGTGACATGGGGCCGCTCAGCCGTCCCGAAGGTGAAAAGAACCTGTCGCTGCTGCAAAAACCTGTGGCGCTGATCACGGCCTTTTTCCACCGCGACACCAAGAACACCCTGTTTGAAGCGGGTAAGCTGACCGTCACGTTGATGTTTATCATCGCCAACGCGCTGATCCTGAAACATGTGTTGACCGATGAACAGATCCCGCAGCAGCTGGCCTCGGCCATGTTGGATGCAGGTCTGGGTCCGGTGATGTTTCTGGTGATCGTGAACGTGATCCTACTGATCGGTGGTCAGTTCATGGAGCCCTCGGGCCTCTTGGTGATCGTGGCGCCACTGGTGTTCCCGATTGCGATTGAGCTGGGCATCGACCCGATCCATCTGGGCATCATCATGGTGGTCAACATGGAAATCGGCATGATCACCCCACCGGTTGGTCTGAACCTCTTTGTGACCTCGGGCGTGGCCGGAATGCCAATGATGCGGGTTGTGAAGGCGGCGCTGCCCTTCCTGGCCGTGCTCTTTGTTTTCCTGATCATGGTGACCTATATCCCGGCGATTTCCACCTATCTGCCCAATTCGATCATGGGGCCGGAAATCATCACCAAATAGGGTGGATGACATCGCGAAAGAATGGAAACGGCGCCCTGAGTGGCGCCGTTTTTCTTTGAGTATTTTGGGATCGTTGAAAGCGCTCAGCGCTGTGCAAGATAGCCGTGGCTGGTGCGATAGGGCGGGCCAGAGGGGAAGGGGATGGCGCGCAGGTTGGAGAAGCCCGTCTGTGCCATCAGGTCCACGGCCTGCGTTGGCGTGTAGGCGCGGTGGCCCCAGCGCCAGCGGATCAGGGCGGTGCACCAATGCGGACGTGAAAGCGCCAGCACCAATGTCCCGCCCGGTTTGAGGCTGTCATGGAGCCAGGAAAGCGCCGGCAGGATGTCGAGGTGTTCCAGCACATGGGCGCAGAGCACCACATCAAACTGCCCCAGCGGGTCGCTGAGTTTGGCATCTTTGATCTGCACGGTTTGAGGCCAGTTCTGCGACCGCGCGGCGGCCTCACGGCGCATTTCCGCATTGGGATCGGCAAGGGTGAGTTGGCAGTCTGCAGGCGCGTGTTTGGCAAAGCTGGCCGCAAAGGCGCCCGAGCCGGTGCCGATGTCCAGAACCGTGGCGGCCGCGGGCAGTGGCGGCAATTGTGCCATCAGATGATCATAGGCGCGGGTATAGCCCAGTTTGCCCAACCGATACTGCCAGCGGGGGGCGTGTTTGGAATAGAGGTGATCGTGATCGGGGGGTGCCGTCATCTGCTGCGCCTCGTGCGGGATTCCCCGGAGGCTAGGGGCGGCGGGGGCTGCGCGTCAACGGGCCTGAGGCCAGACGCGCAGCTTTGTGACCTGGCTTATACCGCCGCTTCCAGCGCCGAGATGATGCCGGTGAAATCTTCGGCTTTCAGGCTGGCGCCGCCCACAAGGGCGCCGTCGACGTTGGAGACGGCAAAGATCTCGGTCGCGTTGGCAGGTTTCACCGAACCGCCATAGAGCAGGCGGGTGGATCGGCCCACACCGGTGCCAAAGCGGCGTTCCAGACGGGCGCGGATGAAGTCATGCACTTCGCCGATCTGGTCCAGCGTCGGGATTTTGCCGGTGCCAATGGCCCAGATCGGCTCATAGGCCACCACAAGGTTTTCACCGGTGGAATTGTCGGGGATCGAGGCTGCCAGCTGGCCGCCGATGATGTCGAGCGTATTGGCCGCTTCGCGTTGCTCCAGCGACTCGCCGACGCAGATCACGGTGATCAGACCGGCCTCATGGGCGGCGCGGGCTTTCTGGCGGATCAGCTCATCGCTTTCGCCGTGATCCTCGCGGCGTTCGGAATGGCCCAGGATCACAGCCTTGGCGCCGGCATCGGCCAGCATTTCGGCCGAAGTGTCGCCGGTATGGGCGCCTGAGGTGGCATGGTGACAGTCCTGTCCGCCGATCATCAGGGGTTTGTTGCCAACCCGGGCCGCCGCTGCCCCGACCAGAGTGTCCGGGGGGCAGATCATCAGATCCACAGTAGGGTCGGTATGGGCGGTGGTCAGCGCGTCCAGCTGGTCCAGCTGCGTCGAAAGCCCGTTCATTTTCCAATTGCCAGCGGCCAGTTTACGGCGCATTTCATCCACTCCCTCAAAATCCGATTTGCACGCAGTAACGTGATGACTGTCAGTTGCACCAACAGCCTAGCAAAGCGCAAGGGGGAGGGGGAAAATCAGCCGTCCGGCGGGTCACATTCCGGCGAATTTGATGGATTCGCCACAGCCGCAGGCTTCGGTCACGTTCGGGTTGTTGAACTTGAACCCCGCCTCCAGCAGCGAGACCTCATAGTCAATCTCGGTCCCGAACAGGAACATCTGCGCCATTGGAGCGATCATCACCCGCGCGCCGTCCTGTTCCACAATCTCATCGTTGGGATCAATCGCTTCGGCGTAGTCCATGGTGTATTCCATGCCCGCGCATCCGCCCTTCTTCACCCCAATGCGCAGCCCCTGATGGCCGTCTTTCTCCATCAGTTTGGCAATCTGTGCGGCGGCTTTCGGGGTCAGGCTCACGGCCTGTTTGCCGGGGATCGAGAACATATCAAGGTCCTTTGGGGGAACTGTTGCGCGTTGGTGTCTTCTATTTAGGTGGGTTTGGGGGCGATCTCAAGCGGTGGCAGCGGGATCAACAGTTTTTGAATCAAAAGAGCGACGATCAACGCCCAGCCAAAGCTGAACAGGGTGCCGATGATGACATATTCCGTGGCTTTGCGATCTCCCGACACTGTGCCGAAGCGCAGGATGGATTTGGCCGCCACCAGAAAACCGATGCCGCTGAGGTTGCCCGAGAGCACCAGCAGGTAGATCAGCCCACGTTCCAAATGGCCGATGGTGGCGCCGCCGCCGGGCAGGCCCTGATCCTCAGGGTCGTCGGAGACCGCATGGCCACGCATCAACAGGCCCGTGGCAAAGCCACCCGCCCGTGTCGCCAGCAGGGCTCCGGCGATCAGGGTCATCAGGGCCGGCAGGTAGGGGGCAATTTTGGCGCAGCTAGCCCAGAAACCACTGTGCCAGAGCGTTGGAAACAGCAGGCTGACCACAAGGAGCGACAGGAGATGCGCCGCTTGATCGGTGAGGAATCCCGTCAGACTGTCAAAGCCGCCGTAGGTTTTCACGGTGTCGATCATCAGGTGGACCAGCGCCAAGACCAGCAGCGGCCAGGCGGTGAATTGTCCAAGGGAGATCTGGGCGGTCAACAGGACCAGCACCCCATGCAGCAGCAGCACACCGGGATGGCGTTTGCGGGCCGCCATCCAATTGGTTTGCAGGACAAAATCCGCCAGAACATGGGCAAAAAGCAGGGCGGCAAAGGTTTCAAACATCAAAAGGCCTTGGGATGAAATGGGTCATTGGTCTAGGGCAGTTTCGATCATTTGCAGGGCCTCTGACAAGGCTGGATATCCGGCGGCCCAAAGGGCCTTGTTCACCGACTGGCGGCTGATGTGCAGGATCTTGGCGGTGTCTTCCCGGCGGGGCGGCTGCGGTGCCAGCTGTGGCGTGAGGGCGCGCGCCTGCGCCGGCGTCCAGTCGCGGCTGATGTGATCAGCCAAAAGGGTGGCTGCGCCCTTGGCCTCAGTGCCCCAGCGCAGGCCATCTTCGCCTTTCATGGCCTCCAGCGCCCGGCCGGAGGTGACATAGACCGGGCCCAGCGCCGCGTTTGGATTGCCGTCGGGGGGCATTGCATCACCGCCGTCCGCAATGGCGATGCGGCTGTCATAACTTTTGCCCAGCGTCCGCAGTGCGGCCCGCAGGGTCAGGGCCGCCCGCAGGGCCAGCGGCGCCGGGCGAAGGACCAGCTGCCAGCCATCCCCGCCGCGCAGGCCAAAGGCTGTTTCCACCCCGTCCCATGCGGCGATGTCTTCGGCGGCCTGTTGCAACGCCGCAATGGCGCGGCGCAGGTCCGCGGCCCGCAGATCGGTGGAGCGGATCAGATCGCCGGTCAGCACGGCTATGTTGGGGGCTACGTTTGGCATATGTATAAGAAGCCCTTTTTGGCTTCTTTTGTCAAGAGAGCCTTAATTTGGCTTCTTTCTGGTGAAGGAACCCAAAATTGGCTTCTGCAAAAGAAAGCAGGCCCGAAGGCCTGCCTGTCACATCAACGCTGAAAGCTGCGTTCACATAAAGCCCAGTTCCAGACGGGCCTCATCGCTCATCATTTCCATGCCCCAGGGCGGTTCCCAGGTGAGGTCCACCTCAACGTGCTGCACGCCGTCCAGCGGTTCAACCGCATCCACAACCCAGCCCGGCATTTCACCGGCAACGGGGCAGCCCGGCGCTGTCAGGGTCATGATGACCGAAACGCGGTTATCGTCGGTAATTGCGATGGTGTAGATCAGCCCGAGGTCATAGATGTTGACCGGAATCTCGGGGTCATAAACCGTGCGACAGGCCTCAACCACCTTTTCATACAGCGGATGGGAGACAGAGGAAGGGGCGATCAGCGGGGCGCCTTCCAGCGGTTCTACATTTTCGTTCATGACAGCCGTCCATTTTAACCTGACCGTTCATATAAGGTTTATAGGGGGGGAGGTCCAGAGCAGCCGGCAAATTTGGATCGGGGCAAAGCGTCGCCCCGATCCTGTGTGGTTCAACGCAGGTTAGTCGTTGATATCGTTCTCAAAGGTTTTGATGCCCGACTGGCGGAAACCAAAGACCTTGCGCATCACCAGCCAGGAGGCCAGCGACAGCACCGCAAAAGCTACGGCCAGCTGCGGCAGGGTGAGGGCGGTGAGACCCGCCAGCGGCGCCGTCAGCGCCGCCCCGGCTGCAAAGCCCAGAAAGATCGAGCCGGGCAGAAAGATCTCTGCCGTGCCAAGGCCAAGGGCCAGCGCCAGCCAGACCCACCAGACTTCAAAGATCGACATCACTTGCCCCCTTTCAGCAGTTTGAACGCATCGCCAAAGGCCTCCAGCGCATGGGCGGGCAGTACAATTGTCTGTTTGCCTTCACCTGCACCCAGCGCGTTCAGCGATTCCACCTGTTTCAGCGCGACCTGATACTGTGCCGCCTCAATGCCGTTTTCACGGATCGCCTTGGCCACCACTTCGGTGGCATAGGCTTCGGCCTCGGCTTCGATCCGGCGGGCCTTGGCGGTTTGTTCGGCGGCGTAAAGTTCCGCGTCGGCCGCCAGCTCGACCGAGCGTTTTTCGCCCTCGGCCTCGGTCACCTGTGCGCGGCGGGCGCGTTCGGCGTTGAGCTGCTGCAGCATTGCATCACGGGTGGCCTGATCCAGGTTCACATCCAGGATTTCGGCGCGGGTCACTTCAATGCCCCAATCGTCCACGGCGTCCTCAACCAGGTTTTGGATCTGATTGATTAGCTGCGCCCGGTTCGACTGCACCTCATCCAGATCCATCTTACCAATCTCGGCTCGCACGATACCGGCCACGGTGGTCGAGATCGCACCGTCCACGTCGCGGATCCGGTACACGGTCTTTTCCGGCTCCAGAATGCGGTAGAACACCGAGGTGTCGATCTGCACCAGCACGTTGTCTTTGGTGATGGCGTCCTGGCTGGCATTGGGCAGCTGGCGTTCCAGGATCGAGATCTGATGCGCCACCTTGTCGAGGAAGGGCACAATCACGTTGATCCCCGGCCCAAGAACCGAATGCAGGCGGCCAAAGCGTTCGACCACAAACTTCTGAGATTGCGGCACGATGCGGACACCTTTGAAGATCACCGCGATGAGGAACAGGGCGATCAGCAACCAGATCACTGTCATCGGGTTATTTACAACAAAATCAAGAAAGAGGTTGTCCATTTTAGACTATTCCTTTTGGCAAATTCCCCTTCTAGATAGTCAAATCCGCCTTTGCCTTCCAGAGGGGGAGCGGCTATTGAGCGCCGAATTTGCGTTTCATGGCGCAGTTTGGACGAATGATCGTGGCAGAAACACGAGTGACGGAGAGGTCAGGCAGGATGAGCGGATTTTCCTTTGAGAAGCTGGGGCAGGATGGCAAGGCGCGCACAGGCGTGATCCACACCACCCGTGGCGATATCCACACACCGGCCTTTATGCCTGTGGGCACCGCTGCCACTGTGAAGGCGATGATGCCGGAAAGTGTGGCGGCCACTGGTGCGGACATCCTTTTGGGCAACACCTACCACCTGATGCTGCGCCCCACGGCCGAACGGATCGACGCGCTTGGTGGGCTGCATAAGTTCATGAACTGGGACAAGCCGATCCTGACGGATTCGGGCGGGTTTCAGGTGATGTCGCTGGCCGGTCTGCGTAAGCTGACCGAAAAGGGCGTGACCTTCAAATCCCACATTGACGGCTCACGCCATGAGCTGACGCCGGAACGCTCGATGGAGATCCAGCGCCTGCTGGGGTCGGACATTGTGATGTGTTTTGACGAATGCCCTGCTTTGCCGGCGGATCGTGACACCATCGCCAAATCCATGCGCATGTCGATGCGGTGGGCGCAGCGGTCGCGCGATGCGTTTGGGGATCGTCCCGGCCATGCGCTTTTTGGCATTCAGCAGGGTGGTCTGGAACAGGATTTCCGTGAAGAAAGCGCCGAGGCGTTGAAAGAGATCGGTTTTGACGGTTACGCCGTGGGTGGCCTGGCCGTGGGGGAGGGGCAGGAAAACATGTTCGGCTGCCTCGACTTTGCGCCGGATATGCTGCCCGAGGACAAGCCGCGCTATCTGATGGGAGTTGGCAAGCCCGATGACATTGTCGGTGCAGTGGCCCGTGGCATTGATATGATGGACTGTGTGTTGCCGTCCCGTTCGGGGCGCACCGGTCAGGCCTTCACCCGTTTTGGCGTTGTGAATATCAAGAACGCCCGCCATCAGGACGATCCGCGTCCCTTGGATGAAAACTGCAGCTGCCCCGCCTGCAGCAACTACTCTCGTGCCTATCTGCACCACGTCTACCGCAGCCAGGAAATGATTTCGGGGATGCTGCTGACCTGGCACAATCTGCACTATTACCAAGAGCTGATGCAGGGCATGCGCGATGCGATTGCGGCAGGCACGTTTGAAGCGTTCCAGAAAGACTTCCACGAGACCCGCGCGCATGGGGATATCGAACGCCTCTGACCGCGTGTTTTTTGTCGTTTCTGACGGCCCGCCGCAGGAAACCCGAGCGGGCCGTTTTACGTTTCTGGGGCAGGGCGTGGGTCGAAAAGTTAATATGTCACCGGAATACACCTTTGTTTCTGTGTGAAATTTCCCTCTTTTGATTGAAAAAATGTCGCAGGGCTTGGGAAAGGTATATTTGCCTCACATCTCCTAAGCCCCTCTGGGCTTGGCGCAAATTCGATTTTGCCAATTTTGATGGGTGATTTGTCACCCCCAACGCGCCAACTTACCCGTGATTTTACCCCTAAACAGACCCCGCATTAGGCCGTTGCCCTAAGTGCGATATGATCGTCCTTTCCGGCTGGTTCAGCTGCCCTATGCCGGAGTTCCGTTCCTCCCCACCTGAACGGTGAAGGACCCCTGTCACCGCAGCTGGCAAAAATGGATATAACGATGAACACGATGCCGACTGACCCGTTCAAGGTAGATGAAGGCCCGGTCAATCCCCGTACTGTGCCGGAAGTAAACGTCGAAGAAGCTTTTGGAATTCAGGAATTGTTTTTCTCGCGCACGGATAAGCGCGGTGTGATTGAGGCCTATAACGAAGTCTTTGTACGCATTGCCGGTTTTGATGGCAGCGAACTGCAGGGCGCGCCGCATCGGATCATCCGGCACAGCGAAGTGCCAAAGGCGGTGTTTTGGCTGCTGTGGAATGGTCTGGAAAACGGGGTGCCGGTTGGTGCCTATGTGAAGAACAAGACTAAAGAGGGCAAATACTACTGGGTCTTTGCCATCGCTTCGCCGGTTACAGGTGGTTTCCTTTCGGTGCGGATGAAACCTTCTTCCGAGTTGTTTGAAGGGGTGCAGGCGCTTTACAAGGACATCCTGCGCGATGAACAGGAGCTTGATCTAAGCCCGGAAGAAAGCGCCATGCGTCTGATGGATCGGGTGCAAGATCTGGGGTTCCCGACCTATGCGATGTTCCAGGCCCATGCGCTCTATACCGAGTTTGAAAGCCGCCGCGAAACCCTGCACCGGCCCAAGTTCAACGACCTGTCCAATATCGATACCATCTCGACCAATGCGAAGGAATTGCGCAGTGAGTTGGCGCTTTTGTCGGAGAAGTTCGACAACGCGGCCCTGCTGACCGCCAACATGAAGATCTTTGCCGCCAAACTGAAGGTGGGGCGCTCGACCATCAATGAGATTGCCAAAAACTATGATCTGATGCTGCGTGACATTCAGAACCATCTGAAAACGCTTCATGTTTCAGAGAAGTACGAGGGTATCTGGGACGTTTCGCGAGATCAGAACTCGTTCTTCTTGCTCTGCACATCGCATCTGATGGAGGAGATGTGCGAAAAGTTCGAAAAAGAAAACTGCCTGGGTGGGCGCACCACCAAGGAGGATGAGATCCACCATCTGCACCACCTGTTGAACGGCTATAAACGTCAGTCGATGCAGGCGGTCATCCAAGGCATCCAATCCGCAATCACAATCAAACGGCGCACCGAATTCCTGCGTCGCATGATCCTGGGCCTCTCCACGATCCGAATTGCCTGCCGGGTCGAAGCGGGAACGCTGCGGGATACGGCCAAGGGGCTGGACAATATCGTTGGGCGACTGGACGCCTTCCACGATGATGTCGAAGCCCACCTGGCCAAGGTGCAAAAAGCGGTCAACGCGATCCTCAAAGGGGTGGACCGGTCGATGACCGGGCCGATCAATGAGGATTGATTTAAACCTGACCCCAACTTGGCCTGATTTTTGCGCCTGAAAAAACGCCCGTGCCCCCGACAATTGGAGGCGCGGGCGAATTCGCGCCTTGCTACTCCTTGCGACGCACGGCAAATTGAAACTGCGAAAGGATCGTGCGGTTGAAATCGGGGGAGCCGCCCCCAAATTAAATCTCACGAAACGGAGAAGGCCGGGGTTGCCACTTTTGGGACCGGTGCCTTTTTGCCAAGAACAAGGAAAACGCATGCAAGAGCCACTCAACGCATCCTATCCAGTCCTCCCGCTGCGCGACATCGTTGTGTTCCCCCACATGATCGTGCCGCTGTTTGTCGGTCGGGAAAAATCCGTCCGCGCGCTGGAAGAGGTGATGCAGGACGACAAGCAAATTCTGCTGTCCAGCCAGATTGATCCGGCAGAGGATGATCCGCAGGCTGACGGCATTTACAACAGCGGCGTGCTGGCCAATGTGCTGCAGCTGCTGAAACTGCCCGATGGCACCGTGAAGGTGCTGGTCGAAGGGCAGGCCCGTGTGAAAATCACGGACTACCTTGAAAACGATGACTTTTTTGAAGCGCGCGCGGAATATCTCAATGAGATTCCCGGTGACATCGCCACCATCGAGGCGCTGCTGCGCACCGTTGGCACCGAGTTTGAGCGCTACGCCAAAGTCAAAAAGAACATTCCCGAAGAGGCGCTGGTCACAGTGTCGGAAACCGATGATCCGGCCAAGCTGGCTGATCTGGTGGCCGGTCACCTGGGCATCGAAGTGGCCCAGAAGCAGGAGCTTCTGGAAACCCTCAGCGTGTCGGAGCGGTTGGAAAAGGTCTACGGGCTGATGCAGGGCGAAATGTCCGTGCTGCAGGTCGAGAAAAAGATCAAAACCCGTGTCAAATCCCAGATGGAGCGCACCCAGCGTGAATACTATCTGAATGAGCAGATGAAGGCCATTCAGAAGGAGCTGGGCGATGGCGAGGATGGCTCGAATGAGATCACCGAGCTGGAAGAGAAAATCGCCGCGACCAAACTGTCGAAAGAGGCCAAGGAAAAGGTCGACGCAGAGCTGAAGAAGCTCAAGAACATGTCGCCCATGAGCGCCGAGGCCACTGTGGTGCGCAATTACCTCGACTGGATCCTGTCGATCCCGTGGGGTGTGAAGTCGCGCGTCAAGAAAGACCTGGGCCGGGCGCAGGACATTCTGGACAAGGATCACTATGGTCTGGAGAAGGTCAAAGAGCGGATTGTTGAGTACCTCGCGGTGCAGCAGCGTTCGAAGAAGCTGAAAGGCCCGATCCTCTGCCTTGTTGGCCCGCCCGGTGTGGGTAAAACCTCGCTTGGGAAATCGGTTGCCAAGGCGACGGGACGCGAATTTATCCGCATCAGCCTTGGCGGTGTGCGCGATGAATCCGAAATCCGTGGCCACCGTCGGACCTATATCGGCTCGATGCCCGGTAAGATCATCCAGGCGCTGAAAAAGGCGAAAACCACCAACCCGCTGATCTTGCTCGATGAGATCGACAAGATGGGGCAGGACTTCCGTGGTGATCCCGCATCGGCCATGCTGGAAGTGCTGGATCCGGAACAGAACGGCACCTTTGTCGATCACTATCTGGAGGTCGAATACGACCTGTCCAACGTGATGTTCCTGACCACCTCGAACAGCTACAACATGCCGGGCCCGCTGCTGGACCGGATGGAGATCATCCCGCTTGCCGGTTACACCGAGGACGAGAAGATCGAGATTGCCAAACAGCACCTCGTGCCCAAGCAGGTCAAAAACCACGGTCTCAAGAAAAAAGAGTTCGCGGTCGAAGAATCTGCCCTGACCGAAGTGGTTCGCCATTACACCCGTGAAGCGGGCGTGCGGAACATGGAACGTGAGGTCGGCAAGATGGCGCGGAAGGCGATCACCAAGATCGTCAAAGGCGAAGCGGACTCGATCACCGTCAATGCGGACAACATCGATGATTTCCTCGGCGTGAAGAAGTTCCGCTACGGTCTGGCCGAAAAAGAGGATCAGGTCGGCGTTGTCACCGGTTTGGCCTATACCTCGGTTGGTGGTGATCTGCTTCATATTGAGGCGCTGAAGCTGCCGGGCAAAGGTCGGATGAAGACCACCGGTAAACTGGGCGACGTGATGAAAGAGTCGATTGATGCGGCTTCGTCCTACGTGCGTTCGGTGGCACCGCAAATCGGTGTGAAACCGCCGCAGTTCGAAAAGTGGGACATCCACGTGCACGTGCCCGATGGCGCAACGCCCAAAGACGGCCCTTCGGCCGGTCTGGCGATGGTGACCTCGATTGTTTCGGTTCTGACCGGCATTCCGGTGCGCAAGGATATTGCGATGACCGGTGAGGTGTCCCTGCGTGGTAATGCCATGCCCATCGGCGGTCTGAAGGAAAAACTGCTGGCCGCCCTGCGCGGCGGGATCAAAACCGTTCTCATCCCTGAAGAGAACGAAAAGGATCTGGCGGATATTCCGGACAATGTGAAGGCCGGGCTAGAGATCATTCCGGTCACCCATGTGACCGAAGTGCTGAAACTGGCGCTGACCGGCACGCCCGAAGCGATTGAATGGGATGAGGAGGCCGAAGAGGCCGCCGCCGCTGCTGCGCTTAAGGGTAAATCCGGCTCCGGTGCCGTCGCACATTAAGCCCGCAAGGGTTCAGAAACATCTGCAAACGCCCTCGGAGAAATCCGGGGGCGTTTGTTTATGGCGTGGCAACAGTTCTGTGAAATACCTGTCGAAATTCCGACAGACTCTGGATTTTTCAGGCGTTTGTGGATAATCTGGCAACAATAACAAATTCATAATCGGGGCAGAGGCATCTCCATGGCACGTAGCACCACCACGAAATCGAGCAAAACACCCACCAAAACCACCAAACCTGTCGCGGCAAAGGCGACAAAGTCGGCTCTTCCCAAGACCCGCAAGCCCGCTCCGGCCAAGGTGGCTGCGAAAGCTGCGCCTGAAACGGTTGTGGTGCAGGAAAGCGTCCCAACCTCCACTCTGCCGGAACTGAAAAAGGTTGAGCTGATCGACATGGTTGTCGAACGCGCCGGGGTGAAGAAACGTGACGCAAAGCCGGCGATTGAGGCGGCTCTTGAAATTCTCGGCGCCGCGCTGGCCGAGGGCCGCGAGGTCAATATGCAGCCGCTGGGCAAGATCCGCGTGAACCGGATGAAGCACCTGTCCTCGGCCCGTGTGATGACCTGCAAGGTGCGCCAGACCATCAAAGACGACGCTGCAGAAAAACCATCGGATGATGATCCGGTTGCGGAAGCGGCGGAATAACGACACTGGCAGACATCCCGCCCGCAGATTGCAGGTGGACCCCAAAAAACCTTAAACCCGGACGCCAGTCGTTCGGGTTTTTCGTTAGGGCCGGGGAAGCCCAGACTTGGACCAGTGGTGTGAAAGTGTTCTGCTATTGTGAGACGCATATATCGATTCGACCGAACACGGCATGACCCCAGCCAGGGAGGGCGACCATGAAGACACTGCTCACCACGCTTTACACCATTGCTTTGCTGTGCGGCGCCGCTGCCGCGAATGAGTTCCCGACCCGCACAATCGAAGTGCTGACCCACGCCGGCCCCGGAGGCGGTACCGATGTCACCGCCCGAATGATGATGCTGCGGGCGCGGCTGGAGCTGAAAACCGATATGGTTGTTGTCAACAAACGCGGTTGGGGCGGCGGTGTGGCGATGGATCATTTTCTGGACCAGGTCGCAGACGGCCATACCATCCTTGTCTTCACCTCAGGCCATGCCGCCAGCATGGCACATGGGCGAAGCAAACTGACACTGGAAGATATCCGTCCCATCGCCCGCGGCACGGATGATCCTCAAATCCTGATGGTGCGCTGCGGCAGCTACGCGGATGCCGGGGCCTTTGTTGACGCACAGCGGCAATATGGTCTGACCTATGGCACCACGCATTTGGGCAATATCGATGATGTCTCGGCCCATATGTTCACCAAGAAAGGGGGATTGGCTGCGCCCGAAGTGCAGCCTTACTCCGGCGGGGGACAACTGGCAGAGCAGCTGGTCGCAGGGTCGGTGGATGTGGCGGTGCTGAACCTGGCGGAGGCAGGGGCGGAAATTGCCACGGGTGCGATTTGCCCAATTGTTGTTCTGGCGGACCGGCGTCTGGCAGCTTTACCGGAGGTGACCACCGCAAAAGAATTGGGGATCGACGTCAGCTTCTCAACCGTGCGCGGCTTTGTGGTGCATCGTGAAACCCCGGACGCGGTTGCGAAACAGATCGAAGCGGCGCTGCTGAACGCGATGAACCATGTGGTCTATCAGGCGTTCCTGACCTCTGTTGGCCTGGATGCTTCCTCTGTGGCTGGCGCCGAAGAGTGGGGGGCGCAGATCGGCACAATAACCGCAGAAATGGATGCGGCCCTGCGGGAACTGGGCTTCACGGAGTGAGCAAAAACAAAGGGTTCCGCCAGATCTGAAAAACGGGATAAAGAAAATTTCAATTTCCTGTCACAAGCCCTTGCAGTGCTCTGCGACATTGGATAGACAGCGCCTCACGGGTCGTTAGCTCAGTTGGTAGAGCGCTTCGTTTACACCGAAGATGTCGGGAGTTCGAGCCTCTCACGACCCACCATTTCCCCTCTGAATGCTCTACCTTACGCGAACATCGGCTGGCGCTTGTTCCGTCGTTTGAGCGATTGGCTAAGGCCTCTTGAGGTTGTTTATCCTACTGAAACACAGTCTCGAAATTTTCCCGAAAATTCCAACAGCCCCCCTTGCGCCTCCGCAGGGCATTGGGTAGGTAGCGCCTAACGGGTCGTTAGCTCAGTTGGTAGAGCGCTTCGTTTACACCGAAGATGTCGGGAGTTCGAGCCTCTCACGACCCACCATTTCTCCCTTGATTAATTATCTTATCGATCGTTCGGTCGATCTGCGTGAGCGTTCTCCCTCTGCACCCATGCACAGAACCTGTCCTCTGCTGGGGCTACTGTTCTGTGTCGACGGCTCTATCTTGGGGGCAAAGGAGGCACCGATATGAGTTGGAACCCACTGCTAGACATCCACACGCCGATTGGCGATCAGGTGGATCAGATTGAAACCGTCATTGTCCCGCGCGCCCGCGATCTGGGTGGCTTTGAGGTGCGCCGTGCCTTGCCGCATGGCCGCCGCCAGATGGTCGGGCCATTTATCTTCTTTGACCAGATGGGGCCGGCAGAGTTTCTGACGGGGCAGGGGATCGATGTCCGGCCACATCCGCATATCGGTCTTGGCACGGTGACCTACCTTTACAAGGGTCGCCTGCACCACCGCGATTCCCTGGGCACTGACCAGTGGATTGAACCGGGGGCGGTGAATTGGATGAAGGCGGGCTACGGCATCACCCATTCTGAACGCACCGATGAAGAGATGCGTGAAAAGCCGTTCAATATGTTCGGCATCCAGACCTGGCTGGCGCTACCGGACGGCCATGAGGATGACGCGCCGCTGTTCCACCACAGCCCGAAAGAGGACCTGCCGGTTCTGGAAGGAGAGGGCAAGCAGATGCGGTTGATTCTGGGTCGCGCTTATGGGGAAGAGGCGCCAGTGCCGCTGCCCTCGGATCTGTTCTACGCCGACACGTTGATGGAGGCCGGTGCCCAGTTGCCGCTGCCTGACGATCACGAAGACCGCGCGGTTTACGTGATTGAGGGGGCGGTTTCGCAGGGCGGGCAGGACTATGAGGCGGGGCGCATGCTGGTCTTCCGCCCAGGCGATTCCATCTCGGTCAAAGCGGGCGCCGAGGGTGCACGGGTCCTGCTTCTGGGAGGCGAGACGATGAATGGTCCACGCCATATCTGGTGGAATTTCGTCGCCTCCAGCAAGGAACGGATCGAGGCCGCAAAGGAGGCCTGGCGGGCCGGAGACTGGGCGCATGGGCGATTCCAACTGCCGCCTGGTGATGATGGCGAATTCATCCCACTGCCGGACTGAACCCACTGGCGTTGCAAAGAAATTTGCGCCCTCAAAGCCAAGGAAAAAAGGGGCTTCAGGCGGGTCGGGAAACTTTTGTGATTTTTGTGTCATGATCCGCTTGACGCCACCGGTGACGCAGAATAAACACCCCTCACGCTCAAGACGATGAGCGAACAGTGAGCGGTTGTAGCTCAGTTGGTTAGAGTACCGGCCTGTCACGCCGGGGGTCGCGGGTTCGAGCCCCGTCAACCGCGCCACCACTGTTCAAACGTCGTCAGAGTGCCAGATGCGCGGTTGTAGCTCAGTTGGTTAGAGTACCGGCCTGTCACGCCGGGGGTCGCGGGTTCGAGCCCCGTCAACCGCGCCACTTCTTCCTTCGGGAGGAAACAAAGCACCCTTCGGGGTGCTTTTGTGGTTTTGAGGGCAAGTGATCAGAGAAATGAACTGGCGCGCCCTTTTTGAGCGGCACGCCAAGACGCGGCGTTCATTCCGGATAGGTATAGCCCACCAGCTCCTCCAGCTGCATATCCAGCGCAGAGCGCATAAACTTGCGGTCCTGCTGTGACATCTCTTTGGGCGTGCTGCCGCGCAGCTCATCCGGCACCGCCAGCTTGTGACGATTGCCCAATCGCCGGTGAATGCCCTGAAAACGCTCTGAACGGCGTTTGAGCGCCAGGGTCTCGCTGAACCAATCCGCAAAGCCTTCGGGATCGTCCTGCACCTGTTCGGCCTTCAACAATACCACGTTGCAGCCGCGGTTCATAAAGCTCAGCAGACTGGCCATTTTGATCGCCCGCATCTGGAACAAGTTGTTATAGGGCCGGCCGGTGATTGGATGCAGATCCATCTGCAGCGGCATGCCATCCACCTGATCGCGCAGCTTACGTGGCAGTTCTTCAAAATCGGTGGGGCGGTCCACGATGCCGCGCCAGGGTGTGCGAATAAACCGAGAGAAGTCAAAGACATGCAGCCGAGGGTCCAGATGCCAAGGGCGTTTGTGCATCGACAGGGCCCAGGCCTCAGCATGGCGCACAACACCGACAATCAGGTAGGATTTCGGGATCGCCACCATGCGCGGCACCGCATGTTTCCAACCCATGCCGATGGCGCCGTCGATCTCGATGTTTTTCTCAATCAGTTTGCGCACCAGATTGGTGGCCGAGGCCCGTTCGCCAAACACCTGAAAATGCGTCAGCGGCACATCATGCACCGGATGGTAGAGCCGCCCCGTTTCCCGCAGACTCAACAACTTGTCGCCCCCTTTGCGGGCTGGATCTGCAGAGGCTTTGGTGGCTTTGTTTTCGGGCGTCATCTGTGCGGTGCTCATCTCTGGCCAGCTCTTTCCAACGGTTGCGAACGTCTGAGGTGCTGCAGGAGCCATGCCAGCCCTGCAATGTCGCACCCCGCGACGTCCTGTTTTGGTTACATATTTTATTTCTCAATTGCCTTCAAACCCGCTACCAAAGATCAAGAAAACGCCGGGACAGCCGGTGGGTGGTGTGCAAGCCGCCAGATCAGTGCAAAGCAGAGCAGTGCCAAGGGAAAGAGCCCAGAACAGGGCCGGAGGGATCCATGCAGTCAACAGCGGCAGTCGTCACCATGGTGCGCGACGATCACTTCTTTCTGAAAGCCTGGCTGCGCCACTACGGTCCGATTTTTGGCCGCGAAAACCTCTACATCATCAACCACGGTCGCGGCGAAGGTGTCAGTGAACTGGCAGAGGGCTGCAACATCATTGGCATCCCCGGTGATCCGCACAAGAACTTTGACATGAAACGCTGGCGGTTGCTCAACAACCTCGTGGGGGGGCTGCGCAGCTACTACAACCATGTGATCGTGGGGGACGTGGATGAACTGGTGGTGATTGACCCCGAAGAAGGGGTTTCCCTGCTGGATTATCTGAAGGACCAGCCCATCCGCCGCGTGCTGACCCCTCTGGGCCTAGAGGTGATCCACCGCATCGATATAGAGCCCGACGCCATCACCGACACCATTCTTGGCCCGCGCCGCCATGTCCGGTTGGCGCCGCATTACTCCAAGCCCTGTGTGATTTCCGCCAGCACCAAGATCGCGCGGGGAGGGCATTACACCCAGCACAACAAGCTCTACACACCCGATTGCCTTTATTTGATGCATCTGAAGTTCTGCGATTTCCCTGAATATGTCGCCGCAATGGACCGCCGCAACGCGGTGACGGGGGAGATTGGCGATGACATCAAGGACATTGCCATCGGCCGGCACTGGTTCGCCGAAGCCCGCGGCGAAGACCGTGCAGAGTTTGAAGCTTTTGCCGATCTGGAGAAGGTCGAAGGTTTCGACATGCGCCCTTATCGCCGCAAAATGCAGCGCAGTTTCGGGCCGCGTGGCGACACTGGTTTCTACAACTTCGCCCGCCCCGATTATCAATTGCAGTTTCAATTGCCCGAACGGTTCTCTGGCGTCTTCTAGGGCGGTCCCTTTAAGGCCCCGGCAGGAAACGGTTCAGTGCGGCCAGGGTTTCGGTCGGGTGGGTGTCGGGAAAGAAATGGCCACCCGGCACGGCTTCTGCACGCAGGTCCGCGCAACGCGGCGCCCATGTGGCCGCTACATCATAGGCCGCTGCCATCGCCCCCTCCGCGCCGTAGAGCACCAGCGTCGGGCAAGTGACCTGCCGGCCCAGATCCGCCGCATCCAGATCAAAATCCACCTCAAGGGCGGCGCGGTAGTCGTTGCACATGCCCCGCACCACTTCTGGGTCTGCCCAAGCCTTGCGATAGGCCGCCATCTGCGCGGCCTCAAACCCCTCCGGATCCGCCGCACCCCAGCCCTGCAGGCAGGACATGAAATAACCCTCCGGATCTGCACCGATCATCGTCTCCGGCAGGGGTGAGGGCTGGGCCAGGAAGAACCAGTGGTAATAGGCTTTGGCCACATGGCGGTTAAGATCGCTGAGCAGAAGATGCGTTGGCACGATGTCCATCATCGTCAGGCTCTGCACCGCTGCGCCATGGTCCAAGGCCAGCCGATGTGCGGTGCGCCCGCCGCGGTCATGGCCCACAAGATGAAACTGCTCAAACCCCAGCTGCGCCATCAGCGCCACCTGATCCTGCGCCATGTCACGGAAACTGTAATCTGCCACCTCTGCCGGTTTGCCTGAGCCGCCATAGCCTCGCAAATCAGGCGTCACCACGGTGAACCGTGTGGCCAGGGTGCCCGCAATTGGTCCCCACATCGCACGGGTCTGCGGAAAGCCATGCAGCAGCAACAGACCCGGCCCCTGACCGCGCAGATCATAGGCGACCTCGATCCCGTTCACTCGACGTGTTTCACTCTGCATCAGCGGGTCCTTTGTGAGTATTTGAGGATCATTGAAAGGCGCTTTCATCTTGCCAGAACTACTCTGGGGGGATGAATTGCGGAAAGCAAGAAGGGGGGCAACGCCCCCCTCCCTTTTGGGTCTCAATGCCCATTGTTTACTTGGTGATCGCGTCCATTATCCGCGCCCAACTGCGGATACCTTTATGGAAACTCTTCAGGTCGTATTTCTCATTCGGCGAGTGGATGGCGTCATCGTCATTAGCATAGCCCACCAGCATCGAATCGAGGCCAAGGATGGTGTTGAAATAGCCGACCACCGGGATCGAGCCGCCCATGCCGGTGAACACGGCTTCGCGGTTCCATTCGTCCGACAGCGCGCCACGGGCGGCTTCAAACTCGGGGCGGTCAAGGTTCATCACCGAAGCGGGCGAGCCTTCCAGATCATTGTCCCATTCGACGGAGATGTCGGTCGACAGGCGGTCCTCAACATGTTTGCGGATCTTGTCGCGCAGTTTGTCGGGGTCCATGTCACCAACAAGACGGCAGGTGATTTTGCAATGTGCCTTCGACGGCAACACGGTTTTGGAACCAACACCGTTGTAGCCACCCCAGAGGCCGTTCACTTCCAGTGTTGGGCGGGCCCATTGCTGTTCCAGTGTCGAATAGCCGTTTTCGCCATGGGCTTTGGTGTAGCCGACGGAGTTCAGATATTCTGCCTCATCAAAGCCGCAGTTTTCCCACTGACGCAGCTGATCGGCGGGCACTTCATGCACCCCTTCATAGAAACCTTCCACGGCCACCGCGCCGGTTTCATCGTTGTAGAAACTGTCTACAATCCGCGACATCTCGCGCAGCGGGTTCAGACCGGGACCACCGTAGTGGCCCGAGTGCAAGTCGATGCGCGGGCCGGTCAGGGTAAACTCATCCTTCAGCATACCGCGCAGCTGCGAGGCGATCGAAGGCACGCCACGCGACACCATCGACGTGTCACAGACCAGCGCCAGATCGGCCTGCAGTTCTTCGCGGTTTTCCTCCAGGAAAGGAATCAGCGACGGCGAGCCGCTTTCTTCTTCGCCTTCAAAGAAGAAAGTGATGCGGCAGGGCAGGGTGCCATGCACCGCTTTCCAGGCGCGGCAGGCCTCGACAAAGGTCATCAGCTGGCCCTTGTCATCTGATGAGCCACGGCCGCGGATCACGGTGCCATGTTCGGTTTCTTCCAGCTGCGGCTCAAACGGCGGGGTGTCCCACAGATCCAGCGGATCCACCGGCTGCACATCGTAATGGCCGTAAAACAACACATGCGGCGCGCCTTCCGGGGCATCGTTGATATGGCCCACCACCATCGGATGACCCGGGGTGGCCCGTTTGGCCGCCTCGACACCAATCGATTTCAAATCGGCAACTAACCAGTCGGCGGCAGTGTCGCAATCGCCCTTGTAGGCGGGATCGGTGGAGATCGAGGGGATTCGCAGCAGTTCCATCAACCGTTCGGTTGCGGGGCTGATTTCCTCGTCAATCTTGGACAATACGGGTTCCAGAGCCATCGGCATCTCCTTGTTTTTCTTTTGTGCGGCAAAGTAACAGGCGAAATGGGCTTGTCCACCGGCACAGTTGATGCAAGTCAAAGCGCTAAAGGAGCGTCAATTTGTAATCTTTTTTGCAGATTGCCGCTGTAGTATATGATACTACAAAATGTGAATATGTTCTCCAGGATAAGAATCCGGAGAGTAGCAAGGTGCTGTATCCTCATACGGAGGGCAGTTTCTGAGCCAGAAAGGACGATGGACGTGGACTATACGCTCAAACTCGATGAGGCGCTGAACAAGCTGCACGAAGAAGGTCGTTACCGGACCTTTATTGATATCGAGCGGGACAAGGGCAATTTCCCCCATGCGACCTGGACCCGACCGGACGGCGAAAAGCAGCCCATCACGGTCTGGTGCGGCAATGACTATCTGGGTATGGGACAGCATCCGGTTGTTCTGGCGGCCATGCACGAAGCGATTGATGCCACCGGCGCTGGCTCGGGCGGCACGCGCAACATTTCCGGCACCACGGTGTATCACAAACGACTGGAGGCTGAACTGGCGGATCTGCACCGCAAGGAAGCGGCTTTGCTGTTCACCTCGGCCTATATCGCCAATGACGCCACGCTTTCGACCCTGCCAAAACTGTTCCCCGGTCTGATCATCTATTCGGATGAGTTGAACCATGCTTCGATGATCGAAGGGGTGCGTCGCAACGGTGGGGCAAAACGCATTTTCCGTCACAATGACGTGGCACATCTGCGCGCGCTGCTGGAAGCGGATGATCCCAAGGCGCCCAAGCTGATTGCCTTCGAATCGGTCTACTCGATGGACGGCGACTTTGGTCCCATCGAAGCGCTGTGCGATCTGGCGGATGAATTTGGCGCCCTGACCTATATCGATGAGGTGCACGCTGTCGGCATGTACGGCCCACGCGGCGGCGGTGTGACCGAGCGGGACAACCTGGCCCATCGGATCGACATCATCAATGGCACCCTGGCCAAGGCCTATGGCGTCATGGGCGGCTATATCGCTGCCTCGGAAAAGATGTGTGATGCCATCCGGTCTTATGCGCCGGGCTTTATCTTCACCACTTCGCTGCCACCGGCTGTGGCGGCGGGGGCGGCGGCGTCGGTTGCGCATCTGAAACAGGATCAAACCCTGCGCGAACAGCACCAGACCCAGGCCAAGATCCTCAAGCTGCGGCTCAAGGGGCTGGGCCTGCCGATCATCGACCATGGCAGCCACATCGTGCCGGTGATTGTTGGCAACCCAGTGCACACCAAACTGATGAGCGACATGCTGCTGGACGGGTTTGGCATCTACGTGCAGCCGATCAATTTCCCGACAGTTCCCCGCGGCACAGAGCGTTTGCGCTTTACCCCGTCGCCGGTGCATGGCCCCGGTGAAATGGATAAGCTGGTGCAGGCGATGGACGAACTTTGGTCGCATTGTGCGCTGAATCGTGCCGATCTGAGCGCCTAAAACCATATCTGGTGTAAATTCCCTTGCCATATGCTACGCTTGAGGAAACAAAGGTCACGTTCGAATCGTGACGGTTCCGAGGGCGAATCGCTGATAGGGCAGTGGGGATGATTAGGCGTAAAGCACCGAAAAATTCGGAAGACGATGTCGTGAAGCCAAAAGGTTTCGACGACTTTGAGCAGCGTCTTGGCGACATGATGCGCGGCGAACGTGCGACGCTGGGCAAATCCCTGCTGGATGTGCAACGCGAATTGCGGATCAAAGCGGCCTATATCGCGGCAATCGAAAACTGCGATCCTTCCGCCTTTGACACCCCCGGTTTCATCGCCGGCTATGTCCGTTCCTACGCCCGTTACCTGAACCTTGATCCGGAAGAGGCCTTTGCCGCATTCTGCGCCGAAAGCGGGTTCTCGACAGCACATGGGATGTCGGAAGAGGCCTCGGGCCTGCGTAAGAAAGAGGCACTGGCACTGCCCGCGATGGGCGACCGTGACCCTTTCAACGCGCCCACCACACCCTTTGCCCCGGCCAAAGACGGGTTCTTTGCCAGCATCGAACCGGGGGCCATTGGCTCTTCCTTAGTGCTGCTAGGATTGATCGTCGGTATTGGCTACGGCGGCTGGTCGGTGCTGAATGAAATCCAACGGGTGCAGTTTGCCCCGGTGGAGCAGAGCCCCAATGTGCTGGCCGAGCTGGATCCTGTTGCGTCTGAGGTGAGCCCCAACCTCGATGGCACCACGGTCACCGCTGCGGCAACCGGTGTTTTTACCCCGCCAGCTGATGCGTTGGACCGTCTCTACCGTCCGCAGGCGCTGGATGTGCCGGTGCTGGTGGCACGGGACGCACCGATCTCGACACTGGATCCGACCACGGTGGGCAGCTTCGTCCCTGAGGAGCCACAGATCGATTTCGCCGCCATGAGCGCTCCTGCAGAACCGGTTGAGCCGGTTGTGCCACAGGTTGTTGAAACCGCCGCCCCAGGTGTTGAAATGGTTGCTGTCCGCCCTGCCTGGGTACGGGTCCGCGCCGCGGATGGTTCGGTGATCTTCGAAGGCATCATGGAACCGGGCGACACCTGGAAAGTGCCGCAGACCGAAGAGGCGCCGACCTTGCGTGTTGGTGAAAGCGGTGCGATCTACTTCACCGTTAACGGCGCCCATTACGGCCCCGCCGGTCCGCGTGGTGTTGTGACCTCCAAATTGGCATTGTCGGTTGATAACCTGACGGACAAATATACGCTGGCGGATCTGGCCGAACATGGCGAATTGTCCAGCATCGTGGCCGAGCTGAAGAACCGCTAAACTTTCGAGACATTCACACCCTATGTGCGGCGCTGAGGCAATTGCAGCAGCGCCCCCTTCGCACTATGTATGGGCCATAGCTGCCCAACCCCTCGCCAACCATCGGGAACTGACCCATGTCGCTGAACCACGTCCGCCCCTGGCGCAACATCTATCGCCGTGAAAGCCGCCAGATCCATGTGGGCAATGTGCCTGTGGGTGGGGGGGCGCCGATTTCGGTGCAGACGATGACCAACACCATCACCTCGGACGCTAAGGCCACCATTGAACAGGTGCTGCGGGCCGCAGATGCGGGGGCGGATATTGTGCGGGTCTCGGTGCCGGATGTGGACAGCTCCAAGGCGCTGAAAGAGATTGTAAGGGAAAGCCCCGTGCCGATCGTGGCGGACATCCATTTCCACTACAAACGCGGCATCGAAGCGGCCGAGGCAGGTGCGGCTTGTCTGCGGATCAATCCGGGCAACATCGGGTCAGAGGCCAAGGTGCGCGAAGTCATTCAGGCCGCTCGTGACAACAATTGTTCGATGCGGATCGGCGTCAACGCGGGTTCTCTGGAAAAACACCTGCTGGAGAAATACGGCGAACCCTGTCCCGATGCCATGGTCGAAAGCGGCCTGGATCACATCAAGATCCTGCAGGACAACGATTTTCACGAGTTCAAAATCTCGGTCAAAGCCTCGGACGTCTTTATGTCTGCAGCCGCCTATCAGCAACTGGCCGATGCCACAGACGCCCCGATCCACCTAGGGATTACTGAGGCGGGCGGCTTGATGTCAGGCACGGTCAAATCCGCCATCGGTCTGGGCCAGCTTCTGTGGATGGGAATTGGCGACACCATGCGGGTCAGCCTGTCGGCTGATCCGGTGGAAGAGGTGAAAATGGGCTTTGAGATCCTGAAATCTCTGGGCCTGCGGCACCGGGGTGTGAACATCATTTCCTGCCCCAGCTGTGCGCGGCAGGGCTTTGACGTGATCAAAACCGTTGAGACGCTGGAAAAGCGGCTGGAGCATGTGAAGACCCCGATGAGCCTCAGCATCATCGGCTGTGTGGTGAACGGGCCCGGTGAGGCACTGATGACCGATGTGGGCTTTACCGGCGGCGGGGCTGGCAGTGGCATGGTTTACCTGGCGGGCAAGGCAAGCCACAAGATGAGCAACGAACAAATGGTTGATCACATCGTTGAAGAGGTCGAAGAACGCGCCGCCGCGATTGAAGACGAGGCGTCGCAGGACGCGGCTAATAGCTCGACGTTATCCGATTCCAAATAGAAAAGGCAGCCGATGCGGCTGCCTTTTGTCATTTCTGATGCAGGGGGTCGCTTACATCTCGGCGCGCATGGCGGCGATCAGTTCCTGCATCCCGTCCAGCGGTACGTAGCCACGCAGCATTTGGTCCTGGATCACAAACGTCGGGGTGCCGGAAATCGACAGCGCACTGGCAATCTGATGGGTGTCGGCAATCTGCTGTGTCACCTCGGGATCTTCGATCATCGCAAGGATCGCGTCGCCGTCCAGATCCAGCTTGTCGGCGATTTTCTTCAGCGACTTTTCAGTCATCTTGCCGCGATACTGCATCAAGGCGTCATTCATCCGGCCATAGGCGTCATCGCCCGCAACTTTGCGGGTGGCGATGGCAAAGCGCGAGGCCAGCACGGATTCGTCGCCCAGGATCGGGAATTCTTTCACGATGAAGCGGATGTTCTGGTCGCCCGCAATCAGCTGCTTCACCTCTTCATGGGCCTTCTTGCAATAGCCGCAGCGGTAGTCGAGGAACTCAACCATCACAATGTCGCCTTCTGGGTTGCCCGCTTCCCAGTCACGACCGTCTTCAAACAGGACCGGGGCCAGCTGACGCACCAGCTGCTGATCATTGGCAGCTTCCAGCTCGGCCTGTTGCTGCTGGAACAGCTCATAGGCTTCCACAATGATCGACGGGTTCTGCATGATGTAGGCCCGCACGGCCTTGCCAAAGGCCTCTTCCTCAGCCGGGGTCATGGCGTTGACGTCGAAGGCCTGCGCCGGCAGGGCCAGGGTTGCTAGCGTCGCAACGGTGGCGAGAAGCTTCTTCATTGTTATTTCCTCTTCTTCTTTTTGGCTTGGGCCTCAGCCGCAGAGAGCACATCCTGTGCTCGTAGCCAAGGGGCAGAGCCGCGCGGCAACAGCCCCACGGCACGTTTTGAGTGAATCAGGGCATCTTTGAAACGGCCCCTCAGGGCGTAGCGTTCCGCAGTGACCAGAGAGGCCATGCCCAGTTTGTTCAATTTTGCATAGGCCTGCGCCATATCGCGCAACACGCCGGAATTACGGAAATCGCGGGCGCGGGATTTTTCCAGCACCGCCAGCGCTTTCTTATACTGGCCATTGACCAGCAGCGCGCGGCCTTGTCCGCCAAGGATCAGGGCATTGCGGGGGGCCAGATTGGCGGCACGGGTGTAGGCGGCCACGGCCGCAGCGGCCTGACGGCTTTCCAGTAGGATCTGACCGTGCAGCTCATGCAGATAGGGATCCTTCGGACGCAGCGCCAGCGCCTGCTGGATATGGGCCAGCGCCTTCTTGGTGTCGGGTTTGCGATGGTAGGCCACCGCCTTGCGCATCAGGGCGATGTCTTTGCTGACGCTTTTGTCGGCACGGCGCAATGTCCAGCTTGAGGCCCGCAGGAAAGCCGAGAGTTTGCCCTGCGTCCGGTCAAACCAGTAGACCGCCGTGGGATCCTGTTTGGCCGGTTTCTTTACCCCCGCCGACAGCGCCTTCACTGCACGCATCCGGTCGCGGCTCAGGGGGTGGGTGCGGGCATAGGGGTCTTGCCGGTGTTCCGACAGCAGTTCCTGGCCGCGAAACAGGTTCAGCACATTGTGCATACCGTTGGGATCAATGCCCGCCGCAGCCATGTAACGGATCGCCGAGGCATCAGCCGCGCTTTCTTCCGCTCTTGTGTGGCTTTTGAACAGGCGGTCGGCGGTGCTGGCGGCCCCCAGCGTCAGCCCGCTGGCCGCTTCGGGGTTGGCGCCCGAGGCGGCGGCGGCCACTGCCAATGCAAGGCCCAAGGCCGCGATCGAGCTGGAAGCCCGCGCTGCCGCCGGACGGCGCGACAGGTGGCCATTGGCAATATGGGCGGCCTCATGGGCGATGACGGACTGCAGCTCTGCTGGGGTTTTCATTTTCAACAGCAGACCGGAGTGGATGAAGATATGGCGGCTGTCGACGACAAAGGCATTCAGCGACGGATCCTTAATCACCAGCACCCGCACCGATCCCGACGGCAGCCCCGCCGCATCCAACACCGGTTTTGCCAGACGTCCCAGCGCATATTCTATATCGGGATCGCGCAGTAATGTGGCCGCCACCGAGGCAAGCGGCTGTAGCGCAAAAACAAGCGCGATCATAAACACTTTCAAAAATCGGGACATTGACGATGGGCCTGTTTCGCAGTCAAAGGGGCAAAGAATTTGCGGCAGCATGGGAGATAGTGATGCGGAACTCAAGGCGCTCTGAGGTTGATCCCTTTATTGTGATGGACGTGATGGAGGCCGCCCGCGCCGCCGAAGAGGCCGGCCGTGACATCATTCACATGGAAGTGGGCCAGCCCGGCACCGCAGCCCCCTCCACAGCCCGCGCCGCTTTGGCGCAGGCGATGGAGCAGGGCAGCCTGGGCTATACGGTTGCCCTCGGCCTGCCGGAGCTGCGCAAACGCATCGCGCGGATGTATGGGGAATGGTACAATGTGGATCTGGATTGGAACCGTGTGGTGATCACACCGGGCTCTTCCGGGGCGTTTCTGCTGACCTTCACCTCGCTTTTTGACACCGGCGATCGTGTGGGCATCGGCGCGCCGGGATACCCGTCCTATCGTCAGATCCTCTCGGCGCTCGATCTGACACCGGTCGATCTGCAAACCTCACCCGCGAACCGTCTGCAACCGGTGCCCGCGGATTTTGCCGCGCAGAACCTCAACGGTCTGATGGTGGCCTCACCGGCGAATCCCTCGGGCACCATGTTGGATCGTGGTGCCATGCAGGGGCTGATTGATGCCTGTCAGGCAGGGGGCGTCAGCTTTATCTCGGATGAGATCTATCACGGCATCGAATATGAGGCCAAAGCCGTCACCGCGCTGGAATTGACCGATGACTGCTATGTTATCAACTCTTTGTCCAAATACTTCTCGATGACCGGCTGGCGCTGTGGCTGGATGGTGGTGCCCGAAGACCATGTCCGGGTGATTGAACGTCTGGCGCAGAACATGTTCATCTGCTCGCCCCATGCCAGCCAGATCGTGGCGCTGCACGCCATGGACTGCGAAGACGAGTTGGAGGCCAATATGGCGGTCTACCGCCGGAACCGCGCCCTGATGCTGGACGGTTTGCCAAAAGCGGGCTTTAGCAAGATCGCCCCACCGGATGGCGCCTTCTTTGTCTATGCCGATGTGAGCGATCTGACCGAAGACAGCCGCGCCTTTGCCGCCGAAATCCTTGCAGAAGCCGGGGTTGCGGTCACGCCGGGGCTGGATTTTGATCCAGTGCGCGGGGCAGGGACATTGCGGTTTTCCTACGCCCGAGAAACGGCGCAGATCGAAGAAGGCCTGTCGCGGCTGCAGCGTTTCATGGCAACACGGGGCGCATGAGGCCCGGTTGCAATTGAGTATTTTTGGCAAGATGAAAAGGGCTGTCGTCTCTGCGGCGGCCCTTCGCTTTTGTGACGGGCTTCGCTAGGCTTGGCGCAACAAAACGGGGGCGAATCCGGTGAGCAGGTTAATGAAACTTTGGGTCTTGGTTGTCTGGGCCGCTTTCGGCTCGGCTGCGGCGGCGCAGGAGTTGAGCGGTCTGGCGCGCGTGTCGGTGGGGGGATCGCAGATCACCGACACTTGGGGCGGCGGGGTTGAGCTGAGGATGGCATTGACCCAGGGGGTGCCGTTTCGAGTCTACACGCTGGACGCGCCGGAGCGGTTGGTTTTGGATTTCCGCGAGGTGGACTGGCGTGGGGTGACCGAGGCGGCGCTCTTGAACGCGGACGGCGTGGAGGGATTGCGTTTTGGTGGCGTGCGACCCGGCTGGTCGCGGATGGTGGTGGATCTGGCGGCGCCGCTGGCGATTGAGACGGTGGAAATGGTTACGGAAGAGGCCACCGGCGCGGCGGTTTTGACGGTGGCGCTGGCCCAGGTTCCGGCCGAGCGGTTTGCGGAAGTGTCCGGTGCGCCCTTTGATCCCCGCTGGGATCTGCCTGCGGCCAGCGGCACGGCAAAGCTGACCGCCTTGCCCGGCGATGGCCCATTGCGGGTGATGCTGGATCCCGGCCACGGTGGCATTGACCCGGGGGCCGAACGTGATGGGTACAACGAAAAGGAACTGATGCTGGCCTTTGCATTAGAGCTGAAAGAAACCCTATTAAGATCAGGTGGTTTTGAGGTGATGCTGACGCGGAGTGAAGACCGTTTCGTGTCATTGGAACGGCGCGTAGCGCTTGCGCATGAACAGGGCGCGCATGTGTTCATCTCGCTCCACGCCGATGCCTTGGCGCAGGGGCAGGCGCATGGGGCGACGGTGCATCTGCTGTCTGACAGCGCTTCGGATGCGGCCTCGGCCAAACTGGCAGAGCGCCATGACCGCGATGATATCCTCTCTGGGGTGGATTTGACCGGTCAGGATGATGTGGTGGCGGATGTGCTGCTGGATCTGGCGCGGCAAGAGACCAAGCCCCGCGCCAAACGTCTGGCTGAAGCCTTGGTTGACGGCATCCGGGCCACCGGCGCGCCAATGAACAAACGCCCGCTGCGCCATGCCGGGTTTTCGGTGTTGAAGGCGGCGGATATTCCTTCGGTGCTGCTGGAGGTGGGGTTCATGTCGTCCAGCCGCGATCTGGAAAATATCACCAATAAGCAATGGCGCATTGCTGTTGCGGCAGGTATCCGCGACGCCCTGCGCGCCTGGGCCAGCGAGGATGCGGCCCTGTCGCAGTTGGTGCGCCAGTAAGCAGGGCAGGGCGCTTTGAGGCGGGTTCCGGCTCAGACGGCGGGCTCACCCCATCTTGTTTTGACCCTTCCGCTGCGGAGGATTATAGAGTGGCAGGGTTTCACCGGATTACATTCCCCTTGGGCGACGGCCCATTTGGGGACGCAAACAAGGACGGCATCAGTGCTGAGGTTCATTTTTTCCTTCTTCGGGGCAATTTTCACCATGGCGACCCTTGGGATCGCGGTGGTGGCGCTGAGCATCGGGTCGATCTTTTACATCTATGGCCGCGACCTGCCGAGCCATGAGGCGCTGGCACAATATACCCCTCCGACCATCAGCCGGATCTATTCCGGCGAGGGGCGGATGATTGACGAATTTGCGAAGGAACGGCGTCTGTTCACGCCCGCCGAAGAAATCCCGGATCTGGTGAAATTTGCCTTTATCTCGGCCGAGGACAAAAATTTCTATACCCACAAGGGCTATGACGCGCGCGGCATTGCGGCGGCGGGTCTGGAAGCTGTGCGTTCACGCGGGCGATCGGTGCGTGGTGCATCGACGATCACCCAGCAGGTGATGAAAAACTTCCTTCTTGGCGGCGAACGTCGGATTGAGCGGAAGATCAAAGAGATCATTCTGGCCACGCGCGTTGAGGAAACGCTGAGCAAGGAAAAGATCCTTGAGCTCTATATGAACGAGATTTTTCTGGGCCAGAACTCCTATGGGGTGACGGCGGCGGCGCAGACTTATTTCAACAAAACCCTTGGTGAACTGTCCCCGCATGAGGCGGCCACGCTGGCTTCGATGCCAAAAGCGCCGGGCAAGTTCCACCCGGTGCGCAACAAAGAGCGGGTTCTGGCACGTCGGAATTTTGTGCTGAAGGAAATGGCGGAGAACGGTTATATCACCGAAGCCGCTTATCTGTCTGAAAAAGAGCTGCCGCTGCGTTCGGTGCAGAACGGCGATTTCGAAAGCTTCAAAACCGCCTTGCCGCCGCGGGACTACTTCACCGATGAAATCCGTCGCCAGCTGAGCCGCGATTTTGGCGAAGAGCAGTTCTTCTCAGGCGGGATGACCGTGCGGGCAACTGTTGAGCCGGAAATGCAGGTATTGGCGGCCGAGGCGCTGCGCCGGGGGCTGGAAGAGTATGACCGCAAACAGGGCGTCTGGCGCGGCACCGGTGTGACCCTCGATGAGGATCAGCTGGGCTCCGAAGTCGCATGGCGCGAAGCACTGGCCGAGGCCGCCGTGCCGCGGGATATCACGCTGAACGGCACATGGCATCCGGCAGTGGTGCTGGTGCAGGGCAAAAACGATGTACGCATCGGGATTGAGAACGTTGAAGAAGATGACGACGGCCATTGGATCATCGCCAAGGATGTGACCTGGGCGGGGCCAGAGCTGGAAGACGGCAAGGTGGGACGCAAGGCCAAGAAGGCCAGCGATCTGCTGAAGGTAGGCGATGTGGTGCTGGTGCGCGCCCTGACCAAAGACAGCGATGGCAGCTTTGTACGCTGGACCCTGCGGCAGGTTCCAGAGATCCAGGGCGGCTTTATGGCAATGGACGTCAACACCGGCCGCGTCGTCGCCATGCAGGGCGGCTTTAGCTACCAGCACTCGGTGTTCAACCGCACCACACAGGCGCAGCGGCAGCCGGGCTCTTCCTTCAAACCCTTCGTTTATGCGGCGGCGCTGGACAGTGGTTATTCCCCAGCGACCATCGTGATCGACGCGCCAATTGAGGTGAACACCCCCCAGGGCCTGTGGCGTCCGAAAAACTCCTCGAACAAATTCTATGGCCCGACGCCCCTGCGCACCGGCATTGAACAGTCGCGGAACCTGATGACCATCCGTCTGGCGCAAGAGGTTGGGATGGATGTTGTGGCGGACTACGCCGAACGTTTTGGCGTTTATGACAACATGGGCCAGTTCCTTGCCAACTCGCTGGGCGCGGATGAAACCACGCTATACAAAATCGTGGCGGCCTATGCGATGTTCGCCAACGGCGGCGAACGGGTGGAGCCAACATTGGTGGACCGGATCCAGGACCGCTATGGCGCAACCATCTACCGCCACGATCAGCGTGACTGCCTGGACTGTGGCGAGGCCAACTTGCCCGCCGATCAAAGCCCGCGAATTGCCACCAACCGCGAACGGGTGATGGATGAAACCACCGCGTATCAGCTGACCTCGATGATGAAAGGTGTGGTGGATCGTGGCACCGCCACCAACATCCGTGTGGGGGTTCCGATTGCCGGCAAGACCGGCACCACCAATGAGGCGCGCGACGTCTGGTTCGTCGGCTTCTCCTCCAACATCGTGGCGGGCTGCTACATGGGCCATGACACCCCACGCCCGCTGGGAAGGGGGTCGTTTGGCGGCACCATGTGTGGTCCGGTCTTTGCCGAGTTCATGAAGGAAGCGGTCAAGAAATACGGCGGCGGCGCCTTCCAGGTGCCCGAAGGCGGCCGGTTCATAAAAATCGATCGCTTCACGGGCGAACGTCTGCCAGACGATGCCTCGGGCGAATATGTTGTGGCCGAATACTTCCGTGATGGTGAAGAGCCGCTGTTCGGCATCACCTTTGACGGTGGTTTTGCCATGGGCGCCAACCTGCCGCTGTTTGACGAGGTGCAGGAAATCACCACGGAGGTCACCACCTCCACCGGTAAAAAAGCGGTTGTCGGACCCAAAGCCAGTTTCGGCACGGTGTCCTCTGGTGGTCTATACTAGCGCACGCTACGTTGAAGAATCCTTAAACACCCTGCGCTATTGCACAGGGTGTTTTTGTGTCTGCACTTTGCCTCGGCACAAAAATGGGCAAGGATAACAGGTAGAAATGCGCACAAACGCGGTCGGCTTGAAACCGCGTCATTGAACAGGATGGGACACTATGACGGATTTCCTTTTGCTGGCCTTCACCTTCCTTGTGGCCGGGGTGGTGGCGGTGCCGATTGCCTCCAAGCTGGGGCTGGGATCGGTGCTGGGCTACCTGATTGCAGGCATTGCCATCAGCCCGATTTTGGCGCTGTTTGGCGTTGATGTGATTGCGATCCAGCACTTCGCCGAATTCGGTGTGGTGATGATGCTATTCCTTGTCGGGCTGGAGCTGGAACCGAAACTGCTGTGGCAGATGCGGGCGCGCCTGCTGGGGCTGGGCGGCGGACAGGTGGGGCTGACGACACTGGCCGTGGCGGCGATTGCCTATCTGTTTGGTCAACCACCAACTGTGGCGCTGGCCATCGGTTTGGTGCTGGCGCTGTCCTCGACCGCAATTGTGCTGCAGACCCTCAACGAAAAAGGCCTGATGAAATCCGATGGCGGCCAGTCCAGCTTTTCGGTTCTGCTGACGCAGGACATCGCCGTGATCCCGATGTTGGCCTTTATCCCGCTGCTGGCCATGCCCGAGCTGATGGAAGCCTCGCTGGCGACCCATGGCACGGAGGGCGCGGGCAGTTCTGGCCATGCCGGCGGCAGCGGTGGCGGGTTCAGCCTTGTGGACGGGCGTCCCGGCTGGCAGGTGGGTCTGATCACGCTGGGGGCCATCGGCTTTGTGGTTGTGGGCGGCAGCTACCTGACCTCCCCGATTTTCCGCTTTATCTCGGCTGCCAACCTGCGCGAATTGTTCACCGCCGCCGCATTGATGATGGTGATCGGCATTGCGCTGCTGATGACCGTAGTGGGCCTGTCCCCGGCACTAGGGACCTTCCTTGCCGGGGTGGTGCTGGCAAACTCGGAATACCGGCACGAGTTGGAAAGCGACATTGATCCGTTCAAAGGGCTGCTGTTGGGGCTGTTCTTCATGACAGTCGGGGCGGGCATCAACTTTGGCCTGCTGTTTGACAATTTCGCGTTGATCCTTGGGCTGACCCTGGGGCTGATCCTGCTGAAGGCAGCGATCCTGATGGGGCTGGCGAAAGTGTTCAAGATCGATGGCGCTGACAAATGGCTGTTCGCGCTGGGGCTGGCACAGGCGGGGGAGTTCGGCTTTGTGCTGTTGTCTTTCACCGTGGCCAATGCGGTGATCCCAGTGGCGGTTGCTGACCAGCTGCTGTTGGTGGTTGCCCTGTCGATGCTGCTGACGCCGGGGTTGTTCATCCTCTATGATCGGGTCTTTGCCGCCCGGGGGGCGCAGGATCAGGAACGTGAAGCCGATGAAATGCCGGAAGGCGCCAAGATCATCATCGCCGGGGCGGGCCGCATTGGCGGGCTGATCAACCGCATTGCGGAGGCGGCGGGCTATCAGCCGACCGTGATCGACTACAGCTCAAAACGTCTGGAGATTCTCAAGAAATTCGGGGTGAAACACTACTACGGCGATGCCACCCGTCCCGATCTGTTGCACGCGGCGGGGATCCATGAGGCCAAGGTGCTGGTCATAGCAATTGATGACCGGGAAAAGATCACCGAGCTGACCCATTACGTGTCCAAGAACTACCCACATGTGCATATCATCACCCGCGCCACCGATCGCGATCACGTCTATGACCTTTGGGCCCATGGCAGCCGCGACATTGTACGCGAAACCTACGACAGTTCCCTGCGCATGGGCCGCAGTCTGTTCGAGGCGCTTGGGATCGAGCGTGCCACCGCCGAAGATATGCTTGAGGTGTTCAACGCAATGGACCGTAAGGCCATGCTGGCGGTTGCAGATACCCATAAGGTTGGTGTCGCAGCCCATGAGAACGACGAATATGTGCAGCGGGTCCGCTCGATGCTCGAGGAGTGGGGCGAAGAATTGCGCACAGATATGGACGCCGTGCGTCGCGGCGAGACCCGCGAAGCGGACGCCAGCTGACGCAACCGCATTGGGAAAAGGGGAGGGGCTTTGCCCCTCTCCGGTCCTTTGCAAGGACCGCATTCACCCCAGGATATTTGATCCAAGAAGAACAGCATTCCAGGCATCTGCGGGATGGGGCGCTTGCCCCCCGCCCGTGGCCTTGCTATCACGCAGCACTGACAAGAGATAAGCAGGATAGCCCATGCGCGCCGAGGTTCAGAACATCACAAGCCAGATCGAAAAGTCCCTGGAGCTGCTGCGCCAGCGGATGGACTATGAGACGGCGCGATACCGGATGGAAGAATTCAACGCCCGCGTTGAAGATCCGACCCTGTGGGACAATCCCGAAAACGCGCAGAAGCTGATGCGCGAACGGCAGACGCTGCTGGATGCGATCAAGGTGCATGACGGCATGCAGCAGGAGTTGGCCGACAACATCGAGCTGATCGAGCTGGGCGAGATGGAAGAAGATGACGAGGTCATCGCGGAGGCCGAGGTGGCGCTGAAGGCGCTGGTGGCCACGGCGGCGGAAAAAGAGCTGGAGGCCTTGTTGGACGGGGAGGCTGACAGCAATGACACTTTCCTTGAGATCAACTCGGGCGCGGGCGGCACGGAAAGCTGTGATTGGGCTTCGATGCTGGCGCGGATGTATGTGCGTTGGGCCGAGAAAAAGGGCTATAAGGTTGAGCTGCAATCGATGAGTGCCGGCGAAGAAGCGGGCATCAAATCGGCGGCCTATAAGATCACCGGTCACAATGCCTATGGTTGGCTGAAATCGGAATCCGGCGTGCACCGTCTGGTGCGGATTTCGCCCTATGACTCGGCGGCGAAGCGGCACACGTCGTTCAGCTCGGTCTGGGTCTATCCGGTGGTGGATGACAACATCGAGATTGAGGTGAACCCATCCGATATCCGTATTGATACCTATCGTTCGTCCGGTGCAGGTGGGCAGCACGTGAACACCACCGACTCGGCGGTGCGGATCACCCACATTCCCACGGGTGTGGTTACCACCAGTTCGGAAAAATCCCAGCACCAAAACCGCGATATCGCCATGAAAGCGCTGAAATCGCGGCTGTATCAGATGGAGCTGGACCGTCGCAACGCGGCCATCAACGAGGCGCATGAGAACAAAGGGGATGCCGGGTGGGGCAACCAGATCCGCTCCTATGTTTTGCAGCCTTATCAGATGGTGAAAGACCTGCGCACCAGCCATGAAACCTCGGACACCAAAGGGGTGCTGGACGGCGATCTGGACGGGTTCATGGCGGCGACGCTGGCGATGGATGTCTCTGGCAAGAGCCGTTCGGAAGCGCAGGCCGACGACTAATTTCTCTGTCACAACTGATTGTGAACAAGGCGGGCCTGGCCCGCCTTTTTTGTTGGCTTGACCTTGCCTTGTCGGGCGGGCTGAATGAAGGTGAATTTCACTGAGGATATTTTGATGCCTGCCCCCATTACCTTTACTCGGCTGACCGATGTGCCCTTGGCCGCTATTGCCGCCCATATGTCGGATCCAAAGGTGGCAGAACACATGCCCTTGTTGACCGGACCCTGGGACAAGGCGCAGGCGGCGGCGTTTGTTGCCGCGAAAGAAGCCTGCTGGCAGCGTGATGGTCTGGGGCACTGGGCTTTTTGGGCCGGGGGCAACTACCTTGGCTGGGGAGGATTTCAGAAAGAAGACGCGGAATGGGATTTCGGCCTGGTGCTGCGGTCAAACTGTTTTGGTTGGGGGCGGCGCATTGCTGATCAGGCATTGGCGTTTGCCAGAGGGGACAGCCGGATCCCCTATGTCACCTTTCTGTTGCCGCCCTCGCGTCGCCATCTGCGCGGGTTGCCATCTTTGGGTGCGGTGCGCGCGGGCGAAGTAACCTACGACGGAGCGCGGTTCGTGAAGTTCCGTCTGGACACGCCACAGCCAAATGACAGCGGCGAAAACTAAACATCCGTCACACCGGTCGTTACCCTTAAGGGATTGTCACGCAAGAAATTTCGCGCAATCCTCATATTCGACCGGAGGAAGATGATGGATATTCTCGACTGGGATGCCTTGGACTTGTCCGCGTTGCTGGAAGCTCGAGAGCTCAGCGCGGTTGAACTGATGCGTGCCACGTTGGAGCGGATCACCGCGGTCAATGAGGATGTAAACGCCATTGTGTCCCTGCGCGATCCCGACCGGTTGTTGGATGAAGCCCGCGCGATCGACCAGACCGAACGGCGTGGCTGGCTGCATGGCATGCCGCTGGCGGTGAAGGATCTGGCCAATGTCGAAGGGCTGCCAACCAGCCAAGGGTCGCCGCTGCATGCCCGCACCATCGCGCCGCAGGATTCGGTGTTTGTGGAGCGGATGCGCCGCGCGGGCGCGCTGTTTATCGGTAAGACAAATACGCCGGAGTTCGGCCTGGGCAGCCACACTTTTAATTCGGTGCATGGCGCCACCCGCAACCCCTATGATCTGACCCGTTCTGCTGGCGGATCCTCCGGCGGCGCAGCGGCGGCGCTGGCGACGCGGATGGTGCCGGTGGCCGATGGATCAGACATGATGGGATCGCTGCGCAATCCGGCGGCCTGGAACAACGTCTATGGGTTCCGCCCCACCTGGGGGCGGGTGCCGTCGGATCCGGATGGGGATCTGTTTCTGCACCAGCTGTCGACAAACGGGCCGATGGGGCGGTCGCCTGCAGATATTGCGGCACTGTTGGAGGTCATGGGCGGCTGGGACATTCGCCAGCCGCATGGGCTGTTGCCGCAGATGTTTGTAGATAGGATCCGCACCAATGTGAACGGGTTGCGGATTGGTTGGCTGGCGGATTGGGGTGGCGCTTATCCAACTGAATCTGGGGTTCTGGACACCTGTGAAGCGGCGCTGGATGTGTTTGAACAACTGGGCTGTCAGGTCGAGCATATTGAAGCGCCGTTCCCCGCCGCCCGCCTCTGGGAGGCCTGGACCACCCTGCGGTCCTGGGCCATTGCTGGCAATCTGTCACCGCTTTTTGCCAATCGGGCCAGCCGGGCGCAGCTGAAAGAAGAGGCCCTGTGGGAGATCGAGCAGGGCATGGCCCTGTCCGCGATGGCGGTGCATCGTGCTTCGGTGGCGCGGTCGGATTGGTTCCGCAAGGCACTGGATCTGTTTGCCGAAGTGGATGTGCTGATGCTGCCTTCGGCGCAGGTCTGGCCTTTCCCGGTGGAGCAACGGCATCCGGTGGGCATCGCGGGGCAGGAGATGGACACCTACCATCGTTGGATGGAGATTGTGATACCGGTCAGCCTGATCGGTTTGCCCTGCATGTCGATCCCGGCTGGATTTGGTCAGCAAGGCCTGCCGATGGGGATGCAGCTGGTGGGGCCGCCACGCGGGGATCTCAGGGTGCTGCAGGTGGCGCAGGCCTGGCACGAAGCAACCAAATGGCCTGCCAAACACCCGCCCCGTCCGGCGCAGAGCCTGCGTTTGCACTGATCTTCCGCGCTTTGCGACTTTGGTCGGAGGCGGTGCCTCTGCAAATATGCCAATTCCCCTATGCATCCTGCACCGGAGCGCCTAACCTAAATGCAGCACGGGATATTTCCGTACGCAGATCAGGCCAGATCCGGGAGGTCAACACATGGGAGAGGCACCGCTGCATGGTGTGCCTGCTTTGGGGCAGGTGACACCGTCACTGTTGAAAGAGGCGCTGCGGTGCGGCTGGGCGGATATGCGGCGTGCACCGCTCTTGGGGGCGATCTTTGCCTCGGTCTATGTGCTGCTGGGGCTCGGGATGACCTGGGTGACACTGTGGACGGGGCACAGCTACTGGCTGGTTTTTGCGGCTGTCGGCTTCCCCCTGGTGGGGCCTTTCACCGCGGTGGGCCTGTATGAGGTCAGCCGCCGCCTGGAACACGGGATGGCGCTGCAGTGGCGGGCGATCTTCGGCTTGGTTCTAAACCAGAGCCAACGTCAGTTGCCTTCGATCAGCGCCCTTATCATCTTTATGTTTCTGTTTTGGTTTTTCATCGCCCATATGATCTTTGCGGTGTTTATGGGGACCATGACCCTGACCAATATCTCCACCTCGTTTGAGGTCTACGGCACCGCCAATGGGATCATGATGCTGACGGTTGGCACCGTCGTCGGGGCGGGTTTTGCGCTGCTGCTGTTTATGATCACCGTGGTGTCGCTGCCGATGCTGTTGGACCGCGAGGTGGACTATGTCAGCGCGATGATTGCCTCATTCCAGCTGGTGCAGCAGAACTTCTTTCCGATGCTGTTGTGGGCGCTGTTCATTGCGGTGCTGACCTTTGTGGCGATGCTGCCGGCCTTTCTTGGGTTGTTTCTGGTGCTGCCGCTGCTGGGCCATGCGACCTGGCATCTTTATGATCTGTTGATGGCCACCGCCCCCGAGGAAGAGCTGGGCAACGGCGATCAGCAACCCGCCTGATCCTGCGTGGCGCCACCTGCGTCGGAGAAAAATTACGGCGCGGTGGGGCGGAGCCTGTGGAGCAACGGGGTCGGGCGCGCGGCGCGGTGCCAGAACTGCCGCAACGCATTGTTCACCATAGTGGGCGCTTCCAGCGCAACCAGCTGACCAGAGCGCGGGATCATCACCACCTCGGCAGCCTCCAGATGTTCGGCCAGATGAAGCGCGGCTTCGTGGCGAGACCTATTATGTTCGCCCACCAGAAACAGGGTGGGGATTTGCAAGCGCCGCAGCACCGCCGAGCCATTGTAGTTCAACACCGCCCGCACCACCGCAAGGGTGCTTTGCGGGGTCATGCGCCGCAGGGCGTCACGTTTGAACTGGCGCGCTGCGGCGCTGTTGGCGCTGACCCGGCGTGCCGAGAGCAGATCCGCAAACCAGGGCGGGATGCCGCCCGCAAGGCTGAACAGACGTTCGCCCAGTCGTAAGGCCCAGCGGCCGTCGGTTTCGCGTGGCAGTGTTTCGATCAAGGTCAGTGACGTGACGGTGTTGGTCGGGCGGGAGGCCAGTTCCACCGCCACCATGCCGCCCAGACAAAGGCCCACCAGTGCAAATTCTCGCACGCCGCGCCGATGCAGATCGGTTTCGATATGGTCCGCCATAGCCGCAACAGTATCAGCAGACGGCACGGTGCCATGCCCCGGCAGATTGGGTGCGATCACGCGATAGGCGGGCGCAAACTCTTCAATCTGATGTTTCCAAAGCCCGTAGTCGGTTGCCGCATTGTGCAGAAACACAATGACCGGACCCGTTCCACGATCCAGGACGTCGTTGCTCATTCCACCTCCTCAGGTGTCGGGCCCAAGTGTTGGCCCCAAGTGTCGGCCAAAGGCTTAAGGGGGAATTCAGCTTATCCGTAGGATGACCTAAAGGCACTGCCGGTTAATTGGCGGTGTCAGGGCTTTAGCATCTGGGGTTTCGCAGCTGAGAGGCGCGGCATCAGTGCGGTCAATTTAAAGCGGCAGGTAGAAGGTGTTGTTCTCCATCGAACCGGCGACATGGTAGCCCGCCTTTGGGGCCAGTTCGTTCAGGAGCGCCTTGTAATCGGCCTTCTGCCAGCGCTTGTCACCTTCCAGCACAACCAGTGGCTTGCTGTCGTTCAGGATCCGCCCCGCGCCTTCCAGGGCGGGACGCTCAAAACCCTCAACATCCAAATGCAGGATCGAGACTTGACGTGTGCGCGGCACCAGGCTGTCGATGGTCTTCACTTCGATATCGATGAACCGCTTGCCGTCGGCATCCTCGCCCTCGACAATCCGTTCACCGGCGGCGATGGGGGTGCCGTTGGGGCGGGTGACCATCATGGTCATCTTGCCGGGCTCAGCGCCAACCCCAACATTGTTGAAGCTGATCTGAGACAGGTTGTTCATGCGGATGGTTTCTTCGGTGGCCGCAAAAGAGGTCGGCACCGGTTCAAAGGTGTGGATCTTGGCGTCAGGGGCCAGACGTTGGTGCAGGGCGGGCAGGAAATCCCCGATGAAGGCGCCACCGGTCACGATGTCACCGCCGCCCAGCTTGCGACGTAACAGCCGCAGCGTCTGCGGCTCATACACTCCGCCGTCAATTAGAAGATCCACAATGCTGCGGCCCTTATAGGCCTGCGGCACGCAGTAAAACCCGTATTCATTTACCGCGATGTCATGTTCAAAATCCAAAGCCATGACGTCCTCACTCATCCTCAAAGCACCCCTTTGCGGGATGTGTTCCTAAAGCTCTTGATAAGGCAGAACAATCTAGCTGCCTAGAGGGTATTGTTTCCCCGTTGGAGCCAATGGGGCAAATGGCACCAAGGCAAAAGAAAAGGGGCCGCTGAGGCCCCTTTGTTCGTTTGTGCTGCGTGGCGGGATCAGACGCCGCGCGACAGGGCAGCAACGCCGGTGCGGGCCACTTCGACCAGCCCCAAGGGGCGCATCAGGTCGGCAAAGGCGTCGATCTTGTCCGGTGCGCCGGTCATCTCGAACACAAAGCTGGTGAGGGTCGAGTCAACCACATTGGCGCGGAAAATCTCGGCCAGACGCAGGGCTTCGATGCGTTTGTCGCCTTCACCTTCGACTTTGATCAGCGCCAGTTCACGTTCTACCACGTCGCCTTCGACGGTGAGGTCATGCACATCGTGCACTGGCACGATGCGGCCCAGCTGGGCTTTGATCTGTTCGATCACCTGCGGCGTGCCGGTGGTGACAATGGTGATGCGCGATAGGTGGCCGGTGTGATCCACCTCAGCCACGGTGAGGCTTTCGATGTTGTAACCACGGCCCGAGAACAGCCCGATCACACGGGCCAGAACGCCCGGTTCGTTGTCTACCAGCACCGCGAGGGTGTGGCTTTCTTTCTTATCCGAAAACTGCGGACGTAGGTTATACGCCGAATGTTTGGTCGAGCCTTTTTTGATGTGTAGAGCAGCCATGTTTCGTCTCTTTCAAATCTTTTCCAATGGGAGTTTGGAGGATCGGGGGCAGGGGCCCCCGAGGCTCTTCATCACACCAGCACGGCGCCGCCGGCCTGGATCACGCCTTGGGTTTCTGCTTCGCCCAAGAGCATCTCATTGTGGGCCTTGCCCGACGGGATCATCGGGAAGCAGTTCTCATGCTTCTCAACCAGACAGTCAAAGATCACCGGACCGTCATATTCTATCATTTCCATGATCGCATCGTCCAGATCGGCTGGGTCGGAACATTGGATGCCTTTGCAGCCAAAGGCTTCGGCGAGTTTTACAAAATCAGGCAGCGCTTCGGACCAGGAGTGGCTGTAGCGCTCACCATGCAGCAGTTCCTGCCACTGGCGCACCATGCCCAGACGTTCGTTGTTCAGGATGAACTGTTTCACCGGCAGGCGGAACTGCATCGCGGTGCCCATTTCTTGCATATTCATCAGCCAGGACGCTTCACCGGCAACGTTGATCACCAGGCTTTCGGGATGCGCCATCTGCGCGCCGATCGAGGCGGGGATGCCATAGCCCATGGTGCCCAGACCACCCGAGGTCATCCAGCGGTTGGGATCTTCAAAGCCAAGGTACTGCGCCGCCCACATCTGGTGCTGTCCCACTTCGGTGGTGACATAACGGTCCATACCTTTGGTCAGCGCTTCCAGACGGGCCAGCGCATGCTGCGGTTTGATGACGGGGCCGGATTGGGTGAACTGCAGGCAGTTCACTTTGCGCCATTCCTCAATCTGCGCCCACCACTTTGGCAGCGCTTCCTGGTTGGTTTTGCGCCCGCGCGACTTCCAGACTTTCAGGATGTCTTCCAGCACATGGCCAACGTCGCCGACAATCGGGATGTCCACCCGGATCACCTTGTTGATTGAGGAGGGGTCAATATCGATGTGGGCCTTTTTCGAGTTCGGGCTGAAAGCATCCAGACGGCCGGTGATCCGGTCGTCAAAACGCGCCCCGATGTTGATCATCAGGTCACAGCCGTGCATCGCCATGTTGGCCTCATAAAGGCCATGCATGCCCAGCATGCCCAACCACTTATCGCCCGATGCCGGATAGGCGCCCAGACCCATCAGGGTCGAGGTGATCGGGAAACCTGTAGCCTCTACCAGTTCGCGCAGCAGCTGGCTGGCCGCGGGGCCAGAGTTGATCACGCCGCCACCGGTGTAGAAGATCGGGCGTTCGGCCTTTTCCAGCGCATCCACCAGCTCTTCGATCTCGGCCATGTCGCCTTTTACTTGCGGCTGGTAGTGGCTGACCTCAACGGTCTGCGGGGCAGTGTATTCGCCATCGGCAAACTGCACATCTTTGGGGATGTCGATCAGCACCGGACCGGGGCGGCCCGAGGTGGCCACATGGAAGGCCTCATGCAGGGTGCCGGACAGTTTGTCGGTGTTTTTCACCAGCCAGTTGTGTTTGGTGCAGCTGCGGGTGATGCCCACGGTGTCGGCTTCCTGAAAGGCGTCCGAGCCGATCATGAAGGTCGGCACCTGACCGGTCAGAACCACAATCGGGATCGAGTCGAGCAGTGCATCCGTCAGGCCAGTCACCGCATTGGTGGCACCTGGCCCAGAGGTCACAAGGCATACACCGGGTTTGCCGGTGGAGCGTGCATAGCCCTCGGCCGCGTGGACCGCGCCCTGTTCATGGCGCACCAGCACGTGTTTGATGTCATTCTGCTGAAAAATCTCATCGTAAATCGGTAGCACCGCGCCCCCGGGATATCCGAATACGACGTCCACACCCTGATCCTTCAGGGCTTGAACCACCATTTTCGCTCCGGTCATCTGACGTGTCATGTTTTTGCTCCGTTTACGACGTCAACTGTATAAGCCCGCCAAGAAAGTGTCTGCGGCAGACCCCAAGAAAGGCCCCAAGAAAAAGCCCCCGACTTTCGTCTGGGGGCGCATGGGGTTCCATTATGGTGTCCGTTACCGGCCCATGCGCCAATTTCCAATAATGACCACTAGTGCGTTCATCGCTGAAAGACCCTTCTTGGTGCTTGAAGGGAGTATTATGGGGGTCAGAGAGGGGCGTCAACCGCTAAAGAGGCGCAAAAGGCACGTTTTTGGTCGAAAATCTTTGCAAATATTGCGTGCGTGGTGGTGGCTGAGGAAATTTATGGAAAAGCCCGCTGGGATTCGCGGAAAGTGCGGCCACACCTAGTGCTCTCTGCCGCAATTCGCGCCTCCTTTGTGCGATGAAACGCTTTGCAACCTTCACCCGCGTTGAGGGGATGCAGGGGATGCCTGCCAGACCGTCACATTCTTGAAGCCTTGTGTCCACAGCGAAAGCCTTGGTTTAGGGGCGGGCGTTGCACTGGTGTTGCCTTTGCGTCAATGGACCTTTTGTCACGGCGTATCTGGCCCCATCTCTGGCGCAAACTCGGACAACACAGGAGCGCGCTATGACTGATCAAAATCAGGCCCTGCCCAGAGGTCAGACCGACTATGGCGCAATGCCACGTTTTGGATTGCCGCGGTATGCACGTCGCTTCCCCGCTGCGGATCGAGATATGCAGGTGATGCTGATTGGCCCCGCTGGCGACCGCGTTGTGCTGTCGCTGGCGGATCTCTCACCAGCGCAACTGGTAGAACAGCGTTCTGACTTTCATTGTGTCACAACCTGGAGTGCGCGGAACATTCTGTGGCGCGGCCTGGGATTTGCCGCGCTTTTTCACCGCCACAAAGACACATTGAACCTGTCGCAGGCCGTGCAGTTTGTCGTCATCCGCGCACATGACGGGTATCGCACCTTCTTCCATCTGGAGGATCTGCTACAGCCAGACGTTCTGCTGGCAACCGAACGGGAAGGCGATGGGTTGGACGATTTGCACGGACTGCCATTCAGATTGGTTTCCCCGAGTCAGTACGGCTACAAAAACGTCAAATTTGTCAAAGAGATCGAGTTTAGGACCAGTCTGGACGGGTACAGGGTTCCCGGGTGGACGTTTATGGACCACCCAAGGGCGCGGGTTGCCTTGGAAGAACGGGCGCGGCATCTCCCCGGGTGGCTGATCCGGTATCCTTACCGGTCCTTGATCAAAGGAACCGTGCGCCGGTTTGCCCAGGCTTGGGACGCCCACAAGACCGCCCCTTCCGACTAGCGGCGTTCAGAGACCAACCCCAGTGCCCTGCAATACACCATGTTCCAGCGCGTAGCGGGTCAGGCCAGCGGTAGAGGAGATGCCCAGCTTGCGTTTGATGTTCTTGCGGTGGGTTTCCACAGTGCGGACCGAGATATCCAGCGCGGCCGCCACCTCTTTGTTCGACTTGCCCTGCGCCAGCTGCAGCAGGATTGTCTGTTCCCGCCCGGTCAGTGGTTCACGGCCTGCGCCGGCAGGGGGCGCGAGGGACCCTTTGGCGCCGGTGCAGAGATACTGTTCCCCCGACATGACCGTATCAATGGCGGTTTTGATCTCTTCGGTGGGCACGTCTTTCAGCACATAGCCGCTGGCCCCATGTCCCAGAGCGGTCGAGATATATTCGCGCGAGTCATGCATCGACAGGATCAGGATCTTGGTGGCGGGGCAGCGTTCCAGAATGATCTCGGTCGCGGACAGACCGCCGATGTCGGGCATGTTGAGGTCCATCAGCACCACGTCGGGACGCAGGGTTTCGACCTGTTCAATGATAGCGCGGCCGCTGGTGAAAGTGCCCTGCACCTCAATGTCGTCATAGGATTCCAGAATGGACTGGATGCCTTCGGTCACCATCGGGTGGTCATCGACGATAACGATCTTCACGGGCTGCGCTTCTGCGGGCTCGATCTGGTTTGGCGCGGTATCCGATCGGGTATCCGTCATGGTCAGTCTCGCTGGTTGGTTCCTAGGAGGCGGCCTTTGATGTCGGCTCAGAGAGTTCTTCGGGCGGCAGCAGGTGGCTCAGCGGCAACTCTGCTTCAATCAACGTACCTTCGCGGCTAGACAGGATTCTGAGGTCCCCGTCAAGCTGTTCGATCCGTTCCTGCATGTTGCGCAGGCCCAGACCGCCGGGGCGGTCACGGCGGCCGCGCTCTTGCGGGATACCACAGCCGTTGTCGCGGATCGACAGGGTGGCGCCCGACCGGTGGCCGCGCATGTTGACGCTGACCTCTGTGGCGTTGGCGTGGCGTTCGATATTGGTCAACGCCTCTTGGGCGATGCGGTAGAGGGCGATTTTACTCTCCTGATCCAATCTGTTGCGGAACACCACAGTGTTGAAATCGGTCTCGATCCCGGTGCGGATGGCGAAATCTTCGGTCAGGGCTTTTAGCGCGGGGCCAAGGCCCAGGTCATCCAAGGCCCCAGGACGCAGGTCGCGGCTGATGCGGCGCACCTCCTGGATGGCACCGAGCAGGTTGTCGATGCCCTTATCCAATGTGTCGCCGGCGCGTTCATCGCCTTTTTTCAAGCGCCGTTTGGCCGTGTCCAGCGCGTAGCGCACCCCAACGAGGATCTGGCTGATTCCGTCGTGCAGCTCACGCGCCACCCGTCCACGTTCCTCTTCCTGTGCGTCAAACACCCGCTGTGTCAGCTCTTTCAACTTGGCGTCTGCCAATCGGCGTTCACGGATGTTGAGGGTCATGCCAGAGGCAAACACCACCAGAACAGCCGCCAGAGTGATGCCACCGATATAAAGGAAGGTCCGACGCACCCGTGCCTCAACCTCCGCCCGGGCCGCGGCAGAGGTTTCCAGAACGTCGTCGATAAACACTCCGGTTCCGACCGCCCAACGCCAGCTGGGGAAGGAGGTGACATAGGTGATCATCCGGGCCTCTTCGCCAGTGGAGGGTTTCGGCCAGAGGTAGCTGTGATAGCCCGCCCCCTGACGCGCGATGTCGATCAGCTCATCCACCACAGGCGTGCCTTCGCTGTCGCTGAGACCGGTCCAATTGGCGTTGATCATCTCGGTCTGACGCGGGCTGACCAGATTGTTGCCGTCATAGTCATAGACAAAAAACGCACCCTCTTCGCCGTAGATCATTGCGGCGAGAATCTGCATCACCTGCTGTTTGGCGGCTGAGTCCGTGGGATCGGCATTGCCATAGATGAAGTAGAAGCCGTTGCGGGCCTGGGTGACGTAGTTTTTCAGCTCGGCCTTCTTGGTCTCGATAAGCTGTTGTTCCATCGCCTGAATTTCGCGTTCAGCCATGAGGCGGGACTGATGCGCCACTAGCGCTGAAATCGCAGCCACTGCCACAATCAGGGGCAGGGTGGCCAGCAGGGTGAGTTTCTGCCCGTAGTTCGGGCGCAGCGGGAATCTGAGGAAAGCCATGGCGATTCGTTACGAAATTTTGACAGTGAAATCAAAACACGTAGATGACCTTACGGTAAATATACGGTGGTTTGCAGTGACAATTACATGCAAATCTGGCGCCTTGAGAAAACAAAAAATGCCTAATTTTTGGAGCCTATTCAGGGCGTTAAGACTGTTTTGCGGGCAATCTACGTAGTTGTAGGTATTCCCTTAATGACATGTGTGAGTAGGGTTGGCCCACTGATAACGATCCGCCCGCAGTCTGACTGACGGGCAGAGACCAATGGGAGGACCTAATCTAATGGATCGTCGTTCTTTTCTAAAAACTTCCGCCCTGGGTGGTTCGGCTGCTGCCGCATCGACCCTGGCTGCACCGGTTTATGCACAGGGCAAAAAGACCCTGACCATGGTGACCTCGTGGCCCCGTGGCTTTGCTGTTCTGGATGACGCAGCAACCTACCTGGAAAACATGGTTTCCGAAATGTCGGATGGCACTCTGACCATCGACAAGAAAGCTCCGGGCGAGCTGGTAGGCGCGCTGGAAGTGTTCGACGCTGTGTCGTCGGGCCAGGCCGACATGTACCACTCGGTTGACTACTACTACATCAACCAGCACCCCGGTTATGCTTACTTCACCGCAGTTCCGTTCGGCGGCACCGCGCAGGAAGTAACCAACTGGTACTACCACGGTGGTGGTGAGCAGTTGCACGATGAGCTGGGCGAAATCTTCAACCTGAAAGGCCTGCTGGCCGGTAACTCGGGTTCGCAGTCCGGTGGCTGGTTCCGCAAGGAAATCAACTCGGCTGATGACTTCAACGGTCTGAAGTTCCGTATGCCCGGTCTGGGCGGCAAAGTCCTGGGCAAACTGGGCGCCTCGGTTCAGAACATCCCCGGTGGTGAACTGTATCAGGCCCTGTCGTCTGGTGCACTGGACGGTCTGGAGTGGGTTGGCCCGATGGCTGACGAACGCGCCGGCTTCCAGGAAGTTGCCAAGATCTACTACACCGCGGGCTTCCACGAGCCGGGTTCGGCTCTGGCCTCCTCGGTCAACCTGGACGTATGGAACGAGCTGAGCGATCAGCACAAAGCGATCCTGCGTTACGCTTCGATGGCTGTGACCCACTACCAGCTGGCCGAAACTCTGGCCAACAACGGTGCGGCACTGGCCCGTCTGCAGGCACAGGGCGTGAAAACCCTGCAGTTCTCGGACGACGTTTGGGATGCCTTCGGCAAGGCTTCGGCAGAAGTCATGGACGAAAACATGGGCGACGAACTGTTCGCCAAGATCCGCAACTCGTTCGAAGCCTCGCTGGCCAACTCGGCAAGCTGGATCAACAAGTCGGATGGCTACTACGTACAGCAGCGCGTACGCGTCCTGGGCGGCTAAGCCACAGATCTCGAAATCTGGTCGGGCCCCGGGAAACCGGGGCCCGTTCCGGTCCGGCCGCAACCCCGCGACGAACGGACCGTAAATAGGGGAAATGGGGGATATCATGCAGGAAACCAGCACTGCCGGCTTTGGGCAGATTCTGGCGTCCATGGGGGATGGGGTTGTCTGGATTTTCCAGAACATCGCCCTGGCGTTTTACAACTTCGGCTACGCTGTCACCAACCCGAGCCTCTGGCTCGACTGGTCGGACAAGCAGGCCATCATGCGCTTTGTCTACTACGGTGGTTCGGTGGAGTTCTTCTTCGTCGTCTTTACCGCGTTCCTGATCGTGACCGCGATCGGCATGTGGAAGCGCAACTTCATGTGGACGATGGTGCGGGGCCTTGAAGGCTTTGCCAATACCACCGGCCGCTTCTTTGCCTGGGCAGGCCTTCTGATGGTGCTGCAGCAGGTGATTATCGTCTTCATGCAGCGGATCTTTACCCGGCCTGACATCGTCATCGGCTTTGGCGTGCCGCTGCAGTTCGACATCAGTTGGTATGCGGAAGAGCTGAAGCTCTACAACGCATTGGTGGTGGCGCTCTGTGCCTCTTACACCTTTGTGCAGGGCGGCCACGTGCGTGTGGATCTGGTCTACGCAGGCGTGAAATACCGCACCAAGAAGATGATCGACATGATCGGTTCGCTGATCTTCATGCTGCCGGCAGCAACTCTGATCTGGCTCTACGGCTGGTTCTTCATGTGGCGCCACCTGATCGTGCCGAAGCCTTCGGCCTCGGATCAGCTGGAACGTCTGCTGCTGAAATCCCGCGCCCTGCGCTGGAACGTGGAAACCATTGGCTTCTCGCCGAACGGCTTCTCCGGTTACTTCCTGTTCAAGATCCTTCTGGTTGCCTTTGCTGCCATGATGTTCCTGCACGGGATTGCGTTCTTCTACCGCTCGTATCTCGAGTGGAAAGAGGGCCCGGAAAGCGAAGGCAAAAACCTCGACAAGGATACCCTTGGTGAGGGCGAAGAAGCCTACGAAGGCACGCACTAAGGCTGAGGACTAACACATGCTTTTTGGACTTGATGGGGTCGAGATCGGCCTACTTATCGTCTTCCTCTGCCTGTTCGGCTCGATTTTGTCGGGCTTCCCGGTGGCGTTTGCCATCGGTGGTGCAGGGGTTATCTCCTTCGGGATCATTGCGGCGCTGGACAGTGCCGGACTGCTTATTCACCAAGCCATCGACACCGGATCGGACGCCTATGCCGCCGTTGTCGCCTCGGGGGTGAAGGAAGAGGTCATCTCGGTCTTCCGATACCCGGATCTGCCACGGATCGCAGAACCGGTCTTCCCCAAAGGCTGGGAAGTCGCAATGGACCGCAACATTTCGTTCATCGTGAACCGTATGAACGAACGTGTGCTGGCGGGTCAGTCGATTGAAACCCTGCTGGCGGTTTTGATGTTCGTTCTGATGGGCATCACGCTGGAACGCTCGAAAATTGCAAACGATCTGCTGACCACGATGGCGCGCGTCTTTGGCCCGCTGCCGGGTGGTCTGGCTGTGTCGGTTGTGGTCGTGGGCGCCTTCCTGGCGGCATCGACCGGCATCGTTGGCGCAACGGTTGTCACCATGGGCCTGCTGTCGCTGCCAACCATGCTGCGCAACGGCTATAGCCCGGAACTGTCGACCGGTGTGATTGCTGCGTCCGGCACGCTGGGTCAGATCATCCCGCCGTCGATTGTGATCGTTCTGTTGGGCACGCTGGCCGGTGACCTTTATTCGGCCGCGCAGGAAAGCCGCGCGATCGAGGCAGGTTGTACCGACGCGTTGACCTATCTGGGCGAACCCGCGGTTCTGTCGGTGGGCACATTGTTCCAGGCGGCTCTGCTGCCGGGCATCATGCTGGCGCTGCTCTATGCGCTTTATGCCTTTGGCTATGCCATGGTGAACCCATCCAAGGCACCTGCCGTGGAAATGGGCGCGTCCAACCATGAGCCGATCACCCGCAACGAAGGTCTGACCTGGTTCATCTTTGTGCCGGTTGGTCTGATCGCGGCAGTCATGCTGGCAGGCAACATTGGTCTGGTCGGGTCGCAGGACATGACCGTCGACAGCTTCACTGACGTCGGGCAGGGTGCATCGCTGCGCACCAATGTGGGCGAACAATGTCAGGCCTCGATGATCGAACTGCACGGTCAAGAGGCGTGGGACACCGCCGTTGCCGAACAGGAAGCCATCGCAGCCTCGGGCGTTTCAACCGAATCCGTGAAGCTGAGCGAAGAGGAAATCGCTGCCCTGCGTGCTGAGAAGGTTGCGGCGGCAGCCCCCATTGGCACCGGTGTATCGATTATCCTCGTGCTGCTGGGTCTGATCCTGGCTGTAGGTCGCGGTGTGGCACCGTCCAAGGACAGCAAACCGCTGATCCTCGGCACTATTGGCCTGTTGCTGGTGGCGGCTGTGGACGTGGCGTTGATTGCACCGACCACCTCTTCGGGTGTGTCGCTGGTGATCATGCTGTTGCCGCTGATCCTTGCGCTTTACGGCTGTAAGGAAGCGGTCATCCGCGCTTCCAAGAACGAGCTGATCCGCGTGGTGTTCCCACCGCTGGTTCTGATCGTGGCGGTGCTGGGCTCGATCCTGGGTGGTATCACCAACCCAACCCCGGCGGCAGCGCTGGGTGCGGCGGGTGCGATCATGCTGGCGGCCTACCGGAAACTGCGTGACGAAGAGAAATCGGGCAAGATCATCCTGAACTCCACCTTTGCGGTGGCGATCATGATCCTGTTCGGCATGAACTTCGACCTGCGGATCAACACGGCAAGCGTTTCGGCAGAAACCTGGATCGCCTTCTTCATCGCTTATGCAGCTTACCTCTATGCGGCCTTTGGTCTGCTCTATAGCTGCTGGGTGCTGTTCCGCTCGGGCGTTCTGAGCCCGGTGGTGCGGGAAACCGCGAAGGTGACCTCGATGGTGTTCACCATCCTGATCGGCTCGCAGCTTTTGAACCTGGTGGTGATCTCCTTTGGCGGTGAACACTATATCCAGCAGTTCCTGAAGAGCTTTGACAATGAGTGGACGGTCTTCTTCATCGTGATGCTGGTGCTGTTCATTCTGGGCTTCGTGCTCGACTTCCTCGAGATCATCTACATCGTGATCCCGATCGTTGGCCCGATCATCTATGGTGGTACCTTTGACCCGAAATGGGTCACCATCATGGTGGCGGTGAACCTGCAGACCTCGTTCCTGACCCCGCCGTTTGGTTTTGCGCTGTTCTATCTGCGCGGTGTGGCCCCGGCGAGTGTGACGACCGGTCATATCTATCGTGGGATTATCCCCTTCGTTCTGATCCAGGTACTGGGTCTGGTGATGCTGGGCTTCTTCCCCGAGATTGTGACCATCATTCCGGATCTGATCCCGAATTGATCGTCTGAGCAGTTCTGAAACTGGAAAGCCGCCCTCCGGGGCGGCTTTTCTTTTGTTAGGCGCGGACCTGCCCCAAAGCGGTGGAGACGCTGCGCACCGTCAGAGGGCTGAGTGGCGGGGCATTGGCCGCAAGCGCAAGACCATGGTCGGCGCAGAACCGTGCCATTGCTTTGCGGGTGTGGCTGTAGCAATAGCCACTGATCCGGCCGGGATGGTAACCCAGCTTGCGCAGCTCCATTTGCAGGATCCGCACATAGGCATTGGGGTTGATGCGGGCGATGACCTGTAGCCCCAGGGCAAAAAGCGTCGCCGGGCCAGAGTTCAGGATCTTCTGTGCTGTCTTATCAAAAATGGCCGGATCGCGGTCCCAGGCCAGATGCAGGGCTTCCTCCAATCGGGTGAAGGTGGGCAGCTTGGGGTGACGCAGCAGGGCCATCCGTTCCATGATACGGGCCTGACGAAACCGTTTGACCAGCCGGTAGTGACGCAACACGGCCGCCGCAGCGGTGCCATCACCGCCGCTGGCGCGTTCCAACAATGCGTCTTCCAGCGCCCAATCTTCGGGCAGGGGGAAACCTTTGCTTTCCGCCAGCCCAAGCACCGCCAGCTGTGCGGTCCGGTCGCCATTCTGCGCCAGTTTCAATAGGGCAACCCAGGCGGTTTTCACCTGGGAAAGGCGCCCGAAACTGCCGGAGGCATGGGCCGCGTAGAGCTTGCCCTGTGCGCCCTCCACATTGTGGTCAACGGCCTGCTCCAGGCTGGTCCGCGCTGCCGCGAACTCCCCCAGCTTCAACAGGGCGCTGGCCAATGGCAGCAGCGACGCGTGGTGACCTTGCTGAGCGGCCTGTTCCAGCACTGTAACGGCGCGAAGCAGCGCGGCTTTGTTATGGCCATTTTTCGCGTCGGCGAGCGCGAGGCTGTAGTCCTTTGCGAAAGTATCCGCATTAATAGTGTCTCGGGTGGTTTCAATCGTCTCCATATTTGACCCTCCTTTACGAGGATCAAATTACGCGAGGGGCGCGGCGGGTTTGGGGGGCAGGCAGATAGTTGGCCTATCCAGAAGGATAGGGCGCGCAAAGGTGCACAGGCTTCAGGACGTGAACTGCAGCAGATCCCAGCGGTTGCCGAACGGATCGCGCCAGACCGCAACTTTCCCGTAAGGCTCAAGGCGCGGTGCCTCTTCAAATTCGACGCCGTTCGCCAGCATCCGTGTATGGTCACGGTCGAAGTCATCGCTGTTCAGAAAGAACCCGACCCGTCCGCCGGTCTGATTGCCGATGGCGGCCTGTTGCCTTGCATCGACGGCCCGGGCAATCAGGATGGCGGTGTCGCTGCCGGCTGGGGCAATGCGAACCCAGCGTTTGCCGCCGCCCATGTCGGTGTCTTCTAAAAGGGAGAAGCCGACCTGATCGACATAGAACCGGATTGCCGCGTCATAGTCGGGCACAACGAGGGTGAATAATGAAATGTTCAGCATCGGATCAGCGTTTGACCGGATGGCTCATGTCAGGGAGGGAAATGTTGGCCACCTGTTCCGCAATCGGATCGGACGACAGCGGGTGCAATTCTGACGAATAGGCCTCTTCGCCTTTGAAGTCTTCCCAGGCGCCAGCCCGGAATACCTGCAAGCCTTTGAACTTGGATTTATAGCCCATCTTGGCGCTGCCCAGCACCCAGTAGCCCAAGTAAACATAGGGCAGGCCAGATTCTTTGGCGATTTGCAGATGATCCAGAATGACAAAGGTGCCCAGCGAGTCAGCACGGCGTTCCGGCGCGTAGAACGAATAGACCATCGAGGTGCCATCATCGAGGAGGTCTGTCAGGCAGACTGCCACCAGTTCCCCGGTCTGGCTGTCGGCATATTCCACCACCCGCGTGCGGATCGGGGTTTCCTCGATCATTGCGGCAAATTCGAACACATCCATATCCGCCATGCCGCCGTCGGCGTGACGGCTGTCGAGGTAGCGGCGGAACAGTTCAAACTGTTCCTCTGTGGCCCAGGCGGAGGTGGCACGGCGCACCAGTCCGGCGTTGCGACGCAGGGTGCGGCGCTGGGTTTTGTTCGGCGCAAACTGCGCCACATCGATCCGCGCTGAAAGACAGGCAGCGCAATCGGTGCAGGAGGGGCGATAGAGTACATTTTGCGACCGGCGGAAACCCTGCTTGGACAGGCTGTCATTCAGCTTGCCTGCGGTATCGCCCTGCAATGCGGTGAACAACTTCCGCTCCATCCTGTCCGCCAGATAGGGGCAGGGCTGTGGGGCCGTCACATAAAACTGCGGCGCAAGAGGTAAAGTATGTCTCATGTACTCAATAAATACCCGGGTTCGTGGCGCAGGTTAGCAGTCTAGGGCGTTTGCGTCGAGAGTCGAGAGATTGACGTTGGAAAACCGGCAAACGTGTCGTTTCAGCCGCCCTTTGGCATAGCAAAGACCCGCCCAAAGGGGCGGGTCATGACAGGTTATTGGGGTATTTGGATCAGGCGCGAGCGGCCCGGTTGATCGCAACAGAGCCCAGAACATGGTCCGTCAGGCCCTGTCCCTTTGCGCTGGTCAGCATCAACACCACCGAGATCAGCTGAAGAATCGGGAAGGCAAAGCTGATCGTCAGGCCCAGAGTGTGCAGGAAAGCGCTGCTCAGATCGAAGCGCTGGCCGTCCGATTTGCGGAACTGGATCGCCAAAATACGCATGCCCAGCGTGGCCGATCCATTGGTGATGGTGATGACCCGGTAGGCAAACCCCACCACCAGCATCAGGAAGGGAAAGAAGAAGATCCCGGTAAACGCGGTGAAGGGCAGGATCATCACACAGATCAGCGCAATCACGAAGGTGTCGATCAACCAGGCCAGAAAGCGTTTGGTGGTGACGTCCTGATAAAAGGCAGGTTGCGTTTCGGGGTCGGGCAGGTGCCAGTCATACCGGCTCATTGTCTTGTCCTTTTCAATGAAGGGGAGGGGCGCGCCCCGCGGCTTGGCCTGCGGGGCACAGAGGGGCACTGGGGGAATGGCAGGGGATCAGGCGTCTTCGGGATCGTAGATTGTCTGATTGGCCGGGGTGACTTTGGCGTTTTTAGCGCGGTCTTCCATGAACTGGTCGAACTCGGTCTTGTCCTTGGCGTCGCGCAGGCGGGACAGGAAGGATTCAAACTGGGACTGTTCGGCTTCCAGACGGTTCAGCAGGTCGATGCGATAGGCGTCAAAGCTGGCGTTGCCACTGGATTTCGGCACCTCAGGCAGGTCGTCCTGCGGCTTCAGCGCGTCCACGGCTTTGGTCAGCGGGGTGCCTTCGTTCAGCCCCATGATCTTGGACCATTGCACGGCAATCACGATGCCCAGGGCCAGACCGGCCGGCCAGAACTGGACCAGGGCTACAATGGTCACCGGGATCGAAAACCCGGCAAAAAAGACCAGAGAAACAATGCGCAGCGAGGTTGATGGCTGGTAAGGCGCGTGATCGCGCGCGTATCTTTGAGAATGAGGTATTTGGTTTTGAAATGTAGAGGTCATCTGTCTGTCCATCGTCGTGGTGCATGTGCCTTTGTGGCAGGCTTTCTATGCGGTTTCATGGGGCGGGTGGCCAGATCCGGCCACCCGTTGACCGTTATGCGGTCGCGGTTTAGTTAGGCGTTTTCGCGGGGCGCCTTGTCGTCGGCGTCATCGGCGTCGTCCGCATCGGCCTTGTGGGCGCGGTCTTCCATGAACTGGTCGAACTCGGCCTTGTCCTTGGCTTCACGCAGGCGCTGCAGGAAGGATTCAAAGTCGTCCTGTTCCTGTTCCAGACGCGACAGCGTGTCGGCCTTATAGGCGTCAAAGGCGCTGTTGCCGCTGGATTTCATCGCGTGGAACCCGTGGCGGGTGCGGGATTTGCAGGACTTCGAGAACATTTTCTTACTCCAGATCATGTAGAACAGCAGGGCCAGACCAACGGGCCAGATAAAGACGAACCCAAGCACCATGGCGGCGATCCAGGCTCCTTTGCCTTTGCTGTCAAGCCAGGCCTCGGAACGGGAAAACCAGCCCATGCGTTCGGGGGAAGCGGTGGTATAGGCGGCGGCGGGTGTCATCAATCTCTCCATGTGTTTGTGTATGTGAATGTCTTTCACATTGGATAGATTGGGGTTTTGGCTCTGGCTTGCAAGGCTTTATGTGAATGTTTTTTACATTAACTTACTTTGTCGTTTGTTTTTAAATGGTTGCGTGTTGTAGTTTTGCTGTAGAAGATCGGCGGTTTGAGTGAACGATCACATTCGCACAGCTTTTATAGTGCCGCTGCGCACTAAAAACAGCCCCTGCACCGGGCAGGGGCTGCTGATTTTCTTTTCGGCTGCCGGCTTTGGGATTAGAACCGGTACAGGACACCGAGGTTCAGCGTAGAATTTGTCGCCTCGTCAACAATGGGGCTGTTTTCCATTGTCCCCAGATCTTCGAAGGAAAATTCGCCCACTAGAATAACGTTCTGTGTCAGCGCGTAGCTGCCACTCAGGCTGGCAAATCCGGTTGTAGTGGCTTCTGTATTATAGGCAGTCCAAGTGGTGGTGGCTTCGGCGGCGCTAACCCCGAACATATATTGGTTCAGCGATTTGCTGCGATGGCGGACGCCCGCCTTGGCTTCGAATTGCAACTGATTGAGCGCAAAGCCGACACCAACGGCGGCGGAGGCTTCATAGCCGTTGTGCACGCCCGAGATGTCGCCCAGCACCTCAGCCTCGCCAAACAGGTTGCGCATGTTGTGTCGGCCGCGCAGGCCCAGTTCGAAGGCCATATCACGATCGAGCGTTGCAAACGCCCCCTCGGTGCGCAGGCCAGGATCCAGTCGTGGGGTGAGCAACACCGAGAGCTTTGTGCCGTCTGCCATTGGATTGGCGGCGGGGCGGATGTGATAGGCAAGGCCTTCGGTCACAGACAAATGGACCCGCGCGCTGTCATAAGAGACATAGGGCAACAGCGTGGCGCCGCTGTCGATGCCTGCATAATGCCCATTCTCGGTCGAAACGATCAGACCGGCGGTCCATTGTCCGGCGCTTTTTTGCCCCTCTGCCACAGCAGGGCCCGCCATACAAACAAGCGATGCCAACAACAGGAGCGACTTAGAAAGGTGGTTCATAACGTGTGTTTCCTTGCGTTTTCCAAAGCCTGTGCTTTGCGCGCCTTCCTGTCAGATCTGCACCTGCCGCATCGTCCGGCCTCTCTGGGACGTACAAAAATATGTCCGTGCCGTGCAGGTCGGACATTTCGAACTGGAAGCTTCCGATAGGATTTGTCAGGTAAGGGGCGACAATTGGAGCCCGCGTATGATTGACCCCAACGCCCTGTCAGTTCTGATTTCCAGCATGGTGCTGTCTGTGGCCCTGTTTGGAGTCGCCTATTGTATGACGCAGCATCACGACAGACCGCTGTTTCGCACCCTCGCCTGGTTTCTTGCGGCCCTTGGCTGCACCGAGGCCGGTATCGCGCTGGGGCCGGTAGCGGCCGATCCGCAGCTTCAGATTTTGCTGCATGCCCTGTGGATGGTGGGGATCGTTTCTGTTGCACCGTTCATGTGGGCCTATGTGCGTGCACTGACAACCAACACGCCGCTGACGCCGCAGCGATTTGCCAGACATGCCGCCTTGCCGGCGCTGGGGCTGCTGGCCTTTCTCTGGGTGGCAATATCCCCGCCCGACGTCCGGTTGCACCTGCTGCCAGATCCCAGCGCCATACAGGGCAGTTCAGACTATTTTCGTGGCCGTTGGTTTGAAACGGTGTTCCTGGTGGTTCCGCTGCAATGGGTGTTTTACCTGTCAGACATCGCCCGTTTGATGCTGCGCTACCGGTCGCAGCTGATGAACTACTTCGCCAGCACCGAGCAACGCGAGCTGCAATGGGTGGCGGTTGTGATCGGGCTCTATGCGATCTTTCTGGTAGGCAATATCGCGTCGTTGTTGTTCGAGCTGGCGACCGGTCGTCCGGGCCTGCCGCAGAACCTGGCCGCGTTGCATGGGCTGGTGCTGGCCAGCGCCTTTACGCTTTGGGGGATGCGGCAGCGCCGCACGCTGCCAGACAGCGCCGAGGCCGCAACCGACAGCCCGCAACGCTATGTGAAATCCGCTTTGCCCAAGGACATGTCCCTGCGCATTGCGGCGCAGCTGCACAAGGCCATGGCCGAGGACAAACTGTACCTGGATGCCAATCTTTCGCTATGGGGGTTGGCGCGCCACATCCGCGCGTCTGAGCGGTACGTCACGCAGGTTTTGAACGAAGAGATCGGGGAGCACTTCTTTGATTTTGTAAACCGTCACCGGATCGAGGCCGCTCAGCACCGGTTGCAGGACACCAGTGAAACCATTCTCTCCATTGCTTTTGAGGTTGGGTTTAACTCGCGTTCGTCTTTCTACACTGCGTTCAAAAAGGTCACCGGCGTCACCCCCAGCGGCTACCGCAAGTCACAGGTGTGACGCGGACAGCTGCGCATGGGGCAACACCGGCAGGATCGTCACTCGGTTTCAACAAAATCCGCGATCTGCGCTTGCGGGACACCTTCTTTTCCGGGCCAGCCGTCTGCAATGCGGGGCGGTGGCTGCGTCGAAGGCAAGGTGAGATGTTGCGCGACATCTGCTGACGTCATCTCAAAAATATGATGAGGCGTGCCAGCTGCAGCCCAGATGGTGTCAAATTCCAGCAGCCGTGGGTCTAAAAAGGCGCGGATCGGATTCAGGTGCCCGATCGGGGCCACCCCCCCAATGGCAAAGCCGGTCTGGGCACGGATCAGCGCCGCATCGGCCTTGCCCAGAGGTTCGCCGGCCAGCGTGCTGGCCTTGTCGGCACAGACCTTGTTGCCACCCGCGGTAAGGAACAAAATGGCCTCGCCGCTGTCTTCGCCCCGAAATATGATCGATTTGGCGATCTGGTCCAGATGACAGCCCGCCGCCTCTGCCGCCTGTGCCGCGGTGCGGGCCAGACCCAGCTCTTTCACCTCGGTTTCAATGCCTGCCTCTTCAAGGGTGCGTTTGACACGTTTCAGGCTTTTGCTCATTGGTCTTTCCACTTCTCTAAAGCGCGCTCTATCCGCGCGACAAATGCATCGGCGCGAGGCTGGGTGACAGCTTCGGCCTTGTAAAGCGACAAAAGCGTGAAGCGGGCTTTGGGGGCGCAGGCTTTGATCAGCCCCCACTTCAGGGCGCGCCCGACAGGACGGCGCAGGATCAGCCAATCAATCCACGCGGGGCTGCCCAATGTGGTGACCGCCAGAACCTGTTTCAGATTGTGCAATCGGGGGCTCAGCGCTTTCAGGGCAGGATCATGGTCATAGGCCACGCCGGGTAGGAACCGGCGGTCGATCCAGCCCTTAAGCATTGCGGGCAGTCCAAACCACCAGGTTGGAAAGACCAGCACCAGCGCCTCAACTTCTTGCAGTCCCGTGGCATCTTCAAACGCTGTTTCATAATAGCCCTGCCGTTCCTCCGCCGTCAGACGCGGGTCAAATCCAGCGCGGTAGAGGTCCAGAAACTGCACCTCATGCCCCAATGCTTCGGCCTTGGCTTTGGCTGTCTGTGCAAAATGCGCGTTCAGGCTGTCCTCCAGGGGGTGTGACAGGACAATGAGGGTTTTCATGGTGCGGGCCTTTTCTGTGTTGCGGCGATCTAGCCCTATGCTGGCGGCCTGTGCAACCTCACCTGTTTTGACAGTTGCGTGCTGCAACCCTTTGTCCTCTTGACGCTCCCTTTGGGGCATGGCCATCTGCGCATATGAATTTTGCCTCCCGCATCACCCGCCAACCCATTGCTTTTGACCCAGACCTCGGCGCAGAGGCGCTGGAGGGATTGCCTGATTTCGGGGCTGAGGTGAATGGGCTGATCCACGGGGTTGCGGGCTGTTCGCCCTATCTGAAGTCGTTGCTGTCAAAAGAAGGCGAATGGATTGCCGCTGCTATGGACAATCCCGAGGCGGCGGTGACTGGCGAACACAATGCCCTGCGCAATTGCCCGCCGGACCAACTGCCAAACGCCTTGCGACAGGGCAAGCGGCGTATCGCCTTGTTGGCAGCTTTGGCTGATTGCGGCGGTGTCTGGGCGTTGGAACAGGTGACTGGCGCGCTGACCGATTTTGCTGACCTGTCGGTGCATCTGGCGCTAAGGGCGACCATTGGCCAAGAAATCAAGCGCAAGAAACTGCCCGGCGCGGTGCCGGAAGACGCTGAACACGCGGGCGGCATGGTGGCGCTGGCGATGGGCAAGATGGGTGCGGGCGAGCTGAATTACTCTTCCGACATCGACCTGATCTGCCTGTTTGACGAAAGCCGTTTTGACCGTGACGACTACCACGATGCCCGGGCCTCTTTTGTGCGGGCCACCCGGCGGATGGCGGCGATGCTGTCGGATCTGACAGGCGATGGCTATGTGTTCCGCACCGATCTGCGGCTGCGGCCTGATCCGGCGGTCACACCGGTTTGCATGGCGATGGCGGCGGCAGAGACCTATTACGAAAGCCTTGGCCGGACATGGGAGAGGGCCGCCTATATCAAGGCGCGGGCCTCAGCCGGAGATCTGGGGGCAGGGGATGCGTTTTTGCAGACGCTCCGGCCCTTTGTCTGGCGCAAGCATCTGGATTTTGCTGCCATTCAGGACGCCCACGATATGCGGCTGCGAATCCGGGAACACAAAGGTCTGGGCGGCGCTCTGGAACTGCCGGGGCACAATATGAAACTGGGCCGTGGTGGCATCCGCGAAATCGAGTTTTTCACCCAGACCCGCCAGCTGATTGCCGGTGGTCGCGACACGGATCTGCGGGTGCGTGGCACGGTGGAAGGGTTGAAGGTCTTGGCCTCGAAGGACTGGATCACGCCGGAGGTGGCGGAGAAGCTCACCGATCATTATCGGTTCCATCGCACGGTGGAGCACCGCGTGCAGATGGTGAATGACGCCCAGACCCATGCACTGCCGAAATCGCCTGAAAACATGCAACGGCTTGCCCTGTTCCTGGGCCGTGATCAGGCTGAGCTGGAAGCAGAACTGCGGGCGCGGCTGGAAGAGGTGCACAGTCTGACCGAAGAGTTTTTTGCCCCTGACGCGGCGGATCCCGCCGCTTTGCAGCCAGCCTTCGATCCCTCTAGCATCAGCCGCTGGAGCAGTTATCCCGCCTTCCGCTCGGCGCGTGCGGTTGAGATATTTGAGCGGATCAAACCCCGTCTTTTTGCCCAGTTGCAGCGTGCCGCCAAACCGGATGAGGCTTTGGCCGCGCTTGATGGGTTTCTGGCCGGATTGCCGGCGGGCGTGCAGCTGCTGTCCCTGTTTGAGGCCAATCCGCAGCTGATCGATCTGCTTGTGGACATTGTCGGCTCTTCGCCTTCGCTGGCGACCTATCTGTCGCGCAATTCGGGGGTGTTTGATGCGGTGATTGGCGGATCCTTCTTCGCCGATTGGCCGGGGCTTGCAGCCCTAAAGGATGATCTGGCGCATCGTCTGGCAGAGGATCCGGACTATGAGCACAAACTGGATCAGGCGCGGCGCTGGTCGAAGGAATGGCGTTTCCGGATCGGGGTGCATCACCTGCGCGGGCTGATCGACGCGAATGAGGCGGCGGTCCATTACGCAGAGCTGGCCGAAGCCACGCTGGCCGCGCTCTGGCCTGAAGTTGTAGCGCAGTTTGCCCAGAAACACGGGCCCGCGCCGGGGCGCGGGGCAACGGTGCTTGGCATGGGATCTTTGGGGGCAGGGCGGCTCAACTCGACCTCGGATCTGGATTTGATTGTGGTTTATGATGCTGATGGGGTGGATTTCTCTGAGGGGCGCAAACCTTTGGCGGCGCGGACCTATTACGCCAAGCTGACACAGGCGATGGTGACGGCGGTGACGGCGCAGATGCCGCAGGGGCGGCTTTATGAGATCGATATGCGGTTGCGTCCCTCGGGCACGCAGGGGCCGGTGGCGACCTCACTGGCGTCATTCCGTGATTACCAGACCCATGAGGCCTGGACCTGGGAACATCTGGCGCTCAGCCGGGCCCGTGCCGTTGCTGGCGCAAGGGAGGTCGCGGATGACGTGGAGCAGGTGCGCCGTGATGTTCTAGCCTTGCCACGTGAACGGGCCAAGGTCTTGACCGATGTGGCTGAAATGCGGTCGCGCATTGCGGCCGCCAAACCACCTTCGGGGCCGTGGGATGCCAAAATCGGACCGGGCCGTTTGCAGGATGTGGAGCTTTTGGCGCAGGCGGGTGTTCTGGTCTCGCAACAGCCCGCCCGTTCGGTGCCCGAGGCATTGGCGGCAGCTGTAGAGGCCGCGCTGATTGCGCCAGAAGAAAAGGAACGGCTGTTGATGGCCTATGATCTGTGTTGGAAGGTGCAGATGGTGAGCAAACTGATCAGCGATCACGCGCTGGACCCCGACGCGATCGGGGAAGGCGGGCGTGCGCTCTTGTTGCAGGAAACCTCGGAGCCTGAGGTGGCGCCGTTGCAGGCAAAACTGTTTGAATTGTGCGAAGCAGCCGGGCGGGTGATCGACAACGTGTTGATCCGCGAAGGTGGACAGCTTTTGGGGTCTCGACATGAGTGATCATCGCAACGTCACAGAGCGCAATCCAAATGACCCCAAAGGCCTGATCCGCGAAAGCTTCCGAATGGAAGGGGTTACGGTGGAGGAATGCCGCTCGATCTTCCTTGACTGGGCGTTGAGCCTGCCGGAGGGCATCTCGCAGCAACAGGCCGCTACCGCTTTGCTGGCGCAATATGGCAGCGGGCAAGCGGCGCATCCGATGTTTCCGGTGCTGACGGCGGCAACCGAAGCCCCTGCCAAAGCAAAACGCCGCGGCGGCTGGCGCGCGCGGCGTTCTGACATGTCGTAAACGGTGGAAGTTAGCCGAGTTTGGCTGCGTCCGCCGCCAGTGCCTCGATCCCCGCCCAGTCACCGGCCTGCACCTTGTCTTTGGGCGCAACCCAGCTGCCGCCAACACAGGCGGTGTTCGACAGGCTGAGGTAATCCATCGCGTTTGTCGGGCTGACCCCACCGGTGGGGCAGAACAGGATCTGCGGCAGAGGGGCGCCGATGGCTTTCAGCGCAGGGGCGCCACCATTGGCCTCAGCCGGGAAGAATTTCTGCACCCGGTAGCCACGTTCCAGCAGTTTCATCGCTTCGCTTGAGGTTGCAGCGCCGGGCAGGATCGGCAGGCCGATCTCTTCGCAGGCCTCCAGCAGCTTGTCCGTGGCGCCGGGCGCAACGGCGAACTGCGCACCAGCCTCTTTGGCCGCAACCGCATCGGCGCGGGTCAGCACGGTGCCTGCGCCGACAATGCCGCCTTCGACCTTGGCCATCTCACGGATCACATCCAGCGCGGCGGGGGTGCGCAGGGTTACCTCCAGCACCGGCAGGCCGCCGGCAACAAGGGCCGCAGCCAGATCGCCTGCGGTGGCTGCATCTTCCACCACCAGCACAGGGATCACCGGCGCAGTACGGCACAGTTTTTCGGTAAAGACGGAAGCCTCTTCAGGGGTCATCACATCATCCTTTGAGTAAAGTTATTGCGCAATCTCACACAACCACAGCCGCGCCGGTATCGGCATGGCCCACCACGCGGCGGAAGGGTTCAAACAGTTCACGGCCAATGCCATGCGAATTGTCACTGAGGTCCGGCTGACGTGCTTCGCGGGAGGCAAAGCCTTCGGCCAAGTTTTCCAGCGTGCCGTTGGTGGCATCTACGCGGATCAAATCGCCGTCCTGCACCTTGGAGAGCGGCCCGCCCCCCAGTGCTTCGGGGCTGACATGGATCGCTGCGGGCACTTTGCCCGAGGCACCCGACATGCGGCCATCGGTGACCAGCGCCACCTTCAGCCCGCGGTCCAGTAGCACCGATAGCGTGGGGGTCAGATTGTGGAGCTCCGGCATCCCGTTGGCACTGGGGCCCTGGAAGCGGACCACAACCACAGTGTCCTCGGTGAACTCATTTTTCTGGAAGGCTTCTTTCACCGCCTGCTGGCTTTCGAACACCCGCGCCTTGGCCTCGATCACATGCAGCTCTGGCGCAACGGCGGAAACCTTCATCATGCCGTGGCCCAGATTGCCCTTCAGCTGTTTCAGACCACCAGAGGGCTGGAACGCTTCGGCCACTGGGCGCAGGATCTTTTCGTTCTGGCTTGCGCGGGGGCCGGGTTCATAGGAAACACGGCCCTCTTTCAGTTTGGGTTCCTGCGTGTAACGGTTCAAACCGTCACCGGCGGCGGTTTTCACATCCTCATGCAGCAGCCCGTTTTCCAACAGCTGGCCGATCATATAGCCAAGGCCACCCGCCGCGTGGAAGTGGTTCACATCGGCCAGACCGTTGGGATAGACCTTCGCCAACAGCGGCGTGGCCGAGGAGAGATCGTCAAAGTCCTGCAGATCCAGCAACACGCCCGCGGCCCGCGCCATCGCTGGCAGGTGCAGCACGAGGTTGGTGGAACCACCGGTCGCCATCAGTCCAACGATGCCGTTCACAAAGGCACGTTCGTCAAGGATCTGTGACACTGGCCGGTAGTCGTTGCCCAACAGAGTGTTCGCCAGCGCCTGTTCTGCGCCCGCAACGGTCAAAGCGTCCCGCAGCGGCGTGTTGGGGTTCACGAAAGAAGATCCCGGCAGGTGAAGCCCCATGAACTCCATCAGCATCTGGTTCGAGTTGGCGGTGCCGTAGAAAGTACAGGTGCCCGGACCGTGGTAGCTGGCCATTTCGGCCTTCATCAGCTCTTCACGGCCAATGTTGCCTTTGGCAAATTCTTTGCGCACCCGCGCCTTTTCATCGTTCGGCAGGCCTGAGGTCATCGGCCCCGCAGGCAGGAACAATCCGGGGATATAGCCAAAGGTAGCCGCACCGATGATCAGACCCGGCACGATTTTATCACAGACCCCGAGGTACAAGGCGGCGTCATAGGTGTTGTGGCTGAGCGCCACACCAGCGGCCAGCGCAATCACATCCCGCGAAAACAGCGACAGTTCCATGCCGACCTGACCCTGGGTGACACCGTCACACATGGCTGGGACACCGCCTGCCACCTGCGCGGTCGCGCCGTTCTTACGCGCGGTTTCGCGGATCAGCTCGGGATAGCGTTCATAGGGTTGATGCGCTGACAGCATATCGTTGTAGGCGGTCACAATCCCAAGGTTCGGGGCGCGACCTTCGGCCAGTCGGGACTGATCGCCGGCCATAGCTGCATAGGCATGGGCCTGGTTGCCGCAGGTCAGATGGGCGCGACGCGGCCCTTCCTCGGCGGCTTGCGCCATACGTTTGAGATAGGTGGAGCGGGTGTCCTGACTGCGTTCACGGATACGATCTGTAACCCGGGCGACAACGTCGTTCAGCTGGGGCATGGGAACCTCTTGGGGCCTTGGGGCAGGCGCAACATGTCTCTGTTGCGCCCCCTATGCCATGTTAGCGATAACAATTCAAGCTGTATTGCAGACAAATCTTTGTGGGGCAGGGGCGCTGCTGGTCTACACCAACTAAACCCGTTAGGGCAGGAAAATTGGTGCCTTGCTCGGCGCAATTGGTATCGGATCAATGGCGCCTTGTTGGCAAAGTTGTCAGAAAACACGCCCCTGAATGATCCCAGCAAATTCGTAAATCCGACCCAAGCCTGCCCCAATTGCGCCCGAATCTCGGATCAAATTTAAGACAAATCACAACAAAGGGTTCGCTCACACAGGTTGAGACGCCCTGAGGAGTAGGCAGATGAAAACGCTTCGTATGATCGCACTGATGGCAATGGGCCTGGGACTGTCGGCCTGTGCATCGGTAGACACCGCCAGCCGGAACGCCCCGCTGGACTTGCCCCAAATGGCTGCCCCGGTGGCGCAGGTGGTTTCGGTCGTGGACTATGACATCACCGTGTCGCGCAAACTGCGGGTCTCGGAGGCCAACACTTACTACCCGCTCGGCGATATCGTCTGGCGTGGCGAGCGGATCAGCGATCGCCATGCGCAAGTGGGCCGTATCTTCCAGGAAGCGGTCACCAAGGTGCAGGCGGAAAACGTCGACGGGGCGCTGCCGGTTGCGGTTGAGCTGAACGTCACCCGTTTCCACGCGCTGACCGAAAAAACCCGCTACACCATTGGCGGCGTGCATTCGCTGGAATTTGAAATGACCGTGCGCAATCCCACCACCGGTGAAATCCTTGTGCCCACCCGTGAGGTCAAGGCTGACCTGCGTGGCTTTGGCGGCAGCAAGGCGATCAGCGCTGAACAGATGGGGCTGGGCCAAAAGGTCCGCATCACCCATCACCTCGCCAATGTGATTGCCGATGAACTGGCACTGCCCGGTTCCACCCCGACCGAAGTGACCGAACTGGTCGATGGTCTGGAGGTCAACGTGACCCCCGAAGATGACAGCACCGAGGTGGTTCTGCGCTTCTAAGCACGATCGATCCGGTCAAACGGATCAACTGACCCTTCCCCACGGGGTCAAACAGGGATAAGAGGGCGCCATGACAGCGCCCTCTTATTCCGTTATCCGCCTCAAACCCAAAGCCAACGCCCGCGCCATCCGTCGCGGTTTTCCTTGGGTTTACGACAATGAACTGGTCACCGACCGCCGCACCAAGAAGCTGGCCGCGGGATCCCTTGCCGTCTTGGAAGACGGTGAACGTGTCCCAATGGGGCTGGTGGCGGTCAATCCAAACTCGCGGATTTTTGGCCGCATGCTGGATCGCAATCCCGACGCCGTGATCGATCAGGCCTGGTTCGCCGCCAAGATCGGTAAGGCGCTGGAGCTGCGTCAGCGTCTTTACGACGAGCCTTTCTACCGTCTTGTCCACGCCGAGGCCGATGGCCTGCCGGGTGTGGTGATCGACCGCTTTGGTGACGCTGCCGTGGTGCAGCCCAATTCGGCCTGGGCCGATGAGCATTTCGACGCGCTGGAAGCAGCGTTGATTGAGGTGAGCGGTGTTGCCAAGGTGCTGAAAAACGCCTCCGGTCGGGCGCGCAATCTGGAAGGTCTCGATGACGTGAGTGTCGTGTCCACCGGTACCGCACCCGATGCGCCCGTTGAGGTGCCGATGAACGGTGCGATCTACATGGCGGATCTGACCGGAGGGCAGAAGACCGGCCTGTTCTTTGATCAACGTCCGAACCACGCCTTTGCCGCCTCTTTGTCCAAAGATGCCAAGGTCTTGGATGTGTTTTCTCATGTTGGTGGGTTTTCGCTGGCCGCCCTGGCCGGGGGCGCATCTTCGGCGCTGGCCGTGGATGGCTCTGCCGCCGCGCTGGACCTGGCCGAAGCTGGCGCCAAAGCAGCCGGTGTGGCAGATCGTTTCGCCACCCGCAAAGGCGATGCTTTCGACGTTCTGGCGCAGCTGGGCGAAGAAGGCGAACGCTTTGACGTGGTGATTTGTGACCCGCCCGCTTTTGCCCCGAACAAACAGGCGCTGGAGGCAGGACTGCGCGCCTATGAACGCATCGCGCGTCTGGCGGCGCCTCTGGTGCGGCCGGGTGGCTATCTGGGTCTGTGTTCCTGTTCCCATGCGGCCGAAGTCAGCAAATTCCGTGTCGCCTGTCTGCGCGGGCTGGGCCGGGCCGGACGTCCCTCGCAGCTGTTGCACACCGGCTTTGCTGGCCCCGACCACCCACTGATGCCGCAGCTGGCAGAAAGCGGCTATCTGAAATCCCTGTTCTTCCGGCTCTAAGACAGTGAAGGTCCTGCTGGATACCTGTGTGATCTACCCCACGGTCATGCGCGAAGTGCTGCTGGGCGCGGCGCGGGCTGGGCTGTTCACACCGCTTTGGTCGGACCGCATCCTCGAGGAATGGGCGCGGGCCGCGCGCAAGATCGGCCCAACGGGGGAGACCCAGGCGCGCGGGGAAATTGCCCTGATCCGCGCCGTTTGGCCCAAGGCCGAGGTGACCTGGCCGCCGTCGCTGGAGGCGCGCCTTTACCTGCCGGATGAGGCCGATCGTCATGTGCTGGCGGCGGCGATTGCGGGCTCGGCGGATTTGATCGTCACCATGAACGCCAAAGACTTCCCGCGCCATATTCTGGCCGAGGAAGGGTTAAGCCGGCAGGATCCGGATGGTTTCCTGCACGGCCTCTGGCAGGCCCATCCCGGCGTGATGCAAGACATCGTTGAAAGTGTGCGCCAGACCGCTGAACGTCTTTCGGGGGACCCCTGGACCACCCGCGCCCTGATGAAAAAGGCAAGGTTGCCGCGCCTTGGAAAAGCTTTGAGTTAGATCTCAGCTTTACCTTTCAACGATCTGAAAATACTCATTTGAGGCCGTTGCGTTTCAAGTGCCCCATTTCGCTTCCAGCTTCTCGATCGCGGCAATGCGCTCCGCCGTTTTCGGGTGGCTCAACAACCACGCAGGCGCACCATTGCCACCCGATGCGGTGAGCGCTTGCAGCTTTTCAAACAGCGATTTCTGCGGGCCTGTGCCGATCCCTGCTTTGGTTAACAAAGCGGCGGCATATTCGTCCGCCTCATATTCATCGCCCCGCGACAGGCGGGCGGCCAGCAGGGTGGTCAGCATATTGGCAATCCAGCCACCGACCCCGGGGATGAAGCGCGAGAGCACCATCACCAGCGCCGTGCGCAGGGCGTTTTGGCCTGAGAAATCGATCATCCGCCGCCGCGAATGTCCCAGAGCGACATGGCCCAGCTCATGTGCTATCACGCTGGCCAGCTCTTCGGCTGTCACCTCACCATTCTGAAACTTGCGATAGAAGCCACGGGTGATGAAAATCCGACCATCCGGCGCGGCCAAGCCGTTCACCGGATCGATCTCATAGATATGCACTTTCACCCGCTCCAGATCCAAAGCCCGGGCCAGACGGGTCGACATTTCGCGCAGCTTGGGGTCCATCAATTCAGTGGACTGCTGATCCAGCTGCTGCGCGGTGCGCCAAGCCGAAAACCGGTACATGGCGATGCCGTAAAGCAGGGCGAGGAGGATGGGGGTGAACTTGATCATTGCTTTGATATGGGGCTGTTTTTGTCTTGGGGCAAGGTGGGGTGGCGTTAGTATTTCGCCCGCTCCGCCGTCACCAGATCCGCCGCGCATTGCGAGATTTCCGCAATTTCACTCGCGTCACCCAGCCATTTCAGATTGGTTTCTGCCCGCGCCAATGTGGCCCGCCGCCAGCACCATCTGGGCGGCGCGCGGCGAGCGCAGGAAGCGCTCTTGCGGGATCACGGTTTCCAGCGGGCTGTCGATGCGGATCAGCTCAAAATACCCGCCGTTCAGAGCCATCATAGCAAAACTGCAGGCCCCAGCCTGTTGCGGGCAACGGGTGTCACACAGCGCGGCAACCGGGCGGCTGGCCGGGTTGGAAAGCAGCCAGTCTTCCACTTTGGGGCGCCATTGGTTGCCTGCGTCATGATCCCCGTAGTGGAACCCCAAAGCCAGAATGCCAGCCATGCCCATCGCGTCCCTATCGGTGGCGTCGATGGTTTCATCACCGGTGATATGACGCAACGCCGCCAGCCCGTCGCCGCGCGGCTCGGGCGGATCAGTGAGATAGGCCAGGTAGGGGGCAAGTTCTGGCAGCAGCGCCGGATGAGCCTTGAGGGCGGTTTTCTCTGCGTCTGAGCCGCGTAGCGCCAGAATACGGGTGGGGTGGTCGCTGGCTTGCGCTTCGCCAAGCGCATGGAGCTGGCTAATCAGGGGCAGATCCGGTTCCGGTTGACTGGCCTTCTGCAGGGCCACGGCGCGGGGGGCGCCTTTTGCGGCTTCCACTGACAGCCAGGTCTGCGGCCAGAGTGTCGGAGCCGTGGCATCGCGAAACAGCGCCTTGGCGGCATCCGGGTCCATCGCCACGCGGTAAGGGGAGGGGCCAAGGTCCTGCGTCTCAATCCGTGCCAGCAGCAGACGGGCGTCCAGATTGCCCGCGCGGGCCAGCTCCGCCAGTTGCGGCAGCGCCTGTGCGTCATTGCCCGACAGCCACAGCGCTGTGACCTCGGACAGGCGATCCTGCGCAAAGGCCGGTTGCAGCGTCAACAGCGCCGTCGCCACGCCTGTCGCCAGCGCCGTGCAGGTCGTCACTATGCTGCGAAAGCTCTGTTTCATCGGGGTCCCGTGATCAATGCTGCCCGTTTAGGGCGGGCGTTGGGTCAACTATGGCGGGACTGTTCGGGTTTGGGCAAGCCACAAGTGGTGTCAGCGGCCCAATTCTTTCATGGCCCGTTCGATGCCTGCCAGGGTCATCGGGAACATGCGGTCCTCAAAAAGATCGCGGATCATCTCAATCGATTGGGTGTAGGGCCAGTATTTTTCAGCCACGGGGTTGATCCAGATGTGATCGGGCCACTGGTCCCGCGCCCGTTGCAGCCAGACCTCGCCCGATTCTTCGTTCCAATGTTCATTGGCCCCGCCGCGATAGGCGATTTCGTAGGGCGACATGGAGGCATCCCCGACGAAGATACATTTGTAGTCAGAGCCAAAGGTGTGCAGCACGTCCCAGGTTGGGGTCTGCTGATCCCAGCGACGTTTGTTGTCTTTCCACACACCTTCATAGAGGCAATTGTGGAAATAGAAGTGCTCCATATGTTTGAATTCGGACTTGGCGGCCGAAAACAGCTCTTCCAGCACCTGAATATGGGGATCCATCGAGCCACCGATGTCCAGAAATAGCAAAACCTTCACCGCATTGCGTTTTTCGGGGCGGGTTTGCACGTCCAGATAGCCATGTTCGGCAGTCGCGCGGATGGTGCCGTCGAGGTCCAGTTCCTCGTCCGCCCCGTCGCGGGCCCAGTTGCGCAGACGTTTCAGCGCCACCTTGATATTGCGGGTGCCGAGTTCGACTTCGCCGTCGAGGTTGCGAAACTCGCGTTTGTCCCAGACTTTGACGGCGCGTTGGTGGCGGCTTTCTTTCTGGCCGATGCGTACACCTTCGGGATTATAGCCATAGGCCCCGAAAGGCGAAGTACCGGCGGTGCCGATCCACTTGTTGCCGCCCTGATGGCGGCCTTCCTGTTCTTTCAGGCGTTCCTTCAGGGTTTCCATAAGTTTGTCAAAGCCGCCAAGGGCTTCGATCTCGGCTTTTTCGGCGTCGCTCAGGTGTTTCTCAGCCAGTTTTTCCAGCCAGTCGCCGGGGATATCCACCGCCTGCAACACGTCCCCCAGCTGGATATCTTCCAGACCAGAAAAGGTCGCGGCAAAGGCGCGGTCAAACTTGTCGATGTTCTTTTCGTCTTTCACCATCGCAACGCGGGCCAGGTAGTAGAACCCGTCCACATCGTAGGTGACCAGCCCGGCCTTCACCGCCTCCAGGAATGAGAGGTATTCGCGCAGCGAGACCGGAATGCCGGCCTGTCGCAGATTTTCAAAGAAGGGCTGGAACATCGCGGGCCTCAGATGGCGACGCGGTGCACAATGACGGTAACAAAGAGACCAATGATGGAGAACAGGATCGCATAGGCCGCTGCATATTGCAGCAGGTCCTTGGTTTTGCCTTTGCGGCGTTTGGCCAAAGTTGCGCCAAACAGAAGTCCGATCACCAAACCTGCAATTACGATCATGTGCGCCCGTTTCCTCTTTTCAGCGGGCTCAAGGCAGAGATTTCCTGCAGTTTGGCCCGTACCGCCCAATCGGCGCCGAACCCGTAGCGTGCCCAGCCCAGACTGTCCAGCCTGACCAGACGCGCCTCTGTGCTGCGGCCCAAGAGGTCCAGCGCCTCAGCACGTAGCAGCATCAAGGTCGAGAGCAAGGCCGCGTTTTCATGTTTTGCCGCCACCCCGAGATAAGGGTCGAGGATATCCAGCGCGGCCTGACCGTTGCCTTCGCTGATGGCGTAGGCCGCCAGTGGCTGGGCCACCTGTGCGGCGTGCAGCCGGGTGCCGGGCAGCTGGCTGTAGTAGCGCTGCGCCGCCAGAAAATGTGACAGGGCGATATCGGCGTCATGGCCCTGTGTGAGCCGTCCAAGGGCGTAGTGTGAAAAGGCGCGGCGGTGGTCCTGCCACCCCTGGGCGCGGGCAATGTTTACCGCCTTCTGGGCCGCAGAGCGGCGGCCGGCAGCGCTGGCACCGGGGCCAAGCGCGGTTTGGATCGCCTCAATCCAGCTGCGCGGCGTTTCGCGCAGATACAGCGGGCTGCGGTTTTGTCCCGCAGGGTTCAGCCGGGCCAGAATGCCAGGCAGACGGCGGGCCACCTGATCGCGGCTCATGCCGGTTTGCAATTCGGGCGCATAGAAGGCGCGCAGCACCAGCATGTCATAGCCAGTCAGCACCGTATGGACGTTGTCATCGTTAAAGACGCTGTCAGAGAGGCGGTACAAATCGTTGAGCGGCCCCAATGCCTGCGCCAGTTCCTCGTGCAGGCAGTCGCGCATTTCCTGTGGCGGTGCATCCGAGGGCACAAAGATCGCCAGCCGTTCGCGGTTTTGCAGCCGTGTCCAGTCGGTGCGCGGATCACGACGCGCCTTGCCGTATTCAGACAGGCTCGAGACGTTGGGCACCACAAAACAGGCGGCCGAGGGCAGGTAGCGGCGGATGCTGGCATGGCTGACGGCTTCGATGGTGATCGAGGCCGTGCCGGATTGCACCCGACGGATGTTGATGCCCGCCTCACTGCGCAGCCGGTTGACCAGCGTGTCCAGCTCCAGCGAAAGGCTGATCGGCGCCTGGCCGGTGAGACGCAGGGTAATCGGGCCTTCGAAACGGGTGAAACTGGGCAGCGCCCGACCGGATTCCAGCTTGAAAGCCAGATCCAGAATGTCGCGGGCCAGATCTGAATTGGACACTTGCGGCGCCGTGGCACGCGAGGCGCTGAAGGTCTTCATGGGCGGCAGCATTTGGACCGGTTCAGTAGAGGCCCGGGTCGGCTGGTCAGTAGGGGCGGTGGCCATACAGGCGCTGAGCCCCAGACAGAAAGGCAGGATATACAGGAACTTATTCATCCCAAGAAATGCCCCCCTTCATCAGTGTCGTTCTTAACAGCAGCCCTGACATCTTTACGCTTTCTCACTCAAAAAATCATCAACCATTCACAGTCTTCGTCAGCGTCAGCCCGTCAGTAATTTGTCAGACCCGGGACACTCACGGCCACAATAGGCGCGCTTTGCGGCGGAAATGGGGAATTAGGTATCCCATCAGGAAACAATACGACGGGTTTGTTAACCATGTTTACCCTAAAAGGTGGCGGGGCGGCAGGATGCGCCTCGCGTTTGTGTTGGTGCCGGAATGCCCCCCGGCCTTAACGTTGGCCGCGCGCCATAAAGGCAAGCCGTTCAAACAGATGCACGTCCTGTTCGTTCTTCAGCAAGGCACCATGCAGCCGTGGCAGCGCGTTGCTGCCGTCGCGACGCAGGTCTTCGGCATCCAGATCCTCGGCCAGCAACAGCTTGAGCCAGTCCAGAACCTCGGAGGTCGAGGGTTTCTTCTTCAAGCCACGGGTGTCGCGGATTTCATAAAACTGGGTCAGCGCCGTGGTCAGCAGCTGTTCCTTGATGCCGGGGTGATGCACTTCGACAATTTTGCGCATCGTGTCGGCGTCAGGGAAGGAAATGTAATGGAAGAAACAGCGCCGCAGGAAGGCATCGGGCAGCTCTTTTTCGTTGTTTGAGGTGATAATGATCACCGGGCGGTGCTTCGCCGCAATCGTTTCACCAGTCTCATAGACGTGAAACGCCATCTTATCGAGTTCTTGCAACAGGTCGTTCGGGAACTCGATGTCGGCCTTGTCGATCTCATCGATCAAGAGCACCACTTTCTTGTCCGCGTCAAACGCCTGCCAGAGCTTGCCCTTCTTGATGTAGTTTTTCACATCATGCACACGCTCTTCGCCCAGCTGGCTGTCCCGCAACCGGCTGACGGCGTCATATTCGTAAAGGCCCTGCTGCGCCTTGGTGGTGGATTTGATGTTCCACTCGATCATCTCCAGACCCAGCGCGCTGGCAACCTGTTTGGCCAGTTCAGTCTTGCCGGTGCCTGGTTCGCCCTTGACCAAAAGCGGGCGTTCCAGCGTGACAGCTGCATTGACCGCTACAGTCAGGTCTTCGGTGGCCACATAGGCCTCGGTTCCTTGGAATTTCATCCGCCTCAATCCGTCATTCAGTGCTTGGCGTCACACTAACGTGAAGCTAAAGCCCCCGCAATCAAGGTCGTTATGGGTAGTGACATTCCCCCCTGTTTCCGTTAGACCCCGCCTCGGGAGGCGCCAGAATGTCAAAGGATACTATGTTGACACCACTTGGCCATGATGAGGGTATTGAGATGAAGGCGGAAACCTTTATTTCCGAAGATTATCGTCCGGCTGAGGACGAACCATTTATGAATGACAAGCAGCTGGAATACTTCCGGCGTAAGCTATTGCACTGGAAGGCAGATTTGCTGGCCGATACCCGTGACACCATCGAAGGATTGCAGGACGGTACCCGCAATATCCCCGATGTTGCGGACCGCGCCAGTGAAGAGACGGATCGCGCGCTGGAACTGCGCACGCGGGACCGTCAGCGCAAACTGGTTGCCAAGATCGACTCGGCCCTGCGCCGCATCGACGAAGGCGAATATGGCTACTGCGAAGTCACCGGTGAACCGATCAGCCTGAAGCGTTTGGACGCCCGTCCGATCGCAACGATGAGCCTCGAGGCACAAGAACGTCACGAGCGTCGCGAGAAAGTGCATCGGGACGACTGATTGCCTGCTGTTTCAGCGGCAATTTAATAAGCTAGGACACGAACGCCGGGGCTGGTCCTCGGCGTTTGTCATTTGATCCGGCTTTATAAGCAATTTAGACGCCTACGAGGATAAGATGAGCCTTCTCGGCATGGACACGGTGGTGATTGGCGGCGGTATTGGCGGCCTGGCTGTGGCGCGGGCGCTGGCAATGCGCGGGGTGCAGGTGACGCTGCTGGAACAGGCTGAGGCCCTGCGCGAGGTTGGCGCCGGTCTGCAGATCAGCCCAAATGGATTTGCCGTCTTGCGGGCGCTGGGTCTGGGCGAGGTGCTGACGCGCACCTCGGTGCAGGCGCAGGCGGTGTCGCTCAGAGATTACCGCAAGGGCGAAGTGCTGCGCATGGACCTCTCCAAGCTGGAAGATCAGAAGTACCATTTTGTACACCGCGCCGATTTGATCGAGATGCTGGCCTACGGCGCGCGCGAAGCGGGTGTGAAGGTGCGCCTCTTGCAAAACGTGACATCGGTCGAACCCGCTGCCGCAGGCGCACGTCCGGTGGTGCATCTGTCCAACGGCAGCCGGATCGAGGCGGATCTGGTTGTGGGGGCCGATGGTCTGCATTCCAAGCTGCGCCCGGCCCTCAATGGCGAAGACAAACCGTTTTTCACCGGCCAGGTGGCCTGGCGGGCGGTGGTGCCCAACCACGTCGGGCGCGGGGCCGAGGCCTGGTTGCATATGGCGCCGGGGCGGCATTTGGTAAGCTATCCGCTGCGCGATTTCTCTGCGTTGAACATAGTGGCCGTACAGGAACGCCAGGACTGGGCTGAAGAAGGCTGGGCTCATCTCGATGACCCCGAAAATCTGCGCCGCGCCTTTGCCGATTGCGGGGCAGAGATGCAGAATATTCTGGGATTGGTGGAGGAGGTGCACCTTTGGGGGTTGTTCCGCCATCCGGTGGCGCAACATTGGCAGGGGGGGCAGACGGCGCTATTGGGCGACGCGGCTCATCCGACATTGCCGTTTCTGGCCCAGGGCGCGTCCATGGCGCTGGAGGATGCCTGGGCACTTGCGGAGGAACTGGCAGGTCATGACAGCATCGTTGCGGGGCTTGCCGGATATGAAAACCGCCGCAAAACACGGGCCACCAAAGTGATTGACGCGGCCACAGGCAATGCCTGGAAATACCACTTGCGGTTCCCCCCCTTGAGGGGCGCCGCCCATTTGGCGCTGCGTATGATGGGTAAAGCCGCGCCGGACCGGATGTTGCATCAGTTTGACTGGCTTTATTGCCACGACGAAACGCGCGGCGCTTGAGGTGCTCGGGGCAGGGGGCGTTGCCCCCTCGGCGTGCCGCCTCACCCCCAGGATATTGAAAGCCAAGAAGAATGTGGCTTTCAATGATCTGTAAATACTCAAATATACAACGGTTCAGCCCGCAGATATCAGATGGCGAGTTCGACCCAGACCGGCACGTGATCCGAGGGTTTTTCGCGGCCGCGGATTTCTTTGTCGATCTGCACATCGCGGAGCAGATCGGCGCAGGTGGGGCTGAGCAGGAAATGGTCGATGCGGATGCCGTCGTCGCGGTTCCAGGCACCGGCCTGATAGTCCCAGAAACTGTAGTGCCCTTCGCCGCGCATACGGGAGCGGAAGGCTTCGGTGAAGCCGAGGTTCAAAAGTTTGCGCCAGAGCGCCAGGCTTTCAGGGCGGTGGGCGGCATCGCCAATCCAGGCTTCGGGACGTCGGGCGTCCTCGGGCTGAGGAATGATGTTGTAATCGCCGGCCATCAGGAAGGGCATTTCCTCGGCCAGGAGGGCTTCGGCGCGGGCGTGCAGGCGGTCCATCCAGCGCAGTTTGTAGTCAAACTTGCCACCTGGCACGGCCAGCCCATCGTCGCCCAGTTCGACCGGGTTGCCGTTGGGCAGATAGAGGTTGCACAGGCGCACCGCTTCTTTGCCGACCACTGTGGCTTCGATCCAGCGGGCCTGTTCATCGCTGTCATCTCCGGGCAGGCCGCGGCTGACATCCTCGAGCGGGAGTCTGGACAGGATCGCCACGCCGTTGAAGCTTTTCTGGCCGTGGGTTTCGACGTTATAGCCTTTCTCTTCGAACAGTTCGCGCGGGAAGGCTTCGTCCACTGATTTGATTTCCTGCAGCAGGGCGACATCGGGCTGGGCTTCGTCCAGCCAGTCGCTGAGCGCGTTCACACGGGCTTTGATACCGTTGATGTTGAAACTGGCAATTTTCATCCGTGCGCTCCCTGTTTGCCCCCTGTCTATGCCTGAGGGGCGGGGGCAGGTGCAAGGGGGCGTGTGGTGGTTGATTTCTGGCGCATTTATTCTTAGCGACGTTGTCTCAGCAGGCTCATGCTGGCCATAACGCGGTCGCGCAGGATCAGGCGGTGCATCAGCGCGGCGCCAATATGCAGGACCAACAGCAGCATCAGCGCCTTGGCGCCGTATTCATGCAGCGGGCGCAGCGCCTCATAGCTGGTGAGGTTGGGGGTGGAAATGGACGCACCGCCAAAAGGTTGCACCGGCAGCGGGTGGTTGCGGGCAACCAGGAGCCCGGTCACCGGCAGGTAGATCATCAGAAGGTAGATCCCAGCCTGCACCACTTTGGAGGCAAAGTTTTGCCAGGGGGCAATGTCTTGCACCGGGCGGCCTGACAGACCTGTAAGACGCAAGGCTACGCGCAGGATCAGCAGCCCGACAATGATCGCCCCAAGGCTTGAGTGCCCTGTCAGTGAGAAGATCCTGTCCGCCTCAGCCATTTCACCAGCGAACTGTTGACCGGCAATCAGCATCATCAGGATGATCAGCGCGGTCAGCCAATGCAGTAGGCGAAATGGCAGGCTGTAACGCTGGGTCTTGGCGGTGGTGGCTGTGTCTTGCGGCATGGCTGGCCCTCCCTATGGATGGGCTCAGCATGGGCGGCAGGGCTGCAACAGGTCAAGGACCGTCGCGGTTGGCGTTACATCGAGAAGGAGGTGCCGCAGCCACAGGACGCCGTGGCATTGGGGTTTTCGATCACAAACCGGGCGCCGATCAGCTCTTCGGTGAAATCAATGGTGGCCCCAGTCAGAAAGGGCAGGGAGACCTCATCCACGATGACCTTTTCACCATTGCCTTCCAGCACCAGGTCATCATCTGCGGGGGCGTCCAGTTTGATCTCATACTGAAAGCCCGAACAGCCGCCGCCTTCCACAGCCACGCGCAGGGCCTGACCCTGTTCGCCAGCGCCGATTTCAGCAAGGCGGGCAAAGGCACGTTCGGTCACGGTTGGGGGCAGTTGCATTGCAGGCTCCAAAAAGTTTCGCAAAAGCGGTTTATCGAATATATGTGGGGAAGGGACCGGCGACAAGGGTGGCAAACACCCAGGCGGTTCACATTTTCAGGCGTCCGTCAGAGGCGCGTTACAGGCACATTGAACAGGCAAAGGCAGACCTCCATGAACGCCATATTCGCATCCAACCCCGCCGAAAGCCGCGGGCGTCTGCATGCAGAGGAAGAGAGCACCTTCCGCTCTTGCTTCCAGCGGGACCGCGACCGCATCATTCACGCCAGCAGCTTCCGGCGGCTAAAACATAAGACGCAGGTCTTTATTGAACACGAAGGCGATTACTTCCGCACCCGTTTGACCCATTCCATTGAGGTGGGGCAGGTGGCGCGGACCATTGCGGGCACTCTGGGACTGAACAAGGAACTGACCGAAGCGGTGGCGCTGGCGCATGATCTGGGCCACACGCCTTTTGGCCATACAGGTGAGGACGCGCTGGCTGAGTTGATGCAGCCCTATGGCGGTTTTGATCATAACGCACAGGCCATCCGCATTGTCACCAATCTGGAGCGTCACTATGCCGAATGGGACGGGTTGAACCTGACCTGGGAAACGCTGGAAGGTATTGCCAAACACAATGGTCCGGTGGAAGGGCAGGTGCCCTGGGCGCTTGCCGCCTACAACTCGGAGCATGATTTGGAATTGTCCACCCATGCCAGCGCCGAAGCGCAGGTGGCGGCGCTTTCGGATGACATTGCTTATAATAACCACGATCTGCATGACGGGCTGCGGGCCGAGATGTTCTCGACCGATGAGCTGGCGACGATGCCGATCCTGCAGGACTGCTTTGGGGAAGTGGATAAGAAATATCCCGGCCTGAACTATTACCGGCGTCGCCATGAAGCGCTGCGTCGCTTCTTTGGGGTGCTGGTCGAAGATGTAATTGCCGTCACCCGCGCCAATCTGGCCGAGGTTGACCCGCAATCGGCGCAGGACATCCGCGATGCGGGCAAAATGATGGTGCAGTTTACACCTGCGCTCTGGGCTGATCTGAAGCAAATCCGCGAATTCCTATTTCACCGCATGTACCGCGCGCCTGAGGTGGTGGAGATCCGCACCTATGTGACGGAAGCTGTGAAAGAGTTGTTCCCGATCTTCATGTCGCGACCCGAACTGCTGCCGAAACAATGGCGCAAAGATGTGGCCGAGGTCACGTCAGAGGAAGGGCTGGCGCGGATCGTGTCGGATTACATCTCGGGCATGACGGACCGGTTCGCATTGCAAGAGGTTGAACATCTGACCGGGCGGCGTGCCATTCCGGCGGGGCGTCGGGCCACACCGATCCAGCACCACGATTGACCCATTCCATAATGAACCAAACCGCATTTTAGCCCAGGATTTGAAAAGAGGAGCAGACCATGGCCAGTCCGGACGTAGTTGGATTAACCCCGATTAATGCAATTGCCCTTGTCGGCGCGCTGGGCGTCGGCGCGCAGTGGCTGGCCTGGCGGCTGCAACTGCCGGGGATCGTTTTGATGCTGGTGGCGGGTATCCTTGTGGGGCCGGTGCTGGGTATTCTGGATCCAGCCCGTGACATCGGGCCCTTGGTTGGACCGATGGTGTCCGTTGCCGTGGCCATTATCCTGTTTGAAGGCGGGCTGACGCTGAACTTCCATCAGCTCAGTGATGCGGCCACAGGGGTGAAACGGCTGGTCTTTGTGGGGGCGCCACTGGGTTGGCTGACCTCGGCACTGGCGCTGCACTATGGCGCCGGGCTGGGATGGGAAGCCTCGGCGGTTTTTGGCGGCATTATGATTGTCACCGGCCCCACGGTGATTGCACCGCTGTTGCGGCAGGCCAAACTGGGCCGACGCCCTGCGGCGCTGCTACAATGGGAAGCGATTGTGAATGATCCCATCGGCGCTCTGGCAGCGGTGCTGGCATTTGAAGTGGTTGTTGTGCTCAACACCACGGAGACCCTGTCCCATGCCACGCAAGCCTTGGTGCTGGGGATCGCGGTGGCCACCGCGCTGGGCGCAGCGGCGGGATATGGCATTGCCAAGGCGTTCAAACAGGGCATGGTGCCGGAATATATGAAGGTGCCGGTGCTGTTTGTGGTGCTGATCACCATCTTCGCCGCTTCGGACACGGTGCTGCATGAAAGCGGCCTGCTTGCGGTGACCATCATGGGGGTGGTGATCGCCAATGCCGAACTGCCCTCTTATGTGGAACTGCGACGGTTCAAGGAACACACCACGGTTCTCCTGGTGTCCGGCGTTTTTATCCTGTTGGCAGCCTCTATCGATTTCTCCACGCTGGCGCAGCTCAACTGGCGCGCGGCGTTGTTTGTTGGTGCCGTGGTGCTGCTCGCACGGCCGCTGACGGTTCTGATCTCGCTCCTCGGCACGGATCTGCCGTGGCAGGAACGGGTGCTGATCGCCTTGACCGGACCCCGTGGCGTGGTGCTTGTGGCGGTGGCGGGACTCTTTGGCGAAAGGCTGGCGGCACTGGGTGTGATGGACGGCGCGCTGGTGGCGCCCTTGGCTTTTGTACTGGTGGCGGTGACTGTGGTGCTGCACGGCTTCACGCTGACCCCGTTTGCGCGTCTTTTAGGACTGGCCGGAGCGGCAACGCCCGGCGTACTGCTGGTGGGGGGATCGCGGTTTTCCACGGCGCTGGCGGAATGTCTGGACAAGGCGGGGCTGCCGGTTCTGATCGCGGACCCCAACCGCGGCCACCTGCGCGCCGCGCGGCAGGCGGGGCTGAACACCTTTTATGGCGATGTGCTGTCAGAAGCGGCCGAGCACAATCTGGAACTGGCGCAATACGGCCGCATCATCGCGCTGAGTGACAATGATGCCTATAACACGCTGATCACCACCGATCTTGGCCCTGAATTTGGCCGCGACAATGTTTTCCAGATTGCCCGTGAAAAAGACGGCAACAGCCGACACGCCCTGCCCAGCACATTGGGCGGGCGCGGCTTTGCGGCAGGCCTGACGTTTGATGCATTAGAGGCCCAGATCCGCGCCGGTCAAGAAATGCGCCTGACCCGGCTCAGCGCGGAATATCCGGTTGAGCAATGGCAGCACGACACACCAGAGGCCGTGTTGCTGCTGGCGATCGATCCCAAAGGCAACCCGCGCCTGCCATGTGCGGACAAATCTCTGCCGCTGGCGGCGGAGTGGCAGGTGGTCTGGCTGGGTGCCAAGGAGGCGGTGTAACAAGGGGCGCTGCCCCCGGACCTGCGGTCCTCCCCCGGGATATTGGAGCCAAGAAGAAAGCGCCTTTCAATGATCCTCAAATACTCAATAAATCCTTTGCAGCGCGGCTATGCGTTGACCTTTGAGGTCTGCATGGTAAACCCGCGCCAAGAGATAGAGGATTTGGTGTGATGAACCTTTTTGCCGAGCTGCGTGGGCTGGTACTGGAACTGCTGGAGCAGATGGTTGCTGCCGGTGATCTGCCTGAGGGGCTGAACTTTGCCAATGTGGCGGTAGAGCCGCCGCGTGATCCGCTGCATGGTGACATGGCGACCAACGCCGCAATGGTGCTGGCGAAGCCGGCCAAGATGAAGCCACGTGACATTGCCGAGAAACTGGCGGGTAAACTGGCCGAGGATGCTCGCATCACCAGCGCCGAGGTGGCGGGTCCCGGGTTCCTGAACATGCGACTGGATGCGGGTCTCTGGCAGGGCATTGTGAAGACCGCACTGATCGATGGCACGGCCTATGGTCGCTCCACCTTAGGGGCTGGCAAGAAGGTGAACGTTGAATATGTTTCTGCTAACCCGACGGGGCCCATGCATGTGGGGCACACCCGTGGCGCGGTGTTCGGCGATGCTTTGGCGTCGCTCTTGGATTACGTTGGCTATGACGTCACCCGCGAATACTACATCAACGACGGCGGCGCGCAGGTGGATGTGCTGGCGCGCTCGGCGTTTGAACGGTACCGCGAAGCCAATGGGTTGGAGCCGGAGATTGCCGAAGGGCTCTATCCAGGAGACTACCTGATCCCCGTCGGCGAAGCGCTGAAAGAGAAATACGGCGACAGCCTGTTGGACAAACCTGAGGCCGAGTGGCTACAGGAGATCCGCGAATATTCCACCGAAGCCATGATGGAAATGATCCGTGGCGATCTGGCGGCGCTGGGCGTGTCGATGGATGTCTACTACTCGGAGAAATCCATGTATGGCACCGGCCAGATCGAGGCGGCGCTGGAGCGGTTGGAAAATCTGGGGCTGATTTACGAGGGGGTGCTGGAGCCGCCGAAGGGCAAACTGCCTGAGGATTGGGAAGAGCGCGAGCAGACACTGTTCAAGTCCTCGCATTATGGCGATGACGTGGACCGTCCGGTGAAGAAATCCGACGGCTCCTGGACCTATTTTGCGCCTGATATTGCCTATCACTGGACCAAGGTCGAACGGGGTTTTGACCTGCTGATCGACGTCTTTGGCGCCGACCACGGGGGCTATGTGAAACGGATGAAGGCGGCGGTTGCGGCCCTGTCCGAAAGCAAGGTGCCACTGGATATCAAGCTGATCCAGCTGGTCAAGCTCTACAAAAACGGTGAGCCGTTTAAGATGTCCAAACGGGCAGGGACCTTTGTGACCCTGCGGGACGTGGTCGAGCAGGTGGGCGCGGATGTGACCCGTTTCCACATGCTGACCCGCAAAAACGACGCGCCGCTGGACTTTGACTTTGACAAGGTGCTGGAGCAGTCCAAGGACAACCCGGTTTTCTACGTGCAATATGCCCATGCCCGCGTTTGTTCGGTGCTGCGCAAGGCAACAGAGGCGGGGATTGCCCGTGACGACGCGACGCTGGCGGCGGCGGATCTGAGCCTACTGGGCCATGAGGCCGAGATGGCAGTGGCCAAGAAACTGGCGGAATGGCCACGTCTGGTTGAGATTGCCGGGCGCAACAATGAACCTCACCGTGTCGCCTTCTATCTCTATGAACTGGCAAGCGATTTCCATTCGCTGTGGAACCGTGGCAATGATGACATGTCGCTGCGCTTCCTGCAGGAGGGCGATGCGGCGACCAGTCAGGCGAAAATCGCCCTTGCCCGTGCCGTGGCCGTTGTTATTTCCGCAGGTCTTGGTATTCTGGGTGTGAAACCGGCGGAAGAGATGCGCTAAAGCATCCGGTTATCGCCGGTCCGTGAAGCAGTTTTCGGGGGATCCTCCCCCGACGCGGAAAGAGGCGAATATGGCTGAGATGCAGGCTCCCGGGCGCTATGAAGCGCCCGTTCCCGGCGAATCTTATGGTGCTCCAAATGGGGGCACAACTGGCGCAGACCACGCGGGCGCTGCGGCTTATCAGGCCGCGCCTGCGGGAAAATCCTTTGGCACTTTAGTGAACTTTGCCGGCGCGGCTGTGTCGCTTGGGCTGGTGGTTGGCATTGGTGTCTGGGGCTATCAGCTGGTTACCCGCGACGTCAGCGGTGTGCCTGTTGTACGCGCTGCCGAAGGACCGATGCGGGTTCAGCCGGAGGATCCCGGAGGTGCACGGGCTGAAAATCAGGGCTTGGCGGTCAATCAAGTTGCCGCCATCGGTGCGGCTGAAGCGCCTGCGGAGCGTCTGATCCTGGCGCCCAAGCCGATTGATCTGGACGCCAGTGACGCGGTCAGCGTTGCGGCTCCTACGGACCTGGAGGTTTCGGCCCCTGCACAATCTGTTCCTGCCCCAACAACGACGGGAGGCGAAACCAATCTTTCGGTTGAGGCTCTGGTCAATCAGTTGATGATCGAGGCACAGCCGCTTGGAACTGCATCCACTGAGGAAGTGCTGCAACAGGCGGCGCTGACGCAGGAGGTTGCGCCAGAGGCCTCGCCCACCGTCCCGGCTGCAGAGGCCGCCGCAAAGGAGATTACCCCGGTGAAAGGGGGGCTCGGCAAATCCTTGCGTCCCAAAGCGCGTCCCACAGGGGGCGCACGGGTAGCGTCGCGGTCTCCAGCGCCGGTAGCGCCGGTGGATGTGGCCCCGACCGACCTGCCGGTGGGCACCCGTCTGGCACAGTTGGGCGCTTATGAAAGTGACGCAATTGCCCGCAAGGAATGGGACCGCCTGTCCCGCCGCTTCAGCGAATTTCTGCAGAACAAGCAGCGGGTGATCCAGAAGGCGCAAAGCGGTGGCCGCACTTTCTACCGGTTGCGGGCACATGGGTTTGCGGATCTGTCCGAGGCGCGGCGGTTCTGTTCGGCGCTGCAGGCGGAAAAGGCCGAGTGTATCCCCGTCACCCATAAGTGAGGTCAAAGCATGGCGCATGTCGGTGCAACGATCCTTGATCCGGTCGGCCCGGTTCTGTCGGCTGAGGAGAAGGCGTTCTTTCGTGACGCCGATCCCTTTGCCTTTATTCTTTTTGCGCGTCACATCGAAGACGGCGATCAGATCCGCCGTCTCTGTGGTGAGCTGCGCGAGGCTGTGGGGCGCGATGCGCTGATCACCATCGATCAGGAAGGCGGCAGGGTGCAGCGGCTGGCGCCGCCGTTGGCGACCCAATTCCTGCCACCTCTGGAAGAGGTCGCGCTGGCAGGTGCGCACGCGGCAAAAGCCATGCGTCTGCGGTCACAGATCATTGCGCTGGAACTGCGCCAATACGGGATCGACAGCAATTGTGCGCCCTTGGCCGATGTGGCCGCGCCGGAAACCCATCCATTTTTGCAAAACCGCTGCTACGGCATGGCGCCGGGCACTGTGGCTGAGATTGGCCGTGCCGTGTCAGAAGGGCTGCTGGCGGGGGGCGCGGTGCCGGTGTTGAAACACCTGCCGGGACATGGTCGAGCGGTGAGTGACAGTCACAAGGAGCTGCCGCGGGTGAGCGTGGAACGCGCTGACTTGGAACAGGACTTTGCCCCCTTCAAAGCGCTGAATGACCTGCCGATGGGGATGACGGCCCATCTACTCTATGACGCGTTGGACGATCGCCCCGCCACGCTGTCGCCTGTGGTGATGCAGATGATCCGTGAAGAGATCGGCTTTGACGGGTTGATCATGACCGATGACATTTCGATGCAGGCACTGGCGGGTAACCGCGCGGATATTGCGGCTGATGCCATTGCGGCGGGCTGCGACGCGGTCCTCTACTGCAATGCGCCTCTCGTTGACAAAATGCGTGTGGCAGAGGCGGCGGGCAGGATGTCAGAGGCGGCGCAGGTGCGGGCAGACCGGGCGATGCTGGTACGCGCGGTTGCCGAAACGGCTGTGACTGCAGAAACAATTGACATTGAAGCCCTCAAAGCCAAACATGACGCGCTGTTGAACAGAGCGTAGAATTGACTTTCAGGCATGGCCGATCAGGAATTTGATCTAAATCCGCAGAACCCCGAAAACGTGGCCGATCGTCTGGCCGCTGAGGCGTTGATTGTGGATGTGGACGGCTATGAAGGCCCTCTGGACCTGTTGCTGACGCTTGGCCGCACCCAGAAGGTGGACCTGCGCAAGATCTCGATCCTGCAACTGGCCGAACAGTACCTGGCCTTTGTTGAGAAAGCCAAGGAGCTGCGGATTGAACTGGCGGCGGACTATCTGGTGATGGCGGCTTGGCTGGCCTTCCTGAAATCTCGTTTGCTGTTGCCGCCTGACCCCAGCGAAGAAGGCCCCTCGGGCGAAGAACTGGCCGCACATCTGGCGTTTCAGCTGGAAAGGTTGCAGGCCATGCGTGACAGCGCGGCCAAACTGATGGCGCGGGATCAGAAGGGGCGGGATTTCTTTGAACGGGGCGTGCCGGAAAACATGACCCGCGTGCGTCGCGTGACCTATACCGCAACGCTGATGGATCTGATGCAGGCTTATGCCCGTCTGCGCACCAAGGATGAGTTTCGCCCCTTTGTGATGGACCGTGATGCGGTGTTCACAATGGAACAGGCGCTGGAACGAATGCGCGGTATGATCGGTTTTGCTGGCACCTGGACCGAGTTGAGCAGCTATTTCCCCATAGGCTGGGACGGCGATGTGATGCGCAAACGGTCTGCCACAGCGGCAACTTTTGCGGCAACCTTGCAGCTGGCCAAAGAAGGCAAGGTAGAGCTGCGTCAGGGCGGCACGTTTGAACCGATCCAGCTGCGCCGTAAAGAAGGGGCCGCCAAAGAGGGCGCTCTGGGCCAAAGCAAAAGCCGGGTTGCAGGGCGCTACACCGGCCCCGCAGATGCGGACGACAAGACCAATGAGGAGAGCGGGGATGACTGACGAGCAGCTAGAGGGGATGCGCAACAATCCCCTGATCCCCGAACAGGAAGAAAGCCTTTTTGAAGCGCCCCCAATGGCCGAGCAGGAGCGGATGGTCGAGGCGATCCTCTTTGCCTCGGCAGAGCCGGTTTCGGTGAAGGAGCTGGAGGCCCGTTTGCCCCATGGCAGCACCGTGTCCGAAGCGCTGGTGCACCTGCGTAAACGCTATGAAGGGCGTGGGGTGAACGTGGTTAGGGTTGGGGATGCCTGGGCGGTGCGTACGGCGCCGGATCTTGGGTTCCTGATGCAGAAAGAAACGGTTGAGACCCGCAAACTCAGCCGCGCCGCGATCGAAACACTGGCCATTGTGGCCTATCACCAGCCCGTCACCCGCGCCGAGATCGAAGAGATCCGTGGCGTCTCGGTCAGTCGCGGCACCGTTGATCAACTGCTGGAGCTGGAATGGATCCGTTTCGGTCGCCGTCGGATGACCCCCGGCCGTCCAGTGACCTTTGTGGTGACGCAGGAATTTCTGGATCACTTCGGGCTGGAAAATGCCCGCGATCTGCCTGGCCTGAAAGAACTGCGGGCGGCGGGCCTCTTGGACAACCGGCCGCGTCCGGGCAACATGCCAGGTGTCACCAATGAGGACGAAGAAGAGGTGATCGAGGACGAAAATCAGGGTGACATGTTCGAGGATTAACCCTGTTTAGGGCGTGCAAATCGCGCCTAATTCGTTTTGGCCCATCTTTTGCAGACTTTTCCTGTCGCGTGGCCCTCAAATCGGCACATTCCGTGTCTATATGAAGGGCAGAGAGCAGGAGAAAAGCAATGAACGCCAATCAGGTGATCAAGATGGTGTTGCGTCAGGTGACGCGCCGTCTGGTCAACAAAGGGGTCGATGCGGGGCTGAACAAGGTCGCCGGCGGCAACGGAATCAAGGAAGCGCGCCGCGCCCGCAAAACGGCCCGCATGGCCCGCCGGATGAACCGCTAAACTGCACCTAGCGCTGCCGGTTCGGGGTCAGTGACTCCGCTGCGGCCAGCCAGGAACACAGCGCCGAAATTGCCACACAGCCCGCCAGCCCGAAACTGGCATAGGGCAGGGCATAGGCCGTTGCCCCAATGGTGACACAGAGATAGGTGCTGGCGGAATTCAGCCCCATGATCGCGCCCCGCTGCCTCGGCTCCAGTCGGTTCAGGCGATCCACCACGGCATTAAGGCCAAAGGCCTGAAATATCCCCCACAGAAACACCGTGCCCATCAAGGCCACATAGCTTGGCGCGGCAATACCCGTGGCCAGATGTGCAACCCCCAGACCTGCAAAGCCCAGAGCCATGGCGTGTTGCCGTGACAGCCGGTCGACAAATCGGTTCAGCAGCGCTGCAATGCCATAGCCGCTGCCATAGATCATTGTCAGCACACCTGCCTGGGTGGTGGAACGTCCCAATACCTCGACCACATGGGTGCCCAGAAACCCGTAAGCGCCGAAAAAGCCGAACATCAGCATCAGATTGGCAAACAGCGCCCGTGTGATGCCTGGCACCCGCAACGCGGTCAGCGGTGAGGTGGCCGCGCCCTCCGACGGTGTCACCCCCATGTCGCAGCGCGTCAGCAGCACCCAGATCAGCGCCGTCACCGCCGCCATCAGCGCATAAAGGCTGCGCCACCCCCAGAGGTCCGTCATCGCCGTCGCCAGCACCACACCGCCCACCAATGACAGGGTCCAGCCGGTCAGCACAGTGCCGATGACTTGTTTCTCTTGTCCCTTGGGCGCCACCTGCGCCGCCAACCCGTAGATCGCAGGCAGGGCCATGCCCGCCGCCAGGCCCGCCACACCCTGCGCCGCGATCAGCCAAGTGACGGTGCTGGCAAGGGCCGTGAGCAACAGCGCCACACAGGCCAAGGCAGTGGCATGGCGCAACACCCGGTCGGCCCCAATCTGATCGGCCTTAGGGGCCAGAAACAGAGCCGAGATCACAGTGCCAGCGCCATAGGCGCTCATTGCGGCGACAATCCGCGTGGGCAGGCTGCCCAGATCCGCCGCGACGGCCACGGCAATTGGCGGCAGGATCAAAGAGTTCGCCCCCAGAATGCCGATGGCAAACGTCAACAGAGGCACCGGACGGGTGAACATCTGGCGTTAGCACCCCACTGGATAGGTGGCGGCAAAGACCTGCTCGTCATAGCTGGCAGAGGGGTCAAAACAGGTCACCCGACCAATGCCCTCGACCCAGAACCGGTTGGGATCCTCAGCGCGGCCGGCCTGAATGACCGAATAGTGTAGATGATCCAAGGTGCCCGCCAGAAAGCCACTGTGGCCCAACGTGCCAATTTGTTCGCCGCGCGCCACCGTCTGGCCCTCAACAACGGTCTGACTGTCGAGGTGAAAATAGCGTGTCACAATCGACTTGCCCTGCGCATCCGGCGCATGGGTCAGTTCAACCCGTTTGCCATAAGCCGGACCGGTCTGCACCCGCGTCACGCGTCCCGGCGCTACCGCCAGAACCGGGGTGCCTAGAGGTGCCTGCACATCAATCGCCAGATGATCTCGGACGTCTCGTTCCCGCGCGAGTTCTGGCGGCAGACGCCGGTACTGTTGGCTCATATAGGGGGCGGTGGGCGGCATGATCACCCGGATCGGATTTTCCTGCAGATGATGGTAGCGCGCAAAGGTGCCATCCGCGACCTTCTGGCAGGCGGCCAGCGCCAGCCCTATCCCTAGGATCGTTGCAAAAATACGCATTCCACCTCTCCCAAATCCGCAGCTTGTCCGGTCCGTCTCCAATTAGAATAGGGCGAAGCCGCACAACCGTCACCTGCCACGCCAGCAGGGTCAACCGGAGACGCTCTGCACGGCACCATCGCCCGGCACCGGCTTACCCGGCGCGGAAATGTTTCGACAACTTCAGCCCCTGCCCCTGATAGTTTGAGGCAATTCCCGCCCCATAGAGCTGCTGCGGCACCTCTGCCATCTGTTCATAGACCAAACGCCCGACGACCTGCCCGTGTTCCAGCACAAAAGGCGCTTCGTGACAGCGCACCTCCAGCACACCACGGGATCCGGCCCCACCCGCATCGGCATTGCCGAAACCGGGATCAAAGAAGCCTGCGTAATGCACGCGGAACTCGCCGACCATTGCCAGATAGGGGGCCATTTCGGCCGCATAGGCTGGCGGGATATGCACCGCCTCGCGGCTGACCAGAATGTAGAAGGCACCGGGGTCCAGAATGATCTGCCCGTTGTGGCTGCGCACCTCTTCCCAGTATTCGGCTGGGTCATATTCACCGATCCAGTCCAGATCGATCACGCCGGTATGTGGTTTGGCGCGGTAGCCGACCAAAGTGCCCGCATCGGGGCGCAGATCCACGGAAAAGCCCAAACCCTCGTCAATCACCGCCTCTCCGTCCACCAGCGGTGTCTCACCGTGCAGCGCCGTCAGCGCCGCATCCGACAAAACCGCCTGCCCATCGCGGAACCGTATCTGGTTCAATCGCATGCCCGGCCGCACCAGAACTGAGAAACTGCGCGGGCAGATCTCGGCATAGAGCGGGCCACTATAGCCAGGCTGAATGCGGTCAAATTCTTCACCGCCATCGGTGATGGTGCGGGTCAGCAGATCCAGCCGCCCGGTCGAGCTTTTGGCGTTGGCCACCGCCTGTATGCCCTCAGGCAGATCCAGCTGCTCCATCAGCGGCACCACATAGACACAGCCTTTTTCCAGAACCGCGCCATCGGTCAGGTCGATCTGGTGCATCTCAAACTCTTCCAGCCGCTCCATGACAGACCGTCCGTTCCCTGCCAGAAAGGACGCCCGCACCCGCCAGGCCCGGGTGCCTAGCCGCAGGTCCAGCGAGGCCGGTTGGATCTGTTCAGGGATGATCGCGGGGCTGGCCGAAATCTCTTTGGCCGTGATCATGGTTTCCAGCACCTGAGAGGGCAGAACTCCGGTCATTAAAACGCCTCCGCAATTGGTTTTTCCTGTCTTAACAAAGGGGCGCGGGGCGGGGAACCGTGTTTCTTTCGCGGACCCGACCTATCTGGACACCCTGCGCCTTCTTCTTGGTCCAAATATCCCCGCCGGAGGCGCTAAAAAAGCAAAGCGCGCGCCCGAAGGCGCGCACTCTTTTCTTAATTCGGTTCGTCGGTCTCTTAGGACTTTGGTTTGACCCGCGCGGCTGTTTTATCCGCAAAGGCCGCCAGACGATCGCGCGAAGCGGGTTGGGTGTTCACGATGCCAGCCACAACCGATTCCGCATAGGCCGCATCCAGCGCCGACATGTTCTGCATATGGCTGATGGCCGAGCAGATGGCGAAGTTCGACAAGGGCGGGTTGGTCGCTGCGGCGCGGGCGATCTCATAGGCTTTGGCCGCAGAGTCCTCGACCAGGTACTGCGCCAGCCCAACCGAGACGGCCTCGTCATCTTTGTAGATCCGGCCGGTCAGCATCATGTCGATCATGCGGGCTTTGCCCACCAGATCAGCGACCCGAATGGTGGCACCGCCGCCGGTGAACAACCCACGCTGGCCTTCAGGCAGGGCAAAATAGGTCGATTGGTCCGCCACACGGATATGGGCCGAGGAGGCCAGCTCCAGCCCGCCACCCACAACAGCGCCTTTCAGCGCGGCGATGATCGGCACACCGCCGTATTCCATTTTGTTGAACGCCTCATGCCAACGCAGGCAGACATGCATGAAGTCCTCAGGGCGGCGATCTTCGACATGGTGTTCCACCAGGTCCAGACCGGCGCAGAAGTGGTCCCCCTCGGCGCGCAGCACAATCGCACGTGCGCCCATGCGTGGCAGATGCGAGAAAACCTCGATCAGCTCTTCGATAGTTTCCGCGTTCAGCGCGTTGCGTTTGTTGGGGCGGTTCAGCGTGACGGTGGTGATCCCGTCTTCGTCCATTGCCACGGTGATGTTTTCCAGCACGAAATCGTCAATCGACTTTTTCATCACGGCCTCCTCCGGCTCTAAGGGTCTTTCCGGCAGATTTCCTGAGTGGCGTTTCAAGTCAAGTCGTTGCCGCATGGAAAAGCGACCGAGAGGTCGGTTTCGCCTGCTTACGCTACGTCGGATTTGTGTCACGCACGCTGGGGAAACGTACCGTGCCCCCTTGCTTTGGAAAATGTTAGCGCCCAAAGATTCGCCCAAGGACTGAGGAAAGGTTTCCCCCATGACGATCCAGATTCGCACCCCCTGGCGGGCGGTTTCGGCGATGTTTGCCATGAATGGCGCACTTTATGGCATGTGGGCCGCAAGGGTGCCTGCGGTAGCGGAACGGTTTGACCTCAGCCACGCAGTGCTGGGGCTACTGCTGTTGCTATTGGCGGGCGGTGCGATCATCGCGTTTCCTTTTGCAGGACGGGCGGCTGATACGCGCGGCGCGGCGCGGGTGACACTTTGGTTGGCGGCGGCGAACCTTGTGGGCCTTTTGTTGGTGGGGGCTGCGCCCAGTCTGTGGTTTCTGGCCCCTGCGCTGTTGTTCTTCGGCGCCTCACATGGCGCGATGGATGTGACCATGAACACCTGGGCCACCGAGGTCGAGCGCCAGATGGGCCGTCCTGTCATGTCCTCATTCCATGCGATGTGGAGCGTCGGCACCGGTGCGGGCGCGATCAGCGGCTATCTGGCGCTGAAGGGGGGGATGGAAGTCTTCAGCCACTTCCTGCTGGCAGGGCTGTTATTTTCAGCTGTGCTCTTGTGGTTTGCCAACATCGGCTGGCAGTCGGATCTACACCCGGCTGAAGAGGGCGCGAAAAAGGGGCCGATTTTCACTCTGCCCAAAGGCATCCTGCTGTTTGCTGGCCTGATGGCCTTTGGCGCTGCGATGGGCGAAGGTGCGATGGCGGATTGGAGCGCGGTCTATATGGTGGATGTTGTTGGCGTGGGCGAGGCAGACGCGGCGCTTGGCTTCACCGTTTTTGCCTCGGCCATGGTGGTGATGCGGCTGGCAGGGGATCGTGTGATCCGCCTGTTCGGCCCCGTCGCCACAGCACGCGGCGCAGGCTGCGTGGCGTTTCTGGGTGCCTTGCTGGTGGTGGGGTTTGCCAGCCCCGTCATGAGTGTGACCGGGTTTGCCTTGATGGGGCTGGGCTATGCCGTGATCATCCCCATCGCCTTTACCCGCGCGGCCAATGACCCGGATATGTCGCCGGGCCGTGCGATTTCGGCGGTCTCAACCCTCAGCTATGGCGGCATCCTGTTGGGGCCACCGCTGATCGGGTTTGTTGCCGAGGCCACGTCGCTGCGGTTTGGCTTTGGCTTATTGGCGGCGCTGGCCTTGTTGATCATCGCCTTTGCCTTCGCCGTGCGCCCGGTTGGGCAGCTAAAGAAACCTGCAAAAGCGGCATAGGATCAAGGAAGACAAAGAGGATGAGGGCAGGGGGGGGTAATCCCCTGTTATCTCTCACTCTTTCCATCGGAAGTTCACGTGATTGATCCCCTGCCATTAGGCCGGTGTGATCACCAGTGTGGGAGAAAATGGTCGGGCTAGCAGGACTCGAACCTGCGACCTTCCGTCCCCCAGACGGACGCGCTACCAGGCTGCGCTATAGCCCGACGGTTTGGCTTTCATACTGGATTCTGCGGCGGGGGCAAGGGGCTTTGCGCATTTTCTGATGGGTTTTGGGCAGAAAGTTTACCGCCCCCTCAAATGCAAACGGCGCGTCCTTTTCACCAAAAGGACGCGCCGCATTTTAAGTGCCAAGCTGGGCAGGCTTCAGAGCTTGCCTTTGAGGGTTTTCAGATGCGAGAGCAAACGGTTGCGGATGGCCAGCGCGTCATCGTGGCCGCCCTCTTTCAGCTGCGCGGTCTGTTCCAGCAGCGCGGTCAAATGACCGGGGAAGGGCGTGACGAGGATCTCATCAGGCACATCCACCTGTTCAACAGAGGCCGGGATGGCAACCGTGTCTGTCTGCTCACCGACCGCGGGCTCTTCGGCAGGGGCTGCGGGCGCATCAAAGGGTAGTGGCACATCATCCGGTTCCTCCACCGCAGCGTCAGCGGCGTCCGGGGCGGCGCGATAGATGTCGTCCAGTTCAGGCGCGACGGAATCGGCAACGTCAAACAGCATCGCCTGTTCAGGTTCTCTCTCGAACGCAGGCTTGTCGGAGGTACGGCGCTTGGCCTTGGGCTTCTCGGCTTCCGCCTCAGGGGAGGGGAAGGACAGCAACTGGCCCTGCGGTTCCTCCACAGCGTCCACGGGCGCCTCTGTCATCTCTGCTTCCACAGGAGTGGCAGAGATTTCGACAGTTTCCTCTTCGCCATCAAGGGGTTGCGACATAGCGGTCACGTGTTTCACGCCGTGTTCCCGCAGCAGTTTCTGCACCCCTTTGATGGTCATTCCGTCATCATGCAACAACGTCTTGATGCCGCCCAGAAGCAGCATGTCCTGGCGGCGATAGTATCGGCGGCCACCGGCCCGTTTGACCGGTTTGACTTGGGTGAACTTGCTTTCCCAGAAACGCAAAACGTGGGCCGGGCGGTCCAACCACTCGGCCACTTCGCTGATCGTTCTGAAGGCGTCTGGCGACTTCGCCATTGCCGCTTATCCTTTCTTGGCGTTCCCTGCAGCCACACGCTCTTTCATGAGGTGGGAGGGACGGAAGGTCAGGACACGGCGGGGGTTGATCGGAACCTCTTCCCCGGTTTTGGGGTTGCGGCCGACGCGGGCCGCCTTGTCGCGCACCGAAAAGGTGCCGAAAGAGGAGATCTTGACCTGTTGGCCATCCACCAGCGCGTCCGACATATGATTCAATACGCTCTCTACCAGCTGTGCCGAGTCATTTCGGGACAGGCCGACCTCGCGAAAGATGGCTTCGCTCAGGTCCATACGTGTCAGGGTCTTTTCACTCATTGCCGGGGTCTCCCTCGTTTTCTCAAACATGAGGGAAGGCAATTTCCGAGTCAATATCAATGGCTTGAGATTAGAGGCTCAGAAGGTGCAAAACCCTTGATTTCGCCTTACCAGCGCAGAACAACCGAACCCCAGGCCAGACCGCCGCCAATCGCTTCGGTCACCAAGAGGTCGCCGGGCTTGATCCGGCCCTCGGCGGCGCCCACAGAAAGCGCCAGAGGAATCGAAGCAGCAGAGGTGTTGCCGTGGTCCTGAACGGTGACAATCACGTTGTCCATCGACAGGCCCATCTTCTTGGCGGTGCCTTGAATAATGCGAATATTGGCCTGATGCGGCACAATCCAATCCACGTCTGCGTCACTCAGATCAGCCTTGGCCAGTGCCGCGCGCGCGGTCGAAGTCAGCTTCTCCACCGCCTGCCGGAACAGCGCATTGCCCTGCATCCGAAGTTTGCCCGAGGTGCCCGTTGTGGACACCCCGCCATCAACAAAGAGCATATCCTTGTAACGCCCGTCGGAATTCAGGTCTGCCGACAGAATGCCGCGATCGGAATTGTTCCCCGCACCGGTGTCAGCTTCCAGCACCAGTGCGCCGGCGCCATCGCCGAACAACACGCAGGTGGCGCGATCGGTCCAATCCATGATCCGGCTGAAGGTCTCGGCCCCGATCACCAGCACCTTTTGCGCCTGACCAGACACGATCAGTGCGTTGGCATTGGTCAGCGCATAGACAAAGCCGGCGCAAACTGCCTGCACGTCAAAGCCGAAACCACGGGTCATGCCCAGTTTCTGCTGCACCATTGTGGCCACAGAAGGGAAAGTCAGGTCGGGGGTAGAGGTTGCCAGCACAATCGCGTCGATATCGTCGGCTTGATAGCCCGCCGAATCAAGCGCGGCCTGTGCGGCCTTTACCGCCAGGTCCGATGTGGTTTCGCCCTCAGCTGCAAAATGGCGCCGCTCGATCCCAGAGCGGGTGCGAATCCATTCGTCCGTTGTGTCCAGTGTGGCTTCAAATTCGCTGTTGGGGACAACCCGCTCTGGCAGGTAATGTCCAACGCCTTTTACAACAGCCCGTATTGTCATTCTTTGTCACCGCTCTGGTCTCTTTCCTCTACGGCATTTTGGACCTGCTCGGTGGCAGATGCAACCCGAGCCGCGAGTTTGTGAGAGAAACCAGATTGGGACAATTGGAAGGCCAGTTTGACCGCCGCAGCGACACCCATTGCGTCGGCAGAACCGTGGGATTTCACCACTGTTCCGTTGAGGCCCAGAAACACACCGCCGTTGACACGCCGCGGATCGATCCGCTTTTTCAGACGCTGCAGCGACGTGTAGGCCAACACCGAGGCCAGACGGGACAGGGGCGAGAATTTAAAGGCTTCGCGCAGCAGGTTGCCGATCAGGCTGGCCGTACCTTCGCCGGTTTTCAGCGCGATGTTGCCGGTGAACCCGTCGGTGACAATCACGTCACAACGATCCCCCGGAATATCGCCGCCTTCTACAAAGCCGACAAACTCATAGCCTGCCAGCGGTGCTTGGGTGGCAATCAGGTCATGGGCAAGTTTCAGCTCAGCCCGACCTTTGTGTTCTTCTGTGCCCACATTCAGCAGGCCAATGCGTGGCTTTTGCAGGTCCAGACCATTGCGCGCGTAGGAGGCGCCCATCATGGCATATTGCAAAAGGTCACGTTCGTCGGCGCGGATATCGGCGCCAACATCCAGCATCACATTGAACCCTTGCGGGTTCGACGAGGGCCAGAGGATCGCGATGGCAGGACGGTTCACACCCGGCAGCTTGCGCAGGCGGATCATCGACAGCGCCATCAGCGCGCCTGTGTTGCCACAGGAGACACAGACATCGGCCTCTTTCGAGCGCACGGAGTCCAGCGCTGACCACATCGAGGTCTGTTTGCCGTGCCGCATCACCTGAGAGGGCTTGTCCTCCATGGTGACCACATCTTTGGCGTCGCGGATCTCAACGCGGCCTGAAAGCGCTTTCTTGCGCGCCACAAGCTTTTCCAGCTCGGTCTTGGGGCCGTGCAGAATAAAACCAATGTCGGGGTTCTTTTTGGCGGACAACGAAATACCGGCGACAACAGCCGCCGGTCCTCGATCGCCACCCATGGCGTCAACGGAGATCACGGTGCGTCCTGCACCCGCTTTGGAGGTATCCTGCAGAGCGGTCATAGCGGACGCTGGTCCCCGAGTTTACGCGCTTATGCTGCGTCTTCGTCCAGATCGACGTCGTCTGCCATAGCAACGACTTCACGATCGGCGTAGTGGCCGCAGGAGGCACATACGTGGTGGGGGCGCTTCAGCTCACCGCAGTTCGGGCACTCGTTCGGGTTTGCAGCGACCAGAGCGTCGTGTGCGCGGCGGTTGTTGCGGCGCGACTTGGATACTTTGTTCTGTTGGACAGCCATGTCACAACCTCAATTTCTGGGGCCGCGACGGCCCGGTTACATGTGGGTTCGTGGCACATAGTCGGAAGTTTCCGGCATGTCCAACCCTAAATTCGAATGAGCGCCGGAAAATACTGCGAAATACCCCCGGCGCAAGTGGTTTTTTCTTTATTCTCCGTCTTTCTTGCCCAACTGGTCGCGCAGGGCTGCCAAACCGGCAAAAGGTTTGGTGTCTTCATCGGTCATGGCGTCTTTGCCCGGCTCGGTGAAGTTGGTTTCATCAAGGGCTGCATCTTCTGCACGCGGGTAGAGTGGCAGGGCCAGCGACAAGGCTTCCAACATCACAGAGGCCGGGTCGATATGGCTGCCCAGCAGTTCCGTGTTGTCGTCCTCGGGCATCTCAATGCCGTCTTCATCCTCATCGGATTTCTTTGCCGAAGGGCCGAAATCCGGGATTTCGGCAACAAAGCGCCGTTCCACCGGTTCTTCGATCCGGGTGGTCACCGGCTCCAATGTCACCACGCAGGGCTGGGTCACGGTGGCGCCGAGTTGGGCGGTCAAACGCCAGTCGCGTTTGCCGTCAGCACTGATTTCGCCCTTGAAACGCAGCTTGCGCAGGCCTTGAATGCCCAGCTCACTGGCAATGGCGCGCAGGGTGACTTGTTCGGGAACCAGTTCAAAACGGGTTGCTTTTTTGGTCGGTAAATCGGCCACGCGCAGTGGCTGAGTGGGGAGATTGTTCATTTTTGGTGTGGTTCCTTTGCTTGAACCAAAGTCATTCCTTCTGTAAGCGAGATAAAAGGCGAATGAAGCCAAGGCAAGAGGGTGGAAATGGCAGGCAAGGTGAAGACCCTGGGACGCGTTGCAGCAACCGTGGCAATTTTGGCGGTGGCGGGCTGTTCGGCCAGCTATCGCAATCATGGCTATGTGCCGCCCGAAGAAGAGCTGTCTGGCATCATCGTGGGCCTCGATAGCCGCGACTCGGTTGCGGAAACTGTAGGGCCGCCCTCGACCTCTGGTGTGGCAAATGAAAGCGCCTATTACTATGTGCGCAGCCGGGTGAAACATTTTGCCTATCAGGCGCCCGAAGTCGTCGAGCGCGAAGTGGTGGCGATCAGCTTCGATTCACGTGGGATTGTCAGCAACGTCGAACGTTTCGGTCTGGAAGACGGTGAGGTTATCCCGCTGTCGCGCCGTGTCACTGGCAGTTCGGTGGCCGAAAAGGGCTTTATCCGTCAGCTGCTGGGCAACCTGGGCAACGTCAGCGCCGGCGATTTCCTCTGATCTGACCACTTTTCTGTTTGCAATGAATGTGTCACGCGGCTGTCACCTGCGCGACATCTGTTGCGTGAAGGCTCGCGCATGACTAGATTCTTCGGCAAGCCCCGAAGAACCTGGGCCCGATGGATATTGGGAAGCGGCGGAGCAGGCCATGTTGTCATTGAAAAAAGGGCGGTATCAAACCCGCCTGGCAGAAAGCGAAGCAGACATTCACGCAGCCCAGTCCCTGCGCCATCTGGCGTTTCATGGGGCAGAGGGGCGGGATGTTGACGGCTACGATGACCTTTGTGTGCATGTTCTGGTTGAAGAAAGCCGCAGCGGGCGTCTGGTCTGCTGTTTCAGGCTGCTGCCGTTTGAAAACGGTCAAGCCATTGGTCACAGTTATTCCGCGCAGTATTACGAGCTGTCCGCCTTGCAGGATTTCAACGGACCGATGGTGGAAATGGGCCGGTTCTGCATTCATCCCGAGGTGAACGATCCCGATATTTTGCGGGTGGCCTGGGGGGCGATGACCTCTTTTGTCGATGACCATGGGGTCGAGATGCTGTTTGGCTGCTCTTCTTTTCATGGCACCGATGAGCAGGCCTATCTGGACGCCTTCGCCATGCTGCGAGACCGTCACCTGGCACCGAAACGCTGGCTGCCGCGGGTGAAGGCGCCGCAGGTGTTCCGTTTTGCCCAAAAACTGCGCCGCAAACCCGACGCAAAACAAGCGATGCGCCACATGCCACCTTTGCTGCGGACCTATCTGATGATGGGCGGCTGGGTTAGCGATCATGCGGTGGTGGACCGGCATATGAACACGCTGCATGTGTTCACCGGGCTTGAAATCGCCGCCATTCCACCAGCGCGTAAAAAACTGCTGCGGGCGGTGGCGGGCTAGACGCTCCGTTTTGGGGCGCTGCCCCCTTGGCCTAGTGGCCAATTCCCCCGGGATATTTGCACCAAGAAGAATAGGCAGCGCGGCGTGACACGATTGACCTGTCTGCTTGACCTATATGGGCCGCTGACGTAGCAGCGGGGCATGGCACGTATACCTTTGCTCCAGCTGAACGAAATCTCGCTGACCTTTGGCGGCGATCCTGTTTTTCACGACCTTGCCCTGATGGTGCAGCCTGGTGACCGGGTGGCGCTGGTGGGGCGCAACGGGTCCGGCAAATCCACCCTGATGAAGGTGATGGCCGGTCTGGTGGAGGCCGACCAGGGGCTGCGCGTGGTGCCGCCGGGTGTGTCGGTCGGCTATATGGAGCAGGAGCCTGAAATGAAGGGCTTTGCCACTCTGGGAGATTTTGCCGCCTCGGAATTGGAACCGTCCGAGATGTACCGGGTGGAAATGGCCGGTGCGGGGCTGAAGTTTGACCCCGCACGGCCGGTTGAGACCGCTTCCGGCGGTGAACGGCGGCGCGCGGCGCTGGCGAAACTGATGGCGGAAGCGCCAGAGTTGATGTTGCTGGACGAGCCGACCAACCATCTGGATATCGAAGCCATTGCCTGGCTGGAAAATGAACTGGCCACCACGCGGGCGGGCTATGTGCTGATTTCACACGACCGGGCCTTTCTGCGGGCATTGACGCGGGCGACCCTGTGGATTGACCGTGGCCAGGTGCGGCGGCAGGAGAAGGGCTTTGAGGCCTTTGAAGCCTGGCGCGACAAGACCTGGGAAGAAGAGGACATTGCGCGCCACAAGATGGACCGCAAGATCAAGGCGGAGGCGCGGTGGGCGGTCGAGGGGATCTCGGCCCGGCGCAAGCGCAATCAGGGGCGTCTGCGGGCGCTGCATGCTCTGAAGGATGAACGCTCCAGTCAGATCAAACGGCAGGGGGCTGCGGCTCTAGAACTGTCGGCGGGTCCGAAATCCGGCCGTAAAGTGATTGAGGCCAAGGGCATCGCCAAGACCTATGGTGACAAGCCGATTCTCAAGAGTTTTGACATCAAGATCCAGCGAGGCGACCGCGTGGCCTTTGTGGGCCCCAACGGGGTGGGCAAAACCACGCTGTTGAAAATGCTGATGGGGCAGGAAACCCCGGATGCGGGCACGGTGGTGCATGGGACCAATCTGGTGCCGGCGATTTTCGATCAGAGCCGCGCCCAGCTGGACCCTGAGATGAGCCTTTGGGATAGCTTGACTAGCGATCCTGAAATGCGGGTTTCGGGCAAGGCCGATCAGGTCATGGTCCGTGGTCAGCCGAAACATGTGGTCGGCTATCTGAAAGAGTTCCTGTTTGATGAACGGCAGGCGCGGGCGCCGGTGCGTTCGCTTTCGGGTGGCGAAAAGGCGCGTTTGTTGCTGGCCAAACTGATGGCGCGGGAAAGCAACCTCTTGGTGCTGGATGAACCGACCAACGATCTGGACATTGAAACGCTGGATCTGCTGCAGGAGTTGCTGGATGACTTTGATGGCACGGTGATGCTGGTCAGCCACGATCGTGACTTCCTGGATCGGGTGGCCACCACCACAATCGCGATGGAAGGCAATGGGCGGGCCACGGTTTATGCCGGTGGTTGGAGCGATTACCAAACCCAAAAGGGCGAGGTGGCTGCGAGGGCGGATAAGGCCGCAGCAAAGCCGAAGAAAGACAGCAAGGTTGCAGCGAAAGAGGCGTCAAAACCCGTGGGTCTGTCCTTCACCGAAAAGCACCGGCTGGAGGAACTGCCCGCAGTGATCGAGCGGCTGGAAGCCGAGATTGCCAAGCTGGAAGAGTTCCTGATGGATCCGGAGCTTTTCACCAAGGAACCAGTGAAGTTCCAGAAAGCCACGGATGCTTTGGTGGAGCGTCAGGAGGCGCTTGGCAAGGCTGAGGAAGAGTGGATGGAGCTGGAAGAGAAGGCGGCGGGCTAAATCGCCGCTCCAGAAGTGATCGGTAGGGCAGGGATTTGCCCACAAAAAAGGCGGGCCTGAAGCCCGCCTTTGCCGTTTCAACTGAACCGGATCACATCATCCGCAAAGCGCCATCGATGCGGATGGTTTCGCCGTTCAGATAGCCACATTCCACAATGAACTTGGCCAGGCGGCCGTATTCGCGCGGATCGCCCAGACGTTTGGGGTTGGTGACCGAAGCCGCCAGGCTGTCCTGCGCCTCTTGCGGCAGGCCGGCCAGCATTGGCGTCATGAAGATGCCCGGTGCGATGGTCATCACCCGGATGCCATTGCGGGCCAGATCGCGGGCCAGGGGCAGGGTCAGGCCAACAACGCCGCCTTTGGAGCTGGCATAGGCAGCCTGTCCGCGCTGACCGTCAAAGGCCGCGATGGAGGCGGTGTTGATGATGACGCCACGGTTGCCGTCCTCCTCGGGCGTGTTGTCCTTCATGGCGTCGGCGGCAAGGCGGGCGATGTTGAAGGTGCCGGTGAGGTTCACGTCAATCACCTTGCGATAGCTTTCCAGACTGTGAATGCCATCGTCTTTCTTCAGGGTGGTTTCGGCAATGGCGATGCCAGCGCAGTTCACGGCGGCGTTGAGGCCACCCATGGCCTCTTTGGCCGCACTCAAGGCCGCCTGGACCGAGGCTTCATCGGTCACGTCGGTTTCGACAAAGGTGCCGCCCAGTTCCGCCGCGACCTGCGGGCCGCGGCTGGTGTCGCGGTCCAACAGGGTGACTTTGGCACCGGCTTCGGCAAACACACGTGCGGTGGCTTCGCCCAGGCCCGAGGCCCCGCCAGTGATCACGGCGCAGGTTTTGTTCATATCCATCAGAAACTCCTCCCTATCAGAGTGCGAAACAGATCGGCGCTCAGAAATGAACGCTTGTTCAGTAATGGGTCTACGCGGCAGGGCGTGCCCTGTCAAAGACAGGGTGACGTAAGGACGTCACGTTACGGAGGCTGTGGAAAGTCTGGAGGATGGCCAGGTTTAGGGCTTGGGATCGCGCAGACCCATCCAACGCGCTGCCAGCCCCATGCCGATCACCGTCAGGAAAATCCGGTAGACATGGTGCAATGTGACCAGGGCCGGATTGGCATTGAGGCTCAGCGCCACCAGCGCCATTTCAGTCACGCCACCGGGAGCGTAGGAAATCAGGAAGATGTCAAAAGGCAGCGCCACCATCTGCGCCACCACCAGCGCCAAGGCCAGCCCCAGGGCCAACATCGCCAGCACGGACAAGAGCGACAGCCAGCTGGCGCGCAGCATCGCCGAGCCCCGCAACCCGGTAAACCGCAACCCCAGAGACGCCCCGATCACCACCTGCGCCAGATTGATCAGCCACTGGGGCAGGGGCAGCGGCGCCAGCCCGCTGCCGGTGACAATTGCTGCCGCCAGCATCGGGCCGGTCAATTGTCCCGCAGGCAGCCGCAGCGCGCGGCCTAGAATATAGCCGGCAATCCCCACTGTCAGTGCAAGCGGGATCGCCTCCAGCCCCACGGCCTCTTTGGTGATCGAGGCCCCAGATGCGCTGCCCAGCGGCACGCCGTACCAGATCGACAGACCCAGCGGCAGAAGCGAGATGACAAAGATGATCCGCATGAACTGCAGCATCGTCAGCGCCTGCAAATCCGCGCCCGATTTTTCTCCCATCGCCAGCGATTCCAACAGCCCCCCGGGCGTCCCCGAGAAAAACGCGGTGGGCCGGTCATAGCCACCGATGCGGCGATAGATCTGATAGTTCATCGCATGGGCCGCGGCGGTGAACAGGGTCAGTGCCACGATCGAGGGCACCAGCCCCGGCAGTTGCCGCAGCACATCGCCGGTGACCTGAGACCCCACCATTACCCCAATCAGGGCCATGAAAACCGCCCTGACCGGCGTGGGGAAGCTATAGCCGTCGGGCAGGCGATGGGCCTGAAACATCGCAACTAGGCCCGAGGCAAACAGCGCGCCCAACATATAGGGCAGCGGCAGCGGGGTCAGCGACGCAAGAAACCCGCCGCTTCCGGACAGAAGGGTGAGGAATAGCGTGGCGGCCAGCATGCGCGGGGTCATGGGAATACGATCTCTGGATGTTCTCCCCTTCCTTTCACAGCTTGGCGGTAAGGACAAGCGCTGCGGCTGTGCTCTGGCACGCAGCGGCAGGTGTGATTGGGTATGGCGCTATCCGAAAATCGGATAGCAGGCGTGGCTTGGGAGTATGGCTTAGAACGATTTGTGCCAGCCCAATGCGGAAGCGGCAAAACCGTTGGCTTCCCAGAAATGCGCTGTTGCGGCGGGGGGTATGGCGCTTAGCACCTGCCAGCCGGCTTTTCGCGCCTGCGCCTCTGCTGCCGAAACAAGTGCCGAACCGATGCCACCACCCCGCAAGGCAGGGTCGACATCGATCAAACGGATCACCCCTTCGGCAGGTGCATTGAGCGCGGGTTCCAGGATCAACTGCCCCACCGGCAGGCCGTCACCATAGGCCAAAAGGGTTGTGCGATCGGTTTTAGTACCAGCATCGCTGCCCTGCTCAGCCGGACGGATTTCTAATTTCATCGTGCACCGCCCCCCTTGCTCTGCGGTGCAAATTCTCACCCCACGGCCCTGAGGTCAACGCGATACCGTAGAGGCCGCAATAGAGCAGGGATTTCAACTGATTGGCAGAGAAGTTGGAGCGGGTAGCGGGAATCGAACCCGCACCTTAAGCTTGGGAAGCTCGCATGATACCATTTCACCATACCCGCGCTCTGCCCCTGAGGTATCCAAGCGGGCAGGGAAGGTCAATACGTTCCGGTTGCCTTTTCTTGTTCCTTTTCCCTTTGCTGAAATCCCTGCAGATTGACGGGATCATAGTCTGTCAATGCATCGCGACGGCTGAACGCAGAGGGATGGATCTCAGCGCCCTTTGGAATGTAGCGCGGCTGGCCAAGAGGCAGGTAGTAGCCAAACAGACCTTTCTGATTAGGCCTGCGGCTGCGGCGGGTCAGACGTGGCAAAATTTCCAGCAGCAACCAGGGTTTTGGGAACCTCAGCTGGCTGTGCAGCTTCGCCGTTGCCTTGGGGGCTGAGATCTGCAGTTTCATCCGGCGGGTGACCTCATCCTCTTGGCCCATCACATAGCGCTGATAGTAGCGTTCGCGGAACTCCAACTTGTCCACCTCCAGTGCGTCCAACTCCTGCCGCATCCACTGCATGGTTACTTTTGCCAGGCCGGCCTCCGTCTCGGGCACGCTGCCGGCAACATCGGTATGGGTGCCGGGGAACCAGACCTGCTTCACATCCTGTGGCGGCGGATCGTTCTTTGTTTTGAACCGGTTGCCATAGTATGTTTGACCCTCTGTCCAGAACTGATGGCGGAAGAACCGGCGCGCCTCATCGATGGACAGCGCGTGGCGCACAGCCTTGACCGAGGGGTTTTCATCGACGCTGGAATGGGTGCCGAACTCCAGAAATGTGCCCCAGCGCAGCCGGATCCGGATCATTGAAGAGACGGTGTCCCAAAGTCCCAGAAAACGGATGGAAGGATGGCGCATGTGAAAAAACTGCTGCGAGATCCGCAAGGGGGCGTATTGTTCATTTGGCCCACCTTGCCGCAGCTTGCGCCAGGCTTTGAACACCGGGCCAATCAGGTGCAGCTCATGGGGGGCCACCAGCCCGAAGTCATTGATGAACCCAGCCAGCACACGGGCGGTGTAGGCGCCACGTGAATAGCCAAAGAAATAGAGCCGGTCGCCCTCCCGGTAATTCTGGCACAGGAAGCGGTAGGCATGCATGACATTTTCATGCAGTCCCAGCCCCGCGGCCAATCCAAGCGCCAGTTTGATTTTGCCAAAACTGCTGCGGGCAAAGGGGCGGGTAGAGAGCGTGCCAACCCCGGGTTCGTAATAGACCAGCTGGTTCTCATCATGTTTGAGGCATTTGTAGAGCCTCAGAATATTGCTTTCGTTCTTTTCGATCTCATTGCCGGTGCCATCAAAGCAGACAATCAATTTACGCGACATCTCACCCCCCCCGTTTTTCAAAATGACTGTTTGAAAATACTGGGGAGTATATGGGATTTCGCTGCAATTTCCAATTGTGTGCTAGCCGCGTCGCCGCCGTCTGCGCCGCCCGCCCTCGGCATTGTCGCCGCCACCGGTGTTGAAGCTCACCTCCGGCAGGGTCACAACCGCCGCCAGTTCGGGGAAGGGGTCCGAGGCATGCGGGATCGCATTGGCGGCAACAAAGTGATCCTGGAACTTTGGTTCCACAGCGGTCTCAATCTTGGTGATTTCACGCACCACCCGCTCAATCTCGGCGCGGGCAGAGATGTTGCATAGGGCGATCCGTGCGCCGGTGCCAGCGGCATTGCCAGCGGATTGTACCTTGTCCAGCGGCACATCGGGGATCATGCCCAGCACCATGGCGTGTTTGGGGCTGATATGGGCGCCAAAGGCCCCGGCCAGCACCACGTGGTCGACCTTGTCCACGCCTCGTTGGTCCATCAGCAGTCGCGCCCCGGCGTAAAGCGCGGATTTGGCCAGTTGGATAGCGCGGATATCACCCTGGGTCACAGTGATCACCGGTCCGCCATCGGCGGAGCCGTCCCAGATCACATAGGAATGGGTGCGCCCGTCGGGAATGCAGCGCGGCGTGCCTGTGGCCTCTGCCGATCCGATCAGACCGGAGGGGTCCAGCAGACCCGCGATGCGCATCTCCGCCACCGCCTCGATGATGCCAGAGCCACAGATGCCGGTGATGCCTGTGGCCGCCGCTGCTGCGGCAAACCCGTCCTCATCCGACCACTTCTCAAGGCCAATGATACGGAACCGTGGCTCTTTGCTGACCGGATCAATCTCGATCCGCTCAATCGCCCCCGGCGCCGCCCGCTGGCCCGAGGAGATCTGCGCCCCTTCAAAAGCCGGGCCGGTGGGGGAGGAACAGGCCAGAACGCCGTTTTTGTCGCCCAAAAGGATTTCGGCATTGGTGCCGACATCGACCATCAGGGCCAGATCCTCGGATTTATGTGGTGCTTCTGACAGCGCCACAGCGGCGGCATCTGCGCCGACATGGCCGGCAATGCAGGGCAGGGCATAGACCCGCGCCTGCGGTGCCATTGCGGTCAGGTCTAGTGCCGTGGCAGGCAGGGACAGCGCGTCGGAACTCGCCAGCGCAAAGGGCGCCTGGCCCAGTTCCACCGGATCGATGCCCATCAGCAAGTGGTGCATCACCGGGTTGCAGACGATCACAGCCTCCATTAGCCGTTCGGCGGGCACCTTGGCCTGTTTCAGCAGGTCGCTGACCAGACCGTTCAGCGCCTCGCGCACGGAACGGGTCATTTCCTGATCGCCGCCGGGGTTCATCATCGCGTAGCTGACGCGGCTCATCAGATCTTCGCCAAAGCGGATCTGCGGGTTCATCACCCCAGAGGACGCCAAGACCGTGCCGTCGCTCAGATCACACAGATGCGCCGCGATGGTGGTCGAACCAAGGTCAATCGCCAGACCATATAGCCCGCCTTCGGCAAGACCGGGCCAGACATCAAGGATCCGTGCCGGTCCCCCGCTGTGATCCTGATGCAGGGCCAGCGTGACCTGCCAGCCGCCCTTGCGCAGTGCAGGCTGCAGCTTGGTCAGGATCGGCAGTTTCGCCTCGACCTGATTAATTTGCCACTGGTCAGACAGGGCGGATTTCAGCCGCTCGAAATCGCCTGTGGGTGCGTGCATATCGGGCTCTTCCACTGCAACCATCACCAGACGTGTGGCGGGGTCCATCTCGATCACACGGCTGTCGGCGGCCTTGCGCACCACCTGTTTGTGGACCTGGCTTTCGGGCGGCACGTCAATCACCACGTCGCCTTCGACCTTGGCCTGGCAACCAAGGCGGCGGCCGTCGAGCAGGCCACGTTTGTCCTTGTAGCGCTGTTCAACTGCGTTCCATTCGGACAGGGCATCCTCAGAAACGGTGACACCGTGTTTGGGGAAGTCGCCGAAGCTGGGTGTAATCTGACATTTCGAACAGATGCCACGTCCCCCACAGACCGAGTCCAGATCGACCCCCAATTGCCGTGCCGCATCCAGAATGGGCGTGCCCTTGGCAAAATGTCCACGTTTGCCCGAAGGCGTGAAAATCACAAGAGGATCAGAGGTCATGGTGTGCCGGTCTTTGTTCGCGTGTTGCTAGGATAGCGGGCAGGGCGGCGATGGACAGCGCAAAGGCGGCATCTGCCGTTGCAACAACGTCATCGTGAAGGGGGGGAGAGGGACGGGCCAGGATGCGCCTCCCCAATCGCACGGCCCGTTGGCTCATCGAAATCCGCGATTGTGGAAGATAAACCCCAAGAGGTTCAGCAAGACCTGTGCGGCCAATATCTGGGTGCCACCAGAGGGATCATAATCCGGAGCCACTTCGACCAAATCGATGCCCACAATCTCATTGCGGCCCGCCACCTGTTGCAACAGCTCCAGCACCTCATAATAAAGAAACCCGCCGTGGCTTGGTGTGCCAGTGCCGGCAGCGATGGAGGGGCAGAACCCGTCAATGTCGATGGTGATATAGACCTTGGCCCCCTCGGGGATACGTGCTGCCGTCACCTCGGGCCCGAGATTGCGCATCTGGCGCACCGACAGGATGTCAGACCCCATTTCGCGCGCTGCCTCATAGCCCTCCTTCGCGGTGGAGGAAACATTGCGGATCCCCACCTGCGTCAGCCCGGAGACATAGGGTTTCTCTGCGGCGCGCCGCATTGGGTTGCCATGGCCAAAACGCACCCCGTGGCGTTCATCCACAAAATCCAGATGGGCGTCGATCTGCAGGATGTGGATGTCCCCCTGATCGTCAAAGGCGTTGATGCAGGGGATATTGACCGAATGGTCGCCGCCAATCACCACCGGCATAGCGCCGGCCTTCAGCGCGGTGCGCACAGCGGTTTCGATGTTGGCGTGGCTTTTCATCGTGTCCGTGTGCACAATGTCCGCATCCCCCATGTCCACAATCCGCACCGATCCGGGCAGGTATGTCGCCTCATCCTCATGGTCATAGGCCCCTGCATGGCCAAAGCTAAACAGGGTTGAGGCCTCGCGCACGGCACGGGGGCCAAAGCGCGCACCCGAACGCCACTGTGTGCCGGCATCAAACGGCGCGCCAATCACTGCAACGTCCGCCTCCAGCTTGTCCCAGTCGGGTTGGTACACCCGTTTGCCAAAGGTCGAGATCCCCACAAAGGGCAGATCCAACCGCCCGCTTTCATAGCCATGATCCGCCATGTCTGCCTCCCAATTGTCTTGATCGGGGCAGGGTGGCGAAAACGCGCAGCGGTGGCAAGCCACTGAACGACACGCGCGTGTCGCAGGGCGGCGTTTTCGACGACCCTCCTTCTGTGGCACCCGTCAAGGCTTGCCCGGCTGCCGTGGTCTCCATGCGCTCAGATGCTCTGTTACGACATTTCTTTGCAGTTGCAGCGAAAACTTCGCCCATGTCGCGTGCTGGGCCTTTCCACTTGGGGGGATCTGTGTCATAGGGTCACCGCCAAACGGGGTTATGCATGAGGACGGGTTATGCAGATTCGTGAGGCTCTCACATTTGACGATGTTTTGCTGGTGCCGGGGGCATCCAGCGTACTGCCAAACACGGCGGACACGCGCACGCAAGTGACGCGCGATATTGCCATGAACATTCCACTGTTGAGTTCAGCAATGGACACGGTGACCGAGGCTCGGATGGCCATTGCCATGGCGCAGGCCGGTGGCATGGGTGTGATCCACAAGAACCTGAACGTGGAACAGCAGGCACAGGAAGTGCGGCGGGTGAAACGCTTTGAATCCGGGATTGTCTACAACCCGGTGACACTGACCACCGATCAGACATTGGCCGATGCTAAGGCGCTGGTGGAGCGGTACAAATTCACCGGCTTCCCCGTGGTCGACAATGACGGGCGTGTGGTTGGTATCCTGACCAACCGGGACATGCGTTTCGCCAATTCTGACGATATGCCGGTGCGCGAAATGATGACCTCCAACGATCTGGCGATGCTGGCTGAACCGGCCGATCTGGAAGAGGCCCGCAGTCTGATGCGCGCCCGCCGGATCGAAAAGCTCTTGGTGCATGATGGTCAGGGCAAACTGACCGGCATGCTGACGCTTAAAGACAGCGAAATGGCCGTGCTGAACCCTGACGCTTGCAAAGATGATCTGGGCCGCCTGCGGGTGGCTGCCGCGTCCTCGGTTGGGGACAGCGGCTTTGCCCGCTCTGAGGCATTGATTGATGCCGGTGCGGATGTGGTTGTTGTCGACACGGCGCATGGCCATTCTGAAGGCGTGCTGGAGGCGGTGAAACGCATCAAGGCGCTCACCACCTCCGTTCAGGTCATTGCGGGCAACGTCGCCACGGCAGAGGCGACCAAAGCCCTGATCGATGCAGGCGCCGATGCGGTGAAAGTTGGCATTGGTCCGGGGTCGATCTGCACCACCCGCATGGTTGCGGGCGTGGGTGTACCGCAGCTGACGGCGATCAATGATTGCGCCACAGCCGCCGGTGATGTGCCGGTGATTGCAGACGGGGGCATCAAGTTCTCGGGCGATTTTGCCAAGGCAATCGCAGCCGGTGCCTCCTGCGCGATGGTTGGCTCGATGATCGCAGGTACCGATGAAAGCCCAGGCGAAGTGATCCTCTATCAGGGGCGCTCGTTCAAGTCCTACCGTGGCATGGGCTCGCTTGGGGCAATGGCACGCGGTTCGGCGGATCGCTATTTCCAGAAAGACGCGGCCAGCGACAAGCTGGTGCCGGAAGGCATTGAGGGGCAGGTGCCCTACAAAGGCCCCGCCGGCACCGTGATCCACCAGTTGGTGGGCGGTCTGCGAGCGGCCATGGGCTACACTGGCAACGGCACCGTTGATGAAATGCGCAAGAACTGCAACTTTGTGCGGATCACCGGCGCAGGGCTGAAAGAAAGCCACGTCCATGACGTGCAGATCACCCGTGAGGCGCCGAACTACCGTATCGGTTAATCTCGCGCTAAGATCTGTTAAGACGCGCCGCCCCTCGCGGCGCGTTTTCTATGTTAAACGGCCCCTTTGGCCCCTTGGAAAGATCCGATCATGACCCCAGCCGCCCGTTACGGTGCCGCCATCGAAATTCTCGACCAGATCCTTGACGGGGTGCCGGTGGAAAAGGCGCTGACCGGCTGGGCGCGGCGGTCGCGGTTTGCAGGGTCCAAGGACCGTGCGGCGATCCGTGACCATGTGTTTGAAGCGGTGCGTCGGAAACGGTCTTCGGCGGCGCTTGGTGGCAGTGCAACGGGGCGCGGCATGGTGCTTGGGTTGTTGCGGGGCCAAGGGATTTATCCCAAAACGGTTTTCTCGGGCGAAGGCCATGCGCCCGCAGCCCTGAGTGAAGAAGAGCAAGCGGCTGGCGACACACCGCAAGGGGGCGCTGCTCTGGACCTGCCAGACTGGTTGCTGCCCGCATTAGAGCAGTCTCTGGGCGACGGATTGGCCACCTACGCCGAAACCCTGCAAAGCCGCGCGCCAGTGATGTTGCGCGTCAACCTGCGTAAAACCACCCGCGCGGCGGCCATTGCCGCGTTGGAGGCTGAAGGGATCACCGCCATTCCTGCCAGCATTTCCGACACGGCCCTGCGCGTAACTTCAGGCGAAAGAAAGATTAACAACGCTGCGGTTTACCAACAGGGGTTGGTCGAATTGCAAGACGGGGCCAGCCAGGCGCTGGTCGATGCGTTGCCGCTGCGGGAAGGCATGAAAATCCTAGATCTTTGTGCCGGAGGCGGCGGCAAATCCCTGGCGATTGCAGGACGGGTGAAAGCCGAAATATACGCCTTTGACGCGAATGTCGCTCGGTTGAAAGATCTGCCGGAACGCGCCCGGCGGGCTGGCGTAAAGGTCACGATCTGTAAGCAGCCCGAGGCGCACGGACCCTTCGATCTGATCCTGTGTGACGTGCCCTGTTCCGGCAGTGGCAGCTGGCGTCGCGCGCCGCAGGGCAAATGGGCGCTGACCGCGGATTCCTTGTCGGAAATATCTGATATACAGAGGAAAATTCTTGAGCGTGCTGTCGCCATGGTCGCCGATGAAGGCACGCTTGCCTATGCAACCTGCTCGGTTCTAGACAGCGAAAACCGTGCGCCTGTCGAGGCGTTTGTTTCCAACACACCGCGTTGGCAGGAAACCCGCCATTTGCAGTGGTTGCCAGGGCCTGAGGGGGACGGCTTTGCGCTGTCGCTGTTGACAGAAAGCTAAATCGATGCAACCTTTGATGGATATTTTGTTTGTTCTTCTTTAAGATATTTGTCGCAGTATCATTCGCAGCAACGAATGAGGCAGCATAGGTGCATAGTGACCCGTCCTCCCCCCGCGGCGCAAAATCGCGCTGGCGCGGGACCTTCGAACCCCTTGATCCACTTGGCGTTGCCGGGTTGTCTGCCTTTGCCGGGGGTGGTTTTTTGCTGGCCGCGATGGTGTCGGCCCACCGCCCTGCGCTGGCGCTGGCCACAGTGGGCGTTAGTCTTCTGGCGGCCGGGATCGTGCATGCGATCTACTCGATATGTCAGCATGTTTCCGCAAAACTAACGTTGAAACGCCTGTCCTCCTTGATTGAGGAGGACGCCGCGCCGGGATTTATCACGGATGCGGACGGGACGGTTCTCTGTTCGAATGCCGCCGCACGACAACGCTGTAATGAAGAGGGAACTGCGCAGGATGGGGGGCAGCTGGGCTTCATCCTCCGTGATGTATTCGCCAATCCGCCCAGCGTTCTTCGACGATTGCAAGCTGTTGCCAAAAAAGAGAAAAAGGCAGTTGAAGACCTTGTGACACGTGGCGGGCTATTGCGGTTGTCGGTGCATCTTGCCCCAAAAAATACGTTCCTTTGGCGGCTGGAGGATATTGCGACTGCGGGCAATCGGGATCGACGGGCAAGCGGGGTTCCGATGCTGACAGTGGGGCGCGGCAATGTGGTTCTCTACGTGAATGATGCAGCACGTGATTTCTTCGGCGATCGGCCGCGCTCGTTGGAAGTGGTGTTCCCTGACCTGCCGGTCCAAAACAGTGCGTTCAACCTTGTGCTTGGCGCAGACGGGCTGCGCAACTGTTTGGTGCAAGAGGTGTCACAGGATCTGAACCGCAGCGGACGACGTGAAGTCTTCTTCATGCCCGTTTCCGGTGATGTCGTGTTGAATCCGGCGGGCAGCACGGCGTTGGATACCCTGCCGGTGGCGCTGCTGAAACTGGATCGAAACGCTCATATTTTGGAGGCGAATCAACGCGGGTTGGAGCTGCTTGGTCGAACGATATCTGCCGCGCCGACCCCGCAGGGCAACCTGGGCCGTCTTGGCGAGTATCTTGACGGGCCGGGTCGGGCACTGTCCGACTGGGTTAGGGATACTTTTGACAACCATCTGGAAACCGGACCCGAGCGATTGGCGTTGAAGGGGGGCGCCGATCGGTTTGTTCAAGTGACATTAACCCGGGTTGAAGAGGCAGCGGGGCGCCATTTGGTGGCCGTCTTGAGTGATGCGACCCAGTGGCAGCGGCTTGAGGCGCAGTTTGAGCAAAGCCAGAAGATGCAGGCGATTGGGGAACTGGCTGGGGGGATCGCTCATGATTTCAACAACTTGCTTACTGCGATCTCGGGACATTGTGACCTGTTGCTGCGCGGGCATGATCGCAATGATGCGGACTATGCAGATCTTATTCAGATCAGTCAGAATGCCAACCGTGCAGCGGCCTTGGTCGGTCAGCTCCTGGCGTTTTCACGCAAACAGAGATTACGCCCGGAAGCCGTTGAAATTGCCGATACATTGAGTGAAATGACACATCTGTTGAAACGCCTGGTTGGCGAAAAAATTTCAGTGGATTTGGACATCCGTTCTGGGCTTGGGCTGATCAAAGCGGACCGCCAGCAACTGGAGCAGGTCTTGATGAATCTGGTGGTGAATGCGCGCGACGCGATGAAGGGGCGCGGGACGATACAAATCGTAACTGCCAATGAGCACCTGGAAGCCCCACTTTCCCGCGATCGCGCGAAGGTTCCAGCAGGCCGGTATGTGACCATTCGGGTGAGCGACAAGGGGCCAGGCATTCCTGACGCGCTTAGACACAAAATATTCGAACCCTTTTTCACCACAAAACGCCCTGGCGAAGGCACAGGGCTGGGGCTGTCAATGGTTTATGGCATTGTCAAGCAAAGCGGCGGCTATGTGTTTATTGACAGTGAAATGGACAAGGGCAGTTGTTTTACCCTTATGTTTCCGGCATTTGAGGGCACCGCTCCGTCCGTGCCCGCAGAGGAACGCGCCGATGCACCGATCTACGCGGGCAACGGTGTTGTTCTGCTTGTTGAGGATGAGGCCCCCGTTCGTGCATTTGCTGCACGGGCGCTGCGGCTGTCGGGGTTGACAGTGCTGGAGGCTGCCAGCGCCGAAGAAGCTCTTGAGATTTTGGAAGATAAGTCTTTGACGTTTGACGTCTTCCTCACTGACGTCATCATGCCAGGCATGGACGGGCCAACTTGGGTTGAACGCGCGCGCAAACGGCACAAGGATACAAAAGTGGTTTTCATGTCAGGTTATACGGAGGATGCGTTTGATCGAGCTTCTATCGAGGCGGAAGAAGCACAATTCCTGGCCAAACCTTTTTCGCTCAACCAGTTAACCGAAGTGGTCCGGGCGCAGTTTCCGCCGCCCTCTAGTCTGCAATAGCGGTGCTTTCCCAAAGCGCAAAATCTGCGGAAAATTTGCGCTCCAGTTTGCGTCTGGTGATGGCAGCCATATCCAGTTCCATCGTAGGAGAGACATTGGCCCGATCCAGATCCAGTTTCACCTCCAGTCGCTGCTCAAGAAAGTCGATGAGCCGTGTCGGGTTTTCGTATCGAAACAAATGGCTGACCTGAACGCCATTTGGCCGTGGTTCCAGGAACTTGGCCTGGCTTCCCACCCGTGCGAAAGCAGGGGCATCGCCGCGGCAATAGGCTTGGACAAATTCATCGAAAGTCACGTTTTCTGTGGAGTTTGGGCGACCGGACAGGAACGGACGTTTGCGGTAGCGATACCAGCTGCCCAGCCAGCTGACGGGTTCGCGCACCACCGCAAGGGTTTCCATTTCTTCACCGCCAACCTTCTCGAACATTGGCCGGAAGAAGCGATTATAACGGTAAAGCGGGGCATGTTTCAGTTCGGGCGGGTTCTGGACCGACATCGACGCATGGGGCGCAAGTGCGGCTTCATAGGCAGTGGTGCCTGTTTTTGGCACCGAGAGGAAGACCAGTTTTTGCTTCCAAAACATCAACATGACCGGTGTCCTTTAAAAAATCTATGAGGGTTGGTGTCCGATAAACGAATTTTTAACCTGATTGGGGGAAGGTTGTCGAAGAAAATAAATTCTTGCAATGTTCTCATTTTGTACTCATATGGAAAATGTGAACAAGATGAGAACATCCGGGGATTGCCGCAGCTATGCGGCTGTGAGATAAGGAAGCGGAACAATGGCAACGGCAGATCTTCTTTCAATGGACAGCAAACGCAACGCGGACAAGCAAAAGGCGCTCGACAGCGCATTGGCACAGATCGAACGTCAGTTCGGCAAGGGCTCGATTATGAAATTGGGCGGCGAAAACGCCGTGCAGGAGATTGAGGCGACCTCAACCGGCTCGCTGGGCCTTGATATCGCTCTGGGTATTGGCGGTCTGCCAAAGGGCCGGATTGTCGAGATTTATGGACCGGAAAGCTCGGGTAAAACCACACTGACCCTGCATTGTGTTGCGGAAGAGCAGAAAAAGGGCGGCATCTGCGCCTTTGTGGATGCGGAACACGCGCTGGACCCGCAATACGCAAAAAAGCTGGGTGTGAATCTGGATGAGCTGTTGATCAGCCAGCCGGACACAGGTGAACAGGCGTTGGAGATTGTGGACACGCTGGTGCGCTCCGGCGCTGTCAGCATGGTGGTGGTCGATTCGGTGGCCGCTCTGACACCGAAGTCCGAATTGGAAGGGGACATGGGTGACAGCAACGTTGGTGTGCAGGCCCGCCTGATGAGCCAGGCGATGCGTAAACTCACCGGCTCGATCAACCGTTCCAAATGTATGGTAGTCTTCATCAACCAGATCCGGATGAAGATCGGTGTGATGTTCGGCAGCCCGGAAACCACCACGGGCGGGAATGCGTTGAAATTCTACTCCTCTGTCCGTCTGGACATCCGCCGCATTGGTGCGATCAAGGATCGTGATGAGGTTGTGGGCAACGCGACCCGCGTGAAAGTGGTGAAGAACAAAGTGTCGCCGCCGTTCAAACAGGTTGAGTTCGACATCATGTATGGCGAAGGCATTTCCAAAACCGGCGAATTGCTGGATCTGGGTGTCAAAGCCGGCGTCGTCGACAAGTCCGGGGCTTGGTTCTCTTACTCGGATGAACGCCTGGGGCAGGGACGTGAGAACGCCAAACAGTTCCTGAAGGATAATGTTGAGATCGCGACCGAGATCGAGGACAAAATCCGTGCCGCGCATGGTCTGGAATTCGACATGGACAAGAATGATGAGGATATCCTCGAAGCCTGATGCCCCTATGCTCTGAACAGGGCAGGGTCAGACCAACAAACAACACAGGACCAAGGGGAAAACCCCCTTGGTCTTTTGCTTTGTGTGGACATGGCGGGGCGGGCCGGATACATCAGCGTGAAACCAGATCCATTGGGGAATTTGCGGCCAATGCCCAGTCTTAACGATATCCGTTCGACCTTCCTGAACTATTTCCAGAAACAGGGCCACGAAGTGGTCGCCTCCAGCCCGTTGGTCCCGCGCAACGACCCGACGCTGATGTTCACCAACTCGGGCATGGTGCAGTTCAAAAACTGTTTTACCGGTGTGGAAAAACGCGACTACACCCGCGCCACCACCTCGCAGAAATGTGTGCGCGCCGGCGGCAAACACAATGACCTCGACAATGTCGGCTACACCGCACGTCACCACACCTTCTTTGAAATGCTCGGCAACTTCAGCTTCGGCGACTATTTCAAATCCGAAGCCATTCCGTTTGCCTGGGAACTGGTGACAAAAGAGTTTGGCATCGACAAGTCACGGCTGCTGACCACCGTCTATCATACCGATGACGAAGCCTTTGAAATGTGGAAAAAACTCGGCGTGCCCGAGGATCGGATCATTCGCATCGCCACCTCGGACAACTTCTGGCAGATGGGCCCGACCGGTCCCTGCGGGCCATGTACCGAGATTTTCTACGATCATGGTGACCACATTTGGGGTGGCCCTCCCGGCAGTCCGGAAGAAGATGGAGACCGGTTTATCGAGATCTGGAACGTTGTGTTTATGCAGAACGAGCGTTTCGAAGATGGGTCGATGACCGATCTCGACATGCAGTCGATCGACACCGGTATGGGACTGGAACGGATCGGCGCGCTGCTGCAGGGCAGCCATGACAACTATGACACCGATCTGTTCAAGGCGCTGATTGAGGCCTCGGCTCATGCCACCAGCGTTGACCCTTATGGGGATCAAAACGTGCATCACCGCGTGATCGCGGATCACCTGCGTTCGACATCTTTCCTGATTTCTGATGGTGTGATGCCGTCGAACGATGGCCGCGGTTACGTGCTGCGCCGCATCATGCGCCGCGCCATGCGTCATGCGCATCTGTTGGGCGCAAAGGATCCGGTGATGCATCAGCTGGTGCCGGCTCTGGTCAGCCAGATGGGCGATGCCTATCCTGAACTGCGCCAAGCCCAGCCGATGATCGAAGAGACCCTGCGTCTGGAGGAAACCCGGTTTAAGCAGACCCTCGACCGTGGTCTGAAGCTGCTGGACGGCGAAGTGTCGGGCCTGAACGAAGGCGACGCGCTGAACGGCGCCACCGCGTTCAAACTTTATGACACTTACGGCTTCCCGCTGGACCTGACGCAGGATGCGCTGCGTGAAAAGGGTCTGACCGTGGACACCGACGGGTTTGACACCGCGATGGAAGAGCAGAAGGCCAAGGCGCGTGCCGCTTGGGCGGGTTCGGGAGAAGCGGCGGATGCGACGGTTTGGTTCGATGTGGCCGAAAACGCAGGAGCGACCGAATTCCTGGGTTACGACACTGAGGTGGCGGAAGGTCAGGTTGTGGCACTGGTGCAGGACGGTGCTGAAACCGAGAAAGCGGCGAAGGGCGAAAAGGTCCAGATCGCTGTGAACCAGACACCTTTCTACGCAGAAAGCGGCGGTCAGGTGGGCGACACAGGCGTGCTAAAGACCGAAACCGGGGCCGCGCGGATCACCGACACTCGCAAAGCGGCGGGTGTGTTTATTCATATCGCTGAGGTCACCGAGGGTGAGATTGCTACGGGTTCGGCGGCCCAGCTGGTTGTAGATCACAGCCGCCGCAGCGCCATTCGGGCCAACCACTCGGCGACGCACCTGCTGCATGAGGCCCTGCGCGAAGCGCTTGGCGAACATGTGGCGCAGCGCGGGTCGCTCAATGCGCCGGATCGTCTACGGTTTGACTTCAGCCACGCCAAGGCACTGTCGGCTGAAGAGCTGGCCAAGGTGGGCGCAGATGTGAACCACTACATCCGTCAGAACACGGCTGTTGAAACCCGGATCATGACGCCTGACGATGCCCGTGCGATTGGCGCTCAGGCGCTGTTTGGCGAAAAATACGGCGACGAGGTGCGCGTTGTGTCGATGGGCCGCGCCGACACTGGCAAAGGTCAGGACGGCGACACCTACTCGATCGAGCTGTGTGGCGGCACCCATGTAAAACAGACCGGCGACATTGGCGCGCTGGTGATCCTGGGCGACTCGGCTTCTTCGGCAGGGGTGCGCCGGATTGAGGCGCTGACCGGTCAGGCCGCCTTGGACCATCTGGGGCAACAGGCGGACACGCTGGCTACTATCATGGGCGCGCTGAAGGCGCAGCCGACTGAGGTGGCGGAGCGTGTGGACGCGCTGATGGGCGAACGCAAGGCGCTGCAGAATGAGGTGGCTCAGCTGCGCCGTGAATTGGCAATGGCTGGTGGCGCTGGTCAAGGCGGTGGTGCAGAGGTCAAGGAAATCAACGGTGTGAAGTTCATTGCTCAGGTGCTTTCGGGCGTGTCGGGCAAGGATCTGCCGGCCTTGATCGATGAACATAAGGAACGTTTGGGCACTGGTGCCGTTCTGTTGATCGCCGACACAGGCGGCAAGGTTGCTGTGGCCGCAGGCGTGACCAAAGACGCCACCGACAAGGTGTCGGCCGTGGATCTGGTGAAGGCGGCCGTGCCGGAACTGGGCGGAAAAGGCGGCGGTGGTCGTCCTGATATGGCGCAGGGTGGTGGCAAAGATGCCAGCAACGCAGACGCCGCCATTGCCGCTGCAGAGGGCGCCATCGGCGGATAAATCCGACTGTTTGGTCAAAAAATGATTGGCTCCTCCGGTGGTTTCCCTAAAGTGGCGGGAAACAAGACACGCCGGAGGAGTTTTCATGCCCGCACTTTGGATCGCCCACGTCACCGTAACCGATGAAGAGGCCTATGGCCGATACGCCAAACTGGCCGGCCCCGCGATTGAGAAACACGGCGGCTATTTCATCGCCCGCGCCGCCCGCTATGTGCAGCTGGAGGGCAAGGAGCGCCCCCGCAATGTGGTGGCCAAGTTCCCCACCCTGGAGGCCGCGGAAACCTGCTACCACAGCCCCGAATATCAAGAGGCGCTGAGCCACGCACGGGATGCCTCTGAACGCGAACTTATAGTGGTGGAAACCAGCGAATAGGCACGGAACACCGTCCACTAAGGCGGTTCTGTGCAAATGGGAAGAGAGGCCTGCGCCTTTCGCGCGGCCCTTTTTTGTGGTTTCTGCCGTTAAGGATCATGAACAGACCTTTTTCGTCAGGAGACATCTCATGTGCCGCTGGGCCGCCTATATTGGATCGCCGATCTATCTGGAGGAGCTGGTCAGCAAACCCGATCACTCATTGATCGCCCAGAGCATTTCGGCCAATGAATGCAAAACCGCCACCAATGCCGACGGTTTTGGGGTTGCCTGGTATGGCAACAGGACAGAGCCCGGTCTCTACCGGGACACCCATCCGGCCTGGTCTGATCCGAACCTTCGGTCGCTGACCCATCAGGTGCAGTCGGGGTTGTTTCTGGCCCATGTCCGGGCTTCAACCGGCACGGCCACCAGTCGCAACAATTGTCATCCGTTCACCTCAAGCTGCTGGTCCTTTATGCACAATGGGCAGGTGGGGGGCTTTGACAGCTTCCGCCGCCGCGCTGATATGTTGATCCCGGATGCGCTTTATCATGAACGCAAAGGCGCGACTGATAGTGAGGCGCTGTTTCTGATCGCCAAAGCCGAGGGGCTTTATGACGACCCGAAGGGCGCGATGCAGCGCGCTGTGGGGCAGATGGAGGCGCTGAGCCGTGAACATGGCACCACGCCACATATGCGGCTGGCGGCGGCCTTTACCTGTGGCCAACGTTTGTTTGTCGTACGCTATGCCTCAGACGAGCGGGCGCCGACGGTCTACACCCACAGCGATGGCAACGGGCGCCTGGTGGTCTCGGAACCGCTGCATGGCGGCTGTGACTGGGAGGCGATCCCCGCCGGATCGTTCTGCACCTTCACGGCAGATGACGCTCAGATTGAGAGTTTTGTGCCGGTCAATTGACCCCAGCTGACGCAAAGAAAAAGCCCGGTGAGATCGCTCTCACCGGGCTTTTTTGTGCGTTCAGGCAACCACTTACTGGTTGGCTTTGGCCATCCGCTTGCGTTCGTGCGGGTCCAGGTAGCGTTTGCGCAGACGGATCGAGTTGGGGGTCACTTCCACCAGCTCGTCGTCGTTGATGTAGGCAATGGCCTCTTCCAGCGACAGGGTGATCGGGGTGGTCAAACGGACCGCTTCGTCGGTGCCGGAGGCCCGGACGTTGGTCAGTTTCTTGCCTTTCAGCGGGTTCACTTCCAGATCGTTTTCACGGCTGTGTTCGCCGATCACCATGCCCTGATAAACCTTTGCCTGTGCCCCGATCATCATGCGACCGCGATCTTCCAGGTTCCACAGCGCGTAGGCCACGGCCTCGCCGTCTTCCATCGAGATCAGAACACCTGCGCGACGGCCCGGGATAGCGCCTTTGTGGGCGGTCCAGCCGTGGAACACACGGTTCAGAACCCCGGTGCCGCGGGTGTCGGTCAGGAATTCACCGTGATAGCCGATCAGGCCGCGCGACGGCACGTGCGCGATGATGCGGGTTTTGCCGGCGTTCTGACGCATTTCGGCCAGTTCGCCCTTACGGGTGCCGGTCAGCTTTTCGATCACCGCGCCAGAGTATTCGTCATCCACGTCGATGGTGACTTCCTCGACCGGCTCGATGCGCTTGCCGTCTTCTTCCTTCATGATCACCTGCGGACGCGAGATCGACAGTTCGAAGCCTTCGCGGCGCATGTTTTCAATCAGAACACCCATCTGCAGTTCGCCACGGCCGGAAACCTCAAAGGCCTCGCCACCGGGGGTGTCTTCGATTTTGATCGCCACGTTGGACTCGGCCTCTTTGTAGAGACGGTCACGGATCACGCGCGACTGCACCTTCTTGCCGTCACGACCGGCCAGCGGGCTGTCGTTGATGCCGAAGGTCACAGTGATGGTCGGCGGATCGATCGGCTGAGCGTCCAGCGCATCTTCTACGGCGAGGGCACAGATGGTGTCTGCCACGGTGGCCTTCGACATGCCCGCCAGGGTCACAATGTCGCCAGCGATGGCTTCGTCGATGTCGGCGTTCTGCAGGCCACGGAAGGCCTGGATTTTGGTGACGCGGAACTGCTCGATCTTCTGGCCGATGCGGCTGATGGCCTGCACGGTGGCACCAACGGCGATCTTGCCGGATTCAACGCGGCCGGTCAGCGTACGGCCCATGAACGGGTCCGAGCCCAGCGTGGTGGCCAGCATACGGAAGTCATCGCCCTGCTGCTTCACCTGCTTGGGTTCCGGCACGTGGTTGACGATTAGGTCAAACAGCGCGTGCAGATCTTTGCGCGGGCCGTCCAGTTCGTGATCGGCCCAGCCGGACCGGCCCGAGGCGTACATATGCGGGAAGTCCAGCTGGTCTTCGTTTGCATCAAGCGAGGAGAACAGGTCAAACACTTCATCCAGCGCGCGATCAGGTTCTGCGTCGGGCTTGTCGACCTTGTTCAGAACGACGATTGGGCGCAGACCCAGGGCCAGCGCCTTGGAGGTCACAAACTTGGTCTGCGGCATCGGGCCTTCGGCGGCATCGACCAGCAGAACCACACCGTCCACCATCGACAGGATACGCTCAACCTCACCGCCGAAGTCGGCGTGGCCGGGGGTGTCAACGATGTTGATCCGGGTGTCTTTCCACTCAACGCTGGTCGGCTTGGCGAAAATGGTGATGCCACGCTCGCGTTCCAGATCGTTGCTGTCCATGGCGCGTTCGGCCACAGCTTGGTTTTCACGGAAGGCGCCCGACTGCTTCAGCAGCTCATCCACCAGGGTGGTTTTGCCGTGGTCAACGTGGGCGATGATGGCGATGTTGCGCAGATCCATAAGGCTGTCCTTGATTGTTCGCCGCTCCGCTATACCGGATTGGGGCAAAAGGCTAGGGGGTTTGCTGCATTTGCAGCGTTTCTTTGGGATATATACGGGCAGGGGGGCGTTTCGGGGTGTTTGGGCGAGTATATCCTAATTTCTAAGGGCCTGCGAAACTTGTGATAGATTTGCGACATTTTGCGATAACATGCATTTGCATGTCAGGGCCGTATTGTTGTTATGCCGCGAATCTGGTCAGGCAGACGCAGGACGCCAGACCCAGCTGAGATATGCCGGTCAGCCACCAAAATCCCGATAATATGCAACCCTCCGAGGTGTCTTATGAACCGCTCTGTTCGTGGCGCATTGCTTTGTGCCGCCCTCAGCTCCGTTGCTTCTGCCGTTTGGGCCGAAGACGTGATCGAGCTGAATACCATCTACATTGGAACCTACGAGCTCGGGACCGAGCTTAACGACGTGGACGTCACCGGCGACGATCTCGCCCGGACCAAACCCACCGATCTGCAGGACGTCTTCAAGGGCGAACCCACCGTGGCTGTGGGCAGCTCGATCCCGACGTCGCAGAAAATCTACGTTAATGGGGTGGAAGAAACCAACCTTGTTGTGACCATCGACGGTTCGCGTCAGAACAACAAAGTGTTCCACCACGCCGCCACCAATATCATTGACCCGGCCCTGCTGAAAGCGGTCAAGGTGGCCCCCGGTGTGGCCTCAGCCGATCAAGGCCCCGGTGCCCTTGGCGGTGCGCTAGCGTTTGAAACCAAAGACGTGGCGGATCTGTTGGAAGTAGGCGACGATTTCGGCGGCTTCACCGCGCTGGAGTTCAACTCCAACGGTGGTACCGTCACTACCGGGAACGCGATCTACGGCCGTCAGGGTGGCTTTGAATACCTCGGCTACCTGAAATACGCAGGCGGGAATGAATTCAAAGACGGGTCTGACAATGAGGTCGTTGGCTCTGGCGTCAATCTCTGGAGTGGTCTGGCCAAATTTGCCTTTGAAACCGCTGATGCGGGCCGTTTTGAGCTCTCCTATGAACGTCTGATCGATGACAACGCCCGCCCGTTCCGCGCCAACATGGGCGGGGTGCTGGTTGGTCGTCCGGTGCCGCCAACGCAGATCTATGATTTTGACCGTCAGAACATTGTGCTGTCCTATCAGGACGCGCGTGGCCCGATGTGGAACCCCGAGTTTGTGCTGGCCTTCAGCTCCACCGATCTCAGCACCGGCGATCCCGGGGCTACCAGTGACGGCCACACCCAGAGCTTCAACGGTAAGGCCGAGAACACCTTCGAACTGTCGCTGGGCGATATCGTCGCTGGGGTGGATTTTTATCAAGACAGCACCGATCTGGCCTATACCGACATGGGTGTGGCCTATGCCAGCAAGGAAAAGGCCAGCAACGTCGGCGCCTTTGTGCAGGCCAATCTGGAGCCGACCGACTACCTGACGCTTTCGGCGGGTCTGCGGGCGGACCACCAGAAATTCACCGGCGTTGATGGCTCGGTGTTTGAGGACAGCGGCGTGTCGTCGAATATTTCGGGTGAAATCATGCTGGGAAACAACCTGACTGTCAGCGCCGGCTATTCCAGCGTTTGGGGCGGGGCGGCTCTGGCCGAAAGCTTCCTGCTGAACCCGGCCTGGACCTATGCTGGTGGTGTCGAAGCGGTCACCTCGGAAAACCACTATCTGGCGGCGGAGTACGAAACAAACGGCTTCACCTTCAAAGGTAAGAAGTTCCGCACCGCCATCGACAATGCCCGTGCTCCCAGCTGGAGCGGCGGCTCTGCGCTGACCTCGGATCTGGTGTCAGACGGCTACGAGTTAGGCGTTGGCTATGACTGGGGTGTGGGCTTTGTGAATGTCGCTTACGCCGATGTCACAACCGAACTGAACGGCGCCCCGGCGGATTCCTACACCGGCAACTAAATGACCATGCCACTCGGGCAGACGGTCTCGGTTGAGATTGGCCACAAGTTTCAGGATCTGGGCCTGACGGTTGGCGCGGATGCGCAGATCGCTCTGGAAGAGTCTGCGGCGTCCGATGCAGGGGCCGGCGGTGCCGATCAGCCGATCGCGGGCTATGAGGTTGTAAACGTCTTTGCCGAATACAAACCGCGCAAGATGGAAAACCTGACCGTACGGGCTGAGATCAACAACCTGTTTGACGAAACCTATGCCGCGCGCGGCACCTATGGTCAGGAATTTGCTGTTGTTGTGCCGCTTTACGAGCCGGGCCGTTCGGTCAAGCTGATGGCGACACTCAACTTCTGATCCAAAGGATCGCCCTAAAAAACAAAGGCCGCCCCATGGGCGGCCTTTTCGTTTCCATTATATCGTAGATGACAGATTTAGAACGGGATTTCGTCGTCCAAATCGCGCGACGGGGTGCTTTGCTGACCGCCGCCCTGACCGCCACCTTGGTTGCCGCCGCCGTAGCCGCCCTGATCGTAGCCACCACCACCGTAGCCGCCCTGATCGCCGCCGCCGTAGCCACCCTGGCCACCGCCGCCTTCGCCACGGCCGTCCAGCATCACCAGCGTTGCGTCAAAGCCCTGCAGCACCACTTCGGTTGAGTAACGGTCCTGACCGCTCTGGTCCTGCCATTTGCGGGTCTGCAGCTTGCCTTCCAGATAAATTTTGGAACCTTTGCGCAGATATTGTTCCGCCACCCGCACCAGACCTTCCGAGAAGATGGCAACCGAATGCCATTCGGTGCGTTCACGGCGTTCACCGGTGTTGCGGTCTTTCCAGGTTTCCGACGTGGCGATGCGCAGGTTGCACACTTTGCCGCCGTTCTGGAAACTGCGCACTTCGGGGTCACGGCCCAGGTTGCCTACCAGAATAACCTTGTTCACTGATCCGGCCATGATTGTCTCCCTCTGACTCGAATTTGGCTCATGGTTACACCATGCCCTGAAGGAAAGGTAAAGATTTCTTAAAAGTCGAATTTTCTTCGACCAGATACGGGTTGGAAGACGCATAAAACAAGGGGTGTCGCGCGGTTTCCTGCCATTTCGCACGGGGCGGGCGCCGCAATGCTGGATTTATCCACAAGGGTGCCTATATTCGGCCAAAGGAAATTTGAGGGGCAGCAGAATGCGGCACCGGAATACTTTGGTTACGGCAATTGTGGCGGCCACGCTCAGCGCGGCGGCGATGACACCTGTTCTGGCAGAAACCGTCGGCTCGAAAAGCCGGGTGAAGCTGTTCAAATCGCAGACCAATCTGCTCGATACCCGTGCGGCCAGCCAGTACAACAACTCGGTGCGCTTGAAGCCGCCCAGCTTCCATACCCCGACGAAATGGGACAGCGCAGGCTACAGCGGCAAATATGACGGGCCTTACCTGGATATGGCGCGCTCGGCGGCGCAGCGTCACAACGTGCCCGAAGATCTGTTTTTGAAACTGGTGCAGCAGGAAAGCGGCTTTAACGCCAAGGCCGTTTCGCCCAAAGGTGCGTTGGGTCTGGCGCAGCTGATGCCGGAAACCGCAAAGGTGCTCGGGGTCGATCCGCATGACCCTTACGAAAACTTGGAGGGTGGCGCCCGCTATCTGGCGGAACAATACCGTGCATTCGGGTCCTGGCGTTTGGCGCTGGCGGCCTACAATGCAGGTCCCGCAGCGGTGCAAAAATACGGCGGCATCCCACCCTATAAAGAAACCCAGAACTACGTGAAGATCATCCTGGGCAGCTGACACCCCCACAACCTTGGTGTTTTCTGATAGAAATAGTCAGAAAATTGATCTAGGTCACGGTCCTGCCGTCCGGGCGCAGCTATGTCCACGGCACGATTGAGAGGGGCGTCGCCATGAAGTGTTTTGTTTTTGCCGGACTGTTCAGCGTTGTCACCACCACCGGTGCCGCCGCCTTTGACACCAAAGCCGCACTTGGCGAAGCACTGTTCTTTGATGAAAACCTTTCGCTGAACCGCAGCCAATCCTGCGCTTCCTGCCATGACCCTGATGTCGGTTTCGCAGATCCCCGTCGCGCGGTGGACGGGGCAGTGTCGCTGGGCGATGACGGCGAAAGCCTTGGCGACCGCAGCGCGCCCACAGCCGCCTACGCCCGCTTTTCCCCCACCTTTCACCAACGTGAAGATGGGGCCTTTGTTGGCGGGCAGTTCTGGGACGGCCGTGCCGCAGATCTTGCGAAGCAGGCGGGGGGGCCGCCGCTGAACCCAATCGAGATGGGGATGCCGGACAAAGCTGCGGTTCTGGCGCGGCTGCAGGAAAACCCTGGCTACGTTGCAGCGTTTCCGGCGCTGTTTGGGACCGATGTTCTGACTGATCCGGACGCCGCCTATGACGCCCTGGCCGAAGCCATCGCCGCCTTTGAGGCCACCGACACTTTTGCGCCTTTTGACAGCAAATACGACCGGTTCTTGCGTGGAGAGGTCGAGCTGACCCGCGAAGAAGATCTGGGCCGCATTCTGTTCTTTTCGCAGCAGTTCACCAATTGTAACCAGTGTCACCAGCTGTCGAAATCCGCCATCGACCCGGCGGAGACCTTGAGCAATTACGAATATCACAACATCGGCACCCCGGTGAATGTGGCGGCGCGACAGGAAAATGGTGTCGGGTCCGATCATGTGGATTTGGGCCTGCTGGCGAACCCGCTGGTCACGGACCCGAAACAGAAGGGCAAGTTCAAGGTGCCCACCCTGCGCAATGTCGCGGTGACGGGGCCCTATATGCACAACGGGGTCTTTGCGGATCTGCGCACCGTTGTGCTTTTTTATAACAAGTATAACTCCAAATCCGCAAAGCGTCAGATCAACCCGGAAACCGGCCAAACATGGGCCGCCCCCGAGGTGGCGACAACGCTTTCGGTTGATCTGTTGACCCATGGGCCGGCGCTGGAAGACGAACGCATCGACGCGCTGGTGGCCTTTATGAAAACGCTCACGGATCAACGCTACGAACATCTGTTGGAAGATTAGACTTTTCCCAAATTTCGCCGCATTCGGCCGCTAGGGTGAAACTGTTGTTTACCAAGTGCCCGGAGTACCCATGTTGCGTTTTGAGCCGCTTCCCCCTGTGATTCCAGAGATTTACCGGCATCTTGCCAGCTACCCCGACTCGGGCGCGGCGGCTTTGGTGCGTTTGGTTGAGGCCCAGGATGAGGCGCAGAGAAGTGCTGTGATTGGTCATCTAATTGCAGCCAGCGAAGGTGATTTGCGTGGACCCGCTGCGCCGCTGTTGCACTGGCTGGTGGAACAGCCGCTGGAACTGGCCAACGCCATCCGCCTGTTCTGGGTGCTGTTCCGGCCGGATGTTTACTTGGGCAAACAGGCTGCGATCAACAATGTGGTTTTGGGCGGACCCGACCGTCTGGTCTTGCTGCGCCGCCTTGCCAAGCGGGTTGAGGCAGGCACCTATCTGCGCGGCCCTTTAGGGGTTTCGGCACGGCAGTCGAAACTGTTGAAAATCGCGCTGGTGCAACAAACGCAGGAAGCCCGTTTTCGTGGCTGGGACCAGATGAAGGATGCCGCCTTCACCATCCCCGAGGTTTGTCTGATGCCGCTGACGGGCCAGATTTTGGGGACGGTTTTGTTGGGGCATTTGACCCCGGTCAGCCCTTCCGCACCGCTCTCTGCCGCGCAAACCGAAGCGACCCGTTGGGCGGAAAGCTACTTGAGGCAAGCGGTAACGGCGGATCAGGACCTACCGGAAGCGGCGGATGAGCTGGCCTTGATGCGGCGCAACAACCGGCGGGCCGGTGCAGCGATGTGTCTGGTGCTGGGACTGGCCAGCCTTGGGGCGGTTCAGATGATGGGGCAGGGCGTGTCGCCCGCGCCGGTGCAGATCGCCAACATCCGCTAGGCTTAGACCGCCATCAACGGTCTGTTGCGCGCCGATTTGCGTAGGGTTGAGGGCGATTTTCCTGTGTGTTTCAGAATAAACCGCGAGAAATAGGCAGGTGAGCCAAAGCTCAGCTGCTCAGCAATGTCTTTCAGCGACAGGTCGGTTTGCTCGATCATGTCCCGCGCCGCATAAAGACTGCGCGCGGCCAGCATATCGGCCGCCGTCATGCCGCAGGCTTCTTTGCAGCTGCGTGTCAGATGGGTGCCGGTTACCCCCAGCATCTTGGCGTAATCCGCCATCGTGTTTGAGGATTGGTAATGCCGCGCCACCAGGGAGCAGAAGGCCTCGGACAGACGGTGTGCGCCGGGGCGGCCTTTTGTTTCGGGCAGCTCGGCCAGAAACCGGCGCAGGGTGACCGAAAGCAGGGCGGCATGGGCCGCAACCGCGTCGCTGGCAAAATCATCCGTTGCCGAGGCCTCGCGGTGGATCGCCTCCAGCCTGTGGGTCACTTCGGCCTGGGTCTGCACATCACGCAGTCGCAAGACATGAGGACGGTGAGGCATGGTCAGGGTTTGCGCCAAGGCAGCGGGCATGGTCAGCACCAAAGCCCCCGCGCCGCGCATCAGGTCCAGTGAAAACAGCGTTTCGGGCGGGATCAACAAAGCCGTGTGGGCGCCAATACCAAGGCGGATGCCCGACAGCAGTGCCCGCCCCTGACCTTTGGTGATCCAGACCATCAGATAATCGGGACGGTCATGCAGCGTGGCCAGGCGCCAGGCCTCACCCCGTTCAAACTGCGCCAGGGGGCGCAGGTAAATGCCGGTCGTGCTAAATCCCTCAGGTCTCACGTCGGTGCCATTCTCTCCCTGCCGGTACCTTGGCAGGGCGGTAGAAGAAGTAAAGGGTTTTGTATGCCCGCCAGTGTGCTGTGCTTGGCGGCGGAGGAATTTGAGTATTTGTGGACCGTTGAAAGCCGTTAAGGCGCGAAACCGTGCCAGTCTTTCATTTTTGAGCGGAACCAGGTGCGCTGGCGTTTAGCAAATTGGCGGGTGGCGATGGTGGCGGCTTCGCGGGCCTCGTCCAGCGTCAGGTCACCTTGCAGATGGGCGATCAGCTCGGGTGCGCCGATGGCTTTGGCGGACAGCTGGCTGGGGTCCCAATCTGGCAGATTGGCCTCGGCCTCGGCCAGGGCGCCCTGTTGCAGCATCAGGTCAAACCGCCGGGCAATGCGGGTGTTGAGCCAGTCTTTGTCGACGTCAAAGACAATGGGAAAACAGGTTTGAAGCGGCAAAAGAGGGGGCGGCGTATCGTCCTGCCAGGCGGCGATGCCTTTGCCGGTGCTGTGCAGCACCTCCCAGGCGCGCTGCACCCGCATCGGGTTCACCGGGTCGATCCTCTGACGGCTTTGCTCATCCAGTTCCGCCAGCAAAGCCGCGCGGCCTTCTGCCGCCAGACGCTGGTCTGCCAATGCACGTACCTCAGGGGGCGTTGCCGGAATTTCGGCAAGGCCTTGGGTAAGGGCGGTGAAATAGAGGCCGGTGCCTCCGGTGATAATCGGGCGCTTGCCCTGCAGCAATGGCGCCACCTCGCGCAGCCAGTGGCCGACGGAATAGGCGGCATCCCCTGCGATATGGCCGTAAAGCAGATGCTCCGCCAGCGCCTCATCTTCCGGTGACGGACGGGCGGTCAGCACCCGCCAGTTGGCAAAGACCTGAATGGCATCGGCATTGATCACCACACCGCCCTGTTGTTGCGCGATTTCAAGCGCCAGCGCGGATTTACCTGAGGCCGTGGGGCCTGCGATCAGGACCGGTTGTTCGGGAGAAATTTTAGACAGCAGCTCCATGAATTAGCCCTTAACCGCAATCCAGCGCGGAAGGAAGGCTAGGCAGGGCGGCAAAACCCTGCAATTCTGACCGCAATGCGCGCAAATCCCCCGGCGGTCTGATATTGCATTGAACCCGAGGACGTTTTCCGACATTTTGCGCGAAATTTTGAGTCCTAGCCAGATGGAGCCCTTCATGGCCGCCGACACCTCCTCTCCCGTCACCATCGAGAATGATACCAAGTTCAATCGCGTCATGCTGAAAATCAGCGGTGAGGCGTTGATGGGGGATCAGGGGATGGGGCTGCATCCGCCCACCGTTGAGCGGATCGCGCAGGAAGTAAAGACGGTGCATGATCTGGGGGTCGAGATCTGTATGGTCATCGGCGGTGGCAATATTTTCCGTGGCCTGTCTGGTGCGGCGCAGGGGATGGAACGGACCACCGCGGATTATATGGGCATGCTGGCCACCGTCATGAACGCGCTGGCCATGCAGAGTGCCCTGGAAGGCATCGGGGTGTTCACCCGTGTGATCTCGGCCATTCGCATGGATGAGGTTTGTGAACCCTACATTCGCCGCCGCGCTGTGCGCCACCTTGAGAAAAAGAGGGTCTGCATCTTTGCTGCCGGCACCGGCAACCCCTATTTCACCACCGACACGGCCGCGACCCTGCGGGCCAATGAAATGGCCTGTGAGGCGATCTTCATGGGCAAGAACGGTGTGGACGGGATCTATGACAAAGACCCCGCAACCAACGCCGACGCCGTGCGTTATGAAGACATCACCTATGACGAGGTGCTGGCCAAACATCTGAAGGTGATGGATGCCTCGGCGATTGCGCTAGCGCGAGACAACAACCTGCCGCTGATTGTCTTCCCGCTGGATGAACCGGGCGGGTTCAAAGGCATTCTGGCCGGCAAAGGCACCTATACAACCGTCCATAGTTAAGGCTACTCTGGCGCCAAGCAGCCAGTGCTGCCCCGTAAAGAGGGCGAGCAGCAAGACCAACGAAGGAAAAGAACATGTCCGATGATTTTATGATCGACACCGATGACTTGGAACGCCGCATGGAAGGCGCCATGTCCAACCTCAAGACCGAATTTGCGTCGCTACGGACCGGGCGGGCTTCGGCCTCGATGCTGGAGCCGGTGATGGTGGAAGCCTACGGTCAGAAAACCCCGATCAACCAGGTGGGCACGGTGAACGTGCCGGAGCCGCGTATGGTCACTGTGAATGTCTGGGACAAATCCATGGTGGGCGCGGTTGAAAAGGCGATCCGCAACTCGGGTCTGGGCATCAACCCACAACTCAACGGCACCATCATTATGCTGCCGATCCCCGAGCTGAACGAAGAACGCCGCCGCGAACTGGGCCGGGTGGCCGCGCAATACGCCGAAAGCGCCCGCGTGTCGGTGCGCAATGTGCGTCGTGACGGGATGGACCAGATCAAGAAAGCCAAGAACGACGGCATGTCCGAGGATGACCAGAAACTCTGGGAGACCGAGGTGCAGGACCTGACCAACAAGTTCATCGGCAATGTCGACAAAGCGCTTGAGACCAAGCAAGCCGAGATTATGCAGGTCTGAGCGGTCCAGAGCTGATGCCAAAGGATCCAGACACTCCGCGCGGCCCGCGCCATGTGGCCATCATCATGGATGGCAACGGGCGGTGGGCGCAGTCGCGGGGGCGCCCACGGTTGTTCGGGCACCATGCCGGTGCCCGGCGCGTGCGCGAAATTGTCGAGGCCTGCCCGGACCTCGGTGTGAAATATGTAACGATTTTCGCTTTTTCGACAGAGAACTGGAAACGCACCCAGGTCGAGGTGGCGGGTTTGATGAGCCTGTTCCGGCGCTACATCAAGAAAGAGGCCAAAGCGCTCCATGACGAAGGGGTGCGGGTCCGATTTATCGGTGACAGGGTGCGGTTGGACCGCAAGCTGGTCGATATGATGGACGAGCTAGAAGAGTACACCTCGGGCAATGACCGCGTGCATCTGACGATCGCGTTGAACTACGGCGGCCGTGATGAGGTGGCGCGGGCCACCAAACGTCTGGCGCAGGATGTGGCCTCGGGCAAACTGGATCCCGAAAGCGTGGATGAAGAGACCCTGCCGAAATACCTCGACACCCATGTGCTGCCGGATCCCGATCTGGTGATCCGCACCAGTGGCGAGGCGCGGATCTCGAACTTCCTGCTGTGGCAGTCGGCCTATGCGGAATATGAATTTATCGAAACGCTCTGGCCCGATTTCACGGCCGAGATTTTTGCTGGTCTGGTGCAGAACTATGGCGCCCGTGACCGGCGGTTTGGTGCTGTGAAGACATGAGCGTGAAATCCAAATGGACGGACCTGCAGCCGCGGATCCTGTCGGCTGTTGTGATGCTGCTGGTTGGCGGCGGGGCGATCTGGGCCGGAGGGCTGGCGTTCCACCTTCTGGTGTCGGTGGTGGCGGGCCTGATGGTCTGGGAACTGGCGCGGATGCTGGGCCCGAAAGAGACCGGCAGCCCGATCTGGCTGGGCCTGTTGGGCGGGGCTGTGACCTTTGGGGTTGTCTTCCTGCCACCAGATGCGCGTCTGCCGGTGCTGATTGCACCGATCATCGTAGGACTGTCGTCTTTCAAACAGGGGCGTTTGATCTGGTCTGCCTACATGGCGCTGATCCTGCTGGCTTGTTACAGCGCGCTGGCGTTGCGTGGCGGGGCAGGGCTGTTCTGGATCGGCTGGCTGGCCGCCGTTGTGGTGATGAGCGACGTTGCTGGCTACTTTGCGGGTCGTCTGCTGGGCGGACCGAAGTTCTGGCCAAAGGTGAGCCCGAAAAAGACCTGGTCCGGCACCGTTGCCGGTTGGATCGGTGCTGCCTTTGTTGGCTACTGGTTCTTTGAAAACAGCCGCGCGGACGAAAGCCTGATCCTGATTTCTGTCATCACCGCCTTTGCCGCGCAGATGGGAGATATTGCCGAAAGCGCGATCAAGCGTAAATACGGTGTGAAGGACAGCTCCAACCTGATCCCCGGACATGGCGGTTTTCTGGACCGGTTTGACGGGTTTCTTGGGGCGCTCCTCTTGGTGCTCATTGCGGGCCAGTTTCTGGCCTTCCTGCCGGAGGTTAGATGAAACGAGTCTCAATTTTCGGGGCGACCGGATCGATTGGTCAAAACACCATTGATCTGATTGCCCGCGACCGTGAAAACTATGATGTGGTTGCCCTAAGCGGCGGCCGCAACATTGTGCAGCTGGCCCGTGACGCACAGGATTTGCAGGCCGAGGTGGCCGTGACGGCCTTCCCTGAAATGCTGCCGGATCTGCGCGAGGCGCTGGATGGTTCCGGCATTGAGGCGGCGGCGGGCAAGACGGCTTTGCTGGAGGCGGCGGCGCGGCCTGCGGATTGGGTGATGTCCGCAATTGTGGGCGCGGCTGGGCTGGAGCCTGGGCTGATCGCGCTGGAACAGGGCGCCACGCTGGCCCTGGCCAACAAAGAGTCGCTAGTGGCTGCCGGTCCTCTGCTGATGGAAACCGCGCGCAAAAATAACGCCCGCGTCCTGCCGGTCGACAGCGAACATTCTGCGATCTTTCAGGGCCTCGTCGGCGAAGATATCGCCGCAGTAGAACGGATCATTATCACCGCCTCTGGTGGCGCGTTCCGTGACTGGCCGATGGAAAAGCTGGCGACGGCAAGCCTGGCCGAGGCCTCCTCGCACCCGAATTGGAATATGGGACAGCGGATCACGATTGACAGCGCGTCGATGTTCAACAAGGCGCTGGAGGTGATTGAGGTCAAAGAGTTTTTTGGTGTCCGTCCTGACCAAATTGAGGTGCTGGTGCATCCGGAATCGATGGTGCACGCGCTGGTCGGCTTCAACGACGGGGCGCTGATGGCCCATGTCGGTGCGCCGGACATGCGCCATGCCATCGGCTACGCGCTGCATTGGCCCGACCGCAAGGCGCTGCCGGTGGAACGGTTGGATCTGGCCAAAATCGGTCAGCTGAGCTTCCGCGATCCAGATCTGCAACGCTACCCGGCGCTGCGGCTGGCCTATGAGGTGATGGAGAAGGGCGGGCTATTTGGGGCGGCGTTCAACGCTGCCAAAGAACGCGCGCTGGATCATTTTATTGCCGGACGGGTGGGATTCCTCGACATGGCACGAATTGTGGAAGACGCGCTGGACGGGCTCTCCGCACAGAACTGTGATATGTCAGGAGCGATCACCCTTGATAATGTCGCCGAAATCGACCAACTGGCACGGCAGCAGGCCGATACTCTGGTCGCCTAAACCGGGCGCATCGGGCAAAAGACAAGAGGTAACCCCTTGGACGCACTAACCATCTTTTCCGCAGTGGGCGGGTCTTTAACAACTTTCATCGCATTTGTGGTGGCCTTGTCGATCATCGTCGCTGTGCATGAATACGGTCACTACATCGTCGGCCGCTGGTCCGGTATCGAGGCCGAGGTCTTCTCGCTTGGCTTTGGTCCGGTGGTCTGGTCGCGCATGGACAAACGCGGCACCCGCTGGCAACTGGCGGCGCTGCCGTTTGGCGGCTATGTGAAATTTGTGGGTGATGCCAATGCCGCCTCTGTAGGATCCGAGGGTGAGGTTCAAGCCGGTCGCAACACGATGGCTGGCGCGCCGCTGTGGGCGCGGGCGGCAACTGTTTCCGCCGGGCCGGTGTTTAACTTTATCCTGTCGATCCTGATCTTCGCCGCCATCACAATGGTGAACGGGGCCGCCAAAGAACCGCTGGAAGTTGGTAAGGTGAATGAGCTGCCCTATGAGGTGGCGCTGCAGCCGGGCGATCAGATCCTGTCGATCGGCGGCATTGATGTGCCGACCCGCGGCGATGAGGCGACCTTTGACGATCTGCTGACCGCGCTGCCGATCGAATCCAATGTGGAATACCGCCTGCTCCGCGACGGGGCAGAGATGGTGGTGGCAACCGCACATCCGATGCCGGTTGTGGTCACTCAGCTGGCGCCGCAATCTGCCGCATATGAAAGTGGTCTGCTGCGCGGCGACGTGATCACCCATGTGGATGGCATGGAAATCCTCGCCTTTTCGCAGCTGCGCAAAGCTGTGATGGAGGCAGGGGGCAAATCGCTGGCGCTGGATGTCTGGCGTGACGGCGAAAAGCTGAAGTTCACCCTGACCCCCAAGCGCGTGGATGAGCCGCAGGCGGACGGCGGGTTTGAAACCAACTGGCGGATCGGCATTGTCGGCGGCATGTTGTTCCAGCCGGGCACCGAAACCCTGCCACCGCTGCCCGCTTTGTCAGCAGGTGTGGACATGACCTGGAACATCATCACGGGCTCGATTTCGGGGCTGTACCACATGGTGTCTGGCACCATCAGCTCCTGCAACATGTCGGGTCCTTTGGGGATTGCTCAGGTCAGCGGCGCCATGGCACGGCAGGGCCTTGAGAACTTCATCTACTTCGTTGGCATCCTGTCCACCGCCGTGGGCCTGTTGAACCTGTTCCCGATTCCGGTGCTGGATGGCGGCCATCTGACTTTCTACGCCTATGAGGCGGTGACCCGTCGCAAACCCAGTGAACGGGCGCTGCGGATCCTGATGACCGCCGGTCTGACCGTGATCCTCAGCCTGACGGTCTTTGCGCTGACCAATGATCTGTTCTGCCCCTAAGGGCCGCTGACAGTTTAACCAAAACCTGAAAAGGGGCCCGTTGCGGCCCCTTTTTTGCCTCATTTCGCCCCTATCCCTGCTGGCAGAATGTCACTACATCGAAAACGCTCGGAGGGACACCATGCAAACCTTACAACAAGGATATCGCGGCCTGAGCCTGCTGTTTCTGCTAAACTGGGACCGCCTGTTGATGATCTCGGCGATTTTCGCAGCCCTGACAGCCGCGACGGTGTTTGGCACGCTCTGACGCGCCTGATTTTCAAATCGAGACCCGATTACAGCAGTCATCCGCCGGTCTTGCCGCGCGGGTGTTTGCGGTTTTGACAATGCCCCGCAATCTCGGTACTCAGTTTGGCAATGGGATGTCTGACTGGGTTAATTAAATGACCAACTTTCTGGGGGGTCGGCGCGTTTCTGCTGCCGAGTTTAATTTGAAATTGCGCGGCCTTGGTGTTGCGATGCTGTTGTCTGCCACAACAGCGCTGACCGCCCTGCCTGATATGGCTGAGGCGCAGAGCTACCGCTTTAATTCGGTGACGATTGAGGGCAACCAGCGGATCGAAGCTGGCACCATCCTGACCTATGCCGGGATTGGCCGCGGTCAGAGCCTGACTGCGGGCGAGCTGAATGCAGCTTATCAGCGAATCATCGCAAGCGGCCTGTTCGAGTCGGTGGAGATCATTCCGCGCGGCGGCACCCTTGTCATCGAGGTGAAAGAATACCCGACCGTGAACCGCGTCCGGATTGAGGGCAACCGTCGTCTGAAAGACGAAGAGCTGGAAGCCCTGCTGGAAAGCAAGCCGCGTCTGGTCTTTAATCCAGAAGTGGCCGAACGGGACGCTGAGGTGATTGCAGAGGCTTATAGCCAAGCAGGGCGTCTGGCCTCGAGGGTCTCGCCCAAGATCATCCGACGCAGCGACAACCGAGTGGATCTGGTCTTTGAAGTTTTCGAAGGCGACGTGACCGAGATTGAGCGCATCAGCTTCGTTGGCAACTCTGTCTATCCCGACCGCCGACTGCGCCGCGTTCTGGGCACCAAACAGGCCGGGTTGCTGCGCCGTTTTGTGCGTCGCGACACGCTGGTGGAAGACCGGATCGAGTTCGACAAACAGGTGCTGAGTGATTTCTACATGTCGCGCGGCTATGTCGATTTCCGGGTCATGGGCGTGAATGCGGAGCTGGCGCGGGAACGCGACGCCTACTTCGTGACGTTCAATGTGCATGAAGGTCAGCAGTTCACCGTGGGTGAGGTGACAGTTGTTTCCGAACTCCAAGAAGCCGATTCCGATGAGTTTCTTGCCGAGTTGAAGCTGCGAACGGGCCAGACCTATTCACCGTCCGCAGTGGAATCCGCAATTTCTCGCTTGGAAGGGCTGGGCAACCGTCAGGGCATCGACTTCCTGCGGGTGGAGCCACGCATCAGCCGCAACGATCGTGACCTTTCGCTGGATGTTGAATTTGTGCTGACCCGCGGTCCGCGTGTGTTTGTCGAGCGGATTGACATCGAGGGCAACACCACCACGCTGGATCAGGTGATCCGACGCCAGTTCAAAGTGGCCGAAGGTGACCCCTTCAACCCGCGTGAGATCCGCGAAACAGCGGAACGGATCCGGGCGCTTGGGTTCTTTGGCAATGCCGATGTTCAAGCCCGTGAAGGCAGCGCGCCGGATCGTGTGATTGTGGATGTGGATGTCACTGAACAACCCACCGGCAGCCTGAGCTTTGGCGGCACCTATTCAACCAACTCGGGCCTGGGTCTGGTGATTGGCCTGAAGGAACGCAATTTCCTCGGTCGCGGCCAGCAGGTCGACCTCAACCTTTCGGGCACCGAAGGGTCGAAGGTTTATAGCCTCAAGTTCACCGAGCCTGCGTTGTTGGGGCGCAATCTGGCGTTCACCCTGGATATGGGTTACTCGGAAAGCAACACCGACAACGCCAACTACGATACCAAATCCTATCGTTTCCGCCCCGGGTTGGGCTTTGCGCTGTCGCCGAAATCGAACCTCTCGGTTTTCGGTATTGCGGAAAACACCGAAATGCTGGCCAACGCCTCAGTGACCAACGGTGGTATTGTGACCTCCGAAATTGCGCAGGCGACGGATGTGAACCTCGGTGTTGGTTATCGGCTTAGCTACGACAGTCGTGTGGGCGAATTGGAACAGGATCGTGGTTATCGGTTCTCCTTTGGTCAAGAGTTTGCGGGGAGCAGCAGCAGTCAGTTTATCCGGACCACGGCGAAAGCTTCGGCGCAGACCAAAGTGTTCAGCGATGAGATCACTTTGCGGGCCACCTTGGAAGCGGGGGCGTTGAGCTATTCCAAAGGCAACAGCCGTTCGGTGGACCGTTTCAACATCGGTGGCGGCCTTATCCGCGGCTTCCAGCCGGATGGCGTTGGTCCGCGAGAGATCGATGGCACTAACAATGATGCCTTGGGCGGCGACAAATACGCGGTTGCCCGCTTTGAAGCGGAATTCCCGCTGGGCCTGCCAGAGGAATACGGCATCACCGGCGGTGTGTTCTACGACGTGGGTTCGGTCTGGGGGCTGAGCAACGCGGCTGCGGCAACGGGGACTGTCTATTACACCGACTTTACCCCACGCCAGGTGGTGGGTGTTTCGCTACTGTGGACCACCCCGATTGGCCCGCTGCGGTTCAACTGGTCCAAGACCCTGCAGAAAGAGGCGTTTGATGAGGATCAGTCCTTCAACCTGACCATTCAAACAGACTTCTAATGCGGTTTCTCGCTTTGAAATCCTTCCGGGCCGCCGCTTTGGCGGCCCTTCTCTGTGGGGCTGCCCCCTGGGCGGTGGCGCAGGACACACAGGTCCTGCGCAGCCCAATCCTGACAATTGATTCCGATCGGTTGTTTAATGGATCGGCTTTTGGTCTGCGGGTGCTGGCTGATTTCGAAGCTTCTGGCCGTGCGCTGGAAGCAGAGAACCGCGCCATCGAAGCGGACCTGCAAGAAGAAGAGCGCCTGCTTACCGAGCAGCGCCCCGGGATGACGCCCGAGGCGTTTCGTGCCTTGGCAGACGCCTTCGACACCAAGGTGGAACAGATCCGAAGCGAGCAGAACGCCAAGCTCCGGGTGCTGACCCAACGCCGCGAAAATGCCCGACGAGTATTCTTTTCGACAGCAACGCCTGTGTTGGAAAACGTGATGGCCAGTGCCGGTGCCGCAGTGATTGTCGAAAGCCGCAGCATCTTCATGTCGGCGGGCGCAATTGACGTGACTCAGACGGTGATCGACCGTCTGGATCAGGAGATCGGCGACGGCCTGGTGCCGATCACCGTGGCCCCCTCCGAGACGGGAACGACCGCCGAGGACCGCGACCCGTAACGCCCTGTAATGTAATGTGCCCAGCCCGCGCTTGCCCCGAGAAGGGGGAGTTGTTAGGGAACGGGAAAGACAAGACCTCTGCCAGAAAGGAAATACCATGACCGAGCAGCTTCTGTCGGCGGATATCGACCTCATTCAGCGGATTATTCCGCATCGCTATCCATTCCTGCTGGTGGACAAGGTTGTCGACATCAAAGGCTACCAGTCCGGCAAGGGCATCAAAAACGTCACCATGAACGAGCCGCATTTCCAGGGCCATTTCCCCGGCAAGCCGATCATGCCCGGCGTGACCATCATCGAAGCGATGGCGCAGACTGCCGCCGTGATGGTGGGCACAGCGCTCGATATGGCTGACAAGAACATGCTGGTTTATTTCATGGCCATCGAGAAATCCAAATTCCGGCGCATGGTTGTGCCCGGTGATGTGTTGGAGCTGAACGTGACCACCACCCGTGGCAAGCCCGGCGGCAAGGTCTGGAAATTCTCTGGCGTCGCCACGGTGGACGGCGAACTGGCCTGTGAATGCGAGTTCACCGCGATGATGGATCTCAGCGCGAACGAAGGGTAACCGGCTATGGCTGCTGACATTCACCCCTCTGCCATCATCGAAGATGGCGCGGTGATCGGGGAAGGCTGCAAGGTCGGACCGTTCTGTATCATCGGCAAGGATGTGGTGCTGCATGACCAGGTGGAGCTAAAGAGCCACGTGGTTGTGACCGGCAATACGGTGATCGGTGAAGAAACGGTGATCTTCCCTTTCTCAGTTATTGGCGAGATTCCTCAGGACCTTAAGTTCAAAGGCGAAAACACCCGTCTTGAGGTCGGCAAACGCAACCGGATCCGCGAACACGTCACCATGAACGCAGGCACAGAAGGTGGCGGCGGGCTGACCAAAGTGGGCGACGATGGTCTGTTCATGGCGGGCTGCCACGTGGCCCATGATGCGATCATTGGCGATCGGGTGATTGTGGTTAATCAGGTGGCCATTGCGGGCCATGTGCAGATGGAAGATGACGTGATCATCGGCGGCCTGTCGGGCATTCACCAATGGGTGCGGATCGGGCAGGGGGCTATTATTGGCGCGCTGTCGATGGTCACTGCTGATGTAATCCCACATGGTCTGGTGCAGGCCTCCCGTGGGGAACTGGACGGGCTCAACCTTGTCGGGCTGAAGCGGCGCGGCGTGCCGCGCGCTGATATCTCGGCGTTGCGGGCAGCGTTGAAGGTCATGGCCGATGGCCAAGGCACCTTTCAGGAACGTGTGCGGGGCTTGGGCGACGAGACCGACAGCGACTACGTGCGCCAGATCGTAGACTTTGTGACCGGTGCCTCTGACCGGTCCTTCCTGACCCCGCGCTGACGCCATGAGCGGACGTCTTGCGATCCTTGCAGGTGATGGCGCGCTGCCGGTTGAGCTGGTGGCGGCCCATCCTGATGCCTTGCGCGTGACCTTCGAAGGTGTCGCACACCAGTTGACCGAAACGGTCGAGACCCACCGGTTTGAACGGTTGGGGGAGATGTTCGAGGCGCTGAAGGCACAGGGTGTGACACGCATTGTGATGGCCGGCTCCATGAGCCGCCCGCCGCTGGACCCTGCGGCGATGGATCCGCTGATGATCTCGCTGGCGCCGCGTCTGATGGCGGCCATGCAGGGCGGCGATGATGCGCTGCTGCGGCTGGTGATTGCCATCATCGAAGAGCAGGGCTTTGCGGTCCTGGGCGCCCACGAATTGCTGACAGGTCTGACGGTTGAAGCTGGCCAATTGGCCGGTCCAATGCCTTCGGATCAAGACCTGAGTGATGCGGCCCGTGGGGCCGCGCTGCTGGCCGCGTTGTCGCCACATGATGTGGGGCAGGGATGTGTGGTGGCAGGTGGGCTGGTTTTGGGGGTTGAGACCCTGCAAGGCACGGAATTTATGCTCGACACCGTTGCCCGCACAGCGCCGCATCTGCGCCGTGGCCAGAAAGGTGTCTTTGTCAAAGCAGCGAAAGCGGGTCAGGATCTGCGGGTGGATATGCCGGCGATTGGGCCGGACACAGTTGCGCAGGCCAAGGCGGCTGGGCTGGCGGGCGTTGTGGTGCAGGCGGACCATGTGATGGTGCTGGACCGCGCAAACACCCTTGCCGCATTTGATGAGGCGGGACTTTTCCTTCTGGGACAAGTGTTTGAGGCGCAGTCATGATGCGCATCTTCCTCATTGCCGGAGAGGCCTCGGGCGACCGTTTGGGCGCGGCGCTGATGGAGGGGCTGTCGGATCTCTTGGACGATGATGTGGAATTCCTTGGCGTTGGCGGCCCTCTGATGCAGGCGCAGGGCATGGAGAGCCTGTTTCCGATGGATGAGCTGTCGGTGATGGGTCTGGCAGAGGTGCTGCCGAAATACCGCCAGCTGAAACGCCGGATCGCAGAAACCGCCGAGACCGCACTGCAGGCCAAGCCGGATGTGATGATCTCGATCGACAGTCCGGACTTTTGCCTGCGGGTCGCCAAACTGGTCAAAGCTGCTTCAGATATTCGCACGGTACACTACGTCGCGCCTTCGGTCTGGGCCTGGCGCGAAGGGCGGGCGACCAAAATGGCGAAGGTCATCGACCACGTGCTGGCGCTGCTGCCGTTTGAGCCGCCCTTGATGGAGGCGGCGGGGATGGAGTGTAACTTCGTTGGCCATCCCGTGGTTTCCGAGCCGCAGGCCAGCAATGTGGAAGCCACGTTGTTTCGTGCAAAACACAAGCTGGGTCAGAATAAGACGCTGCTGGTGTTGCCCGGCTCGCGGCGCGGGGAGGTCAGCCGTTTGACCCCGGTGTTTGGCGCTGCCCTGCAAGAGATTGTGCAGGCCGAACCCGACCTGAAACTGGTGATCCCAACTACTGGCAATGTGACCGATCTGGTGCGCGAGGCTGTTGCGGACTGGCCGGTCAAACCGGTGATCCTGGATCCGCGCGGGATGGAACCTGAGGTCTATAAGCTGGAAAAAGCCGCGGCCTTTGCAGCTGCAGATGCGGCGCTGGCGGCGTCTGGCACTGTGTCGTTGGAATTGGCGGCAGCAGGCACGCCGATGGTGATTGCCTATGACATGAACTGGCTCAGCCGGATCCTGATTTCACGGATGTTGAAGGTGGACACGGTGACTTTGGTCAATCTGGTGTCGGAAACCCGCACGGTGCCCGAGTTCATCGGCAAGAACTGCCTGCCTGAGAAGATTGCTCCCGCTGTGGTGAAGGTTCTGGGCGGAGCCCGTGGGCAGCAGGAGGCGATGGAGCTGACCATGCAGCGTCTTGGCCGTGGCGGCCAGCGTCCCGGTCTGCGAGCGGCCCATGCCGTGTTGCGCGGAATGGGCGTGCAGGTCTGATGTTTAGCTTTGAAAAGTGCAACAACAAAAAGGGCGGCTCTGCGGGCCGCCCATTCTAATTCTGCCAGTTTCTGAAGTGGGTTAGCTGAACTGCGCCTTCAGATCGCTCAGCGCCTGCACCGCATCCTCCTGCGACCAGATTTCTTCGCCGATGCCGAAGAAATCGGTGAAGGGCGAGATGTCTTTGATGATTTCAGGGGTCAGCGCACCTTCGGCAACAACGGGCACTTCGATCATTTCGGACCACCACTGGAACAGGTCTTTCTCGGCCACGGTGCCGTCATCCAAACCGGTGTCGCCCAGCGGGCCAAAGGCCACATAGTCGCTGCCGCCTTCGCCTGCGGACATGCCGTCATGGCTGGACGCGCCACAGAACGAGCCGACAATGGCATCGGGACCAAGGGCTTTGCGGGTTTTGCGCACGGAACGGGCACCATCGGTCAGATGCACCCCGTCCAGACCCAGACGTTCGACCAGAAGGATGTGATTGTCGATAACCAGCGCCACGTCGCGGGCGTGGGTCACTTCGCGCAGCGCATCTGCAGCGCGGCTGATTTTATCCTCATCGCGGGTGGCCAGGGCCAGACGCACGCAGGCCACGTCATGGGCGTCCAGCACCTCGGCCAGACGGGTCGGGAAACGGGACAGCTCAAATTCGGGCGGGGTGATCAGATAGATCTGTGGCTGCTCAACTTCGGCCATCTGCGCGGCTCCTTAACGTCTGGTCTTGCGATAGGTTTTGCGGGTCTCGCGCGGCTATAACGCGGTTTTTCCGCTTTGGCTATCGCTGAGGCGACATAGGCACGCGGCTGCGCTATTTTGGCGGCAGGGCACGGGCGTTGGTCAGGGCCAGCTCCATCAACTGCAAACGGCGGCTGTCATCGCTCATCAGGTCTGTGTCAACATCGACAAAGCCGCCCATACGCCGACCGGTGAAATCCATCTCGCGGGCGCCGTCAATGGCCAGCGCTGCGGTCTCGCGCGGTTTGCCGACACGGAACATGCCGCCGTCTTTGTGGACGCCGCAGACCATATTGCCGTGCAGCAGGAAACACAGTCCGCCAAACATCTTCTTTTCACTGATGCCCGGCTCCTCGCTCAGATCATCGCGCATCAGATGGGCCAATCCTTCGTCATAAGCCATTGAGGGTCTCCGGTTAGGGTGGGCAGAGCGTAACCGGCGTTTGGACTTGTGACCAGTGGCAGGGATTTGAGCATTTGCAGATCATTGAAAGGCCAAGCCCCGCAGGAGGGGTTGGAAAGGCGGCGGGGGTGGATTATCAGGCCTCATTGGATTTTTTGGAGAGTGACATGCCAAGCGAAATGCCACAGCCGAGCTTTGTTCTGGTGCGCCCACAGATGGGGGAAAACATCGGTGCGGCGGCGCGGGCGATGTGGAACTTTGGGCTGGACCGGATGCGGATTGTGGATCCGCGTGACGGCTGGCCAAACCAGCGGGCCGTGGCGCTAGCCTCGGGCGCGGGGCGGCTGCTGGATGAGGCCGGTGTGCATGACACCGTGGCTGAGGCGCTGGACGACTGCACCTTTGTGTTTGCCACCACGGCACGCGGGCGCGGCATGACCAAACCGGTCTATAGCCCTGAGGCGGCGATGGAGCTGGCGCGGCAGAAGATCGCCGCCGGTGAGAAAGTGGCTGTGATGTTTGGCCCCGAACGTTCGGGACTGGAAAACGAGGATGTGGCACGGGCCAATGCCATTATCACCGTGCCGGTGAACCCTGAGTTCTTTAGCCTCAATCTGGCGCAATGTGTGTTGCTGACCGCCTATGAGTTCCGCCGTCAGAGCGTTGAGATTGAGGGCGAACGGGTGGAGATGGCAGGCTCTGACTGGGCCAGCACCATCGAGGTTGAGAAATTGGCGGAACATTATGAGGAGCGGCTGGATCAGGCCGGTTTCTTCTTCCCACCTGAGAAGGCGGAGGGGATGAAGGTGAACCTGCGGAACCTCTGGTCGCGGATGCGGCTGACCCGGTCTGACACGCAGATGCTGCATGGCATTATGCGCCAGATGGTGCGCTGGAAGGATCGCGGCAACGGCGAGTAAATCGTCGAGACGCAACGACATCTGGTCGCGGGGGATTGCCGCGGCTGTAAAAGACCCCATATCCTGCGCCGGAACCGGAGGGCAGAATGAGCCAGAAACGTAATATTTTCGAAGAGGTTGGCGAGCAATCTGCCAGCAAACCTGCGCCTCAGGGCGGTATGATCGATCAGGGGCGCGGTGGCGCGCGGCGTGGCATTCGCGCTTGGCTGATGGTGCTGTTTGCCATGGTGGTGGTGATGGTTGTGGTTGGCGGCTTGACCCGTCTGACCGACAGCGGGTTGTCAATCACCGAATGGCGCCCTGTGACAGGTGCCGTCCCGCCGCTGAATGAGGCGGACTGGCAGGCTGAGTTCGACAAATACAAACAGATCGACCAATGGGCGATTGATAACCAATGGATGACCCTGGCAGATTTCAAAGAGATCTACTGGTGGGAATGGGGCCACCGTCAGATTGGCCGGGTGATTGGTCTGGTCTGGGCGATTGGGTTCTTTGGCTTCCTGTTGGCGAAAAAGATCCCTGTGGGTTGGACTGGACGTCTGGCCTTTATCGGCGGACTTGGCGGTTTGCAGGGCGCAGTTGGCTGGTGGATGGTGGCCTCGGGGGTGACCTCTGGCGAGGGGGTGACCACGGTGGCCTCTTACCGACTGGCGACCCATCTGGGGCTGGCTTTTGTGATCCTTGGCTTCATCGTCTGGTATATCCTGCAGCTCAGCCGCGAAGAGCGGGAGCTGATGCAGGCGCGGCGGCAGAAAGAGGCCAAGCTTTATGGTATTGCAACCGGCTGGCTGCATCTGACCTTCTTGCAGATCCTTCTGGGCGCACTGGTGGCGGGCATTGATGCGGGTCGCAGCTTCACGGACTGGCCGATGATGCAGGGGCAGTTTTTCCCGCCCGAGGCGTTCTCGATCACACCGGTCTGGAAGAACTTCTTTGAAAACGCCGGTCTGGTGCAGTTTATTCACCGGATCGTCGGCTATCTGCTGTTTGGCTATAGCGTCATGGCGTTTCTGCGCGGCCGGGCTTCGGCGCATGGGGCAACCCGCGCGGCCTTCACCGCCGCTTTCATTGCGCTGAGCGCGCAGGTGGTGCTGGGCATTTACACTGTTGTGACCGCCGCGCCGTGGAATGTGGCGATTGTCCATCAGGTCTTTGCCATCCTTGTCTTTACCTTGATTCTGCGGGCGCGGTTCCTGGCCGCCAACCCGATTGTGACCTCTATTCGTGGAGCTGTGAAATGAGTGCGTTTGATGAACTGATGGGCTTTGCCCGGGATACCGCCGCCTTGGGCCAGGTGGCGGGCCGGTTGGGCTGGGATCAGGAAACCATGATGCCACGCGGGGCAGCCGATCAGCGGTCCGAGGAAATGGCCGCGATGGAGAAAATGCTGCACGCCCGTCGTACCGATCCCAAGGTGGGGGAATGGTTGGCGGCGATTGATGTGGCCACGCTTGATGAGGTTGGACAGGCGCAGCTGCGTGAAATCCGCCGTTCGTTTGAGCGCGCCAGCAAGGTGCCGGCGGATCTGGCGGTGGAAATCGCCAAGGTTACCAGCAAAGCGCAGGGCCAATGGGCGCAGGCGCGCGCGGACGAAGATGTGCCCGCTTTCCTGCCGGTATTGGAACAGGTTGTGGCGCTGAAACGTCAGGAAGGTCAGGCACTGGCAAATGGCGGTGACGTCTATGACGCCATGATCGACGACTATGAGCCCAACATGACCGCGGCCGAGCTGGCGGATATGTTTGGCACCATGCGGCCCCGTCTGGTGGCCCTGCGGGAGGCTGTGCTGGCCGCTGAAGCCCCGCAGGCGCTGAGCGGGCATTTTGATCCAGCCAAACAGATGGCGCTTAGCGAGAAACTGGCGCTGGCCTTTGGCTATGATCTGACCCACGGTCGCATCGACAAGGCGGTGCATCCCTTCTCTTCGGGGTCGGGGCTTGATGTGCGCATCACCACCCGCACCAGTGAGCTGGATCCGTTCAACTGTTTCTATTCCACGATCCACGAAGTGGGCCATGCCTGCTATGAGCAGAACGTCGATGACGCCTATCTGCTGACCCCGATTGGCGGTGGCGTGTCGATGGGCGTGCATGAAAGCCAGAGCCGGATTTATGAAAACCAGCTGGGGCGGTCGGCGCCGTTCACGGGGTGGCTCTTCGCTCAGATGAAAGAGGCCTTTGGGGAGTTCGGCATCGACTCGGCGGCGGAGTTTTACCGCACTGTGAACCGGGTGAACGACGGCTATATCCGCACCGAGGCTGATGAGGTGCAGTACAATCTGCATGTCATGCTGCGCTTTGATCTGGAACGTGCCCTGATGCAGGGCGATCTGGCGGTGATGGACCTGGAAGCGGCCTGGAACGACCGGTTCCATGCGGACTTCGGCTATGCGGTGGACAGGCCATCGAACGGCTGTTTGCAGGATGTGCACTGGTCGGTCGGCCTGTTTGGCTATTTCCCAACCTATTCGCTGGGCAATGTCTATGCGGGCTGCCTGAACAAAGCGCTGCGCGACGCGTTGCCAGATCTGGACGGGCAGCTGGCCGAAGGCGACACCTCGGCAGCAACCAAATGGCTGGGTGAAAACCTGCAGACTCACGGCGGCCTTTATGCCCCGCGCGACGTCATCACCCGCGCCAGCGGCATGACGCCAAGTGCTGGGCCTTTGCTGGACTATCTGGATGAGAAGTTCAAAGGCATTTACGGGCTGTAACATCTGAGCAGGGGAAAGGGGCCGGGAGGCCCTTTTTTGCCTCTTTTCTTGCCCCGGTTACTCACCTTGGCGTGCAGGCAATCGGGCGCCAGCGACGCACTGTTTCTCTGGTGGAAACGATAAGGCTTTGATAGGTTTAAGGAAGAGAGTGCTTCGGCCATCACTATTGAGAATTCTTCGCCCATGACCGTCGAAATTCCCGCTCATAAACTGGTCTATATGCCGGTGCCCAAAGCCGCCTGCACCTCGGTCAAGGCGGCGCTGTCGACCATCGATCCAGCCAGGCCCCTGACAGCGGCGCAGATCGCAGAAGATGAGCATATTGTTCATGATGTCTACCAGACGCGCCGGTTCCGGCCGCATCGCTGGGAACCGTTTTGCGACGGCACCTGGTGGCGGTTTGCGGTGGTGCGGGATCCATTGAAGCGGGTGTTGTCGGTCTACACTGACATGATCATGAGCCGTAATATCCTGTCGCACAGCCCACGTCTGCGCGATCAGTCAGAGCTGCCGATTGATCCCGATCCGGATTTCTTCTTTCAAAACCTACTGGAATACATGGAGCATTCTTCGATCATCAAGCACCATGCGCTGTCTTCGCATCTGTTCCTTGGCAAGGATCCGGCGCAGTTTGACCGCTGGTATCGCACCGATGAACTGGATCTATTGGCACAAGACATGTCGGACCACGTCAGGCGGGAAGTGAAAATCCCCCGCGCCAACTCTTCCAAAGGCAAGTTGGATCCAGACGAATTAAAGCTAAAAACTCACAAGAGCCTCGCCGGCTATCTGGAGGAGGAATATGAGGTTCTGTCAGGCTATTTTCCCAATCCTTACAAACGCAGCCTTTCTTCGCTGATCTGACCCTCTGTCGCTGTGGGCGGTGTTAGCGCCCCTGAAAGGCGCTGTACCAGTCACGGCGGTTGAAGGTGACACCTTCGCCCAGTGTCAGATTGGCCATGATGCCGAAGGTGGTCGCGTTGCCATCATGCTGTGACACACGCGCCGACATGCTGGCCCCGCGGCCCAGATCGCGGCTAAGGCCAAGGTAGACACTGTCGGCATTGCCGCTGTCCAGATCGGCGAAATGGGCGCCGCCAAAGGCTTGCCACTGCTGCGTTGCGCCGAATTCAAACGTCGCTTTAAACCCGCCCAGCGTGCCAGAGCCGGTGGCCCCAGTGGTGATTGGCTTTTGCTGGCCAACATAGGCCTCCAGTCCCCAGGGGCCGGGGCGATAGGCCAGTTCTGCGCCATAGATCAGGAAACTGGTGCCAAGGCGGTCCTCACCGCTGACAAAACCACCGATATCAAGGTCGTCGTTTGGACTGTAGATCAGGTGAAGCCCCAGAAAAGGGGAGGTGGAATCGACCGCTTCGAACTTACTCATCCCCAGATCAATCTGGGCGTTGAACGGGCTGTCGAAACGGGTCTGGAACGACCCTTCGGCGCGTTTGAAATTCACACTGGTGTCGCTGTTGTGGGCAAGGTTCAGACGCAGCTCTCCCGACAACAGGTCTTCTGCCAATGCAGAGGTGGGCAAGAGGGCCAAAAGCGGGAGTGCGTACCGGAGAGGAGTGAAATCAGGCATGTCAGATCCATCAGAAAGAGAATGTGGTTTAAGGCGTTAATATGTGGGGCGCAGGTACGACCGGGAAAGATCTGGATCAAAGACGGCCGAACATGTGCAATGCTGGAACCGTGTCTGAACAGGCTTGCGTTCAGCGTCAAACAGCTGGGACCGGGTTCAGTAACCATCGGCGGTATCATGCAAAAAGCCGCCCGGAACGGGGCGGCTTTTCGCTTGTTTGCTGTTAGGTGGCCTTAGCTCTCGGTGGCTTCGCCGTTGGTCTCTGTGACCTCACCGTCGGCTTCATCGTCCTGTTCCACCACACGGGCCACGGTGACAACCACCTCCCCCTTGCCGGTGTTGAACACCTTGACGCCGCCCGCCGACCGGGACCGGAACGAGATGCCGTCAACCGGCACACGGATCGATTGGCCCTTGGAGGTGGCGAGCATGACCTGATCGTCCATCTCAACCGGGAAAGAGGCAACCAGCTGACCGCCGCGCATGGCTTTGTCCATCGCAGCCACACCCAGACCGCCACGCCCCCGGACAGGGTAGTCATGGCTGGAGCTAAGCTTGCCAGCGCCGCCTTCGGTGATGGTGAGGATCAGGTTTTCGACCGCCGACATTTCGGCGTAGCGTTCCTGGCTCAGCTCACCTGCGGGCACATCCTCTTCGTCGCCTTCTGCGTCATCCGCCAGACCGGCCACGGCACGGCGCATTTTGAGGTATGCCGCGCGCTCTTCCGATGTGGCGTCGAAATGTCGGATCACCGACATCGAAACAACCTCATCATCACCGTTCAACTTGATGCCACGTACACCCACAGACGAACGTGAGTTGAACACCCGAACCTCTGTGGTTGGGAACCGGATTGCCCGGCCAGAATTGGTCACCAGCATCACATCGTCGTCTTCCGAACAAATGCGGGCGTTGATCAGGCGGGTGTCGGCGTGATCATCCTCGAACTTCATGGCGATCTTGCCGTTGGATTTCACATTGGTGAAATCCGACAGCCGGTTGCGACGCACGGTGCCTGCGGAGGTGGCAAAGACCACCTGCAAGTCGTTCCATTCGTCCTCTGGCCGGTCTACGGGCATAATGGCGGCGATGGACACACCAGTCGGGATCGGCAATATGTTCACAATCGCCTTGCCCTTCGCGGTGCGTCCACCCAGCGGCAGGCGCCAGGTCTTCAGCTTATAGGCCATGCCATCGGTGGTGAAGAACAACAGCTGAGTGTGGGTGTTGGCCACAAAGAGGGTGGTGATCACATCCTCTTCTTTGGTCTGCATCCCCGACACGCCTTTGCCGCCGCGCTTCTGGGCGCGGAAATCCGCCAGCGGGGTCCGTTTGATGTAACCGCCGGAAGTCACGGTGACGACCATATCCTCACGTTCAATGAGGTCTTCGTCATCCATGTCACCGGACCAGTCAACGATCTCGGTGCGGCGATCAACGGCGAATTTCTCTTTCACCTCAGCCAGTTCGGCGTTGATGATTTCCATGATGCGATCGCGCGAAGCCAGGATTTCCAGACATTCGCGAATCTTTTCGGCCAGTTCCTGCAGCTCATCGGTGACTTCTTTCACACCGATCTGGGTCAGACGCTGAAGGCGCAGTTCAAGAATGGCGCGGGCCTGGGTTTCGGACAGGTTGTAGGTGCCGTCCTCATTCATTTTGTGGGTCGGATCGTCGATCAGCTGGATGTATTCCGCGATGTCCTGCGCCGGCCAGCGGCGGGTCATCAGCTTCTCGCGGGCCTCAGCAGCATCCGCAGACGAGCGGATGGCGGCGACAATTTCGTCTACATTCGACACAGCCACAGCCAGACCACACAGGATATGGCTGCGTTCACGGGCCTTGCGCAGCTCAAAAGCGGTGCGGCGGGCCACAACATCTTCGCGGAAATCAAGGAAGCTGGTCAGGAAACGGCGCAGCGTCAGCTGTTCTGGACGACCACCGTTCAGTGCCAGCATGTTACAGCCGAAATAGGTCTGCATCGGGGTGAAGCGGAACAACTGGTTCAGCACCACATCCGGGGTGGCATCCCGTTTCAGTTCGATGACAACACGCACGCCGTTCCGGTCGGATTCATCCTGCACATGGGCGATGCCCTCAAGCTTCTTATCGCGGACCTGCTCGGCGATCTTTTCGATCATCGAGGCCTTGTTCACCTGATAAGGGATCTCATCGATGACAATGGCGTAGCGATCCTTGCGGATCTCTTCGACCCGGGTTTTGGAACGGATCACAACGCTGCCACGGCCTTCCAGGTAGGCTTTGCGCGCGCCAGAACGGCCCAGCATGATGCCGCCAGTAGGGAAGTCGGGACCGGGCACGTAGTTGATCAGCTGTTCACTGGTCAGGTCCGGATCCTCGATCAAGGCCTGACAGGCATCGATAACTTCGCCCAGGTTATGCGGCGGAATGTTGGTGGCCATACCCACCGCGATACCACCTGCGCCATTGACCAGCATGTTGGGGAACCGCGACGGCAGAACCGTTGGTTCTTTGTCCTTGCCGTCGTAGTTGTCCTGAAAATCTACCGTGTCTTTTTCGATATCCGCCAGCACAAAGGCGGCGGGTTTGTCCATCCGCACCTCGGTGTAGCGCATCGCCGCGGGGTTGTCCCCGTCCATCGAGCCGAAGTTGCCCTGACCGTCAAGAAGCGGCAGCGACATGGAGAAATCCTGCGCCATCCGCACCAAGGCGTCATAGATCGCGCTGTCGCCATGCGGGTGGTATTTACCCATCACATCACCGACGGGACGGGCCGACTTGCGGTAGGCCTTTTCGTGGGTGTTTCCGGTCTCATGCATGGCATAAAGAATGCGGCGGTGTACCGGTTTCAGACCATCGCGCAGATCGGGAATCGCACGGCTGACGATCACGCTCATGGCGTAATCGAGGTAAGAGGTGCGCATCTCATCGGTGATGGAAACGGAAGGCCCGTCAAAAGCCATGCGCTCGCGCGGTTTTTCTTCTTCGTTTTCAGGAGTTTGGGGCGTATCGCTCACGTCTCGGCCACTCTGCTTTCTTGGTCTATATTTTGTTGTAAACTTTATAACAGAGGCAGGATATGGCCTGCAATGCTTCGTTTGCTTACAGCGATTTAAGGCGGATTTTTTGGGGTTGGTGCGGGGCGACCAGAAGCCGGGATTTGAGTCTGATTGCGAGCGCGTTCGGGCCTAGCTGGCAAAGCCAAATGCCTTCAGCCCGTCGAGCACAAACTGCACCGACAGTGCCGCCAGCAACATCCCCAGCAGCCGGGTCACAACAGTGATGCCAGTCTTGCCGAGGGCGCGCTCCAACAGGCCGGCGCTGAAGAACAGCACCAAAGTGATCAGCAACACCATCAGCATGATCGTCAGGGTTGAGGCCAGGCCGGCCCAGCCCGGATGCTGACCGGCCAGCAGGATCACCGTTGCGATGGAACCGGGCCCAGAAATCAGCGGGATCGCCAGCGGGAAGACGGACGGGTCGTCATTTTGATCTTCTTCCTCGGCCTGATCCTCGCGCCGTTTGGTGCGCCGCTGGAACAACATGTCCAATGCGGTCAGGAACAGCAGGATCCCACCTGCGATGCGGAAGGCGGGCATAGAGATGCCGACGAAGCCCAGAACCGCCTCTCCGAACAGGGCAAAGAGCGAGAGCAGGATGCCAGCAGTCAGACAGGCGCGCAGGGCAATTCGGCGGCGTTTTTCCGGCGACATGCCTTGGGTGAGCGCCACAAAGATTGGCGCCAAGCCGATCGGATCCATGATCACAAACAGCGTGACAAAACCTGTGATGAAAAATGCGCTGTCCATGGCGGCCTTCGGATTGGAGTGTTGGGTCCTGGTTCAGAGGCCACGATTGGCCAAGCGCCGGGTGGATGCAATGATAAAGTTCGCGGCTGCTAAGGGCCCATAATAGCTAGGGCAGGGGCGTTGCTCCTCTGGGGGTCTTGGTCGGCCCCCATTCACCCCAGAGTATTTTCGGATCGTTGAAAGAGGCCGTTGCGGTGTCAGGCGTTTTCGGCCTTTTCCAGCTTTTCCAGCGCCACCATCCAGAGTTCTTCGGCACGGTCCATCGCCTCGCGCAGTTCGGCGTATTTCTTCTGCAGAACCACGGCCTCGCCCTTGCGTTCGGCAAACAGCTCCGGGTCGGCAAGTCGCAGCTGCAGCTTCTTGTCCATTTCCGCCAGCTTCTCGATCCGTTCCTCGCATTTGCGGGTCTCACTGCGTAGGGCAAGGATCTGGTCGCGGCTGGCACGTTTCGGGGCCGGGGCTTTGGGTTTTGAGGGTTTCGGCGGCGTGTCGGCCTGCAGGAGCATCTTGCGATAGGCGTCCAGATCCTCCTCATAGGGTTTCACCGTGCCGTCTTTCACCAGCCAAAGCCGGTCCGCCACCATCGACAAAAGGTGCATGTCGTGGCTGACCAGAACCACGGCCCCGCCATAGGCGCTGAGCGCTTCCACCAACGCCTCGCGGCTTTCGATGTCGAGGTGGTTGGTTGGTTCGTCAAGGATCAACAACTGTGGCGCGGGCAGCGTGGCCAAGAGCAGCGACAGCCGGGCCTTTTGCCCCCCAGAAAGGCGGCCGACCTCGGTTTCGGCCTGTTCCGCCATCAGACCAAAACCCGCCAGCTTGGCGCGCAGTTTGCTGGGGTGCTGGCCGGGCAGTTCCCGCTGCAGGTGTTGCAGCGGGGTTTCATCCACATGCAGCTCGTCCACCTGATGCTGGGCAAAGAAGCCGATGCGCAGTTTGGAAGACCGATTGATGTCGCCTTCCATCGGTATGAGCCGGTCCGACAGCAGCTTGGCGAGGGTGGATTTGCCCTGGCCGTTCTTGCCCAGGAGCGCAATGCGGTCGTCCTGATCGATGCGCAGGTCCAGCCGTTTCAGCACCGGCGTGCCGTCATAGCCCACAGTGGTGTCCTGGGTTGAGATGATCGGCGGCGACAGGGTTTCGGGTTCGGGGAAGGTAAAGACAGTGCGCGCTGCGTCTTCGGGCGCGCGGATGGTTTCCATCTTTTCCAACATTTTGACCCGGCTTTGGGCCTGTTTGGCCTTAGAGGCCTTGGCTTTGAACCGGTCGACAAAGCTTTGTAGGTGGGCGCGCTGCGCCTCTTGTTTCTTGGCTGCTGCGGCCTGCACCGCCCGTTGCGCCGCCCGTTGGCGGGTGAACTGGTCATAGGGGCCGGTGTAATAGGTCAGCTGCCGGTTATCGAGATGCAGGATCGAGCCGACAGCGCGGTTCAGCAGGTCCCGGTCGTGGCTGATGATCAGGACCGTATGTGGATATTTGGTCAGGTAGTTTTCCAGCCAAAGCGCCCCTTCCAGATCGAGGTAGTTGGTTGGTTCGTCAAGCAGCAGCAGGTCGGGTTCGGAAAACAACACCGCTGCCAGCGCCACACGCATCCGCCAGCCACCGGAGAAGGCCGAGCAGGGCATCTTCTGTTCCTCGGCGTCAAAACCGAGGCCTCGCAGGATGTTGGAGGCACGGGCCTCGGCCGACCAGGCGTCGATATCGGCCAGACGGGTCTGGATGTCCGCAATACGGGCGGGATCGGTGGCCACATCGGCCTCGGCCATCAGGCTGGCGCGTTCGGTATCGGCAGCCAGCACCGTGTCGATCAGCGACACCTCATTGCCGGGCACCTCCTGCGCGACGCCGCCGATGCGGGCGCGCGAGGGCAGCTCAATGCTGCCGTTGTCCAGATGCAGATCGCCGCGGATCAGCTTGAACAGGGTGGTTTTCCCCGCGCCATTGCGGCCAATCAGGCCAACTTTATGGCCGGTTGGAATGGTGGCGCTGGCCCCTTCAAACAGGGGGCGGCCTTCGATCGAATAGGTGATGTCTTGGATCCGTAGCATGCGAGGCGGAGTGCCAGAGCGCCGCGGGTAAGTCAATTGGCCGAACGTCTGGCGGCGTGCGCGCAGGGGCGCTGACAATTTTCGCGGGCTACGGTGTTGCCACCGGAGGGTAACAGGCGTAGCAGGGACGGTGCAATGGTGCGAAATGCTGCACGTGTTAACGACCTCTGCCCCGGCACCAAGAGGTGCGAAAGGACCCGCATGGCCCCTGCCAGTTCTAAACCCAGCCTGCTGACGCTGATCCTGCTGACCTCGGTAGCCGTGATGTCGCTGAACATCTTCCTGCCGTCGCTGGGTGGGATCGCGGTGGAATTTGGGGTGAGCTACACGTTGGTGGCGCTGTCAATTTCGGCCTTCCTGTTGGTCTCGGCGGCGTTGCAGCTGATCATGGGGCCGCTGTCGGACCGCTATGGGCGGCGACCTGTGGTGCTGATCGGTCTGGTGATCTTTGTCTTTGCCTCTCTGGGCTGCGCGCTGTCGCAGGATGTCTGGAGCTTCCTGGCCTTCCGCATGGCGCAAGGTGGGATCGTGTCGGGCATGGTGCTGGGACGCGCCATTGTGCGCGACGTCTATGCACCGCAGGACGCGGCAAAGCGGATCGCGCAAATCGGGGCTGCGATGGCGCTGGCACCGCTGCTGGCGCCTTTGGTGGGCGGGATCCTGGACAGTCTGTTTGGCTGGCGTTCCGTGTTCTACCTGCTGGCGGTCAGCGGGGCGGCGGTGTTCCTGCTGTGCTGGAGCGATCTGGGCGAAACCAACACCACCCGTCAGGCCAGCTTTGCGGCCCAATTCCGCGCCTACCCAGAGGTGCTGCGCTCGGCGCCGTTCTGGGCGTATTCCGGTGTGCTTGTCTTCTCGCTGGGCGGGTTTTACGCCTATCTGGCGGGCGCGCCGCTGGTTGGCGCAGATATCTTTGGCCTCGGGCCTGTAACATTGGGGATGATGATGGGGGCCACGGCGGTGGGGTTCCTGATCGGAAATCTTGTGACCACCCGGCAGGGCGCACGGCTTGGGTCGATGCGGCTGATCCTCTGGGGGCGGTGGCTGTCGATGAGTGGCTGTCTGGTGGCGGCCTTGGTTCTTGCGCTGGGTCTGGTGCACCCGGCGGTGATGTTCGCCGGTGCGGTGACGCTCGGGTTGGGCAACGGGCTGACATTGCCGGGCGCCAATGTGGGGGTGATGAGTGTTGCGCCGCATCTGGCGGGCTCTGCCTCGGGCCTTTCCGGCGCGCTTGGGGTGGTGATTGGGGCGGTGTTGACGCCGCTTGTGTCGACCCTTGTGGCGGGCCCGATGGGTGCAGAACTGCTGATGCTGTCGATGGCCGCCTGCGGCGGCTTGGCGCTCACCTCGGCTTTTGTGGTGGCACGACTGGAGAGATAGGGCGCCTGCAGCCTGAGAGACAATCCGCCAGACGCAGGGACCGCCGTGCGTCTACAGGGTTTTCAAACGCCTTTTGCCGTGCTAGCAGGCGCCAGAAATTAATCACGGCCGGGCATTGGGTCCGGTCTTTGACCTTGAGGACATCCCGATGGCTGTACAACGCACCTTCTCGATCATCAAACCCGACGCCACCAAGCGTAACCTGACCGGCGCCATCAACGCCAAATTCGAAGCCGCTGGCCTGCGCATCGTTGCTCAGAAGCGTATCCACCTGTCGAAAGCACAGGCTGGTGTGTTCTACGCTGTGCACGCCGAGCGTCCCTTCTACGACGAACTGTGCGAATTCATGGCTTCTGAGCCGATCGTTGTTCAGGTTCTGGAAGGCGAAGACGCCATCGCGAAGAACCGCGAAGTCATGGGCGCCACCAACCCTGCCGAAGCAGACGAAGGCACCATCCGTAAAGAGTTCGCCCTGTCGATCGGCGAAAACTCGGTTCACGGTTCGGACGCACCGGAAACCGCTGCAGAAGAAATCGCATACTTCTTCTCCGGCCTGGAGCTGGTAGGCTAAGCCACCACTCTGGTACTGAGACAGACAGAACGCGCCCGGGGCATTGCCTCGGGCGTTTTCTTTTGGGCTCCGCAGCCGTTTCGGCGTCGTGGTCAGGAGGGGCTCTGCCCCTCGGCGCGGTGCGCCTCTCCCCTGAGTATTTTCAGCAAGATGAAAGGCGGGGTTTTACGGGGTTTTCTGTGCCGCCTCTGGGCGTTAGCGTGGCAGCAATGTGAGGGAGGCAGTGATGAGCAAAGTGGCTATGGTCACCGGCGCGGCGCGTGGGATCGGGCTGGCAACAAGCAAGCAGTTTCTGGCCAAAGGCTGGTCCGTGGCGCTGGTGGATTGGGACGCGGCAGAGCTGGACACCGTGTTGCCGGAATTGGGCGATCAGGCCGCTGGTTTTACATGTGATGTCAGTGACGCTGAGGCGGTGCAGATGATGGTGGCAGCGGTTGAGGCGCGGTTTGGCGGCATTGATGCGGTGGTGAACAACGCCGGTGTGGCCGAGTTTGGGCCAATTGAAGACTGCGACTATGCCACCTGGAAGCGGGTGATGGCGACCAATCTGGATGGCCCGTTTCTGGTGACCCATGCCGCCACCCCGGCATTGAAGACACGTCGGGGGGCGATTGTGAATATTGCTTCGATCTCGGGCCTACGGGCGTCAACCCTGCGGGTGGCCTATGGCACCTCCAAGGCGGCTGTGATGCATCTGACCAAACAGCATGCTGCAGAGCTGGGCGAATTTGGCATTCGCGCCAATTGTGTTTGCCCGGGACCGGTGAAGACCAAACTGTCGATGGCGGTGCATAGCCCTGAAATCATTGCGGCGTACCATGATGCGATCCCGCTGAATCGCTATGGTAGCGAAGATGAGATCGCGGCGTTGATTTGTTTCTTATGTTCGGAAGAGGCCTCTTATGTCACCGGCCAAGTGATCGCTGCAGACGGCGGTTTTGAGGCCACGGGTGTGGGCCTGCCGGCCCTGCGGGAGTGAGTTAACATGGCGCGGCTGGAGATTTCGAACCGACAGGCCCGTAAGCTGTGGCTGGACAGCCACCTGCTGTCACATGCGCCGACCGGACCACTGGATCTGATGGCCATCATCGAAGGGCTGGGCTTTGTGCAGCTGGACACCATTCAGGTGGTGTCACGGGCGCATCACCATATCCTGTGGTCGCGCAATCAGAATTACCGCGAGGCCATGTTTGACCCTTTGTTGGCCAAGGACCGCGCGGTGTTTGAGCATTTTACCCATGATGCCTCGGTGCTGCCGATGGCGTTTCTGCCGTTCTGGCAACGGCAGTTCCGCCGCAAGGCTGAGCAGATGGGCAAGGCGGGGTGGTGGAAGAACCTGCCCGATGCAGAGGCGCGGCAGGTCTTGAAAGACCGGATTGCCGCCGAAGGGGCGCTGTCGACCCATGCCTTTGAATCTGCACCCAAAAGCAGCGATCACGCCTGGGCCAAACCACCGCATAAAATGGCGCTGGATTTCATGTGGTATGCGGGTGAATTGGCGACCTGTTTTCGTGAGAACTTTACCAAATATTATAATCTTCCTGAGAGGGTGTTCCCCGAACACTTGCGAAAAAGGGAGGTTTCAGATGCAGATCAGGTGGATTGGCTGTGCCGGGCGGCGCTCGGGCGATTGGGCTTTGCCACCCCCGGGGAAATTCAGAAATTCTGGGAGGCGATGAGCGCCAAGGAATGTCGGGGCTGGCTGGGGCAAGCGCAGGCGGAACTGGTGCCTGTCTCGGTTCAGGGCGCTGATGGCACCTGGCGGGACGCCTGGAGCGCCCCCGATATTGAGGCACGTCTGACCGAAGTGGCGGCGCCGACCTCGCGCCTGCGGATCCTCAACCCGTTTGATCCGGCCATCCGTGACCGGGACCGGCTGTTACGGCTGTTCGGTATGGACTACCGGATTGAGATCTTTGTGCCTGCCGCAAAACGGAAATATGGCTACTATGTCTATCCTCTATTGGAAGGCACACGTTTTGTCGGCCGGGTGGAGGTCACTGCGGACCGTAAGTCGGGTGTACTGAAGCTGGGGCAGGTCTGGGCGGAACCGGGGGTGCGCTGGACAGAGGCGCGGCAGGGCAAACTAGAGGCGGAGCTGACCCGCTTTGCGCGGTTGGCCGGGTGTCGTTATGCGCAGCACGCGGGGTGAACGCTTAGGCGAAAAGCTGTGGCACGCTGTCCCAAAGCAGTTTGGCCCCGGTCAGGCACAGGAAACCATAGACCAGCGTGGTGAAGCGTCGCTGGTCGATACGGCCATGTAGCGCGGTGCCAAGAAGGACACCAACAATCAGCATCGGTGCAATCACGGCGCTGACCTGTAGGCTCGCCAGGCTCAGTTGCCCCATGCCTGCATAAGCCACTGTTTTAATTGCATTCAGGGCAAAGAAAAACATCGTGTTGGTGCCCACAAACTGCGATTTGTCAAAGCCTTGGCTCAGCAGGTATCCTTTCACCGGTGGGCCACCGGCATGGGCGATGAAACTGGCAAAACCGGACATCGCACCAAGTGAAAACACCACAGGGGCTGGTGTCTGGCGGGGGAGGCCCGCAGGGGCACCCTTTAAGGCAAAATTCGCCACCAGCAACAGCGCCATCAGCCCAACGGCAAAGCGGATCAGGTCCGCGTCCATCCAGGTAAACCCAACCGCCCCCAGCCCCAGCCCCAGGAAGGCACCGGGCAACATCAGGACAACCACTTTGGCCTGCCAATGCCGGCGGTAATGCCAGACGATCCACAGATCCACAGATCCATTAGCAGCAGGATCGGCATCAAAACGGCTCCGGCAAACTGTGGAGCGACGAAGAGCGATAGGATCGGGACGGACATGACGCCCAATCCGCCGGCAAAGCCGCTTTTGGAAATACCGGTCAGCAGGACGCAAAGCGCCGCCGTGATGAAAAACAAAGGGGGGAGGGTGGTCAACATAGCGGGTCCTTTCCCCCTCGACATAGGAGGATGGTGCGTATCATGGAAATGATTTAAAAAGGTGTCAAAAATCTCAAACGGAGATACCAAATATTGGACCCCCGCGCCTTAGATAGTTTTGTGGTCGCCGCTGAAGTGCTGAACTTCTCGGAGGCGGCTGCGCGGCGCAACACGGTGCAGTCGGCGATCAGCACTCATATTCGCAAGCTGGAACAGCAGCTAGGCCAGCGCCTGTTTGACCGTGGGCGCGGCCAAGGCAAGGTGCTGACGGCGGAGGGCAAAGCCTTTCTCGCCTATGCGCGGCGGATCCTCAACCTGTCGGAAGAGGCCGTGGCCGCGATGCAGGCGCCGAAAGGCCAGCGGGTGATCCGACTGGGCACCAATGTGACGCTGGCCATGTCCGTCGTGGCGCGCGCCCTGAAACAATTTGCGCCAGACAATCCGGATGTAAAAATCGAGATCCTCTGTGACCGCTCTGATCAGCTGCTGCCGCAACTGGAAGCAGGGGAGATCGATCTGGCCTTGATGATGGATCAGGGCAAACGGGCGGATCGGATCTTTGTGGAACACGATCAGCTGGTTTGGGTTGCGGGGCCTGACTTTCGGATGCCAGAGCACGGTGCGGTGCCTCTGGTTTTTCTCAATGATGGCAGGGATTTGCGCACCTATGCCTTTACCGCGCTGGACCGTATCGGACGGCAGGGGGCGATTGTGCATTCCAGCCCGCACCCGATGGGTGTGCGGGCCTTTGTGGTGGCGGATCTGGCAGCGACGGTGCTGCCAAGTCGGGCGGTTGTTGCACCGTTGAAAACGCTTGGGGCAGCACAAGGCCTGCCGGAACTTGGCGGGATAGGCATTGCGCTTTATCGCAGGATGCAAGGGGGCAGGACGGATTTTGATGCTTTTGGCGCGGCGCTGCACGCCGAAATGAAACGGGAAGGTTAACGCGCAACCACTCCGATTTCGTTGAGAATTTTCTCGATTGCGGTGGTGTCATCCGCCGGTTTACTGGTCGCTTTCAAGGCGTCAAACCGTTTGCGCAGGGCTTTCTTCTCATCGCCTTGGCAATCATTCCAGGGCCGGCCCTGCAGCCCCATGACCAAAGCGTAGTAGCCGATGAAATGCGGGCGGGTGCCCGTCTGGATCAGCTTGCTGTAGGCCGCGTCCGCGCCCAGTTCGCGCAGCTCTTCGGCAGAGTTTATGCCAGCCCGTGCAAAGACTTCTTCGCTTTTGGGGCCGAGGTTGGGAATTGCGCTGACCGAGGACATGCTCAAGCCATAACGCGTCTTTCCCGGAAGGTCACTCAGATCATTGCAAAATCTGTGAAGACAAAGCGTTCGTGATGTTTGCGCTTCTTCTGGGCTGTCTCTGCGGGCACAGGGGCCGGCGCCGAAGCGGCGGGTTTGCGGGGTGGTTTCACAATCTGGGCCATATCACGGGCCTCCTTGCTGCGGTTGCTGCGAAGAGCCCGGGCGCGACTTGTTGCTCGGGCCTTATCAACAAAGTACGGAAAATTGTGTCAAATTTCAGGCGCGCAAAGGACGATTTGGGCAGGCCATTCGGACAGTTTACGGGCAAAAGGTTAGGTGTGGTTTCCGACCAAAGGGGGCAATTTCGAACCAAGGCGCGAGGGTCCGGATCTTGTACAATCGGGGATGACAATTGTCTGAGAGCGTCTTTGAGGTCCGCCCCAGGGCTCCTGAACGCGGCCGTATCAGGCGAAGCCGCTTGACCCTCACGCAACCTATGCCTAATCAGGTGACCAAGGTGGGCCTGTAGCTCAACGGTTAGAGCAGAGCGCTCATAACGCTTTGGTTGCAGGTTCGAATCCTGCCGGGCCTACCAGATCTTCTACCACGACGAATCCCCCCTCGCTGCCCGATCCGTTCAGGCGGTTTCTGGGGACATTTCCGCGTGGGGCTGCTCCTCGGAAAGGAAACGGTCCAGGGTGAGTTGCAGGTCGCTCACCACATGCATCGCGTGTTGGCGCAGGGCGGTGGCGACGGCGTGCTGGCGGGCGACTTGGGCGCGGATGTAATGGGCATTGCCAAGATCCGGGGTTTTGGCAGCTGCATCAATGGCTTTGAATACCCAGTTCAGAGGCGAAAACCGCTCTTTCATCTGCTCGGCCAGATGGGTGAAATGCGTGTCCATCGTTTCGCGGAAGTCTTCCCGTTTGCGGGCGGGCAGGGCGGTGGCTTTTTTCAGCAGGCGGACTTTTTCGGTCAACAGCGCGTCAATGCCTTTTTCCAGGCAACGCTCAACCTCTGCCGCTTCGCGGGCGGCATGTGAAATCTGTTTTTGCGCCAGGACCGCTGGGTCCAAAAACGCGAAGAGGGCTTTCAAATATTCTAACATTGCGACGTCGACAAAATGGGGGGCCTTGCAAAGGAAAACGGTCAGGCGGGTGTGTTCTTTAGCCTCCAAACTGTCGCAGGCAGGGTTCGCGCCACCCTTTGAGACCTTAGTCTTGCCCACGACCGGTGAGGCACCGACCTTTGCCTGCCTTCCTGCACCAAAGTAGGGGGCGGGGCCTGCGCGAATTGCTGGTTCTCCCCAAACGGAATTGGGTTTGCGGCTTAGATGCTTGAAAAAAGTTAAGATTTTTTTGCCTGCCGAAATATGAACCACCTCAGGGTGCATCCAGCCCCGTGAAAATACGGGGAAACTTGCCTGTAACGCTTTTATTACAGGGCGGGCATGACAACTTTGCCACTAAAGTCCTACTTCGCCTTTTTCGCGAAACCCGCGAATCCTATCCTTTTGCACCTTGTTTCCACGACTTTACCGCTAACGATTGGCCTTAAACGTTTAGCGCCTGCGCCGTTCATCCTCCTGTCCAAGAGTAAAAGGCGTGCGACGTTACAATGATGCAAATGACCCGAGCCAAGTTCTGCTTTGTTCGCTCCCTGTCGGGGAATGTCTGCACATGCGTCGCGCTGAGGACGACCCCTACTCACCTCAGAAACCCGTACGAGTGAAGGCCTAGAGTTATGACCATTAAATCCCGTCTCTCTCTGACTTTTGTTCTGTTGTCAGTGCTTTTCGTCGGTATCGGCGCGCTGGCAGTGTATGAACTGCGCGAAGTCAAAATGCGTGGGGAGCAGATCGTTAATCGCGATGTTGCCACCCTGCGCGCCATCGACGACCTGGCACAGGTCCAGTCGAAAATTCAAACCAGCATCCGCAACTATATGTTGGTGGATGATCAAGGTGTCCGCAAAGAGCTGAAAGCTGAAATGAAAGAGCTGAAGGCGACGCAGGAAACCATGATCGCTGAAGCCAACATCATGGCCTATGGCGCCGAAGAAGAGGTTGCCGCGACCGAGGGCGAAGCTGCCCCGGCCGAGGGCCCCGCTGAAGGCGAGGTCGCCGAGGTCGCGGTCAAAGAGCCGCTTGATCCGGTGATGGCGGATTTCCTGGTCCAGTATGAGGACCTCAAAGGTCAGGTCGAACGCATCAACAAAAAGGTGATGAACGTTCTGATGTTCGGTTCGCGTGACATGGCGTCGACCATCCTGGTGGGTGAAGCCGCCAAGGTGGACGCTGCGATGGCAGAGCTGTTGATCAAGGTGGAAACCGAAAAAGGTGCAAAGATGGATGCCTCAATGGCTGAAGCCGCGGCGATCTATGAGCAGTCGGTGCTGATCGTGGGTGGTTTGATTGCCGCAGCACTGGTCATCAGCTTGTTGGCCGCTTGGCGTATCCTGAGTGCATTGAACCGTGGTTTCAAACTGGCAATCAACCTCAGCAAAGATGTTGCTGATGGTGATTTGTCGAAAACCGCTGTTCACAAAGAACAGGGTGAGATCAAGGATCTGCTGGATAACCTGAACGACATGGTCACCAACCTGCGTGGTGTGGTTTCCAATGTGTCCGAAGGCGCGCGTTATGTGTCCACCGGTGCTAGCCAGATGGCCGAAGCTTCGGTCGGTATTGCCGATGGGGGTTCGAAACAGGCGGGTGCGACGGAAGACGTCTCTGCCTCGGTTGAGGAAATGACCGCCAACATCGGCCAGACCGCTGAAAACGCTGTCGAAACCGAAAAGATGGCGCTGGCCTCTGCCGAAGAAGCGCGCAACTCAGGCTCGGCTGTGAAAGAAGCGATGGAGAGCCTCAACACCATCATCGACCGCATCAATGTGGTGCAGGAAATCGCCCGTCAGACCGATCTTCTGGCGCTGAACGCGGCGGTCGAGGCAGCCCGTGCTGGCGAACATGGCCGTGGCTTCTCGGTTGTGGCCTCTGAGGTGCGCAAACTGGCAGAACGGTCGCAGGAAGCGGCTGGCGAGATTTCTTCGCTGTCCTCGGGCACCCAAGGTGCTGCCGAGAAGGCGATGAAGATGCTGGAAGGTCTGGTGCCGAATATCGAGCGCACGGCTGAGCTGGTTTCGAACATCTCCAACGCCAACGCCGAGATTTCGCAGGGCATGACCCAGATCAACCAGTCGATCACCTCGCTGGATGATGTGACCCAGGAAAATAACGCTGCCTCGGAAGAAATGTCCGCCACCGCAGAAGAATTGGCCGCCCAGGCCCAGACCCTGCGTGATACGGTGGGTGCCTTCCGTCTGGATGCTGACAGCGAAGGCGCAGCGCCTGTTGCGGCTGACGCTCCGGTGACCGCGCCTGCAGAGGCGCCGGCAGAAGACAGCGCCGAAGTTGACGAGCCTGTGTTTGATCTGAAGCTGGACGATTTTGACGAAGAGGATGGCGAAGACTTCATCCCGTCGAAAACCAAAGCCGCCTAAGACCCGAGGCCAGTCACCTTTGGGTGCAGTCAAGAAAACACAAGACGCCGCGCTCTTTTGAGTGCGGCGTCTTTCTTTGGGCAGATGTTTGTTTTCGTTTGGAAAATAAATTCCGCGGGAGGCCTGAAATTCGCTCGGCGGCTTTAAAATAGCCCCGGTTTGGGTCGTTGGAGTCTGAGGTTCCTAGTGTTTGTGTTTCAGAGAGTGGCCCGCAAAATGAACAAATCCGGACAACATTTTCTGTCCTTCCCCGCTTTGCGTTGCCGCGTCTTAACGGCCGATTTAACCGGTCTGGCACTGACACCACCGCCTGTCCCCCACGAACCCATTATCCCTAGTGAGAGTTAACAAGTATGAAGCTGACGATCAAAATGCGTCTGGGCGCCACGCTCGTAACGCTTGCCGCCATCATTGTCGCCGTGGGACTGCTGTCCTTAACCGAAATGCGAATGATGAACGCCAAAAGCCAAACCATCGTAGAAACCAATTTCCGCGCCATTCAGGAAATTGAGTCACTGGCCAATGTGCATGAACGGATTCAGACCCGGATCCGCGACTACCTCCTTGTTGATGACCGCAAAGGTCGCAAAGCGATCAAGACGGAACTCAAGGAGATGACCAAAGAACGCAAGGCAATGGTTGAACACGCACGCACCCATGTCACCCAAGAGGGGGAAGAGGCACATGTGGAAGGGGCCCATGAAGAGGGCGCTACGGAGCCTGCTGGCGAAGAACATGCCAGCCATGATGCTGCCGCAGAATTGGAAGAGCAGCAATTCGCTGCGTTCCTGGATGAGTTTCAGGCGATCAGTAAAAAGGTTGACCGGGTGAACAAACAGGTGATGCAGATGCTGGGGGTGGGCGGTGCGTCGATTGCCGCAAACCTGCTGCGCGAAGACAACAAGGCCAATTATGAAAACATGCGGGCGCTGATTGCCAGCAGTCTGGAAATTGAAAAGGCTAAGATGGACGAAGCTTTGGTCGAGGCCGCCGCTGCCTATGACCGCAACCGTCAGATCCTGATCGCGTCGATCGTGGCTGGCGTTGTGATTGCACTGTTGGCGGCTTGGGGCATCATTTCGACCCTCAGCCGTGGTTTGAAAAACGCCATTGAACTGTCGTCGCGGGTGGCCAAAGGGGATCTGAGTGTTACCGGAACCCATAAGCACCAGGATGAGCTGGGCGACCTGATGGACAACCTCAACGATATGGTCACCAACCTGCGCAGCATCGTGGGCAACGTGTCTGAGGGCGCGCGCTACGTCTCGACGGGTGCGAACCAGATGGCCGAAGCCTCGGTTGGTATTGCCGACGGTGGCTCGAAACAGGCTGGGGCAACGGAAGATGTCTCAGCCTCGGTTGAGGAAATGACCGCCAACATCGGCCAGACCGCTGAAAACGCTGTCGAAACCGAGAAGATGGCGCTGGCCTCTGCGGAAGAAGCGCGGAACTCCGGTTCGGCCGTGAAAGAAGCGATGGAGAGCCTCAACACCATCATCGACCGCATCAATGTGGTGCAGGAAATCGCCCGTCAGACCGACCTTCTTGCGCTGAACGCGGCGGTCGAAGCAGCCCGCGCTGGTGAACATGGCCGTGGTTTCTCGGTTGTGGCCTCTGAGGTGCGCAAACTGGCGGAACGCTCGCAGGAAGCGGCGGGCGAGATTTCTTCGCTGTCCTCCGGCACCCAGAGTGCTGCGGAGAAGGCGATGAAGATGCTGGAAGGCCTGGTGCCGAACATCGAGCGCACCGCAGAACTGGTCTCGAACATCTCTAACGCCAACGCCGAGATTTCGCAGGGTATGACCCAGATCAACCAGTCGATCACCTCGCTGGATGACGTGACCCAGGAAAACAACGCCGCCTCGGAAGAAATGTCCGCCACCGCAGAAGAACTGGCCGCCCAGGCCCAGACCCTGCGTGACACGGTGGGTTTCTTCCAGCTGGAGGATCAGGGCGAAGATGCGCCTGAGGCGACGGAAACCGCTGCGGCCCCCGTTGAAGAAGAGACCGCGCAAGTTTCTGAGGCGGCACCTGTGGCAGAGGAAGGTCCAATGATCGACCTGTCGCTGGATGATTTCGACGGCGAGGACGAGGTGGACTTTACCCCGGCGAAAGACAGCCGCGCCGCCTAAACATCGATGGAAGGACGGCGGGTAAAACTGCCGCTCCTTTACCTCGATGGCATAAAAATGTGATAACGCGTTCGGACTGGGTGCCTTATCCAAAGGGCCCGCCAGAAGTGCCCGCCAATAAACCCGCGATGAGATGAGAGCCGTTGTGAGCCCGCAAACCTCAGATATGGACCTTGAACGCCGGTTGCGCCATGCGCAGGCGATTGTGATGTTCATGGCACCGTTTGCTGCGCTCTGGGGCTGTGTCAGCCTGGCGCTTGGGGCCTATGTTTCGGCAATGGGGGCGTTTACGGCAGTCACCGGCTTTACACTGGCGATGCTCCTGCGGGAGCGGATGAACCCGCTGGCGCTGCGGGTGATGTGGCTGCTCATTCTGGATGTTGCGATGTTCCTGGCGATTATCGCCACCCATCCGGCCAGCTACACGGCCTTCCTGCTGCTGTTTCGCGCCACCGCGCCGATTTCGGTGTTTTCGCCGCGCGAACCCAAGTGGATTCGCTGGGGATTGGTGCTGCCGCCGGTGGTGATCTGGTTTGTAACCTGGGCGCTGGACTATCAGGTGCTGCCCAATTTCGAGATCGGCGAGGATCTGGCCCGCACAGTGTTTGCGCCGATATCCGGCGTGACCATCTTTGGCATCCTGCTGTTTGAATTTGCCTATTACGACCGTTTGACCAGCCAATACATGTCGCAATTGGATGAGGCGCGGCGGGTTTCGGATCAGGCGAACCTTGCCAAAAGCCGGTTCCTGAAGTCATTGACCCACAACATGCGCACGCCCCTGCACACAATTTCGGGTTACAGCGACATGATCCGCAGTGAGATCGGCGCGGGCAAAGTGGCGCAAGCACCGGAACTGGACAAACGTATGACCCGCGTTCTGGCCGCCAGTCAGGAATTGTTGGGGATGATCGACAAGGGCATCGCGCTGTCCAGCATGACCTCCAACGGCGTTGAGGCGGTGTGCCGTCCCGTGCAACCGGGGCCGCTGATCCATCAGGTGCTTACGGAAATGCATCCCGTCGCACAGGCCAAGGCGATCACGCTGGGATTTGACGGGCCAGACGCCGCGGCAGAGCCCGAGGTGATGGCCGATCCGGATCTGTTGGTTGCCGCGCTTAGGCATCTGGTTGAAAACGCAATCCGTTTCAGCCCGGAACAGGCGCTGGTGACGGTGGTTTGTGCCCCCTTTGGCACGGATCAGGTGGAACTGGCGGTTTGTGACACCGGTCCCGGATTTCCGCCGGGCAGCGAAGAAAGCGCCTTTGTGCCGTTTGAACGCCTGGGCGAAGCCCTCGGCGCCTCATTGGGGGGAGGCATCGGTTTGACCTTGCTCAAGGCGCAGATTGGGGCGATGGGTGGCCATGTTGGCATCGACAGTGCCTATCAGTCCGGGGCGCGTGTCTGGATCCGGTTGCCGCTGGCCTAAAGCCTCTTTTGTCAGGTCAAGCGACATGATTCCTCTAATATCGGCTTGCGATTTGGTATGACCATCGTGGGGAGGCCGTCCATTTATAAGGTGTATGAGGTTTATATGTTTGGGGCCAAACCCAGACAAATTTCGTTCTTGAATAGATGTTACTCGCCCTCAAATCTCGCCTCAGGCGAGTGCGGTCTGGGAATGGTTTTGTTGACGTAAGGGCAGTCAATGATGTGTACAAAATTCGCTTTTCTTGCCCTTTGCGGATTTGGTTAACATCACCTGTAGAGGGTGACTGTTATGAATGATTTGTTTCGAGCGAAAGCCCATTGGGGGGGCGCTCAAATTGAAGAGCCGCAGATGCCGCCGTTTACAATGGTCTGGGTTTGCGCTTCGTTTACGTTGATTTGGCTGGTTGCAGCCGCCTCCATTGGGGCTGTGAAGCTCAGCCTCGCAGGGACCGTGGCCCTCAGCGCCATATTGCTTGGCTATTTTCTGTTTCAGTCCGGAAAACAAAGCTACGCCCGCGGCGTCTGGCTTTGTGGTGCAAACCTCACGGTGACGATGGTTGTGCTCTGTGTACACCCGATGGGGCGGCCTGAGTTTCTGTATGTAATCTGTGCGGGCTTTCCGTTTCTGGTTTTTTCCTGGCACCGCCATTCGCTGCTAAAAGCTTGTTTTGTTGTGCTTCCCGCCGTGCTCTGGATCGCTACGGCGGTGATGATCCAATTGGATTTGATGCACTGGGAAGTGGGGCCGATAATCGCTGAACGCTATTTTGCCCCGATCAGTGCAATCACCGTTTTTGGCCTGGTCGTGTCTCAGATTGTGTTCTTTGTGCTCACCTCTTCAACCTATTCCGCCAAGTTGCGGCAGGCCCTGGAACTGTCAAAACTGGCGGGCAAGGCCAAGTCGACCTTCCTCAAGGCCATGAGCCATGAGATGCGCACGCCGCTCAATCAGATCCTTGGGTTCAGTGATTTGACACGGATGGAGGCCGAGGCGGGCAGGGCGATTGATAGCACGCAACTGGCCGCCAGAATGCAGCGGGTGGTGGAGGCCAGCGACGAAATGCTGGGGATGATCGACTCTGCCTTGGCGCTTTCGGAAATTTCCGAAGGGCAAATAGATGTGCACATCGAGACGCTGGAGCTGCACAAAGTTGTCAAAGACGCGACGCTGGGACTGGCGCGTTCAGCGCGGCGGCGTGGCATTACCATCGACTTGCCCAAGGGGCAAACGCCACATGTGCGGGCCGACCAAAAGCTGCTGCAATTCTCGGTGGCGCAGATCCTGGACAATGCGATCAAATACTCCGCCGAGGGCAGCACGATCTCCGTCAGTTGGACCAGCCGCGGTCGCGGGCGGGTGAGCCTTGCGATTACCGATTTGGGCCCCGGCATCCCCGCGAACAAAGTTGAAACAGCCTTCACCCCGTTTGAGCGGCTGCACCATGCCCACGGCACGGTGCCGGGCGGCGGGATCGGCCTGCCATTGGTCCGGGCCTATATCGAGGCGATGCAGGGCGAGGTCAGCGTCGATCCGTTTTATGAAGGGGGCACGCGGATCTGGCTTGAGTTGGAGCACGCGATGGACCTGCTGCCAGCCTAATCACACCGGGTAACACCGGTGCCGTCATGCCATCCTTTGCCGCCCGTGGCATCATGTCCGTCGCAAACATAACAATGGCGAATTGATCTTTCGCGCCGGGGCCGTTATTGGGGTCTGGAACCGCATGGAGTCCGCCGTTTTGGCAATCTTTCATGCCGTCGCATCCTGTGATTGCAGCGCCGCTGCCGTTCGTCAACCAGCTACCCTGTCAAAAAAGAAAGGTAGAAACATGGCTGAAAACAAGACGCCCGACATTCTGTATACAATTGTAGACGAAGCGCCTGAACTGGCCTCCGCCTCCTTCCTGCCGATCATCCGCAAGTTCGTGTCCTCGGCCGGTATCACCGTGGGCACCCCGGACATTTCGCTGGCAGGCCGCATCATCGCGACCTTTCCGGAGAATCTGACCGACGCGCAGAGTCAGACTGACGATCTGGCCGCTCTGGGTGAACTGGTGAAGACCCCGGACGCCAACGTCATCAAACTGCCGAACATTTCGGCCTCGGTGCCGCAGCTGGTGGCCGCGATCACCGAACTGCAGGCGCAGGGCTATGATCTGCCGAACTACCCGGAAGAGCCTGCAAGCGACGAAGAAAAGGCCGTGCGTGCCCGCTACGATGCCATCAAAGGCTCGGCAGTGAACCCGGTTCTGCGCGAAGGCAACTCGGACCGTCGCTCGGCCAAAGCGGTTAAGAACTTCGCTCAGAACAACCCGCATTCGATGGGCGCATGGGCCGCAGACAGCAAGACCAAAGTGTCGAGCATGCCAGGCAACGATTTCTACGCCAACGAAGTCTCTGCCACCATCACTGCCGCGCAGGCCGGTGACGCGAAGATCGAATTTGTTGGCAAAGACGGCGCCGTGACCGTGCTGAAAGACGCCTGGCCGCTGGCAGAGGGCACCGTTGCCGACGCAACCTTCATGTCCGCCAAAGCGTTGGGGGCTTTCCTGGCTGAAGCAATTGAAGACACCAAAGCCGATGGCACCATGTTCTCGCTGCACATGAAGGCGACCATGATGAAGGTTTCGGACCCGATCATCTTTGGCCACGCGGTCAAGGCATGGCTGGCGCCGGTGTTCGAGAAGTTCGGTGACGAAATGGCCGCGCTGGGTGTGAACCCGAATTCGGGTATGGGCGATCTGCTGGACCGCGTGTCGGGCAATGCAGACATCATGGCTGCAATTGAGGCTGTGACCGGTGAGCGTCCGGCCATGTATATGGTCGACAGCGACAAAGGCATCACCAACCTGCACGTACCGTCTGACGTCATTATTGACGCCTCGATGCCGGCTGTGATCCGCGCTGGCGGCAAAGGCTGGGACGCAGCAGGCAACAAGGGTGACACCAACTGTGTAATCCCGGATCGCTGCTACGCCTCGGTCTATGACGAAAGCATCAACTTCTTCAAAGCCAACGGTGCGCTGGACGTGACCAAGGCGGGTTCGGTTGCCAACGTCGGTCTGATGGCGCAGAAGGCCGAAGAATACGGCAGCCACCCGACCACCTTTGAGGCCCCCGCAGAGGGCACCATCCGTGTGGTTCTGGCCAATGGCGAGACCCTGCACAGCCACGCTGTTGAGGCCGGTGACATCTGGCGTTCTTGCACCGCAAAGAAAGCCCCGATTGAGAACTGGATTGAACTGGCGATGGATCGTCAGCGTCTGACCGGGTCCGAGGCGATTTTCTGGCTGGACGCAGACCGCGCCCATGACGCAGAGCTGATCAAATACGTGACGCCTGCGCTGGAAGCCGCTGGAGTTGCAGACAAATTCCAGATCATGGCGCCGCGTCAGGCAACCGCCCAGTCGCTGAAAACCATCACTGCTGGGAACGACAGCATTGCCATCACGGGCAACGTGTTGCGGGACTACCTGACCGACCTGTTCCCTATCCTGGAACTGGGCACCTCGGCCAAGATGCTGTCGATCGTGAAGCTGATGCAGGGCGGCGGTCTGTTTGAGACCGGCGCCGGTGGTTCAGCCCCGAAACACGTGCAGCAGCTGGTGGAAGAAAACCACCTGCGCTGGGACTCGATGGGCGAATTCTGCGCCTTGGGGGAATCGTTGAACTTCCTCGCCGACGTGAAAGGCAACACCAAAGCCGGCGTGCTGGGTGTCGCCGCTGAGGCCGCCACACAGGGCATTCTGGACAACAACAACTCGCCCTCGCGCAAAGTTGGCCAGCCTGACAACCGTGACAGTCACTACTGGTTCGCCCGCTACTGGGCAGAAGCACTGGCCGCACAGGGTGACGACGCCGATCTGGCTGCTGAATTTGCACCGGTCGCTAAGGCCCTGGCCGAAGGTGAAGCCGCTATTCTGGGCGAATTCGCTGCTGCGCAAGGTCCGGCTGCTGAAATCGGTGGCTACTACCGCCCCAGCGTTGAGCTGAAAGCCAAAGTGATGCGCCCCAGCGCCACGCTGAACGCGATCATCGACTAAGGCTGAATGCTAGAAAGAAACTCGAAAGCCGCCCTAACTGGGCGGCTTTTTCGTTAGGAGACGTCACAAAAGGCGCGTGTTGTTGATGTCAAACTTCCCGCTATAGTCGCGAAATGAACAGTCTTCACACGAATCCGATCAAGGCCAATGAAATCGCCAAACTGCGCGCGATTTTGGGGTACGATTTGAGCGCTATCTATTCCCCATATCTGGATGTCGATCTGTCGACGGGTTTGATAAGGACGCATCAAGTATCTTTTAGTTTAGAGTCGGAAACGCCGCAATTTCTGAACATCTCCACAGCTTGGTGGCAAACTGAGATGGAGGATTATCACACGTTTGTTTTGGAGACTTCGGACAAACCCGGAATAATACCCTTCGAATTCGATGACACTCACGAGCGTCATGGATTTGGGTCGGTATCGCAGTGCGATTGCAATGCGGGGCGCGTGAAGAAAATTGAAATTGTTCAATCCAAATTTGAGGCGGAAGGCGATTTTGTTCCGGCGGGATCTGAGATGTTCGTCGAAACCATCGTTTATGATCGCGGGATAAACATCCATTGCGAGCGAGGTATCATTTCCCTGGCAACGACGTTTTGCTTAATCGAGGGCGACATCCAAATCCGCAATCAACCCGTAATATTGTCGGACGATCCAACCGAAGTGATGACGGTTCGAAAAACGCTAGAGTAAACGGGCAAGCGTTGACGCGCGCCGCAAATAGCTATCCTTCTTGAAAGGGGCAGCGCTTGGCCCGGAAAAGCCGGGGCTGAACCGGATGGCCGATGTGCTGCAGATCCTGGGGCAGACTATGACGGTGATCTGCCGTTGATCGAGGTAGATCTGCAACCGTTTGCACGATCTGCTCCAGCGCGTGCTGAGGCTCAGGCGTTTAAGCCGCGTTGCGGTCTGCCAGGTCGGCACGGGGCAGGGCGGTCAACAGCGGCGGCACTTTGTTGGCGGCAACGGCACCTGCCCAGTCCTCTCCGAGCAACAGGTCCGGCAAGTCGCCGTGGCGCAGTCGTAATCGGCGCCAGTGGTGCAGGATCAGTAAGCGCAGGATGGATTGATCCGCCAGGGGCAGCGCCTGTACCGCTGCAAGGTCAGGGCAAGCGGTGGCCAATGCAGTGTACTCAACCTGCAGGTCTTCGGGGACCAGCGAGTCCCGCAGCCAGTCTGGCACCGGGCCGTTTAATGGGGTGTGAACCCAATCTTCCAGCCCGTTAGCCTGTCCCGCGATCAGGGCGGTGCGCGGGCTGAGGCGCAGGGCGTCTTCGGGTAGCGCATCTTCCATTTCCGCGCCAGATAGGTCAGGCGGGGCAAGGCTCATCCAGACCGGCTGGTCGGGGCGTTCAAAGTTATAGATGCGCGCCCGCACAGCCTCGGTCGAGGCCCAGCCCTGCGCGCTCAGCCGGTAGGAGGCACTGCGCCCGTGTTTTTCGGCCTCCACCCAACCATCCCGTTTCAGACGGTGCAGCGCCACCCGAAGCGCCTGATTGGTGATCCCCAGCGGGGCCAGCATCCGGTCAATATCACGGGTGCGGATCTGATCGCGGGGGCTGGTGCAGGCGTCGCCGAGAAGCGTTACCGCCACCGACCAGATCTTCAGCGGCCCGCAGTCCAGCAGTGGCTGCAACAGCACCGAGGTGGCGGAGGGCGAGTCGAGGCTCATGCCGAAAGGCCCATTTGCGTCAACACGGATGCGGCCTCATCTTCCCACCGTGTCCGTAGCGCGGCGTTGGGGGTGTGGCGCAGGCCAAGGGCCTGCAGACGTTCAAATTTTTCGGAGTGTTCCTGCCCAAAAGAGGCCGCCACACGGGGGCGCCAATAGGTGACCGATGTCTGAAGCGCTGAGGCCTCGCCTTCTGCGATCAGACGTTCCAGCCCTTCAATAGCCAGTTCCGTGTGGCGCCGTTCACGCGGCGCAATTTCGCGGAAGACTTCGGCCAGAGGCTGATAAGAAATGCGGCCCATTTCCTCCAGCTGCACGCCAACGGCCAGCCCCATCAGGAGATTCATCACCACCGCGTCGCCCCAACCGGCCAGCGGGTAGTTGAACACCGCCAGCCGCATGTCCTGCTCTGAACGTTGGGTGCCGATATCGGCGTCACGCGGCAGCCGTGCCGCCCAAGGGTGTGCGTTGGCGTAGCGGGCAGTGTCGGTGCCAAACCCGGCCATGATCCGCAGCACACGGTCAGCGTGATCGGTCTTTTCCAGCACGATTTTGGCGGCGGCGATACGTTCTTTGATGCCCGGGCCTGCGTTGATGACATCGGCGAAACCGGCAGCCCCCGCCAGAGAGCTGTCGACAAAGCTGGCCATCAGTTTCATCAGCTCCGCCCGGTAACGGGGTGGGACATTTTCCGGCGCGCTCAACTTACCGTCCTGTGCCAGATAACGCTCGATGCTCATCGTGTCGCTGGTCATATCCCACCCTCCTCAGGCGTGTTTAGATCATTGAAACATATCGCTTTATTGATCGTAGTCGACAACCACCTTGTCCGAAACAGGAAAGGCTTGGCACGACAAAACGTAGCCCTTCTCGATCTCGTAATCTTCCAGCGCATGGTTGGCAGCCATTTCGACCTCGCCTTCCAGCACGCGGCAGCGACAGGTCGAACAAACGCCTGCGCTACAGGCATATGGCGCGTCCAGATTGTTGGTCAGCGCGGCCTGTAGAACCGTCTGGGTCGGGTCCATTTCGACGGTGCGGGTGGCACCATCCAACGTGATGGTGGCGGTCTTGGCTCCGCCTGTTGCGGCGGAAGCAGCGGCACGTTGGGGGGCGCGACCGGGCTGGTTTCCGGCGAACAGTTCAAACTTGATCTGCGCCTCGTCCATGCCGTGATCCTTCAGCGCCTGCGCGATGCCCAGCATCATCGGTTCCGGCCCGCAGATAAAGGCGGTTTTGGCGGCTTTCACATCCAACCAGCCCGAGCCGAACAGCTCGGCACATTTTTCCGGTGTCACCAGACCGGTGAATAGGTCGATCTCCTGCGCGTCGCTTTCCAGAATGTGGATGACGCTGAAGCGACCCAGATAGGTGTTTTTAAGATCTTCCAGCTCCTCGCGGAACATGATCGTATTCACACCCTTGTTGGCATAGACCAGCGTGAAACGGGCGTTGGGTTCGGCCTCCAGCGTGGTCTTGATGATCGACAGGACCGGTGTGATGCCGGACCCACCGGCAAAGCCCAGGTAGCTGTTGTCTGCCTCGGGCGTCAGCGCGGTGAAAAAGTTGCCCATCGGCGGCATGGCCTGCAGGGTGTCGCCAACTTTCAGGTCCTCATTGGCCCAGGTCGAGAAGGCACCGCCGTCGACCTTTTTGATTCCAACCTGCAGCACGCCATCGTTTTTGCCAGCGCAGATCGAGTAGCTGCGGCGCAGCTCCTGCCCATCGAAATCCCGGCGGAAGGTCAGATATTGGCCTTGGGTGAAGTCAAACTCCGCCGCCGCCCCGTTCACCGGTTTCAGGGTCACGACCACAGCGTCGCGGATGGTTTTGTGAATGTCGGTGACTTCCAGATCGTGGAAACGTGGCATGATCGGGCTCCGTCAGATGCACTTGAAGTAGTCAAAGGGTTCCAGGCAGTCGGTGCAGCGCCATTGCGCCTTGCAGGGGGTCGAGCCGAACTGGCTCAGCCGCTCCACATGATGACTGCCGCAATGGGGGCATTTGTCCGGCCCACCGGCGGGTTGTGGTGGCGCGATGCCATAGGCGGCCAGCTTGTCGCGGCCCGCCTTTGTCATCCAGTCGGTGGTCCAGGCCGGTGACAGTTGGCGGCGCAGTTCTATGTCGCGCAAGCCGTGATCGCGCAGGGCGGTTTCGATATCCAGATTGATGATCGATGTGGCCGGACAGCCCGAATAGGTGGGGGTCACGGTGACCACGCAGGTTTCGCCCTCAAAGGCAACATCGCGGATGATGCCCAGATCGGTGAGGGAAATCACCGGGATCTCGGGATCTGGCACCTGATGGAGCCAGTCCCAGACCTGATCTGTTGAGGGAAGCGCCGTTGCAGTCATCCGTCCGTTACCACTTATTGCCGGGATAGGCGCGCTGCAGCCACTGCATCTGGCACAGCATGTGGCCCAGATGTTCGGTGTGCATGGCGCCAGTGCGGCCGCCCTTGTGGGCGAAGGTGCTTTCGGGTTTCACCAGCGTGGCCTCTGTCAACGCGGCAGAAACGATGGCGTCAAAACCCGCGCGCAGGCTGGCCGGATCAGGGCCGATCCCTGCAGCAAATGCGGCGGCATCCACAGCGTCAGAGTGGAACATCTCACCGACATAGGGCCAGAGCAGATCCAGCGATGCCTGCATCCGGTTGTGGCTTTCCTCGGTGCCATCACCCAGACCAATCACCGTGTCGCGCGAGCGTTCCAGGTGGTAGGCGACCTCTTTGCTGGCTTTTTCGGCAATCGCCGAAATGGTGGCATCGGTGGAGTTTACCAACTCCGCCAGCAGCACCGCATGATAGGCATCAAACAGGAACTGGCGCATCAAGGTCTGGCCAAAGTCACCGTTCGGCAGCTCCACCAGCAACACATTGCGGAAGTCCCAGACGTCGCGCAGGAAAGCCAGATCATCGGCCGATTTGCCTTCGCCCTGCACATCTGCGGCGTGGCCCAGCCACAGCTGGGTCTGGCCCAGCAGATCCAGCGCCGTGTTGGCCAGCGCGATGTCCTCTTCCAGCACCGGGGATTTGCCGCACCATTCGCTGACGCGATGGCCCAGCACCAAAGTGTTGTCGCCCAGACGCAGCAGGTATTGCACCAGCTGGTCCTGTGTCATCTCAGCCAGTTTCTCTGCCGCGCCCATCACATGTGCCCCGCTTCTTCGGGGATGTCGAAGAACGACGGGTGACGATAGACCTTGCTTTCGCTGGGTTCAAACAGCGGGCCTTTTTCGCCCGGTGCGGTGGCCGAGATATGTTTGGCCTCAACAACCCAGATCGACACACCTTCATTGCGGCGGGTGTAGACGTCGCGGGCGTTTTTGATCGCCATTTCGGCGTCCGGCGCATGCAGGCTGCCGACGTGACGGTGGCTGAGGCCGTGCTGGCCGCGGATGAAGATTTCCCAGAGGGGCCATTCCTGTGACATGTTCTGTCCTCCTGTCTCGCACACCCGCGGCGCATCTGGCGGGGTGGCTGGATATATCGGTAAGGGCGGCTTACTCAGCCGCCTGCTGCGCGGCCATTGCGGCGGCGCGCTTTTTCTCGGCTTTCTTTTCGGCATGGGCCATCAGGCCTTCGCGGACCCAGGCACCTTCGTCCCAGGCTTTATTGCGGGTCGCCATGCGGTCCTGATTGCAGGGGCCGTTGCCTTTCAGCACGTCAAAGAACTCGCCCCAATCGGGTTCGGAGAAGTCATAGCCGCCTTTGTCCTCATTCCATTTGAGGTTCTCATCCGGAATTGTCAGGCCGAGGAATTCGGCCTGCGGCACGGTCTGGTCCACAAACTTCTGGCGCAGCTCATCGTTGGTGTTGATCTTGATCTTCCACGCCATCGACTGCGCCGAATGGACCGAGTCCTTGTCCGAGGGACCGAACATCATCAGCGACGGATACCACAGGCGGTTCAGCGCATCCTGCGCCATCTTCTTCTGCTCAGGGGAACCCTGCGCCATCTTCATCACGATGTCGTAGCCCTGACGCTGATGGAAGCTCTCTTCCTTACAGATGCGGATCATGGCGCGGGAATAGGGACCGTAAGAGGTCCGCTGCAGCGGCACCTGGTTCATAATCGCGGCCCCATCGACCAGCCAACCCACGGCGCCGATATCGGCCCAGTTCAGCGTGGGATAGTTGAAGATCGAGGAATATTTGGCACGCCCGTCCAGCAGCTGTTCGGTCATCTCATCGCGGGTAATGCCCAGCGTTTCGGCAGCGGAGTAGAGGTAGAGCCCGTGGCCCGCCTCATCCTGCACCTTGGCCAAAAGGATCGCCTTGCGTTCCAGCGTAGGGGCGCGGGTGATCCAGTTGCCTTCGGGCAGCTGGCCGACGATTTCGGAATGTGCGTGCTGACCCATCTGACGGATCAGGGTTTTGCGATAGCCCTCTGGCATCCAATCGCGAGGCTCGATTTTGATATCGGCGTCGATCTTGTCCTGAAAGGCAGCTTCTTCAGGCGTCATCTCTTCGCGAGATTTGGCGCCGGAGCCGGTGGATTTGACCATTTGCGCGTACATGGCAGGGACCTCCCAGAGTGGCCCCAAGGGCCGATGTGTCTGTCTGTAGGGCAGCGGATCGCGATGGGATGCAAAGCTGACCATGCGGTTAGGGATACGTGAGGTGCAGATTCGAGGCAAGGAAAATGTTACGCATTTTTGCAGTGGCTCTGAAATGAGTAACAAATGATGAAGATTGTCACGCTCCGGGTCGATTGGTATGCGGAGGTATACCGATTTGAGGCCCAATGATGTTTGACATGTTCCTTGCTGCTCTGCCGTCCGAATTGCCGCTCTGGACCTCCTTGGCGCTGATCGGGGCCAGCTTTGCGACCTCGGCCATTTCGGCGGCTTTTGGTCTGGGTGGCGGGCTGGTGATGCTGGCGCTGCTGGCCGCAACCCTGCCGCCAGCAGCGCTGATTCCGGTGCATGGCTGGGTGCAGCTGGGATCAAACGTGGCGCGGGCGGGCATGATGTGGCGCACCATTCAATGGGCGCTGGTGCCTGGCTTCCTGATCGGGACGGTTGCTGGCATCGCCCTCGGCGGCCAGATCGTGGTCAGCCTGCCGCCTGCCTATATGCAATTGGCGGTGGGGCTCTTCATCCTGTGGACGCTCATCGCCTCACCGCCGCGTTGGCTGCGCCATGCTGGGTGGGTTAGCGGGCTGGTGTCCAGTTTCCTAACCATGTTCTTTGGGGCAACCGGCCCGTTCGTCGCCGCCTATCTGAAGCCACGCAAAATGGCGCGGCATGATCAGGTGGCGACCCATGCGATGTTCATGACCCTGCAACACGGGCTGAAGGTGGCGATGTTTACCATGCTAGGTTTTGCCTTGGCGCCCTGGGTGGGGTTCATCGTGGCACTGGTCCTGTCCGGTGTGGCGGGCACATGGGCGGGCAAACTGGTGCTGAGCCGGATGAGCGATCACGGGTTCCACCGTGTCTTAAGCGTGGTGCTGGCGCTGATCGCGTTGCGGCTGATCTATATGGCAGGCTCTGCCTTGCTGGCGGGGTAGGAGGGCGTTGCCCTCTGGGATCAAAACAGGTTTTGACCCCATTCACCCAGGATATTTGTCCCAAGAAGAAGTCAGTTCAGCACCCGTTTCAGGCTGTCCTGCACCTGTAACAGGGCCGGCAGATAATCATGCACGATGGTTTGCGGATCAGCAGCTGTGGCGGCCGTGCCGATGTTGAGGGCCGCAACAGTTTGGTCGCGGTGGTTCAAGACCGGTATCGCCAGAGAGCGCAGGCCCGGCTCAACCTCCTGATCCACCAGCGCATAGCCCTGCTGACGGATCGTGGCGAGCGCACCCAGAAGGTCCGGGACATTGGCGAGGCTTTGCGGCGTGCGCGGGCTGAGGTCCGTCTGCTCCAGCAGGGCACGGGCCTCTGGTTCCGGTAGAGCGGCCAGCAACACGCGGCCCATGGAGGTGCAATGGGCTGGCAAGCGGGAACCGGGCATCAACCCGATGGACATCAGCCGTTTCTGCGCTGCGCGGGCGATATAGACAATCTCATCCCCTTCGAGAATCGAGACAGAGCAGCTTTGGCCGATGGTTTCAGACAGTTGGTCGAGCCAGGGTTGCACCACCTGTGGCAGGGGCATGGACGACAGCGCCGCCAACCCCAGGCGCAGGACCCGCGGGGTCAGGGCGAAGAACTTGCCGTCATAATCGGCGTAACCTTCGTGATGCAGCGTCAACAGGCAGCGCCGCGCGGTGGCGCGGTCCAGCCCGGTTTGGGCTGCCACCTCAGTGATGGTCAGGCGCGGGGTATCGGCGCTAAAGGCTTCGATCACGCGCAGGCCTTTGGCGAAAGAGGCGATGGTATCAGTTGGTTTGTTCACCATGCGCACAGATATTCACAGCATGTGAACAAATGTCAAGATCCGCACAAAATCTATGGAAACCGACCGGTGGGTCGGATTAGCTCTGGTGGAGACAGGGGAAACGGCTCTAAGGACTTCAGATGGACAAACAGGTGGCAACTCTGGCCGAAGCGGTGGCGGGCATTCCCGATGGCGCGCGTGTGATGATTGGCGGTTTCGGCGGCTCTGGCGCGCCGATTGAGCTGATCCATGCATTGATCGACAGCGGTGCGCGGGATCTGACCGTGGTGAACAACAATGCAGGCAACGGCCATGTGGGGCTGGCGGCGTTGATTGAACAGAAACGGGTGAAGAAGCTGATCTGTTCCTTTCCCCGTTCGGCGGATCCACGTGTTTTTACCGAAATGTACTTGGCCGGTGAGATTGAGTTGGAGCTGGTGCCACAGGGCACGCTGGCCGAACGGATCCGCGCCGGTGGGGCGGGCATTCCGGCCTTTCACACGCCCACGTCTTACGGAACAGATCTGGCGGTTGGAAAACCGACCGCAGAATTTGACGGCAAGCCCTATGTGCAGGAACGCTGGCTGAAGGCAGATTATGCCATCATCAAGGCCGAGCTGGGCGATGCGATGGGCAACCTCAGCTACCGGATGGCGGCTCGGAACTTTAATCCGCTGATGGCCACAGCGGCGACCCACACTATTGCGCAGGTTTCGCGTGTGGTGCCCCTTGGCGGCATCGATCCGGAACAGGTGGTGACCCCGGGCATCTTTGTGAACACCGTGGTCGAAGTGGCAGAGCCCGCACAGGAAGAAGCGCTGAACCGGGCGGAGGCCGTTTACCCATGAGCAAGATGACGATGGAACAACTGGCTGAGATCAAGCTGAGCAACGCCCAGATCGCCTGGCGCGCGGCGCAAGATATCGAAGACGGGGCTTATGTGAACCTTGGCATCGGCTTCCCCGAGATGGTGGCGAAATTTCAGCCTGAGGGGCGCGAAGCTATCTTTCACACCGAAAACGGGGTTCTGGGCTTTGGCGAGGCCCCGGCAGCTGGCGAGGAAGACTGGGATCTGATCAATGCGGGCAAAAAGGCAATCACGCTGAAGCCGGGTTCGGCCTTCTTTCACCATGCCGATAGTTTTGCCATGGTGCGCGGTGGTCATCTGGATGTGGCCATCCTGGGCGCCTATCAGGTGGCGGAAAACGGCGATCTGGCCAATTGGTCCACAGGGCGCGGTGGCGTGCCTGCGGTGGGCGGTGCGATGGATCTGGTGCATGGGGCCAAACGGGTTGCCGTTCTGACCGATCATGTGACCAAAAAAGGCGACCCTAAACTGGTGGCCAGCTGCACCATGCCGCTGACGGGCGTCGGCTGCGTGACTCGGATTTACACCTCACTGGCGGTGGTGGATGTCGAAGCCGGGCGATTTGTCCTGCGCGAAAAACTACCCGCCATCAGCATGGAAGATTTGCAAGCCCTTACGGGGGCGGAACTGACAACGAACGGGCCGGTGGGCGATCTGATCGCGCCGGAGCTGTAACAAAAAGGAAGAGAGAGATGCAGGAAGCCTATATTTGCGATTATGTGCGCACCCCAATTGGCCGGTTTGGCGGGGCGCTGGCCTCGGTCCGGGCGGATGATCTGGGGGCGGTGCCGATCAAGGCGCTGATGGACCGTCATGACATCGACTGGTCCGCCGTGGACGAGGTGATCTACGGCTGCGCCAACCAGGCGGGCGAAGACAACCGCAACGTGGCACGTATGGCGGCTCTGCTGGCAGGTCTGTCGGAAACTGTGCCGGGCACCACGATGAACCGGCTTTGTGGCTCGGGCATGGATGCGGTGATTGCCGCGGCCCGTGCGATCAAATGTGGAGAGGCCGATCTGATCATTGCGGGCGGCGTCGAAAGCATGACGCGCGCACCGTTTGTGATGCCAAAGGCCTCCACCGCCTTCAGTCGCGCCAATGAGGTTTTTGATACCACCATCGGCTGGCGCTTTGTGAATCCGCTGATGAAGGAACAATACGGTATCGATTCCATGCCGGAGACCGCGGAAAACGTGGCCGAGGACTTCGGCATCTCGCGCGCAGATCAGGACGCCTTCGCCGTGCGCTCGCAGCAAAAGGCGGGCGCGGCGATGGAAAATGGCCGGTTGGCCATGGAAATCACATCTGTTGTGATCCCACAGCGCAAGGGAGACGATGTGGTGGTGGATACCGATGAACATCCGCGTCCTGCGACCACTGTTGAGAACCTCGCTAAGCTGCGCGCACCTTTCCGCGAAGGGGGATCGGTCACGGCTGGCAATGCCTCGGGTGTAAACGACGGGGCGGCGGCGCTGATCATTGCCTCGGCCGAGGCGGTGGAGAAACACGGGCTTAAGCCGATTGCCAAAGTGCTTGGCGGTGCCTCGGTTGGTCTGGCCCCGCGCATCATGGGATTTGGGCCGGCGCCGGCGTCGAAGAAGCTGATGGACCGTCTGGGGCTGACGCAGGAAGACTTCGACGTGATTGAGCTGAACGAAGCCTTTGCCAGCCAGGGTCTGGCGACGCTGCGCGATCTGGGCATTGACGATGATGATCCACGTGTGAACCCCAATGGCGGCGCCATTGCGCTGGGCCATCCCTTGGGCATGTCAGGCGCGCGGATCACCGGATCGGCCGCGCTGGAGATGCAGCTGAACGGCGGCAAACGGGCTTTGGCAACCATGTGCATTGGCGTGGGGCAGGGTATAGCCATCGCCTTGGAAGCCGTGTGACAGGATAGGGCGTGGGCAGGTCTGAACGCAGGGGGCGTTGCCCCCTCGGGCTGCGCCCTCACCCCCAGAGTAATTTAGGCAAGATGAAAGGGCGTCCCGACAGCGGGGCGCTCTTTACTTTTGGACTTGGCCGCGTTCCAGTGGCGCGAACAGGAGGGGCGTTGTGCACGTTACGGATCTTATTGTGATCGGTGGTGGGATTGCCGGTATGTCGGCGGCGGCGCATCTGGCGCAGCATGGCTCGGTTGTGGTGTTGGAGGCGGAGCCGCAGCATGGCTATCATTCCACCGGACGCTCAGCCGCGATTTTTGTGCGCAACTATGGCAATGCAACCCTGCGGGCGTTGAACGCGGCTTCGGCCCCCGTGTTGGAGCAGCCGGAGGGGATTTCCGACAGCAGCCTGTTGTCCCCGCGTGGTGAAGTGATGGTGGCGACCGAAGAGGAACTGCCGGTCTTTGAGGACTATATGGCGGGATCTGACGGGTTGGAGCGGCTGACGGCGCAGCAGGTGGGTGAGTTGATCCCGATGATGCGGGTTGAACGGATTGCGGGCGCGATGATCGAATGGGATGCCCAAGACATTGATGTGGACCGAATGCTGTCGGGCTATCTGCGCCTGATGCGGGCGCGTGGCGGTCGTTTGGTGACCAAAGCGCGGGTTGCGCAGATGGCGCGCGCTGACGGGGTCTGGACCGTGACAACGGGCGAGGAAAGCTATCAGGCGCCCATTGTGGTGAATGCCGCTGGCGGCTGGGCCGAAGGTGTTGGGCAGATGGCGGGCGGCGTGCCGATTGCGCTGACGCCCTGTCGCCGGTCCGCAGCGATCATTCCGGGGCCCGTGGGGGCGGATGTGATGGCCTGGCCGATGGTCTGTTCTGCCAGCGAGACCTGGTACGCCAAGCCCGAAGCGGGCAAGCTGATGGTGTCACCCGCCGATGAGGATCCGGTGGAACCACATGACCTCTGGGCCGACGACATGGTGCTTGCGGAAGGGCTGCACCGGTTTGAACAAATGGTCACGCTGGAGGTGACGCGGGTCGAACATTCCTGGGCGGGGATGCGGACCTTTGCTGCGGATCGCACGCCTGTGGTTGGGTTTGATCCTGCGACTGAGGGTCTGTACTGGCTGGCCGGGCAAGGCGGCTATGGCGTGCAAACCGCCCCGGCGCTGGCGGCCTTAACAGAGGCGCTTGTCATTGGATCCGATCCCGGGTTAGCTGCGCCCATCCTGTCGGCGCTTGCGCCGGAACGGTTTTTGAACTCCTGAGAAAGAGGCAAGGAAATGGCTGAAATCATTCGCAAACACACGGGGGCTCGTATGAGCCAGATGGTCATCCATGGCGACACCATCTATCTGGCCGGCCAGGTCGGCACCGCTGGCGCGCCGGTAGCACAACAGACCCAGGATTGTCTGGATAAAGTGGACGCCTTGCTGGCCGAAGCGGGCTCGGACAAGACCAAGATCCTGTCGACCACCATCTGGATGGCCGATATGGCGGATTTTGCCGAGATGAACGCCGTTTGGGACGCCTGGGTGCCGGAAGGCCACGCACCGGCCCGTGCCACCGGTGAATCCGCGCTGGCAACGCCGGACTACAAGGTCGAAGTGATTGTGATCGCTGCAAAGTAAGCGTGGACCTCTGCGTATGTGAAAGGCCCGGGGGGAGGTTCCCGGGCCTTTCGTTTTGCCGAAACCGGCGGGCTTCAGCGGCGGGCCACCCCAAAGAACGGTCAGGGAGAAGTGGCCCGTGTTCTGGTTAAAGCGCGGCGGTGCCGATGGCGGCGGGGTGGTGGCATTGTTCCACCCCCTCCTTGATTTCAAACACCACGCCCTGTTGGCGGTCGAGTTGACAGACCTGTTCCTGTGACAGGCCGCGCAAGAGGCCCCGCAGTGTGGCCAGTGCAATCCAGTGGGTCACCACAATGGTTGGCCCTTGCAAGCTGGTCAGGAAGTCACGGCAGCGGGTACGCAAGTTGGTGTAGCCTTCGCCCTCCGGCGCGTTGAGGAAAAGACGCATCAGGTCCGCCGTCGGCAGCTCACTGGCCGTTTCATGACCGGTGACCTCAGCATAGGTTTTGCCTTCCCAAGTTCCGGCGCTGATTTCCTGCACGCGTGGTTCAATCGCTGGCGTCAGTCCCAGTGGGGCCAGCGCAATCCCGGCCGTTTGCCGCGCCCGCCCCAAGGGGCTGGTGACGGCTTGAAACCGGGTCGTGCCCACCAGATCTTTCAGGATCGCCCCCTGCGCCGCCGCGTGGAGCCGACCCCGTGGGGTCAACTCCGAGTTTTGCCGCCCTTGCAGCCGGTGTTCGCGGTTCCACCGGGTTTCGCCGTGGCGCAACAGCAGCAGACGCGGCGCTTGCACCGGTGCAAGATCGGAAGGCTTAGGCGGTGACAATGACCGCATCCTCCGTGTTCACATGCAGATGCACATCCGATCCCGTCTCGCGCCAGGTTTCGCCGGCATGGTGGAACTGGTCCACGATCATTTCGGTGCCGGAGGTCTGGACGATGTAGCGGATCTGACTGCCCAGAAACTCACGGTGCAGCACTTTGCCCCGCAGCGTATCCGCGCCCGCCTGATCGACAATCCGCATGTTCTGGGGGCGCAGCACGATCGAACCTTGGCCTGCGCCCCCCCCGGTCAGGTTCAGCGCGTCGCCGGTTTTGGTAACAAACCGCGCGGCCTCGCCCTGTTTCTCAACGGCACCTTCCAAAATGTTGGCGGTGCCCAGGAAGTTGGCGACAAACAGGTTCACGGGCGTGTCGTATAGGTCCTGCGGCGTGCCGATCTGTTGGATCACCCCTTTGTCCAGCACCGCCATACGGTCCGCTGTGGTGTTGGCCTCTTCCTGATCGTGGGTCACGAAGATGGTGGTCAGCCCCAGCTTGCGCTGGAGCGCCAGCAGCTCGCGCCGCATCTGCACCCGCAGAGAGGCATCAAGGTTCGACAATGGTTCATCCAACAGCAGAACCTCAGGCTCTACCACCACGGTGCGGGCCAGCGCGATCCGCTGTTGCTGGCCGCCCGACAGCTGGTTCGGCATCCGGTCCGCCAGATGGGTCAACCCGACCAGTTCCAGCGCAGCATCGACCTTGGGGCCAATCTCTGCGGTATTCATTTTGCGCTCTTTCAGGCCAAAGCCGACGTTTTCGCGCACCGACATATGTGGCCAGAGCGCGTAGGACTGGAACACCATGCCGACATTGCGTTTCCACGGCGGCAGATCGACCACATCACGACCGCCAATCCTGATCGAGCCGGATGGGCGTGGGCCGAAGCCCGCGATAGAGCGCAGCAGTGTGGATTTGCCCGAACCCGATGGCCCAAGGAAGGCGAAGAACTCGCCCGGTTTGATGTCCAGATTGACGCCGGTCAGAACCTCGGTGTCGCCAAAAGACAGGTGGACGTTGGAAATCTCAATTCCAGGAAGTTGGTTGCTCATTGGTTTGCTCCTGACGGCCGCTTAATGCGGTTCCGTCGTTTTGAATTTCTTGTCACGTTCGATGATCACCTGAGACAGGAAGGTCCCCAGCGCCACGAGAAGCACGGCCACGATCCCCAGCGCAGCGCCTGCGCCACGGCCCGAAGGTGTCTGCATGAACAGGTAGATGCCGTAGGCCAATGGGGCGTCACTTTCCGAGCTTACCAGCATGATGGTGGCCGAAAGTTCGACTGCGGCGGTGGCGAAACTGGTCACGAAACCGGCCAGAATACCGCCCGACATCAGTGGGATCACCACGCGGCGGATGGTGGAGGCTTTGGTGGCGCCAAGGCTTTCGGCGGCTTCTTCCAGTGCCAGGCTGACCTGTTGCAGCGCGGCCGTGCAGGCCCGCAGCGCATAGGGCAGGCGGCGGATCATCAGGGCCAGTGCAATGATCACCCACCAGCTGGCCATCGGCTGATTGCTGAACGGCACGTCAATCGCATGGAAGGTCCGCAGATAGCCGATCCCCAGCACCACACCCGGCACCGCCAGTGCGGCCGTGGCCAGATAGTCCAGCGCCTTGCGGCCAAAGATGCCGGTGCGGATCACGATGTAGGCAATCGCGGTGCCGATGATGACGTCCAGAACCGCCGCGATGCCAGCGTATAGCAAGGTGTTGACGATATACTGTTTGGACCCTTCCCACATGGTCACATAGTTGGCCCAGGTGTAGGCGTCGGGCAGAGGTGCGAAGCTCCAGATCGTGGCAAAGCTCAGTAGCGCCAGACCGATATGGGGCGACAGGACGAACAGCAGGATCAGACCCACGACGCTATAGGCCATGACCTTCTCGCCGGTTTTCAGGTCCCGTTTGCTCAGACCACCGCCGCCTTTTTGCACGGTGGAATAGTCCTTGCCGCGCATCACCAGGAACGAGGCCCAGAGCGACAGGATCGAAAACGCCACAAGGATGAAGCTGATCACATAGCCCATCGGATCCGAGATCCCGATCGAGGAAATCCGCAGGAAGGCTTGGGGCGCCAGCATGTTGTTCACGTTCAGCAGCAGCGGTGTGCCAAGGTCGTCAAACACCTTGATGAACACCAGCGCCGCACCAGCGATATAGCCGGGCATCGCCAGCGGGAACACAATCCGGCGGAACAGGCGCATCCCGTAGGATCCAAGGTTCTGCGCGGCTTCTTCCATCGAGCGGTCAATGTTGCGCAGCGAGTTCGACAGGTTGATCAGGATGAAGGGGAAATAGTGGATCGACTGCACCAGGATCACACCGTTGAGCCCCTCCATGAACGGCAGCGAGATGCCGAAATGCTCTTTCAGCAGCAGGTTCACCGTGCCATTGCGGCCAAAGATCAGCTGCATCGCCACCGCGCCGACAAAGGGCGGCATGATCAGCGGGATAAAGCCCAGTGACTGAATCACGATGGAACCGGCAAAGTTAAACCGGGTGGTGATATAGGCCAGCGGCAACGCAATCACCGTGGCGATCACCACCGACATGGCTGAGACATAGAATGAGTTCCAGAAGCTTTCGCGGAACAGCGAGGTGCGGAAGAAATCGACGAAGTTCTGCAGCGTCAGACCACCGGTGTTGGGGTCGACGAAAGCAACGTAGATCACTTGGAAAACGGGCACGATCAACAGGCCGATCAGCAGCGTGGCGATCAGGATCGCCGTTGCGGTCAGGCCAGAGACGCGCGGAAACAGGAAGCCGGGCAAACGGTCCACAAGGGAGCGGCCTCCGGGCTTATTCGAAGGGACGGAAGACATGTTTCACCTGTAGGAGAGGAAGGCGGCTTCGATGTCGGAGTTAGCGGATCTGACACCGAAGCCGGGGAGCCGGGGCGGTGGAGCGCCCCGGAGAGGGAGGCTTACATTGCTGCAGCCTTGTCAGCCAATGCCTTGGCTTTGCGGTAGTTTTCGACAACCATCGAATCCCAGGCCTGTTCCACTTCGGCCTGACGCTGGCCCACTTCGTCCGAGGCTTTCTTGCGCTTCTTGGTGAAGATCCCGGCGAATTCGGCATCCAGCGATTTGGCTTCGTCGATTGGGTTGGCGTCGATCAGGGCCCGGGCTTCGGTGATCAGCGCCTTGGCTTCTGCGTTGTCACCACCAGCGTGTTTGGCTTCGGCCTTGTGTACGGCCCCAACAGCGGCGCGCAGGTCGTCCAAACGGTAGGTGATCATCACGTCAAACATCGAATTCACGAGGTTGTAGCGCGCCCCGGATTTGGCCACGTCAAACTTCACCGCCGCCCCGATGGAACTGTCCGCGAAGGGGTTCGGGAAGCCCTCGGGGGCTTTGTCATAGGTGGCGGGGTTGATCGGCAGACGCATGATGGCCGGATCCAGCAGAACTTCCTGACCGGCGGGGGTCAGCAGATATTCCACAAACGCCTGGGCGCCTGCACTGTTGGGGGCGTTGTTCACCACGGCGATGTTTGCCGGCACCAGTGCGGTCACTTCGGGATAGGCGAAATCAACCGGGAAGCCCGACGCCTTGGACGAGAAACCGAAGAAATCGATCACGATGCCCAGACCGAAGTTACCGGTGTTGACGCCATCCGGCACACCAAAGCTGCGCTCGGTCACAGTGGAGAAGTTGCCCGCGATCCATTTCCATTCGGACCAGCCTTTGTCCCAGCCTTCGCCCTGCAGCAGGGTTTCAACGGTCAGGTGGGTGGTGCCGGAACGGCTGGGCGCGGACATGCCAACGTGGCCGTGATAGGCGGCGTCTTTCAGATCAGCCCAGTTTTTCGCCGGAGTCAGATCGTTGCCTTTGAGGTAACGTTCGTTCCACATGATGCCGTAGCCCGCCGCCGCAAAACCGTAGTAGTAGCCGGCCGGATCGTTCATCGGGTAGGCGCCGATCTTGTCAGGAATCCCGTCCGAGGAGATGTCGACCTTGGCCAGCAGGCCGTCGCCCTTCAGGACTTCAAAAGCATCCGGTGCCGAGGCCCAGAAGATATCGGCGGTGTTGCCGTCGGCGATCTCCTGAATGTATTTCACCCCGGCTGAGGTTTTCTTGTTCAGGATCTCCAGATCATGGCCCGGGTTCGCTTTCTCAAACGCCGCCTCAATCGGACCGGTCATCGAGTTGGGGAACGAGGTGACAACAACGATCTTGTCGCCTGCAAAGGCCGAACTGGCCGAGATCAGCGCAGCCGCCGCAGCGGTGGTGCGCAGGATATGTTTTTTCATGGTTTCCTCCCAGAAATTCGGACCACATTTTGCGGCCCGCTGAGGGGAGGCTATGAGCGGGTAGGCGGCCCGCTCAATCGCAGTTTTCGAAATCGTTAAGGTTCAGGAAATGGGTCAAAAGTGACCCATGATTTTGGGTCATCTGTGACACCAGTTGGTGGTTCTACCCGTCCAAACCACAGTTTTTCAGGCGCAGATACAGACGTTTGCGCGGAATCCCTAAAAGATCTGCGGCCTTACCTTTCTTTCCGTCACACTGAATCAACGCGTTGGTCAGCAGCTCGCGTTCCAGCCGCAGCATTGCTTCGTCATAGGTTTCCGTGACCGGTGCGCCGGGGCCGTCGCCCAGCCGTACAGTCAGGCCCACCACCAGCTTTTCGGCCACGTTGCGCAACTCGCGCACATTGCCGGGCCAGCGGTATTTGCCAAAGGCCTCCAGATCCGGCACTGGCAGATCCTTGGCCGCCTTGCCATGACGGGCGGCTGCGTCGCGGATGAAATGTTCCAGTAGGTGAAACAGATCCCGCCCGCGTTCGCGCAGTGGCGGCAATTCGATCTGCGCGACGTTGATCCGGTAAAGCAGGTCAGACCGCAAAGCGCCCTCTGCCAACAGGTCGTCAGGATTGCGCGTGACCGAGGCGATTATGCGCGGCGCGGCCCCTTCAAACACACGCAACAGCTGCGCTTGCAGCTGGTCGGGCAGGGCGTCTGGGCTTTGCAGGTAAAGCGTGCCAGCGCTGGCCCGTTCCAACGCACCGTCAGTTTCGAACAGCATCCGCTCGATGTTCTCCGCCGTGAGGGCCGAGCAGTTGACCACCTCAAACCCCGCCTCCGCTTGGGGGGAGAAATCGTGGATCGCCCGGGCCACCTGCGCCTTGCCGGTACCGGTCTCCCCCCACAGCAGCACATCCACCTGCAAGGGGGCCACCGCCAGAATGTCGCGCCGCACGTAGCGCATCGGTTTGGATCGGCCAATGATGCGATCGGTCAGTCCGCGCCCGGTCTGCGCCTGTCGTTGCATCTGGCCCAGCTCGATCTGCAGATGCCGCATTTTCAAGGCCCGCAGGACCACCTGATGCAGATGCTCGGGATGCACCGGCTTTTCCAGAAACTCAAACACGCCCGCCTTCATCGCCTGTACCGCAACCGGCACATCGGCATGACCCGAAAACAGGATGATCGGCACATCCGGCGCGTCTTTGCGCACCTCTTCAAGCAGCTCCAGCCCGGTCATCCCGGGCATGCGGATGTCGGTCAGGATGACGCCGGGCCATTCGGGATCCAGAACCTCCAGCACCTCGCGGGCGCGCGCGAAGCCCTGTGTAGGCAGCCGGTGCTGTTCAAAGGTGTCGAGAATGGCGTCGCGGAGGTCGATATCGTCGTCGACCACGTAAATCAGCGGTTTCATCCCTTTGGGGTAGCGGGGCCTGTGCGCAGCGTCAAGCGGGCGGTGGTGCCGGGCCCATCGGCGTTTTCGGCCAGCGACAGGTCGCCCCCCATGTCCGCCATGATGTTGTAAGAGATCGACAAGCCAAGCCCCAAACCTTTGCCGACCTCTTTGCCGGTGACAAAGGGATCCAGCGCTTCAGAGGCGGAAATGTCCCCCAGTCCCGCACCGGTGTCCGACATGAAGACCTCGGTGTAATGATTTGTTTTATTTGCGGTAATGATGATCTTGCGGGTTGCGCTGTCCGGCTCAATGGCATCCAGAGCATTGGAGAAGAGGTTGACCAGAACCTGTTCTATCAAGATCTTGTCGCCACGTACCTCCAACCCGGTCAGGCTGCTGTCCAGATGAACCTCCACGGCTTCATCTTTCACTCGGGCAGAGACCAGCGCCAGCGCGTCTTCCAGCAGGTGTGACAGGACCAGAGGGTCGTCACTAAACTCTGCGCGGCGGGCAAAATTGCGCAGGTATGTGATGGTGCGACTCATCCGCTCGATCAACCCTTCCAGCCTTTGCACAGGCCGTTCTAACCCGTCTGTTTGCGCCGCAGCTGCTAGGGTCTGTAACTGATGCACACGGTGCTGCATGGCCGCCAAAGGCTGGTTCAGCTCATGCGCAATGCCAGCCGACATTTGTCCCAGTGCCGCCATTTTCCCGGCCTGGATCAGCTCTTTCTGGGTCTGCTTCAACGTCTCCACCGCCCGTTCACGTTCGCGCACCTCTTCCTCCAGCGACGCCAGGGCGTGATCCCGTGTCTTGATCGAGCGTTCGAACTCCTCAATCACCAGGGCCAGATGGGCGATCTCATTCTCATCGCTGCTGGGCGTGCCAAGGTTCTGCGCCTGCGCGATGTCGTTCAGCTGCCGCGTCATACGGCGCAGCGGGCGGACAATCCCGCCGCGGATCGGCCCCCACAAGGCCCATCCACCAACCACACCAGCCAGCAGTGTCAGCCCGATCAGCCATTGGATTGCCAGCTCCGATGAACGCAGGGATTGCTCCGTGTCTGTTAAAATTTCTACACGTTGTGAGGCGCTTACGGATGAAAGCTCACTCTGCAATGCCTGCAGGTCCTGCTGCAGCCGGTTGACATGATCCAGGGTTTGCACCTGCGCCCTTAGCCAAGTGGCGCGCAGCGGAAACAGACCTTGGGCGCTGGTGGAAACGGGAAACAGCGCCTCGATGGATTGTTTCAATGTTGTCAGCTCTGGCCGGTCGGGCAACTGCGCCAAAAGCGGTGGCAACGAGGCCAACGCATCATCCGACAAGCCGCGCAGCTGGGCCAGTTGCGCCTCATTGCCGGCAACAGCCCCCTGCAGCATCAGCGTCACGGCAATTGCAGCCCCATCTCCCAGCCGGCGTACTGCATCGCGCTTGTTGCCTTCCTCGTCAATCAGAAGGGCCTGACGATTGCGAAACGCCGGATCCGAGGAGGCGACAAGACTGCTCATGGCCACCGAGATATTGAACGCATAGTCGCTGAGGATTGGGTCAGCTTCGGCCTGAATGTCGGCATTGAGCCACCTCAGTGTGTTCATCTGGATGTTGATTTCACGTGAGGTTTTTGCGCTACTAGCTTGAAGGAAAGTGATTTCTTCCAGGTGACCTGTGATCCGTGCTACCTGGTCCTGAGCGGTGCTCTGGCTGTTCGACAGGCGGCTCAGGCTGTCGCCCAGGCCGGTGCGGATCTGTTGTAACTCGCTCAGGTCGGCAGGCGGGCTGTCTGCCTCATGGCCCAGAATGCGGGTTGTGACAGTGAGCAGTTGTGCGGAGTATTCCGCCAGTTCGTTGGCCACGGCCAAATCGGGGATCTGATCCCGTGCAAGCCGGTCATAGTCCCGCTGCACCTGCAGAAAGAACAGGATTGCCACGGTGAGCACCAGCCAGACAATGGCAACGATGCCCAGGATTGTCAGCAATAGGCGGTTCCACACCGATTGTCTGGAAGACCCAATTTGTTTCATTGCTTTACGCCTTGATCTTCAATCTTAGACAGCGCGAGTTCTGCCGCGTCCAGCTGGCTGTGTGACAGGGTGCGCCACTGTGTCATGCGGGCGGACTGTTGCTCTGACAGGGCAACAAACGCGCCGGAGTTTGTAGCCGTGCCCTCCACGCCCAGTTGCGCCTCGGTGACGGGCATTGTGGTCAATAACCGCCGTACCTCCAGCAGCGCCGCGCGGTCGCTGGGCCAATGGGCCGCTTCCAGCCGGCGCAGGCGGGCCCAGACAGACTGTCGCCGCGCAAAGGGTTCGGACACGAAGGCGTCAAACAGGGCATTCACTGCCCAGTAACGGGCACTGGCAAGGGGTGCGTCATATTCCATCCAGGTGAGCGCCAGCGCGTCCTCCAGCACCTGATGATAGGGCGCGTCAGAGGCCGCGCGGATCTTGGCCACATAGGGTGTGCGGGCAATTTCTGGGGTCAGCAACAGGCGCTGGCCGTCGTCTGAAGTGACAAAGCCCGCAAAGAGATCCGCCGCCGTGCGAGACTGGCCGTCGCGCAGTACCGCCAGCCGCGCCGCCGTTACCATCGCCGGATTGCCATAGGTGAGCGACAGCGGCTCGCCTTGATGAGAGTGGGCCAGAAAATCGATTGTCAGCCCCATCTCGAACCGGCCACTGGCCACCCCGTCCAGCACGGTGAAACTGCGGGCGGTGAGGGTTGAGAGGTTGGCGCTCAGCTCCAGCAGGTAGGCCCAGCCCTCGTGCCAGCCACGCACCTGAAAAAAACGCTCCAGCATCATATGGGTGGAGCCGGATCGAGACGGGCGCGCCATCGCAATCTTACCCGCCAGCGCAGGATCCAGCAGGCTGTCCCAGTCGAGCGAGATTGGTACCGCATCACTGGCCCGTTGCGCCCAGCCAAAGGCCGAATAGGCAAAGGGATGCACGGCCTGTGTGCCGTCCGGGTGCAAGGCCACCAGATCGTTTTGCTGCAACAGAACGAAGGGCTCCGGCGAGGAGGCCCAGAAGATGTCAAACCGCCGCTCATTGCCGCGCAACAACTCATCCACCGAGGCATTGGTGTTCTTGTTCAACACAATCACATCGGTCTGCGGATGGTGGGCCTCAAAGGCTGTTACAAAAGGGGTGTAGAAGCTGGGGGGCATTGACGTCAGGATGCGCAACTGCTCGGCCCAAGAGGGCATCGGCGTGGCTGCACACAGGGCGGATATTGTCGCGATTGCAAGCTGTTTCCCCCGGTTCATTTTTCGCGCCCCTCCCTGCGTCATGCTGCATATCCCAGTCCCAATGACAGCAGCATCGGCGACCTAGTCTGACGCAGAACAGGCGGGTTTAGAAGGGCTATCTGACCCGTGTGACCGCAGGTGAGAGGACGGCAAAGGCCGCAACGGCTTGACGTATCAGAAGAAATTATCTGGGGTGGGCGGGACACATTGCAGGGACAATGTTGTGCGGCCAATAAGCTCAGCACAGTCTGATGAAGCCGCGCAACACCACATCAATCCGACAGTCGCCATGCTTCCTTTTTGGATATCATGTTATCAACAAAGTCACGGAAGTTTGGCGCAACTTTGACAATCTCCAAGTCTCCGAAACTGTCTTTATCGCCGTCGTCATCACTCCGATAAAAATAAATTGTCCCTCGTTCGAGATCCATCAACAGATCGTCACCATAATGATTGTCTGCAAAGCAAAGGTACTTTTTAAACTCTTCAGAGAACCCATCAAGATCATGAAATTGAGAAAACGGGTACATGTTTTCTAGTCTCGCGAATTCGGGGGCTGCGCCCAGTCGAAAGTACACATGGATGGGGTGAATTTCAGATTGTCCAAAGCTGATGGCATGGAAAAAATAGTTTTCAAATTTGCCGCCATTAGAACTTAGAAGGTACTGGCGGTAGGACACGGGCAATCGATAGCCAATAGATTCTTCGAAGGCCACAACGTCTTTTTCAGTTGTTGCGCCGTATGGGTTGTGCTGGGTAATCTTATTCATCTGTTGTATTCTCAGTTCTCAAATAATTTGCAGGCATCGCCCTAGGATACTCTGGGGATAATCTGGCGTCAGTATTCAAGGCGCACGCGACCTCGAAGCGATAATGTTTATCCCGCGGATGATGTGAACACATGTATGCGCGGTCCTGCCATACAGCCGCAAAACTGAGGAAATCCGTGCATCTGAAATCAAAGAAGCAACGGAGGGTCTCTCGCGTTTCAAACCCCATACGCCTTCGCGTCTGTCGGCAGCGGCACGTCAGGACACGGCATGCAAAGGGCAGCGACAGCACACTCCGAACGGCTCTCGGTGTGGTCGTGATTTGCTGAGATTGTCAGAGGAAGTTGGCTGGGGTGGTAGGATTCGAACCTACGATGCGCTGTACCAAAAACAGGTGCCTTACCACTTGGCTACACCCCAACTTGTGTGGCGGTATTTACGGAACGTGGCGGGGAGGTGCAAGACCTCTTTTGAGAAAAAATGACAGTTTTTTCACTATTCCTGTGCGCCGTCTTTCTGCAGCAGATCATCCCCCAATGTTTCTTGCCTTTCTTCGCTCACCAGCTGGTCGAGCGCATCTTCGTTGTGGTCATGCACATCGCGCAGAGCATCGGCGGGGGCTGTGGGTTCTACGGGGGCAGCGCCGGATTTTGGGGAATCGAGGGCGGATTGAGGCGCCGCATTCGCGGCTGACTCGGCGGAAATGTCGATCAAACGGTAGGTGGGCTCCGGCATCGCGATGCCGGATTCGGTGAACCGGGTCAGAATCATCCGAATGGATTCGGATTTGGCCGCCAGCAGCCCGGTTTCGCGCTGGTCGATCCAGCCGACCATACGCAGGGTTACGGTGCTGTCGCCGATCCCATCGATCCAGACCGAAGGCGACGGGGTGTCGAGGGTGAAGGGCAGGGCGGCCAGCGCCTCCTCTGCCAGTTTCAGCGCCGCGCCAAGATCCGTGTCCGGTGCAACCCCCACGTCGAACAGGAACCGCCGCTCGGCGTTGCGGGTGTAGTTCACGATGCGGGACTTGAAGACGGTGCTGTTTGGAATGCGGATATGGTTGCCGTCCCAGCTGAGTAAAATGGTGGCTCGGCTGGTCAGACGGATGACCTTGCCTTCATCGCCATTGATCTCAATCGCATCATTGGGGCGGAAGGGTTGGCGGATCGACAGCATGATCGATGCGATGAAGTTCTCAACCGTGTCCTTCACCGCAAAACCGATGGCCAGACCAATGATCCCTGCTGCGCCCAGAATGGTCGACAGCAGCGCAGCTGCCCCCAGAATGTCCAGCGCCACCACAAGGCCAGCCACCAGAAACCCCAACCGCAGCACGATCCGGTAAATGTCAGCGATAAAGGCATTGGGGGCCAGACGGTCCCAGGGCTGGCGCATCCGTGCCAGTAAGAGGCCCGCGCCAAATACAATGGCAAAGGCCAGAACCGCCACCATCAGCAGCGGCAGATAGGCCACCATCTGGCTCATCCGTTGGCGGAACCGCTCCATGGCCGGGTTCAGCCGTTCCACCACATCTGTGGTTTCCGCTACCTCGTTGCGGATGGCGACCACCCCGTCGACGCGGGTGACCAATTCGCTCAGGGCTTCTGCCAGTTCGGCATTCAGCGTGGTGCCTTTCAGTGTCACAATGCCAGAGGTGACGGTGACGGTGACATCTTCATAGCCTTCCAGCTCGGTCAGGATATCGCGGATCCGCACCGCAATGGCGGCGTCCACTGTTGCGCTGTCCTCGACCGAGATAGGGCTGGAGGGCTGTTCCGTCACAGGGGCGGTTTGAGCAAGCGCGGGCAGGGCGCTCATTGGGAGGAGGGCAAGAAAGGTCAGGATCAGAAGAATGCGCATCGGTCTATAGCAAAGCAGAATGAAAACTGCTGCCAGCCTAAGCGGCGTTCTTGTGCCGGTGCAAGAGCGGAGCTGGTCAGTCCTTCAACTCTTCCGGTTTAACCCCCCAGAGCTTGTCCTTCGGGGCCCAGCCTCGGTAACCGCCTGCGTTGAGGCGGCACCAATCTGGGGTGCATTTTTCCATACGGGCGATCACGCCAAGCTCAACACGGGCCGAAATCGCAGTCTTTGGGTCGGGCCGCACGTGCAGCGCCAGCATATCATGATCCACAATCACATGACGCACCCCCGACAATAGCGAATAATGGACCCATCCGCCTGCACCGTCGCGGTCACGCACGCGGCGCCAGTGGCCGTATTCTGCGGTGATCTCGACCGGCATATTGCGGCGTTTGAACACCCAGTCGATTCGATGGGTCAAGGAAGGCCCGCGTCGCACATTGGCCTCTGCCGCCTTCACCGAGACGTAGCGTGGCAAAGGCAGATTGGTCACCGGCCCGCGTTCGGGCTTGGCGGTTTCAGCGGCCAAACCAACCGGCATAGCGCCCAACAGGGCAAGGCCCAAAAGGGCATGGATCAACGGGCGTCGAAACATCCTGACTGCGTCCTCAGTGTATTCGCGTCGTGATTTCCAAGCCGCTGAGGCGTATTGTTGCCGTGGTCTTGGTCGTGCGCGAAATATTATTGCGGACCCCTTGTGGCCCGTTGCGTTATCCCGCACTGTGCCATCAACGCGCCGGTAATTGAAGAAGAGGAAGGCCAAGATGGCATCTGGACGCCTGAGTGTTGTTGTCACGCGACGCTTGCCCGACGTGGTGGAAACACGCCTGAAGGAGCTGTTCGACGTCAAGCTCCGCCCTGACGACACCCCGATGAGCCGTGATGAACTGGCCGCTGCCATGCGCGAGGCCGATGTGCTGATCCCGACGCTGAATGACCGGATCGACAATGGGCTGGTTTCGCAGGCAGGGCCACAGCTGCGCTTGATCGCCAATTATGGTGCTGGCGTGGACCACATTGACGTCGCCACCGCCCGGCAGCGTGGCATTCAGGTGACCAATACACCCGGCGTTTTGACTGAAGACACCGCCGACATGACGATGGCCCTGATCCTTGCGGTGACCCGCCGCATCCCCGAAGGTCTGGCAGCGATGCAGACCGGTGACTGGAACGGCTGGGCGCCGACCTCCTTCCTAGGTGGCCGTGTTGCAGGCCGGCGTCTGGGCATTCTGGGGATGGGTCGCATTGGCCAGGCCGTGGCACGCCGCGCCAGCGCCTTTGGCATGCAGGTGTACTACCACAACCGTCACCGCCTGCGTGAAGAGACCGAGGCGGCGTTGGAGGCGACCTATTGGGACAGTCTGGATCAGATGGTCGCCCGTATGGATGTGCTGTCGATCAACTGCCCCCATACGCCCTCGACCTTCCACCTGATGAATGCGCGGCGCCTGAGGTTGATGAAACCGTCCGCCGTGATCGTGAACACCTCTCGCGGTGAGGTGATCGACGAAAACGCGCTGACCCGCCAGTTGAAAGCGGGCGAACTGGCCGGCGCGGGTTTGGATGTTTACGAACATGGCTCAGAGGCCAATCCCGATCTGCGGGCCATGTCCAATGTGGTGATGCTGCCGCACATGGGATCCGCCACCGAAGAGGGGCGGGTTGAGATGGGGGAAAAGGTCATCATCAACGTGAAAACTTTCGCCGACGGGCACCGACCGCCAGATTTGGTTCTGCAGGCGCTTGACTAATATGGATGCGGGGGGACGGAAACGTCCCCCGTTTTCTCTTGAAACTCGGTGACTACCGTTCCTACATCGCACCCAGATTGTATTTCTGGAGCGATTTGATGAAACGCATTTTTCCCAGCGCCTGTGCCGCTGCCGTTATCGCTGGCCTCAGCGCCAGTTTCGCAGGGCCTGCCGCAGCCAACGCAGACAAGTCAGATATTGACGGCATTTGGCAGGCGCAGGGCTACGGTTTCTGGCTGAGCGTCACCGGCGAAGAGGCCACGATTGACCAAATCACTGCTGGCGGCTGTGTCTCAATGGCATCGATCAAAAGCGTGATCCGTGACGGGGCCGTGGCCCGCCTGCAAGACATCACCCTTAATGGCATGGGCGGGGCGCTCGGGCCTCTACAGGGCGAACTGACGCTGGAAGAGGACAGGCTGCTGCTGGATCTGGGCAAAGCCAACCTGATCTCCTTCACCCGCGCCGATGCGCTGCCCGAAAGCTGCACCAACCGGCCTGGCAGCGATGCTTTGGCCAGTTTCGACGTGCTCTGGCACGGGTTTCAGGAACACTACGCCTATTTCGATCTGCGCGGCGTCAACTGGGACGAGATGCGTGCCACCTATCGGCCGCAGGTCACGGCCGAAACCGATGATGAAACCCTGCTGAACATCTTCATCCAGATGCTGGGGCCACTGCGTGACGGCCATGTCTCCCTGATTACCCCAGAAGGCCAGATTGCCGATGACGTCTTGCCGGAGTGGGCCGAAGGGCTGGAGGCCGAGCAAATGGTCAATGTCGTGCGCAATGCCTTTACGCTCCACGCACCCGAAGGCACCCGCCCGGCAAGTTCCATGGGGCTGGGCATGACCGCCGAAGGGCTGGGCTATATGACGCTGATCAACTTCGACGATGCGCTGGTCGCGGGTGAGGTGACGATGGCCTCTATTATGGGCGAGCTTTTGACTGCCGAGCCAAAGATGAAGGCACTGGTGATCGATACACGTGTGAATTTTGGCGGCAGCGATCTGGCAGGCTACGCTTTAGCGGCGCAACTGACTTCTGATTCTGTCGAGATCGGCAACAAAGCGGTTTGGGAGCAGGGTCGCTGGCATACCGACACACCGCTGACAATTCAGCCTGCCAATGCGCATGTCTGGGACGGTCCGGTTTACCTGTTGACCAGCGGGGTCACCATCTCGGCGGCGGAAACCTTTGCGCTGGCGCTGTCGCATTTTGACAATGTCACGCTTGTTGGCGCGCCCAGCAATGGCATCCTGTCGGATATGTCCTTCCTCACCCTGCCCAACGGCTGGGCCGTGTCGCTGTCCAACGAACGCTACCTGAATGCGGCGGGTGAGAACTTCGAAGGTGCAGGCGTGCCGGTCGACATTGCAGTGCCGGTGCTGCCGGAGGAAATTGCCGCGGGACGCGACCGCGCCTATGAGGCGGTGCTGCAGCATCTTGCACAAAACTGATCCGGACCGAAGCTCAGGCCGAAGCCCGGATCGTATTGCCTCTCGAACGTCGGGGCCTCAGGCCCTGGCGTCATGTTTGATAAAGGTGCCTTTGTTCAGTTCATCAAAAGCCTGCCGCAGTTCGGCCTGTGTGTTCATCACAATTGGCCCATGCCAAGCCACAGGCTCCTGAATGGGGCGGCCGGTCATCAACAGGAACCGCAACCCTTCGTCCCCCGCCTGTACCGTGATCTCATCGCCGGAACCAAAACGCACCAAAGTGCGGTTGCCGCTCTGGTCACGGAACGCCATTTCCTGGCCTTGATATTCTTTCTCCACCTGAATGCCGATCGGGTTGGAGGCATCGCGGAACTGGCCAGATCCGGCAAAGACATAGGCCAAAGCATTGGCCCGCGTGTCCACTTTGAAGGTTTTGCGCCGTCCCGCAGGCACCGAAATGTCCAGCAACATCGGATTGGCCGCAATGCCATCCACCGGGCTTTGTTTGCCCCAGAATGAGCCGATCAGCACCTTCACCACGGTGCCGTCATCATCCACCTCCACCGGCAAGTCAGTGGCGCCAATGTCCTGATAGCGCGGTTTGGTCATCTTCAGATCTCGCGGCAGATTGGCCCAAAGCTGAAACCCATGCATCTGCCCCTTGGCATCCCCCAAGGGCATCTCCTGATGCACAATGCCGGACCCTGCGGTCATCCACTGGATCGATCCCGGTCCCAGAATACCACGGTTGCCGAGGCTGTCGGCATGTTCCACCTCTCCTTCCAGCACATAGGTGATGGTCTCAATCCCGCGGTGAGGATGCCAGGGGAAGCCCTTGGAATACATCCGCGGATCATCGTTGCGGAAATCATCCATCATCAAGAATGGATCGGTCAGGCTGGGATCGTCAAATCCGAACACACGGTGCAAATGCACCCCGGCGCCTTCCATGGCGGGCTGGGATTGCGAGGTGGCTACAACAGGTCTGAAGGTCATGGGGTGTCTCCTTAGCTTTGCCAAGGATATGGCCTGTGTCAGCTCACAGACAAATCCCCATGAACACACCCCAGTTGTGCAGACACGCGCAATCCAGATGTGCGCCTGCGGCGCGCAGAATGTCTCGGCCTTGCGGCCTCGGGCTTGCCTGCGGCGCGGATATTTGTGCCAAAGAGAAAGCGGCTTCTTCTTGGTCCAAATATCCCGGGGAGTCCGACGCAGTCGGGCGGGGCAGCGCCCCTTGCGCCCCATCGGCTTTGTTTTCCTATTTGTAAGTGTGCTCTGGCCCCGGGAAGGTGCGGGATTTCACGTCTTCGGCATAGTCCGAGACTGCGCGGTCGATGGCAGGGCCGAGGTCGCCATATTGTTTGACAAATTTTGGCGTCCAGGCGTTGAGACCCAGCATGTCCTCCAGCACAAGAATCTGCCCGTCACATTCGGCCGAGGCGCCGATGCCGATGGTGGGGATCTCTACCTGTTTGGTGATTTTGGCGGCCAGCGGTTCCACCATGCCTTCCAATACCAGTGCAAAAGCGCCGGCCTCGGTCACGGCTGTTGCGTCGGCCTCATGGGCGGGCCAGCTGTCTTCGTCGCGGCCTTGGGTTTTAAAGCCGCCCATGACATGGCTGGACTGCGGTGTCAGGCCGATATGCGCCATCACCGGAATGCCGCGTTCGGTGAGGAAGCGGATGGTTTCGGCCATTCGTGCGCCGCCTTCCAGCTTTACCGCGCCACAGCCGGTTTCCTTCATGATGCGGGCCGCGTTACGGAAGGCGACGGCGGGGCTTTCCTCATAGGTGCCGAAGGGCATGTCCACCACCACCAGCGCCTTCTGGGTGCCGCGCACCACCGCTTTGCCATGCATGATCATCAGATCCAGCGGCACGCCCACGGTGCTTTCCATGCCGTGCATCACCATGCCGAGGCTGTCGCCCACAAGGATGAAGTCGGCGTATTTGTCGACAATGGCGGCGGTGTGGGCGTGGTAAGAGGTCAGTGAAACAATCGGCTCCGCCCCTTTGCGGGCGGTGATTTGCGGCACGGTGGTACGGCGGATCGGGGTTTGGCTGCTCATGGCTGGATCACCTTTTGGTCAATCAAGAGAATGTCGGAGAACTGAACGGACAGCATCACGGCCAGCGGTGTGGTCAGGGGGCCGTGCAGATTGTCCAATGTGTCGGCGGTCACCGTATCAAGTCCCTGCAGGGTGGCGCGGGGTTCGGTGGCAATGGTGTTGGCGATGACATCGCGGATTGCCTCCACCGTGGTGCCGGTTTTGGCCAGATCTTCGGCCGCCTGCAGCGCCTGTGACAGCACCACGGCGGCGGCGCGATCTTCTGCTGTCAGGCGCAGGTTGCGGGAGGACATCGCCAGCCCGTCCGCTTCTCGGCAGATGGGGCCGCCAAGGATCTCAACCGGCATATGCAGATCGGCCACCATGCGCTTGATCACCTGCAGCTGTTGATAGTCCTTTTCGCCAAACACGGCGACATCGGGCTGCACAATGTTGAACAGGCGGGTCACCACCGAGGTCACGCCCCGAAAGTGGCCCGGACGGATTTTGCCGTGCAGAATATTGGCCAGATGGGTGGTTTCCACGATGGTTTCATGGCCCGGCGGGTAGATCGTGGTCACTTCGGGCAGGAAGACAATCTCCACACCAGCCTCTTGCAGCATCGCCAGATCACGCGCCTCATCCCGTGGATAGCTTTGCAGATCTGCCGCCTGGCCAAATTGAGTGGGATTGACAAAAATCGACGCCACCGTGGCCTCGCTCGCAGTTTTTGCTAAGGAGACCAGCGACATATGCCCTGCATGCAAAGCCCCCATGGTCGGTACAAAGCCAATACGTTGGCCTGCAGTACGCAGCGCGGCTACAGCGGCGCGCGTTTCCTCCACTGTCCGGCAGATCTTCATGCCGTTCCTCCGTGTTCGTTTGGCGCCCAAGACACCATTTGATCTACCGTATATTTACGGTGTGTGCTGCGATGCGGCAAGGGGGCGATTTGCGGACGGGACGTTACGTCGCCTTTCGCCTCTTCCGAGGCGGGCCGTGAGAACCGACATCGGTGTCGGTTTCGCGCGATCAGAGGTCGGCTGGGTTGAGAGGGGCGGCGCAGAACACGGCAAGATCACAGGCAAATCGAAGAAGATACTTGCGTCCATCGGAGGGGCTCGCACATGAAAACCCAAGTCAAAGCACTTGTTGTCGGCGGTGGGGCCGTTGGCACCTCGATCGCCTATCACCTGGCCAAGGCCGGTTGGGACGATGTTATGCTGATTGAGCGCGACGAGCTGACCTCGGGCTCGACCTGGCATGCGGCCGGGCTGCTGCCGCTCTTTAACATGAGCTATGCGACCACCCATATTCACCAGTACTCGGTGGATTTCTACAAGACGCTGGAAGAAGAGACGGGGCTGAACGCCGGTTTTGCCGTGGTGGGCAACCTGCGTATGGCGCAGACCCAGGAGCGGATGGATGAGTATATGCTCTATGCCTCCACCGCCGAAACTTGTGGCGTGAAATATGAATGGCTGAGCCCGGATCAGATCAAAGAGCGCTGGCCGCTGATTGAGACCTCGGACCTGAAGGGGGCGATCTATCACACCGAAGACGGCTACATTAACCCCGCCGACGTGACCCAGGCGATGGCCAAAGGCGCCCGCCAGCGTGGTGTCGAGATCCACCGCAAGATGCAGGCCGATGATTTCCACTGGACCGGCACCCATTGGGAGGTCACCTGCACCAAGATGGTGGAAAAGGGTGGCAATCTGGTGGAATCCGACGAAAAGGTTGTGATCACTGCGGAACACGTTGTGACTGCCTCGGGCAACCATGCGCAGCGCACCGCCAAGATGCTGGGCATCAAAATGCCGGCGATCCCGGTGGAACACACCTTCATCGTGATGGATCAGGATCCTGAGCTGGTTAAATGGCGCGAGGCAGGCAACGCTGAACACCCCGTTGTGCGCGACGCTGATGCGCAGTCCTACGCCCGTGAGGAACGAGGCGGCTGGATTCTGGGCATCTACGAGAAAGACGCACCAGCGCGGTTTGAACATGGTGTGCCCGATAGCTTCCGCGCCGATCTGTTCCCGCTGGATCTGGACCGGATTGCCGAACAGTACATGAAGATGACCGAACGGGTGCCGTCCTGTGCCGAATCCGGTCTGAAAGACGATTTTAACGGCCCGATCTGCTACACCCCGGATGGCAACCCACTGGTAGGTCCGGCGCCGGGGCTGCGCAACATGTGGCTGGCTGAAGGCTTCTCCTTCGGGATCACCGCGGCAGGCGGCACCGGTTATTACCTCGCCCAGATGATGGTGGACGGTGAGGCCGAGATCGACATGGCTTCGCTTGATCCGAAACGCTACTCCTCCAACTGGATGACAACCGAGTTTGCCGCGCGCAAAAACGAAGAGTGCTACGAGCACGTCTACATCCTGCACCACCCGGATGAGGAACGCCCCGCTGCCCGGCCTTTGCGGTGCTCACCCGCCTATGACCGGCAGAAAGAACGCGGCGCGCAGTTTGGCTGGGTCAATGGCTGGGAACGTCCGAACTACTATGGGCCGCTTGATGCGCCGGACAATTTTGATGAGGAAAGCCGCAGCTTCCGCCGGGGCAAATGGTGGCAATATACTGTGGAGGAGGCCAAAGCGATCCGCGAAGGCGTCGGCCTGATCGATGCCACCGCCTTCACCAAACATGTGGTCAAAGGCCCCGGCGCCACCCAGTTCCTGGATTGGTTCACCTGTAACAAGCTGCCGAAAATCGGCCGCATCAACCTGACCTATGCGCTGACCAGCCACGGCACCACCCGCACCGAATACACCATCGTGCGCAATGGCGAGAATAACTATTACCTCGTCTCCGCAGGGGCCTGGACGGAATATGACGCTGACTTCCTGCGCAAAGCCGCCGAAGACAAGATGGAAGAGTTCGGCTACATCGAGATCCAGGATGTCACCACCCAGTGGGGCGTTTTTGCCATCGCTGGCCCCAAAGCGCGCGACGTGCTGAAAGAGGTGATCGTGGACGCAGATCCCGAAACAGCTCTGTCGAACAAACGTTTCCCCTGGCTGTCGGCGCGCCAGATCGAACTGGGCATGTGCCCGGTCAATGCGATCCGTGTGGCCTATACCGGTGAACTGGGCTGGGAGCTGCATCACCCGATAGAGATGCAGAACTACCTGTTCGACCTCTTGGAGAAAGCCGGTGAGAAACACGGTATGAAACTGGTCGGCGCACGGGCGCAGAACTGGCTGCGCCAAGAGAAGAGTTACCGCGCTTTTGGCACCGAACTGGGCCGCGATGCCACCCCGGCCGAGGCTGATCTGCCGCGCTTCATCGACCTCAGCAAAGACTTCCACGGCAAGGCCGCAATGGAAGAACTGGGTGTGCGGGTGAAATGCTGCACCTTGTTGATCGACGGGCCGGAGGATGCCGACCCCTGGGGCCGTGAGGTGCTTTACACGCCCGAAGGCGAGCGGGTAGGCCGCTTGACCTCGGGTGGCTATTCGGTGGCCTTTGAGAAATCGATTGGCATGGGCTATGTCACGCCGGATCTGGCTGTGGAAGGCACCAAGCTGAAGGTGAAAATGCAAGACAAGCTGTGGGATGCCACCGTCACCTGTGACAGCCCCTATGACCCGAAAAACGAAACCATCCGCCAGAACGGCTAAGGGTTCAAAAAGAGAAGTGATATTGTGCGCCCCTGTCGGGGCGCGCTTTGTTTTATGGCCTGCGGCGCGGATATTTGTGCCAAAGAGAATGCGGCTTCTTCTTGGTCCAAATATCCCGGGGAGTCCGACGCAGTCGGACGGGGCAGCGCCCCTAAGTGAGCGGCTCAACCCCAGCACTTCTTTCAGGAGGTGCTCAATTCGTCGAAACATTCCAACGCTTTGCTGGCATACATCATCGACGGGCCACCGCCCATCTGGATCGCCATCGCCAATGTCTCGCTGACTTCATCACGGCTGGCGCCGGCGCGGATCAGGGCGTCGATATGGAACATGATGCAGGGTTCGCAGCGGCTGGCCACGGCAATGCCAAGCGCCACAAACTCTTTGGTCTTGTGATCCAATGCACCGTCGCCTTTCACCGTGGCACCTAGGGCCCCGAAGGCTTTGGCGGTGTCGGGGATGGCGCCATGCAGGTTGCGGACCTGGGATTTAACATCGGCGAATTTTTCTTTCCACGCCATGAGGGCTCCTACTCGCATTATCATAATTGAATGTGTGCGAGCAGTAAGAGCACGGGCGGGTAGCGTCAACTTTGATCTGGGTCAGCTTGCAAGGACATGACGTAGGGTCGCACTGAGATTTCACCTAGGGATACAGGCTAGGATTTTGGCAGAGGTTCAGGCGGGGCGGCGGGCGATGAAAGACAGGTTGTTGGCTGGCATTTCCACCACCTGCACCAGTTCCAGCCAATTGCCCTGCAGCCAGTCGATGACATCCCAGTCGTCTTTGTAGCCGATCTCGGGGTCTTGGGTCTGCAACGTGTCATGAAAACGTTGGTCACCTTCCGAAGTTGCTTCGCCGTCGCGCAGGAAGGGACCGTAGAGGATGAACACGCCGCCCGGCGCCAGCGCCTGCGCGGTTTCGGCGATCAGCTGTTTGGCCTCCGCGGTAGAGATCAAGTGCAGCAGGTTCACCAACAGGATCAGGTCCTGTCCGCCGTGTTCGCGCGACCAGCCTGTGGCGGTGGCGTTGAGGGCAATTGCTTCGGCCAAGTTGGACTGACCAGCGCCGTGGGCGTTGATCGAGCGGCGGCGGTCGGCGTCCGGATCGCTGGGTTGCCAGGAGAGATCCGGCAGCGCGGCGGCCAGGGCGGTCACATGTTCGCCAGTGCCAGAGGCGATTTCCAGCGCCTTGCCGGTGGCGGGGGCATGGTGGCGCACAAGGTCGATGATATGGGGCAGGTTGCGCTGTGCAGAGGGGGCAAAGAGGCGGCCATCCGCGGCAGGGGCGTCCATGTTGGGGCTGTCAGGCAGGGACAGTTTGCGGCTCATCTCGGGCTCTCCTCCGGTCGTTTCGGGGAACCCTAGTGACATATTGCACGCTTGCCCAGAGGGGCGGTGTATTGCTTGGGCCCAGGCCCCAAACGACCGATGCCAGCCCAACCCCCAGGTCGGACTGGCATCGATACCTCAGGCAACGTCCTGCACAAAAAGGCAGGGCGATGTCCCCCCCAAGGAAACTGGGACGCACCGCAAAGGCTGTGGGATCAGCCTTTGGACTTTGCGGAGCGTTTGAAGAACCGCAGGCCAACAGCGCTGTCCTTGGGATTGGACAAGCCGCTCAGGGCGGTGGCAAGTTTGCCAAAGGCCTGACGCTGGGTGCGGTTCTGTTTATGTTGGGCCACCAAGGTGCCGTTATTGTCAGCACTTCCATATTTGGCGGCGTCGAAGAGAAGCTCGATAGGTTCTTCGACCCCAAGCGCCTTGACGAAATCGGTGGGTTTGATTTCAGGGCGTTTGGGCTGTTTGATCTGGTTCAGGACCAAATGGGGTTTCTTTTCACCAATCCGGATCGAGGCCAGCATTTCGATCATGCTGCGGGTGTTGCGCAGGCTGGCAAGGTCCGGTGTGGCGACCAGAATGACTTCATCCGCCAGATAGAGCGCTTTGCGCGTCAGTGGCGTCAGGGTAGAGGGCAGATCCAGCACCACATGTGGGGCCAGAACGCGGATCAGGTCCATCGAATAGGCCAGCGCCTCGGGATCAAGTTCGCGGTCCTGCTGATGGTTTTGCGGGCCGGCCAGAAGGCGCAGCTGATCATCATAGGTGATCAGCAGACGTTCCAGTTTCTGGTCGTCCAGTTTCTCGGAATTGGCAATCGCGCCGATCAGGTCCTGTTCCGGGTTGCGGTTCAGGCAGAGGCCAGCGGTACCGAATTCGAAATCCAGATCCACCAGGATCGACTGGGCGCGGGCTTGCTCCCCCAGCATCCAGGCCGCGTTATGGGCAATGGTCGAAGAGCCGGCGCCACCACGGGCGCCAATCACGGCATGGATTTTACCCAGGTGCACTTTGTCCGGGTCACGGAACAGTTCAAACAGCGCCGTCACCATCAAAGGCGCGGTGACAGGGGTCTGCAGATAGTCGGCGATGCCCTGACGGGTCAGCGCACGGTACAGCGTGATGTCATTGGACGGGCCGATCAGCACCAGTTCGGTTTCGACACGGCAAAGCTCGGCCAGATCATCGAGTTGGGCAAACAGTTTGGTCGGGTCATCGTCCACTTCGATGATCAGCAGATCAGGGCTGTCGCCTTCTTCATAGGCGGCAATGGCCTGTTCCATACCGCCCCCCATCAACTGGCAGCGCACGCGGCTCAGGTGGCGGCTGGCCTGCATTTGCTGCAGGGCGTTGCGGGTTTGCGGGGTTGCTGCAAAGGCATCGCAGGTCATCGCGGGCAGGCGGCCAATGGCCGGGCGCATGCCGCCGACGTTGTCCGGATCTGCGGGATCAGCGGTGAATTTGGTGAAGATCTTCATACCGTTTACCTCTGATTAGACCTTAGTTGAGTACGACAATTTCGGAGACACCACCGCGGTTCACTTTTACGGTGCGCGGTTTTTCGACGATCACGGGGGCCGGGGCGGGCTCGGGCTCAAGCGCGGCAACCTCTTCCGGTTCAAACACTTCATTGTCATCGATGGAGCGCAGCAGCAGCGACAGCTGGCCGCTGGCCTCGGCTGCGATCACCAGTTCCGCGTCACCAGGCATCAGTTCCAGCGTTGCGGTTTTGCCCAAGAGGGCGGCGCTTTCGGCGTCAGCAACAGTGCCCGACTGGTCAATTGCCAGCACACGCACGTTTTGCAGAATAGTGTCGGTTTTCATTCGGGTGCGGCACATCATGTCGTCTTCGCAACGCGAGGTCAGCAGGATGTCGACGCGGTTGTTGGGCAGAACAAAGCCACCGGCGGTTTTGGCGGCGCTGATCTCAATTGCAACGGCGCGCATGCCGGGCGACAGAAGCGAGGACAGGTAGCCCTGGCGGGTGTCAGCGAAGCTTTCGGGCAGAATGGGCTGACCAGAATACATGGCGGTGCGGGCGATTGCACCCACAGTGTTCTTCAGCGCATCCGGCACATCCCCCTGCGAGACAAAGCTTGGGTGCAGCGCGTTGCGGGGCCATTCGACCCAGCCAAGGTCGTCCTCGGTTAGTTCGGCGCCGGGCTCAACGGTGCGCAGGGCGGCAAGAACATTAACGGTCGGGGCTTCCTGGACCACTTCGGGTGCTTGGGCGGTTTCCGATTCTTTCGGCACGGACATGTTGACCAGCATGGTGGCCGAGCCACCACAGACCAGCGCTGTGACAATGATTAACGATCGGAACATAGGTACGCCCTCGGGTTGGAGGTCAAGACAGGTTGCACAGAGAGGTCACCCAACAGAGGTGACCCAAGGGGAATAGGGGATCAGGATGATGGCGGCGGTGGCAAGGGTCGCCCCGACGGGGAGGCCTCTTTGATCTGCAAACCATCGCGATCCGGTCTTCAGAGCGGCACGCCAGCCCAGACGGGGCAGACAGGCCAGGAGGAGGGTGACGAAGAGACCGATCAGACCACTTAGCAGAACAAAGTCCAAAGTCTGATGGGCGCCAAGCCAGAGGGTGAATACAGCGGCAAGTTTGCCGTGATTGACCTCGGCCCATCCCATTGCGGAAAGCAGCAGCCCGACGAACAACACCATTGTGGCGGCGATCAGGCTGGCTGCGATTTCTTCCCGGCTCCATCCGGATCCTGCGGCGAGCAGCAGAAAGCCACCTAGCAGAGTGAGGATGAGGCCTTGGGGGATCGGCTTCGTTCTGATGTCCCGGGCCGCTGCCATCAAGGTGACGATGGCGAAACCGGCAAGAGAGAAGAGGGCAAGACCACTGAGATACATGACCCTCTCCCGTCTTTGGTAGGGTGGGCCGGTCAGGCCCGGGCACCAGAACCGTGAAACCGGGTCTTACGATTCAGCTTCTTCAACCGCCAAAGTATCGGAGATGGTGGTGAAGGTACTGTCCAAGTTTCCCCCCAGGGTGGTCAGGGCGGTGATCGCAACAACAGAGATCAGGCCAGCGATCAGCGCATATTCAATTGCGGTCGCGCCGGATTCACCTTTGGCGAAGTTGGTCAGAAACTTTTTCATGGGACTTTCCTTTCAGAGTATCCGGTACTGGTTACCGGGGGGACAAAATTTCGGTGTCGCTCTTTGGCTGACAGTTTGGTGACGGACGGTCCTCAGACTGGGTAGGTCCGAGACTGCTCGAGTGACCGTCCGTGATTAAGAGAATGCGGCAAAAAAGGGGCACGCGAAATTCGGCCGGATACCCTAGGACAAAAGAGCAAATGGACTGGGTGGATGAGATGCCAAAGTTGCTATGACCCCCTACTTTTGGGGTAGGTCACTGTCCCTTGGAGGCGCTAACAGGCGGAAATCACGTTAGATTTTGACCTGTATCAAGCGGCTCATATCCTGAACGACCTGGTGCGCAAGACTGTTAGAGGTGGTGCTGAGAAACATGTTTTGCGGTGATTCCCTTTGGGCGAATCGCGGCACCGATGCTGGGACACTTTAGGGGCGTGGCTCGATTATCTGTGGACCAGTTCGGCGTGACGCGGCGCTGTTCCGGTGGGGGCTGTGGACCACGCCGGACATCCGGGAAAATCCCGTTTCCAGCCTGCGCGAAGGCTTCTGAAAAGCAATTGGGGGGAGGCCATCTAGCGGAAAAGGAAAAGGCGCGGTCCCTTGCGGAGCCGCGCCTTGGTTTGGTGAGTGGTGGGGTCTTAACTGGGGGGATCAGGTTTGGCTGATCTGGATAATGGTCGGCGCGATGATGATCACAAAGAGGATCGGCAGGAAGAACACGATCATCGGCACGGTCAATTTGGGCGGCAGAGAGGCCGCTTTTTCCTTGGCCCGCTCCAGCCGCAGATCGCGGCTTTCCTGCGCATGCACCCGTAGGGCGCGGCCCAGATCTGTGCCGTATTTTTCCGTCTGTTTCAGCGATCCAACCACCTGGCGCACAGGATCCATGCCGGTACGTTCGACAAAGTTATCAAGGGCTTGTGAGCGATCTTGAAGGTAGGAAAGTTCTAGCGCCGTAAGCGAAATTTCCTCGGCCAGTTCGGCGGATTGCGTGCCGATTTCTTCTGAGAGGCGGATCAGGGCGGCGTCGATGCCATAGCCCGATTCTACGCAGATCAACAGCAGGTCCAAAGCATCCGGCCAGGCCCGTTGAATGGACTGTTGGCGTTTGGTGATACGGTTGCTGATGTAAAGCCGGGGCAACAGGAAGCCCAGGAAACCACCGCCGCCGCCGAAAATCACCAAGTTCTGCGGGGTTGGGTCTTTTTCAAAGATCACCACACCATAGAAGATCGCAATCAGGCCCAGCACCACAGGCAACAGCAGCGACAGCATCACATAGACGCCCAGAGCATTGCTGCTGCGGATCCCCGCCATACGCAGTTTGCGCAGAATGGCCGTGGACTGGGTGCCGGCAAGCTTGGCAAAGACATTGGCGCGTTGGGTGGCGCGGCTGTTCCCGGCCAGTCCCATTTGGGTCATCAGGGATTTCTTCTGCACCATGGTCTGCATGCCGCCATGTTCGATGGCCACTTTGGCCAGACGGCGTTGCAGGTTTTCTTTCTTCAGCATGGGCATGGCAAGGCCCAGCACCACAAGGAAGCCCGCGACCGAGATCAATAGGATCGCCATGGTCTGGGGGGAAAGAACGTCAAAGATCGAAAATGGCAAAGACATGTGACCCTCCTTACACCTCGAAGTTGATCATTTTTTTCATCACCATCACACCGGTGAACATCCAGACACCCGCGCCAGCAAGGACCATCTGGCCGGTGGAGGTGCCGGTGAGAACGGCAATATATTCGGGACTTAGGTAGAAAAGCGCCCCGGCCACCAACAGTGGCATCGAACCGATCATGCGACCGGACATCTTGGCTTCTGACGACATGGTTTTGATCTGCGCATCCAGCATCTTGCGACCTCGCACAACCTGAGAGAGGTTGTTCAGAATTTCGCTCAGCGACCCGCCCGAACGGCTTTGAACTGCCAGAACAATGGCAAAGAACGAGGTCTCGGCCAGTGGCACACGCACGGCCAGACGGTGGGCGGCCTTTTCCAAGGTCATGCCAACCGACTGGTCATTCAGCAGCATTTGAAACTCGCTGCGGACCGGCTCTTTGGTTTCTTTGGCGATGGTTTTCAGACATTCGCTGAGGGGCAGACCGGCGCTGACGCCCCGGACAATGATGTCGAGGGCGGCAGGGAATTCATTGGCAAATTTCTTCAGGCGCGTTTTGGTGGCACGCATCACAAAGAAATAGGGCAGGGCCAGACCCAGGAAGGCGGCGCCGGGCGCGGCCATAATCGGGCTCAGCTGTGCGCCGACAGAGAGGCCGGCAAAACTGGCCAGCGCGGTGATCAGGCAGACCACAACAAATTTGCGTTTGGACCAATCCAACCCGGCCTGTTTCAGCTGGGTCTGGAAATTGGCCCCTTTGCCACCCTTCTTGTTGTCCTTCATCGCCGAGCGGATCTGGCGGCGGCGCAGCTCTGCGTCGATGGCATCCGATCCGGGCACCGAGCGGCCGGACCGACCGCCGCTGACGGTGCTGACCCGTTTCTTCAACCGGCTGTCATTGGCCTTCTCATTGGAGCCCAACATCAGCGCCACCACCATCACAAAGACGGAGAGGAAAATGGCCGCTTCCAGAAGGCCCAGTTGATAGTCTTGGATTAGCTCAAGCATGGTGCATCATCCCATCGTCTTCGGCCTCCGAAGCGCGCAGCGCCTCTGTCAGTTCATCCGCGCAGCCGAAGTATTTGGCGCGCTCCCAGCATTTCGGACGGCTGATGCCACAGCTTTCGTGGCGGCCTATGATCTTGCCGTTTTCGTCTTCTCCGAGGATCTTGTAAACTAGCAGGTCCTGCGTGGTTAGCACGTCGCCCTCCATGCCCAGAACCTCGGTGATATGGGTAATCCGGCGGGAGCCATCGCGCAGGCGCTGAGCCTGCACGATGACGTCTACCGAGGAGGCGATGATTTCGCGAAGGGTTCGGACAGGCAGTCGGGATCCACCCATCGTAATCATCGCCTCCATACGGGACATGGCGTCACGCGGTGTGTTCGCGTGCACCGTCCCCATCGAGCCGTCATGGCCCGTGTTCATTGCCTGCAGCAGGTCAAAGGCCTCAGGCCCTCGCACCTCGCCCACGATGATCCGTTCTGGACGCATCCGCAGACAGTTCTTTACCAGATCACGCATCGTGACCTCACCGGTGCCTTCCAGTGAAGGCGGGCGGGTTTCCAGACGCACCACATGCGGCTGTTGCAGCTGCAGTTCGGCCGCGTCTTCGCAGGTCACGATCCGTTCGGTCAGTTCAATAAAGCCGGCAAGGCAGTTCAGCAGGGTTGTCTTGCCCGATCCCGTGCCACCCGACACCAGAATGTTGCAGCGCACCTTGCCGATGATCTTCAGGATGTCGGCACCTTCTGGGGTGATTGATCCAAATTTCACCAGATCGTCCAGCGTCAGAGAATCCTTGCGAAATTTCCGAATTGTCAGCGCTGTGCCATCCACCGCCAGTGGGCCAGCGATCACGTTCACACGGCTGCCGTCGGGCAGGCGGGCGTCACAGATCGGGCTGGATTCATCGACCCGGCGCCCCACCTGAGACACGATCCGCTGACAGACGTTTAACAATTGTCGGTTGTCCTGGAACCGGATCGGAGTTCGTTCCATCTTGCCGGCGACCTCGATGTAAATCGGGTCGGTGCCATTGACCATGATGTCGGCAATATCGTCACGCGCCAGCAGGGGCTCCAGTGGGCCATAGCCCAAAATATCATTGGTGATATCCGAGATCAGATCGCGTTGTTCGCTGTCAGAAATAACCTCTTTTTTCACCGCCAGAATGTCGGTGACGTAATTGGCAATCTCGTTGCGTTCCTCGTCTTCCCCCATCTGCGCCAGCTGGTTGATGTCCAGCATCGAGATCAGGGTCTCCATGATCTCGGCCTTTAACTTATAGCGCGCACTGTCCGCCTCTGTAGGGACTGGGGAGCGCGCTTCCATCTTGGGCTTGGGGGCCTGGGGGGCGGGTTCCGGCGCGGGCTTGGGCGCAGGCTCGACCCGTGTTGCTTTGCGTGCTGGTTCAGGAGCCGGGGCAGGGCGGCTGGCCTTCTTGGCGGCGACAGGGCCGGTTCTTTTGCCGAACATGGTAACCTCGATACTGATAGTGACTAAGCAACAGAAACTTTACGCAGCACCGCAGAACCAAGCGCCCAAACACAGGACACAGGACGGGTGTGCTCTCCAATAATGCGCCTTGGAGCCGGATCGCACAATTCAACCGAGTGGCCTAGATTTTTCGGCGGAAACGGAGGGGCGACTGGCAAAAAGTATGTAGGCTGCTCCCGAATGGAGCCAACCAGTAGACCTATGCGTGACGGCCAAATGCGCCCGTTTGGTTTACATTCTTTTATGAGAATCGTGTGCATCCTCCACCCCGGCCCCCTCCTCTCTAGGCCCAGGCAGCTTGATGCACCTCACACCAGAACAGAGCGGACAATTTAATGAACGACATGCCGTTTGGGTCTGAACTGATTGCGGATCGCTGGCCATCGCCGTCTGGCAAAGATGGCCATGCGGGGCTGCGGGTGCTGGTCCTTTGTGACAGCGCGGAACCCGCCCTTGCCATTGCCAAAGACGGTCCGATTTCCCTCAAGGTGGTGCACAGCTGGCTGGACGTGACCAAAGCACTGGAAGCCGAACACTTCGAAGTGCTTGCCCTGGAAAGTTTCAACGAAGAGATGCTGGAAGCGGGCAAAGTGGCCGAGGCGCTGCGCCTGTCGCCGGATCTGCATGTGGCGCTTGTCGGGGTCGAAATCGATATGTGCCTGGCACGCCTGGCCCTGCGCAAAGGGGTGAACGGCATTGTGCTGAACATGGCTGATGACGTGTTGGACACTCCGCTGCGGATGGTTGCAGAAGGCAAAGTCTACATCGACAGTTCGATGGCGGGGCAGCTGCTTGGTGAAGGCGGTGGACTTGATCAGCCGCTGATCTCTTTGACCGACACGGTGGCGCTGGTTGCCGATGATGATGAATACTTCCGCATGGCGCTGTCGACGATCCTGTTGGAAAAATTTGGTTTCACCGAAGTGTTTGAAGCCTCCAACCTGGAACAGGCCGAACAGATCATGGCGGGCTGTGACCGTGTGGATCTGGCCCTGTTTGACCTCAGAATGCCGGGCATGGACGGGCCCGCCCGTCTGGCACATATCCGGCAGACCCATCCCGAAATCCGCAAACTGGCCGTTGTTTCAGCCTCGCAGGATCGCAATGACGTCCTGCAATCGCTGGCCGCCGGCACCTATGGCTATGTCTCCAAGGCCGAGGGCATTTCCGAGTTGAAGCTGGCCATTGGTCAGATCCTGCAGGGCCGGATCTATGCCCCCGCACTGCTGCATGAGCCGCCAGAGGACCCGATCGCTTTTGCCCCGCATGCGGATCCCGCCGCAGAGGCGCCTGAAGCGGTTGTTCTGGCGTTTGAATCCGGCACTGAGGTTGCCACGGTTGCGGATGCCGAAGAGCTGGCCGAAGCGGCCCGTTATGTGCCTGAACCCGCGCCTGAAACAGTTGAAGAGGCCGCTGAAATTCCAGAGTTGTCGCCGCGCCAGCGTCGTGTGCTTGAACTTCTGGTGCAGGGCATGTCGAACAAAGAAATCGCCCGCGAAATGAACCTCGGCATTGGCACCGTGAAGGTGCATATGACCGCGCTGTTTGCCAAACTTGGCGTCTCCAACCGCACCTCCGCGGTCGCCGTTGGAGCCCCGTTATTGTCCTAAAGGTATGAGTGTCCCATGACGTATTTTTCCGCGTCACATCGATTTAAGGCCGAACCGGAGGATCCTGTTGATCCCGAGGATGACGCCGACACGGCCCGCGCCAAAGGGCCGACCAACACCACCCTCCGCCGGTCGCTGATCAACCTGTGTTTTGCAGGCCTTTTGGCCGCTGCTGCGGTGTTTGAGATTTTTGGCATTGTGCAAACCGTCGCCAATGGCACCCGCGAGGTGGCCTCGGCCGCCGCTGGTCAGGAGCTTTTGGGCGAGATTGACCGCCTGGGCGATGGGTTGGATGTTATCGCTTTGCAGAACAATCCCCGCGCTGCCCTGGCTGGATTGGCAGAGCGTGAAACGGCGTTGAAGGTTAAAATGCAAAAACTCACCCGGATCAGTGAGTTGCAGGGGGGACTTGAAGGTCTGGTTGTGTTGCGTCAGCAGAACGCCATCCTGTTTGAAACGGCCCGCGCCGCCGTGTTTGAACCGGGCAACACTGCTCACTGGGCCGATATGCGGGCCGAAACCGCGCAGTTCCATGACGTTGTTCATCAAATCCAGAGCCAACAATCTCAGGTCACCCAATCCGGCTTTGGCGGGTTGGTGGACAAAACCCGTTTCATGGTTTTCCTGCTGGTTGCCTTCCTTGCGGGCACTTTGTTCCTGTTGTCGTTGGTGCTGATTACCGGGTTTCGCGAAATGGCCCGCCGTCAGGAGGTTGAGGACCAGCTGCGCGATGCCGTCGCCGAAGCCGATCAGGCCAACCGCGCCAAAAGCCGCTTCCTGTCAACCATCACCCATGAAATCCGCACCCCCCTGAATGCTATCCTCGGCTTTTCCGAAATGCTGGGCAAAGAGCCGCTCTCGGCGGATCAGAAACAACAGGTGTCGCGCCTGAACACGGCCGGTCGCACCCTCAGCCGCATCGTCGATGATGTGCTGGATCTGTCGCGGATCGAAGAGGGCGGGCTAGAGCTTCGCGACGAAGAATTTTCCCTCAATGAACTGGTACGCGAGGCGATTGATCTGGTCTCGGTCCATTCGCAAGGCAAGGGGCTGATCCTCACCTCTGAGGTGTCGGCCAATATGCCCCGGTTGCTGAAAGGTGACTCGCTGCGGCTGAGTCAGGTGGTGCTGAACCTACTGAATAACGCCATTAAATTCACCGCCGAAGGCGGCGTGACCCTGCGGGTCAGCGCCAAGCTGGACACGGTGGACGGAGTCGATATGGCGCGTCTGCGTCTGGAGGTGCAGGACAGCGGCATCGGTATTGCGCCAGAAGATCAGGCCCAGCTGTTTGAGCGCTTCAGTCAGATCTCCGAAGGTCTGGAGCTGCAGAACAACGGGGGCTCCGGTCTGGGGCTGGCGATTTCGCAAGGGCTGGTGCGCAGCATGGGCGGTGACATTCAGCTGCACAGCAAACCCGGTGAGGGCACGACCTTCTGGTTCTATCTGGACCTGCCGGTGGTGGACGGAAAATCCGAACTGCCCGTTGAGGTGCCGGAACTGTCGGTGCTTAACGCCGCCGCTGAACGGGTGATGCTGGTGGATGACAGTGAAGACACTGGTGATCTGATCCGTCGCATCATGAAACGCGAAGGCATCCATGTTGAGGTGGTCAATAACCCGTTGAAAGCCTTGGATCAGATCGTGGCCTATAACCCTGACGTGGTGCTCTGTGATATGCAGATGCCCGAGGTCAGCGGGATGGAACTGACCCGCCGGATCCGGTGTCTGCCCGCGCCGTTCTGTGACGTGCCGGTGGTGGCTTTCTCGGCGACCAGCATGCCGGATGAAATCGAACAGATGATGCTGGCCGGGGCCAATGCGTTTCTGGCAAAACCGTTCCAGATCAACGATCTGGTGGCTGCCATTGCCGGTGTCCTTGCCGATGCGGGCGAAGGTGATGTGGAACGCCGCGCCCGCAAGGACAACAGCTACAGCTTTGCCGAGCTGGAGGAAATCGTGTCCCTGATGGGCAAGAACTGGGTTTTGAAGTTCATCGGCCGTTTGACGGATCGTCTGCAAACCAGTTTTGAACCGAACCAGTCCCGCAGTGAGCGGATGGCGATGGCGCATCGCGTGGTCGCAGAGGCAGGGCAGATCGGGGAAAAGGATCTGGCGCTGGCCGCAACCGCGCTGGAACGGGCGCTGCGCGACCGGATCGACAGTGCGCGGGCTGAGGCCCAATTCCGCAATGAAGCGCGTGCCTTCCTGTCCCGCCTGCCATTGTTCACAGCGCGGATCGGCTGAGGAAAACCTTATCCACAAAAAGGGCTGCCCGTTGAGGCAGCCCTTTTGTTTGCGTCCTGTTAGCCAAACGGACCCTTATGCGCCGCCCCTCGCTGGGGTGCGGGCCGTGATCACGCCTGTTTCTTGGCGTCCTCAGCCTCGCCCGAGGCAATCTCCACCCCGCGACGGCGCATGGCGACCTCCAGCTCCTGCTGGAATTTACGCATCGCCAACGGTTTGCTGAGAATCCCGTCAGCGCCCACCTCGCGCAGCTCTTCGGCCTCATTTGCCCCGGCGCTCAGGCCAAAGATCGGCCCTTCAAACCCCTGATCCCGCAGCCGGCGGCACAGGGTAAGCCCGTTCATGCCAGGCAGGTTGATATCGGTCAGCACCACCTTCGGGGCCAGTGCCTCGATCTGCTCCAGCACCTGTTCCGCGGTTTCCAGATGCATCACATGGCTGAAGTGTTTGCGCAGCTGCGATTGGGTAATCTCAGCAACCAGATCGTTGTCTTCCACCAGCAAGACCGGCAGATCCATCACCGGCCCGCCCGTTGCGGATTTTTCGGCGGGTTTCAGCACCTCATCACGTTTCAGAGGCACAGTAACCACAAAACGCGCACCGCCACTTTCTGGGGGATCAAAGTAGACCGATCCACGCAGGTTTTCGGCGAAAAGTTTGACGATATACATGCCCAGCCCGGTGCCTTCCGAACTGGAAAACACACCGCGGGTCTGGCGGTTGAAAGGTTCGAACAACCCGGGCTGCAGGGCCTCGGGAATGCCTTTGCCGTTGTCCTCGATCACCCATTTGCCAGTGAGGTCCCCCATCACCAGCTCTTCGCGGTAGGAAATCACCAGCTGGCTGCCGCCTGAATGCAGTATCGAATTGCGGATCAGGTTGCCTAGGATCTGCTGCAATCGGCCGACATCTGAAACCCGCAACGCGTCGTATTTCTGCGAACTGCGCAGGTCGATCGACAACCCGGCATCTTCGGCGATGGAGCGATAGACGTTGGACAGGTGCTGTAGCAACTCATTGGGGCGGAAGCTGGTTTCATTGGCGGGCAGCAGGTCTTCGTCACGCACAACGCTGCCAAGGTCGTCCATCAGGGTCAGGAATTGCTCCAGCACATTGTTGAAACGTGGCCCCAGCGTGGTCCAGTCCTCTTCTTCCGCGTTCATCTTGTCCGCCATCATGGACAGGATCGCTGCCGGAGTGCGCAGCTCGTGCGAGATGAGAGCAAACAGCCGGTGCTGGCGTTCCTTGCTAAGCTCCAGCTGGCTCAGGGTGTCCTGCAGCGCGCTGGAGGCCTCATGCACCTCGGTGATGTCCGTCAAGGTGCCCAGCGTGACCAAGCCATATTGCCACGACATCTCGGACACCGAATGCAGCCGGTAAACGCGGTAGGGTTTGTCCTCATCCCAGACCGGCCCATCGGCGATCCGGATCATCAGCCCCTGTGGTTCTGGTGCATGGTTCGACAGGATGCGGGCCAGCCGCTCGGCGTCTTTGGGGGGCATCCGGCGCAGGGTTTCGGGGCCGGTGTCACTCAGCGTGCGATGTGGCGCGATCCGGATCATCTCATCCAGCCAGAACCGCTGCAGTTTGGAACTGTAAAGGAAGTAACCAAACTTGGAGAACTCAAAGGAATTCAGCAGCTTCTGGCGCAGCATCCGGTTGCGCCGCGACACTGCACGTCGGTTGAGAAGGATCAGGTCGAACATGGTCACAACGGCCAGAAGCACCGCAAAGATCAGATAATCCTGCGACCAGTTCATCGTCTCATCGGGGATCACAATGCGTTGGGTCACAATGCCAAGCAAGGTGATCGGCAGGGCCACAGTCACAGGCAAAACAAAACGCAGCGAGATGGCGAACATCATGGTGAACACCCGCTCGGTCTGCCAACCAAGCGGTTTGTCGACGAGCCCGATCAGCACAAAGAGCAGGACAATCGGCAGCGATTTCAGCACTACCCCCAGGGGTGGTGGGTAAAGTGCAAAGATCAGGCAGATGCAGCTGAACACGGCGGTGCGCACCATCTGGGTGGCGCCGAGGATCATCATATCATCGCCGTATTGCAGCCCCAGCCAGCGCTGGCCGGCCCAGACCCCGATCAGGGCGATGGGCGTGCCCACAAACAGAACCACCGAAAACAGCGTGGCCGAAAGCGACACATCTAGGGTTGGCTTCAAGGGGCCGCGGGCAAAATGGTGCTCTAGTTGCAACGCAATCCAGGCCAGCGACAGACCGAGCACCGCGTTGAACACGGTACTGAGGATCAGAAATTCAGCAAATCCCAGCGCTGGAGGCAGATCGTAGACGCCGGAATGAAAGGTCCAGAGCGTCGACAGCAGTAGGATCACCAGAAAGGACACCGCAAAAAAGGGCTGTTTCGATTTCGGGAACAGGCTGAACCCAACCAAGAGCAGGATGCTGGCGGGATGGGGCAGGTGGCTGATGAACGTGTATTCGGCCAGCTCCAGCAAGGCGCGCCGGTCCGCCCCGATATAGGACAGTGCGGCGACAAACAGCAGCAGCAGGGGGAACACGATCTCGAACTTGCGTTCCAGCATATCGTGGACCGCATGCGCACGTGGCTGCTGCAGCAACGCGCGGATCAGCGTGCGGTCGTCACCGCTGCCTACATTGGGGAAAATCTCTTTGTGTTCCAATCGCCCTGCCGGTCTTTCTTTGAACAAGAACTAGCCGGTTTGGGAGAAAGCTCAACCACCCGGCAAATCTGCGTCAGATTTCTTAACGACGATGTTTGCCGCTCTTAAATGCTCTGTCCAGAAAAACCCGCGAAATTACGGTGTTTTTTTGAGCTATGGGTTGGGGATTGGCGGCGGCTCACATCTCTTGGGTGTCTATGGCCTCGCATGGAGCCAAGAAGAAACCGGCCTGCAATTGCAGCGCCGGTTTCTCGGTACGGTTATCGACTGTGAACAGATCAGGCTTGGGTTTGATGGCGGCTGTCCAGCACCCTGCGGCGCACCAGCGCAATGATGAAGACAATCGTCAGGATCAGGATGATCGTCGGTGCCGGCGCACTGTCGATGAAGAAGCTCAGGTAGGTGCCGCCCAGCATCGCCAGCAGGTTCACCACAGAGGCCACCGCCAGCATGGCCCCAAACCGCCTCACCAGCAAGAAGGCGATGGCACCCGGTGCAATCAGCAGGCCGATGGCCAGGATCAAGCCGGTGGCGCTGAGGGTGGCAACAATCACAAGGCTCAAGATGGTCAGCAGCCCATAGTGCAGCACCTGCACGTTCAGCCCCGCCGCTTTGGCCTGCGCCGGATCGAACGCGTGCAGCATCAGGTCTTTCCACTTTAGCACCAACGCCACCGTGGTCAGCACAGCAATGATGCCCGCGGTCCACAGATCTTGCGCCCCGACGCCCAGAATGTTGCCAAACAGGATATGGTCGAGGTGGGCGTTTGTCTCGATCGAAGTGTAGAGCAAGATGCCCACCCCAAACATGCCGGAGAAGACCACGCCCATCACCGTATCCTGCTTCACGCGGCTGTTTTCCGACAGGTAGCCGGTGGCCACCGCACAGCCCATGCCGGCCAGAAAAGCCCCAATGATCAACGGGATGCCCACGATATAGGCCAGCACAATGCCGGGCAGAACCGCATGGCTGATAGCATCCCCCATCAGGGCCCAGCCCTTAAGGACAAGGAAACAGCTCAACAGGGCGGTGGGCACCGCAACAATGGCGCAGATCCAAAAGGCGTTCTGCATGAAGGGGAAAATAAACGGGAACAGCAACTGGTCCATCAGATTGCCTCCTCATCCAAAGCAGCGCCAGAACGCAGCGCCGCGCGGGCCTTGGCCTTGGCGGCCAACAGCCCGTGTTTCGGGGCAAAGACAAAGGCGGCCAGGAAGATCAGCGTTTGCAAAGTTACAATCACACCACCTGTCGCCCCATCCAGGAAATAGCTGACATAGGCCCCAAAGAAGGAGGTCAGCACCCCAATGGCAACCGAGGTCACGATCAGGCGCGGGAACCGGTCACACAGCAGATAGGCCGTCGCCCCCGGCGTCACCACCATGGCGATCACCAGAAAGGCCCCCACGGTCTGCATCGCCGCCACAACCGAAGCCGACAGCAGGATAAAGAACACCGCCTTCAGAGCCGACGGGTTCAATCCGATGGACCGGGCGTGGTTTTCGTCAAAGAAGGTGACCATCAGGTCCTTCCATTTCACCAGCAACACCGCCAGAGACACACAGCCGATGATCGCCAGTTGCAACGTGTCTTCGGGGGTGATGGCCAGAATGTTGCCCATCGTAATGGTCTGCAGATTGATCGAGGCCGGATTGAGCGACACCAGGAACAGCCCCAGCCCAAAGAAACTGGTGAAGATCAGCCCGATGATCACGTCAATTTTCAGGCCCGACCGGTCCGACAGAAACAGCATTGCGCCTGCTGCCAGACCGCCAGCAATGAAAGCTCCCAGCGCGAAGGGCAGGCCAAGGGCATAGGCCCCCACAACGCCGGGCACCACCGAATGGGACAGGGCATCGCCGATCAGCGACCAGCCTTTCAGCATCAGATAGGCCGACAGGAAGGCACAGACCCCACCCACAAGCGCGGACACCCACATGGCGTTGGTCATATAGGCATAGGTGAAGGGCTCAAGCAGCAGGCTCATTCCTCTTCATCCGTCTTATGGGTCTTGTCGCCATATTGCACAAAGGGCCGCTCATCATCGGTCAGGATCGAGATCTGACGAGGGTCGTCATCGTCGTGCAGTTGTTCACCGCCCAGGGTGAACTGGCGCAGCACACCGCCAAAGGCGCGTTTGAGGTTGTCATGGGTAAAGGTGGTTTCGGTTGGGCCGTAGTCCAGCACGGTGCCTTTGACCAATACGGTGCGGTCACAGAACTCGGGCACCGACCCAAGGTTGTGCGTCGACACCAGCATCACCCGGCCCTCATCGCGCAGCTCGCGCAAAAGGCCGATGATCTGATCTTCGGTTTTGACGTCAACGCCGGTGAACGGCTCATCCAGCAGGATCACCTTGCCGTCCTGCGCCAGAGCGCGGGCCAGAAACACCCGTTTGCGCTGACCCCCGGACAACTCACCAATCTGGCGTTTGCGGAAGTCCTGCATGTTGACGCGTTTCAGGGCTTGATCCACCGCCGCGTGATCGGCCTGACGGGGGCGGCGCAGCAGGCCCATGTGGCCGTAGCGCCCCATCATCACCACATCCTCCACCAATACAGGGAAGGCCCAGTCGACCTCTTCGGACTGGGGGACATAGGCCACAAGGTTTTCCTTCAGCGCCTGTTTCACCGTGCGGCCCAACAGGCGGATTTCGCCTTTGGCGGCGGGCACAAAACCCATGATCGCCTTGAACAGCGTTGATTTGCCGGCGCCGTTGACCCCAACCAGCGCGGTAACGGTGCCGCGCGGGATGGCGAAGGTGGCGTCATGCAAGGCGGTGTGGCCGTTGCGATAGGTCACAGTGACCTCGCTGGCGCATATGCCCCCGCCGGGGCCATCCTCGGCGGTGAATTCTGTCATGTCAGAGGAAAACGGCAGGAGCATATGATCTTTCATTTTCTGTGTCTTACGTGTCTTAGTTCATCTCGGCGGTCAGACCCGCCACGATGGTTTCCGAGGTGACGCGCAGCAGATCCAGATAGGTTGGTACGGGGCCGTCTGCTTCACTCAGGCTGTCAACATAGAGCATTCCGCCATAGGTGGCACCGGTTTCACGGGCGACCTGCTTGGCCGGATCGTTGTTCACGGTGCTTTCGCAGAACACGGCTGAGATATTGTTGGCGCGCACGCCGTCGATCACCTTGCGCACCTGTTGCGGGGTGCCGGTTTGGTCGGCGTTCATCGGCCACAGGTAAAGTTCCTGCAGGCCCAGATCTTTGGACAGATAGCTGAAAGCGCCCTCGCAGGACACCAGCCAGCGTTTGTCTTCGGGAATCTGTGCCAGCGTGTCGCGCAGCGGCTCGATAGTGGCGCGCAGCGCGTCCTTATAGGTGGCGGCGTTGGTCAGGTAGACCTCTGCGTTATCAGGGTCATGGGTGCCAAAGGCGGCGGCGATGTTGTCGATATAGACAAGGGCATTGTCCAGACCCATCCAGGCGTGCGGGTTGGCCTTGCCTTCGTAGGAACCGCTGGCAATGGCAATTGGCTCAATCCCGTCGGTCAGCGTAACCGAAGGCTTGTCACCCAGATTGTTGATGAACTGTTCAAACCACAGTTCCAGATTGAGCCCATTCCAAAGCACCAGATCGGCGTCATAGGCGCGGACAATATCCTGTGGGGTAGGCTGGTAGCCGTGGATTTCTGCGCCTGGTTTGGTGATCGAGACCACCTCGGCCGCATCGCCAGCCACATTCTGCGCCATATCAGACAACACGGTGAAAGTGGTAACCACCTTCATTTTCTCTGCCATCGCGGGAGAGGCCAAAACGGCTGCGATCAATGCACCAGTGAAAAGAGACTTCGACATAACGGACTCCGGTCCTGTTCTGTTGCGTTGAGGGGTTGATAATGAAATTGAGAACTATTCGCAATAGCGGCGCGAATAAAAATGAGAATTATTCGCAAAAGGGCGTGCACCAGGGGTGGGGCGGGCTGACTTCAGACTGATGCGCTGGATTGCAGGGTCTGCAGCGCGGTCAATGCGCGGGTCTTGTCGGGCAAGGGGACAAACACATGGTCATGATGGCAGGCGGTGACAATATTACACGGAATGTCACTTGCCCCGAGGGCGCCGGACACCGCGGCTGTCAGACCCACCCCATTAAGCGAGGAGTAGACGTTCAGGGTGATACAGGCCATCGGCTGCGACCCATCCAGATCGGCCGCATCGGCAACAGAGAGCGGCAGGATCAGCGAAATGCCTTCGTCCTCGCGAAAGCTGGCAATGGCCTCAGCCTGCAGTTTTGTAGCCAGCGCGGCGTCCGTGAGGCTTGCAAAGACATAGGCCCCGTCCCGCAGCTGTGGTTCCATGCCGGAAATCATGGCGGCGGCGGAATGGGCGATCTCTGGCATTGGCGGCTCCTGTCTTGCCCTACAGGTTGCGGAATAGAGGGGTGCGAAGCAAGCACGGCCTTAGTCGTAGGCGCTCAGGTCCTCGGGGGCGTGTTGTAGCGTGCCGTCATATTTAGGCAGGGTGTCTGTCATCTCCAGCCAGGGCAGTCTGGACTGGTAGTTGACGTGGAAGGCGGGCCGGAAGTGCTCTGGCTGTTCCATGGAGCCGGCGTAAAGGTGCATGCCACCGGCGTAGTGGTCCGCTTCAAACCCCATAGGTGATCCGCAATCGGAGCAGAAGTGGCGGAAAACCCGTGGGGAGCTTTCCAAGGTCTTGGGATTTGCCCCTGTCCAGCGGAAATTTCGCAAGGGAACGCCAATCCAGGCCACCACGGGTGCGGCACAGTTGCGGCGGCAATCATCGCAGTGGCAGAAGCACTGCCAGGTTGGGGTGCCGCTGTATTCCCAAGTGGTTGCGCGACAGAGGCAAAAGCCACGGGTGTTAGGGTCAGTCATGTGCATTCCGGTCGTTTTCCGGCCTTCAGCATCCCGTGAGGCCGCACAGGGAAGTGGATCAAAACGGACACATCAGGCGGCAGAAACGACAGTCTGATTGCGACAACTTGAATGGCCCTCATGTAAATCATGATTATTATGAATTGGGCTTATGAAGTCGGAGCGCCTACATAGGCGCAACCTCATAAGAACTACATGGTGCCCGTATGTCTGTTGCCTCCCTCCCGCTTTCCCCCGTTTTTGCCGAACTCGAAGCAGCCGCCAAAGAGCGGATCCTTGTGTTGGACGGCGCAATGGGCACCCAGATCCAGAAGCTTGGACTGGTCGAAGATGACTTTAACGGGGATCATTCCGGTCACGGACCGGGCTGTAGCTGTCACGCGCATATTCACAGTGACAAACCGCTGAAGGGCAACAACGATCTGTTGAACCTGACCCGCCCCGATCTGGTGGAGGAGATCCACTACAACTACGCGATGGTCGGCGCGGATATTGTGGAAACCAACACCTTCTCCGGCACCACCATTGCGCAGGCAGATTACGATCAGCAGGGGCTGGTGGATGCGATCAACATCGAAGGCGCACGTCTGGCTCGTATCGCGATGGACCGGGCAGAGAAAGAGGATGGCCGCAAACGCTATGTTGCGGGCGCGTTAGGGCCGACCAACCGCACCGCGTCGATCAGCCGGATGTGAACAACCCCGGCTACCGCGCCGTGACTTTTGATGAACTGGTTGAAGCCTATTCCCAACAGGCCCGCGGTCTGCTGGAAGGCGGCTCCGATATTCTGTTGATCGAGACGATCTTTGACACGCTGAACGCTAAGGCCGCGATCTTTGCCTGTGAGCAGGTGTTTGTAGAACGTGGGATGCGGTCACCTGTGATGATTTCCGGCACGATCACCGATCTGTCGGGGCGCACCCTGTCGGGTCAGACGCCCACTGCTTTCTGGCATTCGGTGCGGCACGCGCAACCGCTGACCATTGGCCTTAACTGTGCGCTGGGCGCCAATGCGATGCGCGCCCATATTGCCGAGATCTCTAATGTCGCGGACACCCTGACCTGTGCCTACCCCAACGCGGGTCTGCCCAATGAGATGGGCGAATATGACGAAACACCCGAAGAGATGGCCGAACAGGTGGCAGGCTTTGCCCGTGAGGGGCTGGTGAATGTGGTCGGGGGCTGCTGTGGCTCCACCTATGACCACATCCGCGCCATTGCGCAGGCGGTGGCTGACATTACCCCACGCGTCGTGCCCAGCGTTGCACCCAAGATGCGCCTGTCGGGGCTGGAGCCCTTTGTCCTAAGCGACGACATTCCTTTTGTGAACGTGGGGGAGCGGACCAATGTCACCGGCTCTGCCAAGTTCCGTAAGCTGATTACCAACGGGGATTATGCCACCGCGCTGGATGTGGCCCGTCAACAGGTGGAAAACGGTGCGCAAATTATTGATGTGAACATGGATGAGGGTCTGATCGACTCCAAGGCGGCGATGGTGGAGTTCCTGAACCTCATTGCCTCGGAGCCGGATATCGCCCGTGTGCCACTGATGATCGACAGCTCCAAATGGGAGGTGATTGAGGCCGGCCTGCAATGTGTGCAGGGCAAGGCGATTGTAAACTCGATCTCGATGAAAGAGGGCGAGGCACAGTTTATCGAACAGGCGCGTCTGTGTCGGGCCTATGGGGCCGCTGTGGTGGTCATGGCCTTTGATGAGGTTGGACAAGCCGATACCGAAGACCGCAAGGTTGAAATCTGTACCCGCGCCTATGAGATCCTGACCCAGCAAGTGGGCTTCCCGCCGGAAGATATCATCTTTGACCCCAACGTCTTTGCTGTGGCCACCGGGATCGAGGAACACGACAACTACGGTGTGGACTTCATCGAGGCTTCCCGCCGGATCACCACCGATCTGCCGCATGTGCATATCTCTGGCGGGATTTCGAACCTGTCGTTCAGCTTCCGGGGCAATGAGCTGGTACGCGAAGCAATGCACTCGGTCTTCCTCTACCACGGTATTCAGGCCGGTGTGGACATGGGGATCGTCAATGCCGGTCAGCTGGCCGTTTACGACCAGATCGACCCCGAGCTGCGCGAAGCCTGTGAAGACGTGGTGATGAACCGCCGTGCTGATGCCACCGAGCGGATGCTGGAGATTGCCGAGCGTTTCCGCGGGCAGGGGGGCAGTAAAGGCAAAGAGAAGGATCTGACCTGGCGCGAATGGAGCGTTGAAAAACGTCTGGAACATGCGCTGGTGAACGGGATCACCGAATATATCGATGAAGACACCGAAGAGGCCCGCCAAAACGCCGAACGTCCTCTACATGTGATCGAAGGCCCGCTGATGGCGGGGATGAACGTGGTGGGCGATCTCTTTGGCGCTGGCAAGATGTTCCTGCCGCAGGTGGTGAAATCCGCCCGGGTGATGAAACAGGCTGTCGCGGTACTGCTGCCCTATATGGACGCCGAAAAAGACGGTGCCGCCGAAAGTGCCGGCAAGGTGCTGATGGCCACCGTGAAGGGCGACGTGCATGATATCGGCAAGAACATCGTGGGCGTGGTGCTGGCCTGTAACAACTACGAAATCATCGACCTTGGGGTGATGGTGCCTGCTGAAAAGATCCTGCAGGTCGCGCGGGACGAAAACGTCGATATCATTGGCCTCTCCGGTCTGATCACACCGTCGCTTGATGAGATGGTGCATGTCGCCACCGAAATGCAGCGCGAAGGGATGGAACAGCCCCTGCTGATCGGTGGCGCCACCACCTCCAAGGTGCATACAGCGGTGAAGATCCACCCGAACCTCGACACGGCGCAGGCGGTTTATGTGACTGATGCCTCGCGCGCTGTGGGGGTTGTGTCGTCTTTGCTGAGTGATGAGCAGAAGGTCACCTATATCGACGATATCCGCGCGGAATACGCCACCGTTGCTGAAAAGCACGCCCGCGCCGAACTGGCGAAGAAACGCATCAGCGTCGAGACCGCGCGCGCCAATGCCTATCAGGTTGACTGGACCAGCTATCAGGCGACCACGCCCAGCTTCCTAGGCACCCAGACCTTTGACGGTTGGGATCTGGCAGAACTGGCGGAATATATCGACTGGACGCCCTTCTTCCAGACCTGGGAAATGCGCGGCGTTTACCCGCGTATCCTGGAGGATGAAAAACAGGGGGAGGCTGCGCGTCAGCTTTTTGCAGATGCGCAGGACATGCTGAAACGCATCATCGATGAAAACTGGTTCCACCCGCGTGCGGTCGTCGGCTTCTGGCCCGCCAATGCGCTGGGCGATGACATCCAGCTGTGGCAGGACGACAGCCGCAGCGTAGAACTGGCCACGTTCCACACCCTGCGCCAGCAAAGCGCCAAACGCGCTGGGCGGCCCAATGTGGCCCTGTCAGACTTCGTCGCGCCCAAAGGCACAGCGGATTATTTGGGCGGCTTTGTCGTCACCGCCGGGGCTGAGGAAGAAAAAATCGCCGAGGCTTTCGCAGGTAAGAACGACGATTACTCCTCGATCATGGTCAAAGCGCTGGCCGACCGTTTCGCCGAAGCCTTTGCCGAGCGGATGCATGAAAAGGTCCGCAAGGAACTCTGGGGCTATGCGGCGGCCGAGGATTTCGCCAATCACGAGCTGATCAAAGAAGCCTATGACGGCATCCGCCCCGCCCCGGGCTACCCGGCACAGCCCGACCACACCGAAAAAGCGACGTTGTTTGAGCTCTTGGATGCCACCAAAGCCACCGGGGTTGAGCTGACTGACAGCTACGCCATGTGGCCCGGCGCCTCGGTCTCGGGCCTCTATATCGCCTCACCCGAAAGCTACTACTTCGGGGTCGCCAAGGTGGAGCGCGATCAGGTCGAAGACTACGCAAACCGCAAAGGCATGGCGCTGGAAGAGGTCGAACGCTGGCTGTCGCCAGTGCTGAACTACCAGCCCACCGACATCAAAAAAGCGGCAGCGGAGTGACGGGGGAGCGTTTGAGCTCTTAAGGGCAGAAAGAGATTGCCGCAGATCCGAAAACGGGACTGCGGCATTTTTTGTTCCGTTGTGAGAGGTTGGATTTGAGTCTTGGCATAGCTTATAAGGGATGATTAAGCGACGCCTGCATTCCTGAGTTGCGCCGAGCTGCGTTTTAATGAGACGGCGAAAACCACCATGGCCTATTCATTTTCTGGCTTTTTCATAAAAGAAAAGCAAGTTGACCCATCTTTGTGCCACAGAGGGCACGTGTCTCGCGAGATTACTGATCCATTTTTGGGATGCGGAATTTTAACCCCAAATATGGACGTGTCATTTAGAGAATGCGCCAAGTACCTTAATGGATTGGGAGTTTCAGACTGCGACTGGATCTTCCTTAACTACGAAACGTGGGCCGGATCGGTTGACTACTTTATGGCGTTTGGCATTCGAGCCGGACGGAAATTTGGGCCAATTGAGGGCGACGGCGATTCTGCGGAAGTGGCGTTCTTTGAAGCGTTGGATGCTTTCGGGCTTGAAGAAGGAGCGGGTTACGCCTTCGCTCCATTTGAACGAGGGTTTTGGGAGAGCGCTTGAAGTTTCAGTGACGATGAATTCCTAGAAAGGCCGCAAAACGAACAATAGCCCCCGAAGTCTCTTCGGGGGCTATTGTTTGTTTAATCCTCGATAGCCGTTCGATGTCTTGGCTACCAAACAACCTCACCGCACCGGAATGGGGCGGCCGGCGGTGAGACCGCGGACTTTTTCGGCGATGGAGGCGGCGTCGATACCGTGGTGGCGGTAGAGGTCGCCGATGGTGCCGGTCTGGCCGAAATGTTCGACCCCCAGTGACACGGTCTGATGGCCCTCGACCCCGCCCAGCCAGGCCAGGGTGGCGGGATGGCCGTCAATTGCGGTCACCAGTTTGCAGTGGCGGGGCAGGGCAGACATCAGCCGTTCGATATGGCTGACGGCCTTTGTGTTGCCACGCGCACGGGCGCGCTGCGCAGCGGTCCAGCCCGCATTCAAACGGTCGGCCGAGGTTACGGCCAGCACACCCACATCACGGCGGCCTTCGCCAATGATCCCCGCCGCTTTGATCGCCTCGGGTGCAACGGCGCCTTGATAGGCGATCACAACCTCACAGTTCGGCCCGGGTTTCTTCAGCCAATAGGCGCCGTCGATGGCGCCTTGGCGGAAGTCCTCATCGGCGCGTTTGCCGGGCTGTTCGATCGGGTTGGTGGTCAGCCGCAGATAGACCGAGCCGCCGGTCTCATCGCGCAGCCAGGTGCGTTCACAAGGATCGCCCTCACCATCGCGCTGGAGATAGTCAAAGGCCCATTCCATGATTACCGCCAGCTCATCCGCAAAGGCCGGTTCAAAGGCGGCCAAACCGTCCTGCGACATGCCGATCAGCGGGGTGCCGATCGACTGATGCGCGCCGCCTTCAGGGGCCAGCGTCACGCCGGAGGGGGTGCCGACGATCATGAAGCGGGCGTCCTGATAACAGGCGTAGTTCAGCGCATCGAGGCCGCGGCAGACAAAGGGATCATAGACCGTGCCGATGGGGATCAGACGTTTGCCAAACAGACTGTGGCTCAACCCCGCAGCCCCCAAGAGCAGGAACAGGTTCATCTCGGCGATACCCAGTTCGATATGCTGGCCTTTCGGCGTGAACTCCCACTTGGCGGTGGAGGGGATGCGATGCTCGATGAAAGCATCCGCCTGTTCTTCCCGGGCAAAGAGTTTGCGCCGGTTGACCCATGGGCCAAGGTTGGTGGTCCCCGTTACATCCGGCGAGGTGGTCACAATCCGTTCCGCCAGCGCGCTGTCGCCCTTGGACAGATCATCCAGCACCTTGCCAAAGGCGGCCTGAGTGGAAATGTCTTTCTCGGATGAGATCGCAACCGGTGGCACCGGCAGCTGGGCGTCCGTGTAACGGCGCGGGCCTTTGGCGAAAAACGGCACGTCGCCAAGGAATTTTTGCAAAGCCTTTGCATCCGCGACGGTCGCAAAAGGCTCCCACTCCTGACCCTCGGCCACACCCATATGGGCCTGCCAGGCCTTCATTTGGGTCTTGTTCATCAGACCGCCGTGGTTGTCCTTGTGGCCTGCAATCGGTGTGCCCCAGCCTTTGACCGTGTAGGCCAGAAAACAGGTGGGGCGGTCGTGGTCGATGCTGGCAAAGGTTTCCGCCATGGTGGCCACACAGTTGCCGCCAAGGTTTTCCATCAGCGCGGCCAGTTCGTCATCGCTGCGCCGTTCGATCAGCGCGGTGACTTCCCCCTGGTCGCCCAGATCATCCAGCAGCCGTTTGCGCCAGACCGCGCCACCCATGAAGGTCAGCGCCGAGTAGTCCTGATTGGGGCAAGTGTCGATCCAGTCGCGCAGCGCCGCGCCGCCCGGTTCGGCAAAGGCCGCCTGTTGCAGCGCACCGTATTTCACCCGCACCACATCCCAGCCAAAAGCGTCAAAGATCTTCTCAACCCGCTCAAACAAGCCTTCGCGCACGATGCCGTCCAGCGACTGGCGGTTATAATCGATCACCCACCAGCAATTGCGCAGGTCGTTTTTCCACCCCTCCTGCAGGGTTTCATAGACATTGCCTTCGTCCAGTTCGGCGTCACCGACCAGCGCAACCATCCGGCCCAGCGGCAGGCCTGCGCCCCAGGTCTTGGCCTCGATGTAATCCTGCACCATAGAGGCGAACGAGGTGATCGCAACCCCCAAGCCGACGGAGCCGGTGGAGAAGTCCACATCGTCGATGTCTTTGGTTCGGCTGGGGTAGCTCTGCACCCCGCCGAAACCGCGGAAATTTTCCATCTTCTCGCGGGTCTGCTGCCCCATCAGGTATTGCATCGCATGGAAAATAGGAGAGGCGTGGGGTTTTACCGCCACCCGATCCTCGGGCTTCAGAGCTGAGAAATAGAGCGCCGTCATGATCGACACCATCGAGGCGGACGAGGCCTGATGGCCGCCGATCTTGATCCCATCCTCTTTGGGTCGGATGTGGTTGGCGTGGTGGATCATCCAATGGGACAGCCACAAAAGGCGCTGCTCCAGCGTTTTCAGATGCGTGATGTGCTGGCTGTCGAGTGTGGTGGTCTGGGTCATTTTGGTCCTCCCGAGGGGCTGCCCACTTGACGTGTTCGGTGGGCCGCTTGGTGGGGCGCGTGGCGCTTTGCGCCAGCTTACCACCGTTGTGATGTTGTTATTCGGCGAATTGCAGCGTAATTTCCGTTCATGTTGAAGGTTTCAGCCATGAAAGCCCATATAGATGTCGATTCCCGCTACTCTTGATCCGTTTGATATTCAAATCCTTCAGATATTGGGCCGTGAAGGGCGGCTTTCGGTGCAGGAGCTGTCAGACCGTGTCGGACTGAGCCCAACCCCTGTGGCCCGCCGGATCAAACGGCTGGAACAGGAGGGGATTATCACCGGTTATGCCGCCCTGATTGATGAGGCCGCGCTTGGCTATGAGTTTTCGGTCTTTGTCTCAGTACAGCTGGACCGGCAGGTGGATGACGCTTTGGCGCGGTTTGAGCGCGCCGTCAGCGCCATGCCTGAGGTGGTGGATTGCTGGCTGATGACCGGCGATCGCGACTACCTGCTGAGGATTGTCACCACCGGCCTCAAAGAATTTGAACAGGTGTTGGTCGAACGCCTGACCAAAGTGCCGGGGGTGTCCTCGATCCAATCCTCGATCCCGTTGCGGCGGGTGAAGGGCGGCGTGGCGCGCACGCCGCCGCTTGGTTAGGGCTTACTCCGCCGCCAGCGCTTCGGTCCCGCGGGGCAGGGCCTGATCCAGATCGGCCAGAATATCGGCCACCTCTTCCAGACCCACCGAAAGGCGGATCAACCCGTCCGAGATACCGTGTTCGGCGCGCTCCTCCGGGGTGTAGGTGGAATGGGTCATCGAGGCGGGGTGCTGGATCAAGGTCTCCGCATCGCCCAGCGACACGGCACGCTGGATCATCTCCAACCGGTTCATCATGCTGCGGCCCGCCTCCAGCCCTCCGGCCAGTTCAAAAGCAATCATCGCGCCGGGCTGATCCATTTGACGTTTGGCCAGACCGTGCTGTTCATAGCTTTGCAGGCCGGGGTAATAGACCTTCAGCACCTCGGGCTGCGCTTCCAGCCAATCGGCCACCACATCGGCGTTGCTGCAATGGCGGTCCATCCGCAGCGCCAGCGTTTTCAACCCGCGCAGGATCAGCATGGCATTGAACGGTGACATCACCGCGCCGGTCATATCCTTCATGCCGACCAGACGCACCTCTTGGATCACCTCGGCCGAGCCGACCATCAGACCGGCCACCACATCGCCATGCCCGCCCAGGTATTTGGTCGCCGAGTGCAGCACCAGATCCGCACCTTTTTCGATCGGGCGGGTCAGGTAGGGGGTGGCATAGGTGTTGTCGACAATCACGGTAGCGCCCTGCTCATGGGCGATGGTCGAAATCGCTTCGATATCCACCAGACGCATGTTGGGGTTTGCCGGCGTTTCAAAGTAGACCACACGGGTCTTGTCACTGATCGCCTCGACCAGATTGTCGGGGTCGGTCATGTCGCAATGGGTGATGGTGACGCCAAATTTGGTCAGACCGTGCTGCATGAAGGCAAAGGTGCAGCCGTAAAGCGTCTTGTCCACGATGACCTCATCACCGGGGCTCAGCAGCGTCCAAAGCGCCGCGGTGATCGCCCCCATGCCCGAAGCCAGCGCCAGACCGGCCTCTGCCCCTTCCAGCGTGGCGATTCGCTTTTCCAGCAGATCACAGGTCGGGTTGGAAATTCGGCTGTAGATGTGACCGGCACGGTCGCCGGCAAACATCTCACCACCTGCTTCTGCGGTTTCGAACGCAAAGGTTGAGGTTAGATGCAAAGGCGGCGTCAGCGCGCCCTCGTTGTCTTGCGGGTTATAGGCGTGGTGGATGGCGCGGGTGGCGAAACCGGCGGTCGAGTTTTTGTTGTCATTGGTCATGTCATGCTCCCCCAATTGCGATGTTGCAGGCAGGATGAGGCAGAAAGATTGGCATGTGCTTGCCAATCTTGCTAAGGATTGTGTAATAATTAGCATTATTTGCCAAGGATGACCCCGGGATGGACCAGAAAGACCGCCAGATCCTGCGTGCCCTGCAACTGGACGGGCGTATGACCAACCTTGAACTGGCCGAACAGGTGAACCTGTCGCCCAGCCCCTGCCTGCGGCGGGTGCGCAATCTGGAAAAAGCCGGTGTTCTCAAGGGTTACAGCGCTGATGTGGATGCGGAAGCTTACGGGTTGGCGCTGACCGCTTTTGTGCGGATCACGTTGGAAAAGCATAATGAGGACACGGTGAAGACTTTTGAACGGCGGGTGATTGCGCTGGATGAGGTGCAGGAGTGTCACATGCTGACCGGCCCCACCGACTACCTGTTGCGGGTCGTGGTGGCAGGGCTGGCGGCCTATGAGGATTTCATCCGCACCCGGATCCACCCTATCGGCGGTATCGGTTCAATCGACACCAGCTTTGTCTACGGCACGGTGAAAAATACCGGTGTTTACCCGATGCTCGACTAACCTTTGAACGACGGATCAAGGCGTGCCAGCTCCCCCAGCGTCACGGGCTTCACCGGATGGCGCGCACGCGGTGGTTCAACAGGCGGATGTCCAGCCTCCACCAAGAGCGCGCGGGCCGTGGCATCACATTGCCGCCCCTGACAGCGCCCCATGCCTAGCCGTGTGGCGGTTTTCAGCTGTCGATGTCCGGTTGCGCCCTCTGTGATGGCCTGTCGCAGCGGGCCGGCCTTCAGCGCTTCGCAGCGGCACACGATAGTGTCCTCCGGCGGGGTCTCGATCCACGACGGTGGGGGATAGAGCCGGTCAAGCAGGGGGCGGATCGCGGATGCCCGGTGCAATGCTGCGATGTCCGCTGCGCTGCCCTGATCCCGCTGATCGGCACTGATACGCCCCAGTTGATGCAAAATATCCCGCGCCGCCAATCGTCCGCGCAGCGCCGCAGCCTCAGCCCCTAGAATGCCCGCGCCGTCCCCAGCAATGTGGATCTGCGACAGGTCGGTCGCCCCCCAAGGGTCAGTTTGGGGCCTGAGGCAACGTTGTGCATTGTCCCAGACATGTAGGATGCCGCAGGCCCGGCTGAGGTGGGTGGACGGAATGACACCCTGATGGGTCAACACCAGCCCGCAGGTGAGGGCCTGTGTTTTACCTCGGTGGGTGAAGCTGAAACGCAGGCGGTCGTCAGCCAAAGCATCAACACGGAAGTTGCGGGCGTTGGTGTAGCGCGGCACCCCAGCCCGGCGGATCTGGCGTAGTAAGGACACGCCTTTCAGGAGTTGACGAGATGCAAACAAAGCCTGTGGCACATGACGTGCGGCCGCCAGCATGTCTCTTGGACCTTGGATTTCCACCAGCGCTTTAGGGGGATGGCCCGCGGCGATCATCTGCGCCGCAACCAGATAGAGCAATGGACCTGCCCCCGCCAGAACCGCGTCACGAGGCAACAGGCCTGCGTTTTTCATCAAAATTTGCGCCGCCCCCGCTGGCATCACCCCGGGCAGGGTCCAGCCGGGAAAAGGGGTCGGGCGCTCCTGTGCGCCGGTGGCAATCAGCAGATGACGGGCTTCGGTCTGATGGCTGTCGCCAGCCTGCGACCAGCAGACATGGACCGATCGGTTGTCTTGGTTCGCATCAACACGCCAGACAGAGGCGCCGAACTTGCAGGTGATCCGCTGGTCCGCCAGCCGCTCAATCAGGGCCAGACCAGCGCGGTAGTCCGGTCCCAGCCAATCCCGCCGATCTGTGTTCTGGCCAAGATCGCGGTAGATCTGACCGCCTGCACGTGGGTTTTCATCCAACAGCAGCACCGCCAGCCCTGCCTCAGCCGCCAAGGCGGCCGCGCTCATGCCCGCGGGGCCCGCACCGATCACAATTAGATCATAGCCCATCTGCCAGCCCTCCGATCCGCGTCTCCTCCAGTTGGCGCCGCACAACCATGCCTGCCCGGAGCGGGGTCAGGCAGGCCTGCACATTGGGGCGGCCGTCCACCTCAACCAGACAGTCGAAACAGACTCCCATCATGCAGTAAGGGGTACGAGTGCTGCCCGCCCGTTCCAGAGTGGCTCCGCCGGTCAGCGCCAGCAGCGCGGCGGCCAGGCTTTCGCCGGCATGGCCGGTGACCTCTGTGCCCTCAAAGGTAAAGACAATCCGGGGCCCCACCTCGTCTGTGCGCTCAAACCGTGAAGCGTGTTTCATCAAAAGCCTCCAGATCCGGCGCATCGGCGCGGGATTCAATCCATTTTGGCAGGGCCAGCACATGTTGCGCCGCCAATGTCAATCCGCTGTGGCAGGTCACCAAATGCGCCGTGCCATCGTTGGAGCGCGCGTAAACAGGTGCGCCATCCTGCGTCTTAATGCGTTGCGCCGCCCAGCTGCGCACCACTCGCACATGGTCAAGTGCGGGCAGAACCTCCACCGCGTGGCGCGCAAGCCAGGCGGTTTTGGCAAGCGTGTCGGCGGGCGACAGCCCCGCGTTCTCTGCCGTGCCACCGATCTGCACGCCGCCCTCATTGACCTGCCGAATGGTTGAGGACAGGAAGGGCAGGGGGGAGGACAGTTTCTCGGTGATCAGCAATTCGCCACGTTGCGGGTGCACCTGCGTCTGAAACCCCAGTTGCGGCGCCAGCGGCATGGCGCCAAGTCCCGCGCAAAGCACCACCCGATCCGCTGTCACTGCGCCCTGCGGTGTGTGCAGCGCATAGCCACTTTCGGTACGGTGGATCCGGGTGACCCTGTGATTGGGGCGCAGATCACCGCCCAGACGCTGCACCGCCAGCCGCAAGGCGCGCAGCAATAACAGCGGGTTCGCATGGCCATCAAGCGGGCAATAGGTGGCTCCCAGCACCTTGGGGCCTATCATGGGGAAACGTTTGCGCAGGGCCTCTCCGGACAGGACTTCGTAGGGCAAGTCATTGCCTAGAATGTCTTTTTGCCTCTCCAGGTCTGATGTGAAATCGGCCAGTTCTGCGGCGTCCGTGAAAAACTCGTAGCCGCCGGTCTGGTCCAAATGGACCTGCTGCCCAGTGACGTCCTGCAGCAGGGTGCAGAGCGCTGGCCAGCTGTCCAGCGCCGCCGAGGTCCAGCGCGCATAGGGGGCAAATTGCGCCCCTTTGCCCTGCAGCCAGACCAGACCAAAGTTGCCCTGACTGGCCCGGAGGTCCCCGTCCTCACCATCCAGTACGGTGACGCCAACACCCGCCTGCAACAGCCCAAGGGCCACGGACAGGCCCACAATACCGCCGCCTATGATCACTGTTTCTGCGGCCTTCATCAGCCCCTCCGATCTGTGTTGGGCCAGTGTGGCAGATTGCATTGTATATGAAAAATCGCTAGTTTTGACCAATTCATACGCACAGGCTATATGTGATCGATGCCCCAGGACCTCAGCCACCGCCAACTTGAAGCGTTCCGTGCCGTGATGACCCGTGGCAAGGTCACGCTTGCTGCGGAAACGCTGAACACCACCCAGCCCACCGTCAGCCGTCTGATCGCGGATCTGGAGGCAGCGGTGGGATTTACCCTGTTTGAACGGCGTGGGCGCAGCCTCTGGCCCACAGCCGAGGCGCAATCGCTGCTGGAAGAGGTCGAACGGTCTTTTGTGGGTCTGGGCGAGATCAGCCGGGTGGCGGCGGACATTCGCGACTACCGTTGTGGCCATCTGCTGATTGCAGGCATGCCCGCGTTGGCGCTGCGGTTCCTTCCACAGGTCATTGCCGAATTTGTCGCCGATCAGCCCGGCGTGCGGATTGCCCTGCGGGTGCATAGCTCCGCTGAGGTGCTGCGCAACGTCAGTTCGCAACAGTTCGATCTGGGTTTTGCCGCGGTGGAGGCCGATCACCCCTCCGTCCTGCGCCGCCCCCTGGCGGAAAGTGCCTTGGAGGCGGTGCTGCCACCGGCGCATCCGCTGTGCCGCAACCACCGCTTGACCGCTGAGGATCTGCAGCCCCACCGGTTTCTGGCGCTGGGGGAGGAGGTCACCACCCGACGCGATTGTGACATCTGGTTTGCGGCGCACGGGTCCACACCCGCGGTGGTGGCCGAGGCCCAGCTCTCTGCTGCGCTGGTGGAAATGGCCGCTGCGGGCCTGGGGGTCGGCTTCGTGGATCCGGTCGCCGCCCGCCTTGCCGCAACAGACGGCCGTGTGGCCCGCCGGCCCCTCGCGCCGGCCATTCCGTTCACCTACGAACTGTTGCAACCCGCCCTGCGCCAACCCAGCCGCATCGCCAGCCGGTTTCTCGCCCTGGCACAGACACGGCTGGAGGCGGTGCTGTCAGACTAAGCCGCGCGAAACGCAGTGCCTGCAACAGCCCATAGCCACTGGTCAACTGCCCCCGAGAGGTGTTAAGAGCCGCCTCTGATCCCGCTAGCCAATGAGCACGTTATGACGTTGTTGTCCCAACCTACCCCCGATCTCACCCGCGCGGCACGGCTTTCGGTTGCCCCGATGATGGATTGGACAGACCGTCATTGCCGCTTTCTGCACCGGTTGTTGTCACGGGAAACCCTGCTTTACACCGAGATGTTGACGGCGCCGGCCTTGGTGCGCGGTGGGGCGGTGCATCTGTTGGATTTCAACGCCGAAGAACATCCGGTTGCGCTGCAGCTGGGGGGCTCGGATCCGGTTGAGCTGGCGCAGGCGGCGAAGCTCTGTGAGCAGCGCGGTTACGATGAGGTGAACCTCAACTGTGGTTGCCCGTCGGATCGGGTGCAATCGGGCACATTCGGCGCGGTTCTCATGCGCTCGCCCACTGTGGTGGCCGATTGTGTCAAGGCGATGCAGGATGCGGTTTCTGTTGAGGTCACCGTGAAATGCCGCATCGGTGTGGACGATCAGGAGCCGGAACAGGTGCTGCCGGAGTTCATCGAGAAGGTTGCGGCAACAGGTTGTAAACGCATCACAATTCATGCCCGCAAGGCCTGGCTGCAGGGCCTCAGCCCCAAGGAAAACCGTAACATTCCACCTCTGGATTACGATCTGGTGCACCAGATGAAGGCGGCGTTTCCTGAGTTGCACATCTCGATCAATGGCGGGATCAATTCGCTGGCAGAAGCGCAGGACCATCTGGCGCGGGGGCTGGACGGGGTGATGGTTGGCCGTGCGGCTTATCACCAGCCCTCGGATATCCTCTGTCAGGCGGATCCGCTGATTTATGGCACGGGCACCGCCACCGATCCGGTGGACGTTGTACGCCAGATGCTGCCCTATATCGAGGCACATCTGACTGCTGGCGGCAAACTGGGGCAGGTCACGCGGCATATGCTGGGGCTGTTTGCCGGCAAGTCCGGTGCACGGCAGTGGCGGCGCATCCTGTCTGAGAACGCCCATAAGCCGGGCGTGGGGCCAGAACTGGTGGAAGAGGCGCTGGCCGCGATGCCATTGGCCGCCTGAAGGCTTCCCTGAGTTCACACCATACCAAGTTCTACGGAACGCAATCCTGTTGTGGTTTTGGCCAAAACCCGTTCTAAGTCTGCGCGGATGATCGGGTGTGGGACCCGAGGCAACTTGGGGACGTAAAGATGCCTGAAATGGACCTTCTTTTGATGATGCTGGCGCTTCTGGTGGTGATCGGCGGGCTGGCCGGTGTGCTGGCGGGCCTGTTGGGCGTGGGCGGCGGCATTGTTCTGGTGCCGGCCTATTTCTACGCTTTCCAGACCCTTGGCTATGACGGGCCGCAGCTGATGCAGATGTGTCTGGCGACCTCTCTGGCGACGATCATCGTGACCTCGATCCGCTCGGTGCTGAGCCACAACAAAAAGGGTGCCGTCGACTGGGAGATCCTCAAAGGCTGGGCGCCGGGCATTGCGATTGGCGCGGTGCTGGGCATGGTGACGGCGGCGTCGCTGCGCTCTGACACCCTGCAGGGTATCTTTGGCGCGCTGGCGCTGGTGATTGGTCTCTACATGGGGTTTGGTCGCAGTGAATGGCGGCTGGGGCAGGCGATGCCGAAAGGCGCAGGGCGTTTGGCGCTGTCACCGGCAATGGGCTTTCTTTCGGTGCTGATGGGCATTGGCGGCGGCAGTTTTGGCGTGCCATTGATGAGCCTGTTCAACACTCCGATTCACCGGGCGGTGGCCACGGCGGCAGGCTTTGGTGTGATCATCGCGGTGCCCTCGGTGATTGGCTTCCTGTTTCTGCCCATTGACGCAGCCCATCGGCCGCCGCTGACCCTAGGGGCAGTGAACCTTGTGGCCTTTACGGTGACGATCTGCATGACCCTGATCACCACACCTTGGGGGGTGAAACTGGCCCATGCCATGGATCCAAAACCGTTAAAGCGGGTCTTTGCGGTGTTCCTGACACTGGTGGCTCTGAACATGCTGCGCAAGGCGCTGGGGATGTAACCCTCAATCCAAAACGCATGGGTTGTCGGTGGTTTGACGTGATTTGGTCAACAATCTCAGCGAGATGACGTCAGTGTTGACGGATTCGAGTGTCGAGAATTTAACATCTTGCAACCAAAGATGGTGGCCGTTACCCCTTTCGATATTATCTGAGGGGGTAATTTGAAATGACGGGAATTTTACTGCTTTTGGGTCTTGGTGCCCTGGCTGCGGTTATGGGCGCTGGGGAAGACAGCCCTGCGGCAAATGACGTGATGCATGGCGACGGTGAAGGCACCGACGGCAATGACACGATGGTTGGCACCGATGGGGCCGACGATATCTTTGGCCGTTTGGGCGATGACGAGCTTTGGGGCGAGGCGGGCAATGACCTGCTGAAGGGCGGCCATGGCAACGACACCCTGTCGGGCTACCTGGGCGACGATGATCTGCGCGGCGGGGCTGGCGACGATGTGCTGGCGGCCCATGACGGGCAGGATCTGCTGAACGGCGGTGCGGGCAATGATCTGCTCAGCGGCGGCGCTGGCAATGACACGCTGGCGGGTGACGACGGCAGTGATTACCTGCTGGGCGACGGGGGCAACGATTCCCTGTTTGGTGAGCAGGGCTATGACTTCATGGCCGGGGGTGACGGATCGGATATGATGTATGGCGGCGAGGGTAATGATATCATCGAAGGCTATTACAACCCGATGTCTGCCGCTGACGGGCTGTTTCGCGACACGGACGTGCGGGGGGCGGACAGCCTGCTGGGCGAGCTCGGCGATGACACATTGATTGCCGGTTCCGCGGACACGCTGACAGGGGGCGCTGGTGCGGATACCTTCCGGCTGGGCACCTGGATCGGGGATCCGGTGACAGTGACCGACTATGACCCGGCAGAGGACCAGCTGCAGATCATCTATGAGGCCGCCGCAGGGCAGCCGGTGGTGACCGTGCAGCAGCAGGGCAGCAGCACAAATGCCGAGGTTCTGATTGACGGGCAGGTGGCCGCTATTGTCGAGGGTGCACATGGTCAGCTGACGGCGGGGGATGTCTTTTTCCTGGCCAACCCGACCTGGGGCTAACCCAAGTCTAATCTTGGACGAATCCAAAATCTCTAGGGTTTCACAACCCGAGCGGCGCGGCCTCCGCGCCGCTTTTTCAATTGGTCCTTACGGGCAGGCAGATCGGCCATGATGGCGCTGCGCAGATCCGGTGTCATCCCGGACCAGGCGGTGATTTCCTCAATGCTGCGATAACAGCCGACGCAGATGCCCTCTTTGGGGTGCATCACGCAGATCTGCACACAGGGGCTCTCGATCTCGTCACGGCGCCAGATTTCATTCATCAGCCTGCCTCAATCTACCCGTCTCACCTAACTGTGGTTGTTGCCTGTTCATTCAGGCCGATTTCGCCTGCCAAAAACCGTTTGTTTGCGACCGCATCACGGGCCAAAACCGTCACAAATTGCGTAGCCGGTCCAGAAACCCCTGCAGAATGAAGGAGGCGGCCACGTTGTCAATCTTCTCGGCCCGCTTGGCGCGCGAGGTGTCTGCTTCCAGCAAAGCCCGCTCTGCCGCCACGGTCGACAGGCGTTCATCCCAGAACCCAATCGGCAGATCGGTCAGCTGGCTGAGGTTGCGGGCAAAGGCGCGGGTGGACTGCGCGCGCGGCCCCTCTGAGCCATCCATATTGCGCGGCAGCCCTAACAGAATGCCGCCGACTTGACGGTCCTTGCAAAGTTCCAGCAAACGCGCCGCATCAACACCGAACTTCTTGCGCTTCACGGTCTCAACCGGCGTTGCCACCGATCGCAGCACATCCGAGACCGCAACCCCGATGGTCTTGGTCCCCAGATCCAGCCCCATCAACGGCTGCATCGGCGCTAAGGCGGCCGCCATGTCCTGTTCGGTTTCATAGATCATTGCAGCAACCCTGCATTTTTCGCGCCAGAACGGATCACCTGCAAGGCCTCCGGCACATTGACAAAGACCTGCTGCGCCTCTTCATAGATCGCCTGCGCCTGCGACATTTCCCCCAGCACCCCATAGGCCGAGATCAGCCGCGCCCATTCCTCGGGTGTGCCGCCTTCGGTGGTCAGACGTTCGGACAGTCCAGCGACCATACCACGGATCATATCGTTGCGCTCTTCTTCGGTCATCTCCTGTGCGGCACGCACCTGATCGGCGTCAGGGCCGGGCGCGGCGTCCAGCGCGGGCAGGGTATAGTCGACACCCGCCAGCCGGGCGACCTCTTCAATCTGTCCCCGCACCGGCGCAATCCAGGGCGCGTCATTGGGGCCTTCGGCAATCAAGGACTGCCAGGCGCGGAAGGTGGCATCAGGCCGGCCCACCTGGGCAAACATCAGCCCCATGTAATACCGCGCAACGCCGTTTTTCGGATCCAGCGCCAAGGCCCGCATCAGGGTGTTTTCCGCCTCAGGCGACACAAAGCCCCCAGCAGCGATCACCATGATATCGGCCAGATTGGTCAGATCGGCAGGGGTGACAGCCTCGCCCAGCAATTCAACCACTTTTTCCTGCGCGGCGCGGGCGGCCACATAGTTGCCAAGGCTCGCCTCATTCCGGGCCAGCAAACGCTGCCCCTGCAGATCGTCCGGGCGCTCTGCCACAGCGGCTCTGAGCTTGGTCATCAGTTCGATATATTCTTCGCTCACATCCTCAAAGGCGGGCGACGGCGGCAGCGAGGCTTCGACCTCGGCCTGGCTGGGGCGCTCACGCCGCGCTTTGTCTGCCAGTTCCAGCCGCAGGTTCAGGCCCTGATCGGCATAGCCCGGCGCGCCCATGTCATTGTAAAGATAGAGCGCTCCCCCGATCAGAAACACCGCAGTCACACCTGCCATGGCCAGACCACCCATGCGCGGCTGCCCCCCGGTGTCGCCACCTTCCTTCAGCTGCGCATCCGCCGCCAGAACCCGGCGCGAGATTTCGGCGCGGGCGCGATCGGCATCTTCTGCGGCGATCACCCCGCGAGCAGAGTCGCGATCCACTTCTTTCAGCTGGTCACGGTAGACCCGCAGATCATAGGCCGCTGGCGGTTCATCCCCGGCGCGGCCGCGCAACAGGGCAAGGGTCATCAGCCCCGAAACAACAAGGGCAAGGGTGATGATGATGATCCAGAACGTCATGTGGCCTCCAGCTGCAAGTGGCAAGAGATGTAGCCCCGTCCGCCCAGCGGCAAAAGCCCCAAAACACGCACATGGCTGTCATGTCGCAATTGCGTTGCGCCGCGGTGTCGCAACCAGACTGAAATATGACGCTTGGAAACGGGGGCGCCTGTCGCAAACAGGCCAATGATGAAGGGGACAACCCCCTCATGGATTCGAGCCGAAAGACGCCGCATGAAACGTTACTCTGCCTTTGCCATCGCCCGCGAAGCCGTCCGGTATCACACCGGCTGGGAACGCGCCTGGGCCTCGCCCAAACCGAAAAAGAAATACGATGTGATCATCGTTGGTGCAGGCGGTCATGGCCTCGCAACCGCTTATTATCTGGGCAAAAACTTCGGCATCACCAATGTGGCGGTGCTGGAAAAGGGCTGGCTGGGTGGCGGCAACACCGGCCGCAACACCACCATCATCCGCTCCAACTACCTGCAGGATGCCTCGGCGGCGATCTATGAAAAGGCCCGTTCGCTTTATGAAACGATGAGCCAGGACCTGAACTACAACGTGATGTTCAGCCCGCGTGGCGTAATCATGCTGGCGCAAACAGAACATGAGGTGCGCGGCTACCAGCGCACGGCGCACGCCAATGCGCTGCAGGGGGTGAAAACCGAATTCATCGGCCCCGAACGAGTTAGAGAACTGGTGCCGATCATCAATATCAACGGCCCGCGCTACCCCGTTCTGGGCGGCCTCTGGCAAGAGCGTGGCGGCACCGCACGTCACGATGCGGTGGCCTGGGGCTATGCCCGCGCCTGTTCGGCGATGGGGATGGACATCATCCAGAAATGCGAAGTGACCGGCGTGCGCTCCGAAGGGGGCAAAGTGATTGGCGTTGACACCACCCAGGGTGCGATCGACTGTGACAAGCTGGGCATGGTGGTAGCGGGCCATTCGGGCGTGCTGGCCGAAATGGCAGGCTTCCGTCTGCCGATTGAATCGCTGTCGCTGCAGGCCTTGGTGTCTGAACCGATTAAACCCTGCATGGATGTGGTGGTCATGGCCAACACGGTGCACGGCTATATGAGCCAGTCGGATAAGGGCGAAATGGTCATTGGCGGCGGCACCGACGGCTACAACAACTACACCCAGCGCGGCTCTTTCCATCATATTGAAGAAACCGTGCGGGCGCTGGTGGAAACCTTCCCGATGATCTCGCGCCTGAAAATGCTGCGCCAATGGGGCGGCATTGTGGATATGACCGGCGACCGCTCACCGATCCTGTCGAAAACCCCGGTGGATGGCATCTTCGTCAACTGCGGCTGGGGCACCGGCGGCTTCAAGGCGATCCCCGGCTCCGGCTGGGCCATGGCGGAGCTGATGGCCAAGGGCCATTCCCCCCTGACCGAGGAATTCGGCCTCAACCGCTTCTCCGAAGGCCGCTTCATCGACGAAAGCGTCGCGGCCGGCGTCGCCCACTAAGAAGGAACCTCAAGATATGCTCATCCTTCACTGCCCCTATTGCGGCGTCATGGCCGAGGAAACGGAACTGCACGCCGGTGGCGAGGCGCATCTGAAACGCTTCGGTCCCGGCTCTTCGGATGAAGAGTTCGAAGGCTACCTGTTCCACCGCGAAAACCCCAAAGGCGTGCATTTCGAACGCTGGCGCCATGTGAACGGCTGCGGCAAGTGGTTCCACGCCGCCCGCTGCACCAACACGCTTGAAGTTTTTGGCACCTACAGCGCGCAGGTCACCGCGCCGCCGCAGGAGATACAGGACAAAATCAGCGCCAAACGCCCCGGCTGGACCTGGGGAACCTGGGGCGACGATCCGAAAGGCCGCGACCAATGACCTTTCATCTTGCCCTAAATACTCAAATTCCCGCCCCGCAACCGGGCAAGGAGGCTTAAGACATGAGCACACGTCTCTCCACAGGCGGCCGCCTTCTCAACAAGGGCAAACAGGTCCGTTTTGCCTTTAACGGCAAACAGTTCCACGGCTTTGAAGGCGACACGCTGGCCTCGGCCCTTTTGGCCAATGACCAGATGCTGGTGGGCCGCTCGTTCAAATATCACCGGCCGCGGGGCATCGTCGCTTCCGGCGCGGAAGAGCCGAACGCGATCCTCGGTCTGGGTCTGGGCGGCAAGTTTGAACCGAACCAGCGCGCCACCACAACCGAGCTGTTTGAGGGCCTTAACTGTTCCTCGCAGAACCACTGGCCCAGCCTTGAGTTTGACATCGGCGCGGTGAACAACAAGCTGGCGCGGTTCTTCCCGGCCGGTTTCTATTATAAGACCTTCATGGCGCCGCGCGCGGCGTGGAAACATGTCTTTGAACCCATCGTGCGCCAGTCCGCCGGTCTGGGCCGGGTGCCAAAAGACCGTGATGCGGATCGCTATGAGCATTACTACGCCTTCTTCGACGTTGCGGTGATCGGCGGTGGTGTGGCGGGTCTGCAGGCCGCGCTGGCGGCGGCGGAGGCCGGTGCCAAGGTTCTGCTGATGGAACAGACCGCCCATTGGGGTGGCCGCGCGCCGGTTGATGGTGGCTCTATCGACGGTGGATCTGCCGAAGACTACGTCACCCGCACATTGGCCAAGCTGGAGGCGTTGGACAACGTTACCCTGCGCACCCGTATGATGGGGGCAGGGGTCTATGACCACGGCTACCTGTTGGGCTATGAACGTCTGACCGACCACACCCCCGATCAGGATGGTCCCCGGCACCGTCTGTGGCGCATCCGCGCAGACCAGATCGTGACCGCAACCGGCGCCATTGAACGCCCGCTCAGTTTTGCGGGCAATGACATCCCCGGTGTCATGCTGGCCGGTGCCATGCGCGACTATATTGTGAACTACGGTGTCTCCACCGGCGACCGTGTGGTGGTTGTGACCAACAACGATGACGCCTACCGCACGGCGCTGGTGCTGAAACAGAACGGTCTGGACGTGCCGGTCCTGCTGGACGCCCGCCCCGAAGGTGGAGGTGCCCTGGCCGAAGAGGCCCGCGCCGCTGGTATCCGGGTGGAAAACGGCAAGGCGATCAGCAAGGTCAAGGGTGGCAAACGTGTCACCGGCGTTGCGATCTGCACCCAAGCGGGTGAAGGCGCGACACTGGAAGAGATTGCCTGTGATGCCGTGGCCATGTCTGGCGGCTGGTCGCCGGTGGTGCACCTGTGGTCTCATTGCGGCGGCAAGCTGACCTGGGACGAGGCTCAGGCCCATTTCCGCCCCGATCCCAGCCGCCCCCCGTTGGGCGCCGAAGGGCAGGGGTTTGTCAAAGTGGCCGGTGCCGCCAATGGTGAATTTGACCTTGGCGCGATCCTGAAAGACGCAACAGATGCAGGCCTCAGCGCGGTGACCGCCGCTGGCCTGAAGCCCAAGTCCAAAGCCGAAGCGCCAACCGGCGAAACGCTGGCCGAGGCCAACCCTGCCGCTGTCTGGCTGATGCCGCAGGGCGCCGGGCCAGAGTTGCGGATGAAAGCCTTCCTGGATTACCAGAACGACGTGAAGGTCTCCGACGTCATGCTGGCGGCGCAGGAAGGCTACGAAAGCGTTGAACATACCAAGCGTTACACCACGCTGGGCATGGCAACAGATCAGGGGAAACTGTCGAATATCAACGGCTTGGCGACCCTTGCGCATTCGCTGAACGTGGACATACCGCAGGTCGGCACCACCACCTTCCGCCCGCCCTATACCCCGATCTCGATGGGGGCCATTGCGGGGGAGGCCCGCGCGGAAACCTTCCAGCCATTGCGCCGCACCCCGATGCACGACTGGCACGAAGCGCAGAACGCCTTCTTTGAACCGGTAGGCCATTGGCGGCGTCCCTACTGCTACCCGCGTCAGGGCGAAAGCCACGCCGAGGCGGTCAGCCGCGAGATCAACCAGACCCGCGCCGCGTTGGGGCTGTTGGATGCCTCGACCCTCGGCAAGATCATCGTCAAGGGCCCCGATGCTGGCAAGTTCCTCGACATGATGTACACCAACATGATGTCCTCGCTGAAACCGGGCAAATGCCGCTACGGGCTGATGTGTTCGGAAAACGGTTTCCTGATCGATGACGGCGTTGTCGCCCGCATTGATGAGGACACGTTCCTCTGCCACACCACCACCGGCGGCGCTGATCGCATCCACGGCCACATGGAAGAGTGGCTGCAAACCGAATGGTGGGACTGGAAAGTCTACACCGCCAATGTGACCGAACAATATGCCCAGATCGCCGTGGTTGGCCCGAAGGCCCGCGAGGTGCTGGAAAAGCTTGGCGGCATGGATGTCTCCAAAGACGGTCTGAAGTTCATGGAATGGGCTGATGGCGAGCTGGCAGGCATTCCCGTGCGGGCTTATCGCATCTCCTTCTCGGGTGAATTGTCTTATGAGATTGCAGTGCCCGCCTCGCTGGGCCGCGCGCTCTGGGACAAGCTGCTGGAAGCGGGGGCGGAGTTCAACGTCATGCCCTACGGCACTGAGGCGCTGCACGTGATGCGGGCCGAGAAGGGCTTCATCATGATCGGGGATGAAACCGACGGCACGGTGATCCCGCAGGATCTGGGGCTGAACTGGGCAATCTCGAAGAAGAAAGAGGACTTCCTCGGCAAGCGTGCCCAGCTGCGCAGCCATATGGCCGATCCGAACCGCTGGAAACTGGTGGGTCTGGAAACGCTGGACGGCGCGGTGCTGCCCGATGGGGCCTATGTGCCCGCCAGCGGCAACAACGCCAACGGCCAACGCAACACCCAAGGCCGCGTGACTTCGACCTATCATTCGCCAACACTGGGCAAAGGCATCGCCATGGCGCTGGTCCACAACGGGCCGGACCGCATGGGCGAGGTGCTGGAAATCCCCGGCACCGACGGCACAATCTACAAGGCGCGGATCTGTGATCCGGTCTTCTTTGACAAGGACGGGGAGAAGCAGAATGTCTGAGGCCCTGCTGAAAACCGCGCTCTCGGGCGCATCATCTGACGGCTTTGTGCAGGTTGAGGAACTTGGCCCTCAGGGCATGATCACCCTGCGTGGGGATTTCGAAAGCGCCGGTTTTGCCGCTGCGGTGAAAAAAGCCGTGGGTCTGGCACTGCCGAAACAGCGCAAGATCTCCAGCGGCAAAGGCGGCTCTGTTGCCTGGATGTCGCCGGATGAGCTGCTGATCCTGGTCAACTATGATCTGGCTGGCGCCACGGTGGCCAAGCTGAATGCCGCCCTTGAGGGCGAACATTCGCTGGTTGCGGATGTGTCGGACGCCCGCGCCTTCTTCCGCCTCTCTGGCGCGGATGGGGCGGTGCGCGATGTGATGGCGAAGCTGGCACCGGTCGATTTCAGCCCCGCCGCCTTTGGCAAAGGTGACATCCGCCGCTCGCGTCTTGCGCAGGTGGCCGGTGCCTTCTGGAGCCCGGAAGAGGGCGTGATGCAGGTGATCTGCTTCCGCTCGGTCGCGCAATATACCTTTGATCTGCTGCGCGTTGCATCCGCAAAGGGCGGCGAGGTAGGGCATCTCGGCTAACCCCCGCACGGCCATTATAACCAAAGCTTGTCAAAGCCCTGCCAGCTGTGGGACGGTCCCACGATATTCTGGCAGGGCTTTTTCATGACCTATTTCCGCAAACTTTTCTCCGGGCAATTGCCGCCCCTTGATACCTTCCTGATCGGCTTTGTCGGCATCGCCATCGCGCTGAACCTCAGCGCGCTCTGGCTGGCCTGGCCGGTGACGCTCTTGTCGCTGAACTATGGCGCGCTTGCCGCCCGTGTGGTGCAGGCGCTTTGGCTGATCGGCTGTATCCTGTTCAGCCTGATCGCCCTGCGCGCCTTCCGTCGCAGCGCGGCGCAAATGATGCTCTGGCTGCGCCTTGGCGGCCTCCTCCTCATTGCGCTCACCACAGTGCAATATGGCTACCGCCTTGTCGCCGTGTTCCACCCCGGCCTGCCGATGAGCCGTTTTGCCGTGGAACGCGAGGTGGAAGCCATGCGCCTCATCCTGCCGCAACAGATCGGCGAGGGCGTCACCCTGACAGGCGCGCGGCTCAACGGCGAAATCTTTGAAATGACCGTCGAAATGGAGGGGCCCGGCCTGATTGCCCGGCGCACCAATATGGCGGAAACCGAATTGGGCGCCGAGGCCTGCCGCAGCTACCGCGGCATGTTGCGCGGCAGAACCGTCAGTCGGATCGAGAACATCTACCGCACCCAGGACGGCGCGTTCATCACCTATCTGGACGAACGCGACTGCCCCAATCTCTAAGCCCAAACTCTGCCCCATTCTTCTTGGCTCAAATATCCTGGGGGAATTGGCCAAAAGGCCAAGGGGGCAACGCCCCGCATCGTTCAACACCTCCCTCTCAGCCAGCGCTCAGAGATTGTGCAGAAAAACCTGACCCAAACGCTTGACCTTTTGGCGCGAGTTGGCACATCTAGGGCCAACGGAAACTTGCAAAAAGAACAGGGAGCATCCCCATGGCATTTGAACTTCCCGACCTTCCCTACGCCCACGACGCACTGGCCGATCTGGGCATGTCCGCAGAGACGATGGAATACCACCACGATCTGCACCACAACGCCTATGTTGTGAACGGCAACAAGCTGATCGAAGGCACTGAATGGGCCGATAAATCCCTGGAAGAGATCATCACTGGCACCTATGACGCCAATGCGGTTGCTCAGAACGGCATCTTCAACAACATCTCGCAGCTGTGGAACCACAACCAGTTCTGGGAAATGATGGGCCCGAACGGCAACGCCATGCCCGGTGAACTGGAAAAAGCGATTGTTGAAAGCTTCGGCTCGGTTGACGCTTTCAAATCCGAATTTGCTGCCGCGGGTGCCGGTCAGTTCGGCTCGGGCTGGGCCTGGCTGGTGAAAGACAAAGATGGTGCGCTGAAAGTGACCAAGACCGAAAATGGCGTCAACCCGCTGTGCTTTGGTCAGACCGCGCTGCTGGGCTGCGACGTGTGGGAACATTCCTACTACATCGACTTCCGCAACAAGCGCCCGGCCTACCTAGACAACTTCCTGAACAAACTGGTGAACTGGGAAAACGTCGCCTCGCGTCTGGGCTAAACCCCGCCAGATTTGTTTGAAGATCTTCGGAACGCCTCGTCTGTCAGACGGGGCGTTTTGTTTTGGGGTCAAAGACAAACAGGCAAGGGGCCGCTGCCCCCTTGGACCCCCGGGATATTTCCACCAAGAAGAAACAGCAAGCGTGGTGATTTCGCTTGCGTCTGATTTGATCAAATCAGAATGTGTGCCAAAGACAGGAGGCACGGGCATGTCACAGGCAGGGCAAGACAATCACCAGGCAAAGCTTGGCGTGCTGGCCTTGGTCACGGCCTGTACGGTCTGGGGCCTGTCGGGTCTGTTTTACAAACTCCTGTCGCATCTGCCACCGCTTCAGGTGTTGAGTCACCGGACGCTGTGGTCCTGTGTGTTCTTTGCGCTGGTGCTGCTGGTTCAGGGGCGTTTACCTATGCTGGGGGCGGTGCTGCGGCACCCGCGTCAGGTGCTGACCCTGCTGGTGGCGGCGCTGATGATTGGGGTGAACTGGTTTATGTTCATCTTGTCCATTCAGGTCGGCAAGGCGACCGAGGCGTCGCTGGGCTATTACATTTTCCCGCTGGTCTCGGTCCTGATGGGCATGGTGTTTTTTCGCGAACGTCTGGGGAACTGGCAATGGGCGGCGGTGGCACTGGCGTGTTTTGCTGTCTCGCTGCTGACCTGGGGACTGGGGGTGGCGCCCTGGGTGTCGCTGCTGATCGCGGTGACTTTTGGCCTCTACGGGGTGATCAAGAAAAAGCTGACCTTAGGGCCGGTGGTGTCGGTTACGGTTGAGGTGCTGCTGCTCAGCCCGGTGGCGCTGATTGTGCTCTGGCAGGTCTGGGCCGGCTGCGGCGCGGTCTGGGGGCAGGGGGCGCGGGATGTGGCGCTGTTGATGATTTCGGGTCCGCTGACCGCAACGCCGCTGATCCTGTTTTCCTATGCCACCAAACGGGTGCAACTGGCCACGGTTGGTCTGGTGCAATACCTCAACCCAACGCTACAGTTTCTGGTGGCCACAGTGGTCTTTGCCGAACCTTTTGGGCCGTGGCACGCCATTGCCTTCCCGATCATCTGGGCGGCACTGGCGCTTTACAGCGGCGCGAGCCTTTGGCAGGCCCGCCGCGCCCGCAGTGCCATTTAGCCCAAAGCGCTTTTGAGGCTGCTGACAAGTTCGGCCGGTGTGTCGACCACGCGGATCATTTCGCGCAGGGAACGGTCGGCGAAACCATGGTCGATCACATGTTCAATCAGCGCCAGAAGGGGCTCCCAGAAGCCTTTGGTGTTCAACAGGAAAATCGGTTTCTGGTGCAGTTGCAGCTGACGCCAGGTGACCACCTCGAAAAACTCATCCAGGGAACCCGCCCCGCCGGGCAGCACCACAATGGCATTGCAGTTCATGAACATGACTTTCTTACGTTCATGCATGTTTTCGGTGATCACAAAGCTGGACAGATCAGTCTTGCCCACTTCGGCCTTCAGCAGGTGCGTAGGGATGACGCCAAAGGTCTCACCCTTAGCGGCCTGCGCGGCCCGGGCAACGGTGCCCATCAGCCCCACATCCCCCGCGCCATAGACCAGTCGCCAGTTGTTATGCGCTAACGCAGTGCCCACAGCTTCGGCGGCTTCGCTATAAGCCGTGTCATTCCCGGGACGGGCGCCACAAAAGACGCAGACGGAGGGGGTAATCATCTTGATTTTCCTTGGCTAATCGTGCTTGTGACCACTGATACCCTTGTTCAAAGGGGCGCTCAACCGCTCTGCCGTGCTGCTAGCAGGGAAAATTGGTGGGCCTGGGGGAAGGAAAAAGATGACGAAAGAAACCGGAGCGGCCTCTGGCCAGACGCTCATTATGTACGGTGCCGGCGTGGCGGTGGCTGCGGTGGCGGCGCTGTTTGGTCTTGGGGTGTTTGATCGCGAAACACCGGCCAATGATCCCGACGCCCCTGTTGAGACGGCGGTGACACCTGCGGCGGATCCCGCGCCAGAAACGGTGGCTGAGCCGGCACCTGAGCCGGCGCCAGAACCAACTCCTGAACCTGAACCTGCCAGTGAACCTGCTCCGGAACCGGTGGAAGACACTCCGGCATCGGAGGCGGCGGAGACTGCCGATGCCGCGTCAGAGCCTGCCCCTGAGGCCACGCCAGCGCTGCCGGATGCACCCAAGTTTGACGTTGTTCGCGTCGAGGCCGATGGCACCACTTTGGTGGCAGGTCAGGCGGTCAGTGGCGCGGACGTGGACATTCTGCTGAATGAGGCGGTCATCCATACCGCGCAGCCTGGATCTGATGGCAAATTTGCCGCTTTCCTTTCGATCGAAGGGTCCGATCAGCCGCGGCTGATGGCCTTGGTTCTGCGACTTGGCGACGTGTCTGTGCGCTCCAAGGATCAGGTCATCATTGCGCCTGCGCCTGCACCTGCACCGGAGCCGGTTGTTGCGGAGGCGGCAGAAGAAACCCCTGTCGAGGTGGCCGAAGTGGCCCCCGAAGCGCCGACACAGCCTGTAACTGAAGACAGCGCTGCCCCCGCAGAGGCTGCGGTGGCAGTGGTTGAGGGGGCTGAGGCCGCTACAACTGAGGCCGCTGCAACAGAGATCGCTGAACCTGAGGCTGTGGTGGATGTAGCTGAAGCGGGTGTGGAGACGGCCAAGGCCGCCGTCGAAACTGTCGACGCCGTAGAGTCTGCAACAGCGGAGGTGGCGGAAGCCCCTGCTGAGGCGGTCACCGAGGTGGCAGAGGCTGTGGGGGAAGCAGTGGAGGCCACTGAGACGTCCACAGAAACCGCGACAGAAACTCAGACAGAATCTCAGGCTGAAACTCCAGCCGAAACCACGGCTGAAACCCCAGCGGCCACACCGGAACCGGCCCCGGAAGCTGTCACCACGGCAGAGGCACAGCCCGCGCCCGAAGCACAGCCGGAACCGGCCAGTGAACCTGCGGCAGAAGAACCTGCCCCGGAGGCGCAGCCAGCGCCCGAGGCCACGCCCGAACCCGCGCCGGAGGCTCAGCCGGAACCCGCGCCAAAGCCGGAAACCGACGTTGCTGAACCGGCGGCCCCTGTGGTCATCATCGCGGGCGAGGATGGTGTGAAGGTGGTGCAGCCTGCGCAGGCCGCCGAAAAGGCCGCGCTGGTGCTGGATGCCATCAGCTACGGCGAGGCGGGTGCGGTCGAACTGACTGGTCGCGGCGCGGCAGAGGCCTTCTTGCGGGTCTACCTCAGCAACAGCGCTGTGGGCGAGGGCAAGGTTGGTGCGGACGGCACCTGGACCATTGCGCTGAACGGCATTGCGCCCGGCATTTACACTCTGCGGGTGGATCAGCTGGACGGGGTAGGCAAGGTAACGTCGCGCGTGGAAACTCCGTTCAAACGTGAAGCCGAAGAAACCATCGCCGCCGCGCAGCAGCAGCCCGAAGAACCCAGCGCCGGCACCCCGGACACGCGGCCAACCGTGCCGCCTGTTCAAGTGGTGACCGTACAGCCGGGCAACACGCTCTGGGCGATTGCGCGGGATGCCTACGGCGAAGGTCTGCTCTATGTGCGGGTCTTTGAGGCCAACCGCGATCTGATCCGCGACCCGGATCTGATCTACCCGGGCCAGATCTTCACGGTGCCGCAGTAATCTGCCGGAACCCCAACATGTTCAAAGCCGCGCACCCCTCTGTGCGCGGCTTTTCTTATGCTTGCACTGGTCAGCGCGCCTGATCACAACTATTTGAGAAGGCCAGCAAGAAAGGACCGCTATGCGTCGTCTCCAGCACACCGCCTCAAACCTCAACAATGAACAGCTCTCGGGCTGGCGCACCATTCGTCGGGTGGCGCCATACCTCTGGCCTGCGGACCCCAAGCTTTCCTGGGTGAAATACCGTGTGGTCTTCGCCATGCTGGCGCTGTTGCTGGCCAAGGTGGTCGCGGTCTGGACCCCGCTCCTTTACAAGAACGCCGTGGACTCGCTGGCGGATGCCGGGGTGTCGGATCTGGCGATTGGCGCCGTGGGTCTGACGCTGGCCTATGGCGGCGCGCGGCTGATGTCGAACGGGTTCCAGCAATTGCGCGATGCCATCTTTGCGGCTGTGGGCCAACGGGCGCTGCGGCAGCTGGCGCTGGAGACCTTTACCCATATTCACCGCCTTTCTATGCGCTACCACATCACCCGAAAGACCGGTGGCCTGAGCCGGATCATTGAGCGCGGGGTCAAAGGCGTCGAATTCCTGCTGCGCTTCCTGTTGTTCTCCATCGGGCCGCTGGTGCTGGAACTGTTGATGATCGCCGGCGTTCTCTTTTTCCTGTTTGACGTCTGGTATCTCTCGGTCGTGGTGCTGACCATTGCGCTTTATGTCTGGTTCACCTTCAAAGTCACGGAGTGGCGGGTGAAGCTGCGCAAAATCATGAACGATCAGGACACCGACGCGAACCAGAAGGCAATCGACAGCCTGCTGAATTTCGAAACCGTGAAATACTTCGGCGCCGAAAAACGCGAGGCAGCCCGTTACGATGAATCCATGGCGGGCTATGAAAAGGCGGCTCTGAAGACGTCTTACTCGCTGGCCTTCCTGAACTTCGGCCAGTCGTTCCTGATCACCGGCGGGCTGGTTGCCGTGATGATCATGGCGGCCATCGGGGTGGAGCGTGGCGATCTTACGGTCGGTGATTTTGTCATGGTCAACGCCTATATGATCCAGATCACCATGCCGCTGAATTTCCTTGGCACGGTCTACCGTGAAATCCGTCAGGCGCTGGTGGATATGGGCGAGATGTTCGACCTGTTGGAACAGCCCGCTGAGGTAGCCGACAAAGCGGACGCCCCTGATTTGCAGGTCAAAGGCGGCCATGTGGCGCTGAAAGACGTGCAGTTCGGCTATGATGAGGAACGCCCCATCCTGCGCGGTGTCAGTCTGGATATCGACCCCGGCAAGACGGTGGCGATTGTTGGCTCCTCCGGCTCGGGCAAATCCACCATCGGGCGACTGCTGTTCCGCTTCTATGATGTGAATGTGGGCAGCCTGAGCATCGATGGGCAGGACGTGCGCGACATCACGCAGGAAAGCTTGCACGCTCAGATCGGGGTGGTGCCGCAGGACACGGTGCTGTTCAACGACTCCATCCGCTACAACATTGCCTATGGCCGCGACGGTGCCAGTGAAGAAGAGATCATCAACGCCGCCAAATCGGCGCAGATCCACGACTTCATCATGGCGCTGCCCGAAGGCTATGATACCGCCGTCGGGGAACGCGGGTTGAAACTGTCTGGGGGTGAAAAGCAACGGGTGGGCATTGCCCGGACCCTGTTGAAGAACCCGCCGATCCTCTTGTTGGACGAGGCCACCTCGGCGCTGGACACCGAGACCGAGCAAGAGATCCAGGAGGCGTTGGCCCATGCCGGTCATGGCCGCACCGTGATCACCATTGCCCACCGCCTGTCGACCATCGCGGAGGCCGATCAGATCGTGGTGCTGGAGAAGGGCGAAATTGTCGAGACCGGCACCCACGCCGAACTGCTGGAACGTCAGGGCCGCTACGCTCACCTGTGGCACCGTCAGGCCAACGAACAGGACGCCGCCGCCTGAAACGCCTAATCCTGCACATCAGAAGGGCCATCCGTTCGGGTGGCCCTTTTCCGTTGCAGGTCAGACCGTTGAGGTGGCTGGCCAGCCCCAAACAACATTCTCTGCGGTGATCTGGTCCGCTGTCACACCCGGCAGAAACACGCTGTTGGAATCACCCAGCGACACCGAGGTGCCCTCGGCGCTTTCGGTCACTTCAAGGACCAGCGTGTCTTCGGCCATGCTGCCGTCATAGCGTACAAACAACACATCTTCGCTGGGCTCGAAATCGTGGATGGTGATTTGGGAGGTGTAGAAATCATAGCTGAACCCATCAAGATGGATGTGGAACGCATCCGCGCCCGTGCCCCCGTAAATATTGTCCCCGTCATTGGCTTCGATGGTGTCATTTCCCGCCCCACCATAGAGAGTGTCGAGACCGTGGTAGCTTGGATCATAGATCCAGTCGATCGCGTGGATCAGGTCATCGCCATCACCGCCATCCAGCAGGTCAAAGCCGGTAAGGCCCATCAAGGTATCATTGCCGTCCCCGGCCAGCACAGTGTCGCGATCTGTGGCGCTAAGCTCTAGCGAGGTGCCTGAGGAAACGCCGCCACCGTCGATCCAATAGTCATCGCCGCCCTCAAGCGATACATGTTGATTGCCCTGCGCGGTCCAGACCTGATCGTTGCCCGCCCCGGCAATCACGCTGTCATCCCCCGCTCCGCTGGAGATCCGGTCCGTGCCTTCGCCGCCGTTCAGGGAGTCGTCCCCCGGCCCACCGTCGATGATGTCATCGCCCCAACGACCTTTGATGGCGTCATTTCCGTCGCCGCCAAGGAGGATATCCGACCCGTCGCGGCTGCCGATGGTGTCATTGCCCGTGCCGCCATCGACCACATTTGAATCCGCGCTGTTGCCGTCGACCGAAAGGTGGTCATTGCCCGCCCCGCCAGAGATCGAGTTGTCACCGCTGCCGCCATCGATCCGGTCATTGCCCGCGCCACCAAGAAGGGTGTCATCGCCATAGCCGGTGGTCACCGTGTCATTTCCCGCACCCAGATCCAACATGAGATCGTCGGTGGATTGCGCCCGTTGGATCAGGTCGTCCGCCGCACTGCCACTGCCACCAGACCCGCCGCCATCAGTTCCGCCGTCGCCCAGCACCTCCACCAAGAGAAGACCGCCAAACAGAGACAGTAGCGCAATTGCAATCATTACGTCCTCCAATACACGAGGGGCGGGGGTGCCGCGAAAAATAAATAACTTTCAGTAACTTATTTCTTTGTCTTTGGGGAATGTCGGGCGGTTGCGCCCGAGGGGTTTGGCAAAATTTCCAAGTCTTCTTTGTTACCACCCCGCCCGCAATGGGATGACGGGCGGGATGGCAGAGCGATTTAGGTCAGTGGGATCAGGCCGCGGCCAGCACCACCAGGTTGTCCGCAGTCACCTGATCCAAGGCGACGCCCTGCAACTGCAGGAAGGTCTGGCCTTCTGCGGTGAACACTAGGTCGCCAGTTTCAGGATCGGCCGAAATCATAATGTCGGCAAAGGTCACATCCACACCTTCCGGCAGCTGGACTGAAATGACCTCTTCTGCAGGGTCAAAATCGGTGATGGTGACGGCCGGCACGTCTTCGGCCAGTTCACCCTCTTCCAGCGCGTGGTAGGCGATGGTGAACGCATCCGCGCCTTCCTCGCCCGACAGCACGTCGCCAGCATCAGCAAAGAACACATCCTGGCCCACGCCGCCCATCACGGTATCCGCGCTGAAACTGTCGTCCGCCGCATCCAGCGAGAAGAAGACGTCATCCCCATAGCCCCCTGTCAGCAGGTCGGTGCCATAGGTTGAATTCAGCGTGTCCTCGCCAAGGCCGCCGGCCACCGTGTCGGCATGGGCTGCATCTTCGGCATTGTCGACGTCGCGCCAGCTGTCCGCCCCGCCGCCAAGCGCCAGTACCGAGCTGCCCGCACCGGTGCGGGTGATGTCCTGGCCGCTGCCACCGGTGTAGCTGTCATTGCCGCTGAGGACGAAATAGGTGTTGTTGCCGTCGCCTGCGCGCACGATGTCATCGCCAGAGCCGGATTTGATGGTGTCGTCGCCGCTACCGGCCTCGATCTCATCATTGCCGTTGCCAGCCTGGACGTAGTTGTTGCCGTCGCCAGCGTAGATGCGGTCATTGCCTTCATGGCCGCTCAGCGTGTCGTCGCCGTCGCCGGTGGCGATGCGGTCGTTGCCCAGTTTGCCGTTGATTTCGTTGTTGCCATCGCCGCCATTTATGGCGTCATCCCCACCGCCGCCGCTGATTGAGTCATGGCCGTCACCCGTGATCACCACATCATCGCCGCCGCCTGCAACAACGGCATTGTTGCCATTGCCCAGCTGGATGGTATCGGCGCCATTGCCGGTGTTGATCCGGTTGTTGCCGTCACCGGCCTCAATACTGTCATTGCCGCCAAAGGTTTCGATCAGATTGTTGCCTTCGCCGCCCAACACCAGATCATGGCCAAAGCCGGAAATCACACTGTCGTTGCCGTCCAGCGTATCCACATGCAGCGAACCGGTTTCATTGGGGTGGCCAAACAGGTCATCCCCATTGGTACCGTTCAGCGCCTGGTCATCCTCTTCCAGACCATCGCCAAACGTGCTGTTGCTTACCAAAAGTGCCCCAAGAAAGGGGATCAATGCCCAGGCAATCATAATCTCTACCCCAGTATAAAAATATACTTAAGTATGCCTGATTAAACTTTTGGTTGTCAATGTCGCGTCGGGTGCAGCTGTCCTATCGAAACCGATAATTTGCTTGCAATAACAACCTCCTGTTTCCGGAGTGGAAAAAGTTCACGCTTAGGTCAGGATTGTTTGCGGGGCGGAACCGACTCAGCTGGCGGCGGAGATGAAGACGTTGCTGGCAGTCAGGGCGCTGGCGCTGGTGTTTTCCAAACGCACCATTTCCAGCCCCGTAGCGCCGGGCACGGCAACAACCACTGCGGTGGGGGTGCCAACCTCGGTGAAGGTG